>NZ_JBITMT010000002.1:0-810219 GCF_044466505.1 Streptosporangium sp. NPDC049376 | reverse complement strand
CCCCGCCCCCCCCCCCCGGGGGGGGGGGTGTGGGCCGGGGGGGGGGGGGGCGCGCCCCCCCGCCCCCCCCCGGGGGGGGGGGGGGGGGGGGGGGGGGGGGGGGGGGGGGGGGCCCCCGGGCCCCCCCCCGAACCGGGGACTACAGGGGAGAGGTCCAGCCGGGCATGTGGGGAAGCGGGGAGACGAGCTTGCGGAGGTTGTCGGTCCCGGTGTTCGGCGGGACGGCCGGGCAGCGGGCTCCTCGGGCGGGGAGGGTCCGCGAGATCAGGTAGGAGTCGATGGCGCCCGTGGCGCACGGTCCACGGCCGTAGACGATGTGACCCCAGCCCTCGTAGGTGAGCAGGCGCCCGGAGCGGCCGAGCTGGCGGGTCGTGCTCACGGCCCACGGGTAGACGGTGGCCGGGTCGTGCAGCGAGTTGGCGACCAGAAGCGGCGTGTCCGTACGGACCCTCAGCTCGTGCTGCGGGTTGGGGATCGAACTCGGCTCTCCCAGGCACGTGAAGACCGGGAAGACCGCGAGGAAGCTGTAGCGCATGTCGGGCGCGATCCTGCCCAGCCTGCGCAGGTGCCTGTCGTACTCGCGGAAGTCGCGGACGGGCAGCCGGTAGTCCTCACAGAAGATCTGGAAGGGGTTGGGGCTGACGTCCTGGGCGCTCTTGGCGGCCAGGGGCGTGGGCAGCTGCCCGGCGGTGGCCTGGCCGGTGTCGAGGGCGGCCAGCAGTTCGGAGAACGGACGCCAGGTGTCGGCGCTGTAGAAGTAGTCCAGCGCGGTCCAGCTGAGGACGAAGGGCGTCAGCAGGGCGCCGGGCTGACCGGGGACACTGAGTTCGCCGCGGTCGGCCCGGGCCATCAGCCCCTTCCAGAGGGTTCTGACGTTCCCGTCGTGCTGGAGGCAGGCCTCGTCACGCTCGCACCAGGCCACGAACTCGTTGAAGGCGTCCTGCGCGCCCCAGGTCCCGGTGTCCATGAAGGTCCGGGTGTCGACGCTGTGGTCGATGACGCTGTCGAGCACGAAGGCCCGGACCCGCCGGGGGTAGCGCTCGGCGTACTGCTGGCCGAGGAGGGTGCCGTAGGAGATGCCCCAGAAGGACAGCTTCTCCTCGCCCAGCGCCGCGCGGAACGCGTCGAGGTCGGCCGCGGTGCTGAGCGAGTCGACGTGGTCGAACACCGGGCCGGTGCGGGCCCGGCAGTCGGCGCGCAGCCGCCTGCTGTAGGCCACGGCCCTGTCGAACTCGGCCTGGCTCTTCACGATCGGGTCGGGGGCCTGCTGCAGCAGCTCCGTCGAGCAGACCACCGGGTTGCTGCGGTTCGTGCCGCGCGGGTCGAGGCTGACGACGTCGAAGCGGCGCAGGGTCTCCGGGGTGAGGATCTGCGGGCTCGCGAGGACGAGGTCCACCCCCGACCCTCCGGGGCCGCCCGCGGCCACCACGAGCGTGCCGATCCTGGCGGCAGGGTCGGTGGCCTTGCGGCGGGCGACGCCCACGTTGAACGTCCCGCCCGCCGGACGCCTCCAGTCGACCGGTACGGCGAGCGTCCCGCACTCCGCGCCCGAATCCTCGGGGCAGGGGGCCCAGGAGATCGCGGCGCTGGGGGCAGGGGTCCGTGTGGTGTCCGCGGAAACCGGGGTGAAGGTGGATAAGGGGATCGTGAGCCCTAATAAGAGGGCAAATGCCTTACGCATGTCTTGATGATCGCCTATTTCCGGCGAGCGATCGCCAGACGGAGGTACGGACCGTTTCCTCCCTTCGGAGGATCAGTGGACCGGGTCCCCGGTGTCACATGTTCACGCGTGTCCTGAACCGCTCGTGTGCGCTCTGCTTGGAGATCCCCATCGCCTCTCCGACCTGCGCCCAGGACGCGCCGGACTCCCGGGCCCCGGCGACGGCCTGGTCGAGCAGGACGCGCTGCCAGCCCTCCACCTGGGACAGCAGCGTCAGGGCGGCCAGCGGGCGTTCCGCGGCGAGTCGCGCGATCCGCTCGTACAGGAGGTTCGACTTGACCACCAGTTCGCTGGGCGGGGCGGCGGCGATCAGCGGGGCGGCGTGCCTGCTCCACCACCGGTACTCCGTCTCCTTCGCCCCCTCCCGCGTGGGCGGGAACCGGCGCTGGTCGGCCCACCCGCACGAGCAGGCGGCCTGGTAACCGACGAACTCCTTGACGAAGGCGCTTGAGGAGGAGGCCGGTTCGCCGTTGGGCAGCACCGGGGCGGCGAAACCCTCGTGACCGGGGATGTCGGGGCTCATGAACGTCATGTTCGTCAGGATATCCTGACGAATCCCGGTCGGCGCAAGGAGTCGTACCGGGCAGAATCGAAGGGATGAACCCACAGGAGGGGCCGACGCCCCGGTTCTCCGTCGGCGAGGGGTACGCGGTGTACCAGGGCCCGACACCGGACGGCTCCTTCCACCGGCACGCCGCCTTCCAGATCGCCGTCGCGGTCCGGGGCGAGGTCTCCATCGTGGACGCCTCGGACATCCACCACCGGGCCGTGACGCTGGTCGTGCCGCCGATGGAACGGCACCGCATGCTCGCCGCGACGGATCTCGTCGTCTTCTACGTCGAGCCGCACTGCGTGTTCGCCGACCGGCTGCGTGAACGCCACGGGGACGGCGTGACCCCCGCTCCCGAACTGCGCGGCCTGCGGGCGGAGGACATCGGCAGGGCGGGCGCCCGCCCGTCGGGTGAACTCGACCCCCGGCTGGTCGAGGCGCTGGACACGCTGTGGGACGGAAACGTTCCCATGCCCGTGCTGGCCGCGACGGTTGGGCTCTCCCCCCAGCGGTTGCGCGCCCTGGCACGGCACCAGGTGGGCATGCCGCTGACCCGCTGGCGGGTGTGGGCTCGGTTGCGTCTGGCGGCTGAGGCGTTGCAGGCGGGACGCTCCCCGGCCGAGGCGGCGTTCGCGGCGGGCTTCGCCGACCAGGCGCACCTCACCCGCCGGATGCGCGAGATGACGGGCCTCACGCCCGTGGCCGTACTGTCGCTGCTGCGCGGTCAGCCCTTGCGCGCGACGTAGATCGAGATCGAGCCGGTGGCCGTGGAGACCACCTCGGCCTCGTGCACGTCGCGGAACCCGGCGGCCGACATGAGACCGGGAAGCGCGCCGTCGGCGTTGGGCTGGGTGTCCTGCCTGCCGTCGGCGAACTGGACGGTCAGGAACGCCAGCCGCATCAGCTTCGTTCGCTGCAGCCCGTAGTCGGCGATCACCAGCCTCCCGCCCGGCCGCAGCGCAGTGGCCATCGACGCGAGCACCGCCCGCTTCACCGGCACCGGGCACTGGTGGAGCACGAGGCTGGACACGACGGTGTCCACCGAGGCGGCCCCCAGCAGGCCGGCCAGTTCGTCGCCCATGCCGGTCTGCCAGCGCACCGTCACACCGGAGGCGGCGGCCTTGCGCCTGGCCGTCGCCAGCACGTCGGAGTCGGGGTCGAGGCCGATGATCCGCGCCCTCGGCTCGACGCGGGCCAGCGTCACCGCCAGCGAGCCGGTGCCGCATCCCACGTCGACGATCACATCGTCGGGGCGCGGCGCCACGTACATGGCGGCCAGCGCCCGCCACAGGCGTTCACGCGTCAGCGCGACCACATGGTCGTAGAGCCGGGTGGGGGCGAAACGGCCGAGGGCGGGGGTGAAGGTGTTCTCGCTCATGCCCGGCAGTCTCGTCCGCGCGCCGCGGTCCGGTCTTGAACGAACCGCTCGCGGATGTCCGCAGGGCCCGGGTGGTGGCGGTCGGCGCGCCACCGCCGGGGGACGGGCGCCCCGGGCGGCCGTGTGGCCGTCGCCCGGGACACCGGTGGGAGGTCAGGAGGGGTCGGAGAGGATTCTCAGGCGGGGTTCGCGCTGCCACTTGACCCGCACCTCGAAGTGGCCCTCCGCGCCGGTCTTGGCGATCACCGCCCCGGCCTCCGCGCTCAGCCTGACGCCGAACTGCAACTCGACCTCGTCCGGTGGTACGGCCATGGCCTGGAACTGCTTCAGGGCGCTGGAGGCCGCGTCGCGCACCCCGGCCAGGGCGCCCTCGAAGGAGACCTTCGCCTGGGCGAGGCCGCCGTCCCTGCGGGAGAGACGTTCGAAGCCGGGGGCCGGGTCGAGTTCGACGAGCACCGAGCCCTCCTCACCGTCGATGTCGAAACGCACCAGTTCTGTCATGGGGTGACTCCGTTCGGTTTCGCGGGCCGGATGGGCCGGCCGGGCCGGTTGAGGGGGCCGGGGCAGGAGAACGACAGCAGGTCCTTCCGCTCCTGCTCGTTCGGCCGCCACCTGTTCTTGACACGGTCCTGGACCCGGTCGAGTTCGGTGAGCAGGTCGGGCAGCCGTTCCGGGGCGCTCAGATACTCGATGACGGCGTCGCCGAAGGCGTCGCGCAGGGCGGGCGGCATCAGGTCGGAGGCGTCCAGGCACACCATGGCCGCCCCGTCGAGGGTGTCCGCGACCTTCCTGCCCACCGGATCCTTGACGGAATGGACGTCGGGGGGCACTCCCAGGTTCGCCGAGAAGGCGGCACCGGCCGGGATGGCGGGCCAGATCCGCTGGGCCTCGTCACCGGCGAGGAACCTCATCAGTTCCTTTGCCTGCGGGGTCGCGTTGAACATCCCGGCGAAGTCGGCGGAGACCACCACCGACCGGCGAACGGCGCCGCCTTTCCCGGAGGGAAGGGACGGGAAGGGGAAGAAGTCGACGTCGCCGCCCGGCGGGTAGGTGACGATGACGAAGGACGCCTGGTGTTCGAGGAGACAGCCGGGCGGGTCGCCGAACAGCCCGAGCCCGGCCTCGCTGAAGTCGGTCAGCAGCGCGACCCTGCGGCCCTGCCGGTCGAGGCCGGAGGCGTCCAGGATCCTCCCCCACGTCTCCCATGCCTGCCGTACCTCGTCGGAGGTCCACGCCAGCGTCCCCGAGGCCCACTCCCGGTACTTCTCGGGACCGACCTGGTGCAGCAGGATGTCCTCGATCCAGTCGGTCCCCGGCCAGCCCGCCGAACGCAGGGCCTGCATCCCCAGGCACCAGACGCTCCGTGCCCGGCCCCCGGTCCGCAGGGAGAGCGGGTCCCGCATCTCCTGGGGGGAGGGCCGCCAGCGCGACCGGTCGTACCAGACGAGGCTCTTGAGGTTGACCTTGAACGGCACGGCGTACACCTTCCGGTTCAGCCGCAGCAGCCACGGCCGCCCGTACTGGTCCTGCCGGGAGACCACCCCGTCCAAGGGGAGGAGGTCGCCGCTGTGGGCGTACTGCGCCAGGTCACCGGTGCTGGGCAGGATCGCGATGTCCGGGGGTGTCCCGCCCCGCAGGTCGGAGCGGAGCGTCTCGTCGATCGCGCGGGTCCCGGTGTACTCGACGTGGATGCCGGTTCTGTCCTCGAAGGCGGCAAGGACCTTCCCGAAGTGCTCGGCCTCGGTGCCGGTCCAGGTCGCGAGCACCGAGACGGTACGGCCTCCGGGCAGCGACGCGCACGCCGTGGCGCACACGGTGACGCCCAGCAGCGCCAGCCCGGCGACGATCCTCGTGGTGACCCTGTGGAGCGTTCTTCGTCTCATCGTGGCCGGTACCTGTACTCGTTGAGGCGTGGGTGGATGCCGCCCCAGATCAGCGCCCCGGCGGCGGCGGAGAGCAGCGGGATGAGGAAGACCAGGCCCGCGTACTCCGTGGCGTCCCGCATCCGGACGTTGACCTCTCTGATCTCGGCCGCCTCCCTCGGGACCGGTGGCGGGGGGACGTCGTGCCGTACACGCAGTTCCTTGGCGACCGTGGGGCCGCACGTGCCCGGCGTGCCGCAGACGGGGTCCAGCAGTCGCGCCAGCCGTTCGTCGCCGTAGTCGTGCTCCGCCTCGACCCCGGCCTTCCTGGCCTCGGCCACCCTCCGCGTCATCGTGCCCGCCTCGTCGAGATCGGCCCCGGAGAAGTAGGCCGGTGAGGTCGCCGCCGCCAGGACGAGCACGAGCGTGGTGGCCGTGAGCAGCCGGGGGTTCAGGTCCCGGCGGAAGCGCCGCCGCAGGAAGACCTGCGTCCCGCAGAGCAGGGCCAGCGTCGTCAGGAGGCAGAGGCCCCAGCAGACCGTGGCCGTCCGCATCGCCCAGGTGGACGGGAACTGCGCGCGCAGCCATGTCCACTGCCGTTCCTGGGCGTCGTCGAGCGTCTTGAGGATGCCCTGCCTGTCATGGTGCATGAGGCGGGAGGCGCCCCAGAGGTAGGTCGCGCCGACGGTGCCGTCCCCGCGCCGGTAGTGCTCCCCGGCCTGCTCGACGAGGGTGGTGTAGACGGCCAGCATCCCCTGGGCGAGTTGCAGGTCGTCGCTCCTGCCCGGTACGTCCTCGGCGACGTCGTCCCTGGCCGCCTGGGCGAGGTTGAGACCGGCGGTCTGGATCTGCTCGCGGTACTCCTGCTCGGCGGGCAGGGTGAGCGTGGCCCCTCCCGGCGATGGAACGCCCGACCCCGAAACGCCCGCCTCTGCGGTACTCGGCCCTGGGATGTCAGGTTCCGAGGTGCCGAGGAAGGTCTCGACGGCGGCCCGGTCGGCGGTGGCCAGCGCCTGCCGGACGCTCGATATCTCCAGGATCGCGGAGATCGCCCTTGAGTCGGCGGTCTGGTGCACGCCCTGGAACAGCCAGAAGGAGGTGACGAACAGCGCGGCGACGGCGACCGTCAGCACGGCCCGGAGGCGCCACAGGGTCCTGCGCGTGGTGCTCACCGGTCCTCCGGGGGCAGCTCGTCGGGAGCCTCCGACAAGTCCGATAAATCGGATAAATCCTGCAGGGGGAGGCCGCACTGTTCGCAGAACAGGGAGTCCGCCCGTGGCACACGTGAGCAGTTCGGGCACCGCCGCCGCGCGGCCACCAGCCGTTCCTCGGGCTCCTCACCGAGCCGCCGGGAACGGGCACCGGGGCTCAGCGTCGAGTGCCACGAGCTGAGCTGTGACCCCTTCATGTCCCTGGGGTCGATCCGCTCCCTCAGCCGCACCAGCCCCCGGGAGGCGTCCACGACGTGGACCAGGTGGGACAGCCACCGCAGGTTCCTGTCGTTGCCGAGTTCCGTCGCGAGCCGTACGGCCAGGCCCCACGCCCGCTCGGCCTCGGCCCCGTCGCCGGACTCGTAGGCCAGGCGGCCCGCGTCGATCGCCTCCCTGAGCGCCAGGTGCCGGGCGTGGTGGCCGACCTTCGGGTCGACCCGGGAGGACAGCGCGGGCTCGTCGGTCCAGTGCACGAGGATCGGCGTCCCCACGGCGGGCAGTTCGACCTCTCCGGAGGCCCCCTCGGCCGCCGCCAGGTCCACCCGGGCCAGCCGCAGGTCCTCGCCTCGGTCACGGCCGGCCGGATCGACGTCTATGCGGACGAAGTACTCCCTGCTCTCCTCACCCCACGGTCCCGTCCCGAACTCCACCGTCCCGTCGGTCCGTACGAGCCGCCCGGTGAGGTCGGCCTCGACGGGGAAGACCTGTTTGACGTAGCGGACCTCGGCGCCGGGCAGCAGCCTCAGCCTGACGCGCAGGTCGGGGACACCCCTGCGCATCGCGGAACGCGTCATCTCCCGGAAGTCGGCCACCAGGTCGGCGTCCTCGCGTACGGCGTCGGCCGTGCCGTTGAGCCCGGTGACGACGCGCAGCAACTCCTGTGACGCCCAGCCGTCCCCGATGCCGCGGGCGTCGCAGGAGAAGAGTCCTGCGCAGGCGTCGAGTTCCGCGTCGAGCCGTTCCCCCGGCTCGCTCTCGTTGCGGCCGTCGGTCAGCAGGATCGCGTGCCTGATCACGGCGGGCCGGGTGGCGAGGACGCGCCGGGCGAGCCGCAGCCAGGTGCTCATCGCCGTGCCACCGCGTTCGGTGAGCCGCCGCACCGCGGCCTTCGCCTCGGCTCTGACCTCCGGCGTCGCCACGGCCAGCCCGGGGGCGGGCGGGTAGACCATCGCGGCCTCGTGGTTGCCGGAGACGACGGCGAAGAACGCGCCGTCGCGCAGCGTGTCGATCGCCGCCGCGCTCGCCCGCCTGGCCGCGCCGATCTTCGTGCCCGGCCTGCCCATGGAGCCCGAGGTGTCCACGAGGATGACCTCGGCCACCGTGGGGGCGAGTCCGTCCAGGCCGTGCGCGCCGATCGTGAGCATGGCGTGCATCTCGCCGGCCGTGGCCCGCAGGTACTTGTTCTGACCCACTTCGAGGGTGAAGGCGGGGCGTGCGCTCATCCGTTCCTGTTCCTCCTCATCGCCGGATCGTCGCCGGATCGTCGCCGGGTCACCGCCCGGTCACCGCCGTGTTCTCGGGCGGACCGTGTTGGCGAGGTCGATCAGCGCGTTGTGCCGCCGGGCGTCGTCCGCCTGCTGGGCGAGCCTGCGCAGGGACTCCTCAAGGAGCGCGCGCTGGGCCGCCTCACCGACCGGGTCGGCCAGGACCGGGGGGCCGTACCCCCGGGGGACCCCGGTCCCGCCGCCGGTCGTGCTCCCGGGCCTGGCTCCGGTCGCGCCGGGTACGGCCCGCCGTCCCCCGCCCTCCAGCACCCACTCAAGCGCCGCCTCCTGCAGCGCGGCCCGCAACCGGGCGCGGGCGTCGCCGTCCCGGTCGCCGCCGTCCAGGTACAGGTCGGGCAGCCGGTCGATCACCTCGCCCAGGTCCGCGGCCGTCGGCAGGCGCGCGCCCGCGCCCGGCCCGCCGGGCAGCCGTCCCGCGTGGATCCGCACCGCGGCGATCCTGGCCGCGTCGAAGTGCCGCGAGACGCGGGGCACCTGGTCGAGGATCCGTACGGCCTCGCCCCTGGCGCCCTCGGCCAGGTGGATGCGGGCCAGCCCGAAGGCCGCGCTCACCTGGGAGCGGTCACGGTGCCACACCGCCCGGTAGTGCCGCGCGGCCCGGTCCGGCTCCCCCAGGTGCTCGGCGCAGAAGCCCAGGGCCAGCTTGGGCGCGTCCTCCCCGGGCAACGCCGTGTAGACGGCGTCGAACCGCTCCAGCGCCAGGTCGGCCCGCCCCTCGGCGAGGGCGAGGAGCCCGTGGTGCCAGGCCGTCCGCCAGTCGTACGGCGCGCCCTCGCCGAGGACCGTCCCGGCCCTCTCCAGGCACCGCCCGGCCTCGTCGATCTCGGCCAGTTCGAGGTGGGCCCGGCACATGAGCAGGTACGCCTCGGCCGACTCCCGCCGCAGGGCGCCGAGCGTGTCGACGAGCCGCCGGGGGTCGTCGACGCTCACGTTCGCCAGGTGACCCGCCTCGGGGTCGTCGGGGTTCACCTTGGGCGTGGGCAGCCGGACGGCGCCAACGGAGGGCGCGGGCCTGCCGGGGTCCAGCAACGCCGTACGGCCCGCGGGCCCGATCCAGTGGTCGAGCGGCGGCACCGCCCCGAGCCCGGCGTCGAGCAGCGCGGCGGTCGGGGTGAAGACCGTGGACGGCTCGGGACGGGGAAGACCGTCACGCAGGGAGAGGATCTCCCGCAGCACACCGCGCAGTTGCTCGGCCATCTCCGCCGCCGAGGAGAACCGCTGGGGGAACGGGGCGGTCGCGCGGCGCAGCAGCCGAAGGAACGACTCGGCGCCGGGGGCGTCCCCGGCCTGCCAGCCTCCGGGGAGCAGGGACTCCAGGGTGCGGCCGACCGTGTGGAGGTCGGACCGTACGGTCAGCCAGTGCTCGTCGATCTCCTCCTGGGAGACCTGGAAGTCACGGGTGTGAACGAGGGGGGAGGTCCGGTCGCCGATCCAGCGGGCCGCGCCGAGGTCGATCAGCTTGACCCGGTCTCCGGTGTGCAGGACGTTGTCGGGCTTCATGTCGCAGTACAGCAGGCCACGGCGCCCAGAGCCCGCGTCGGCGAAGCCGTGCAGGTACTCGAAGGCCGACAGGATGCCCAGACCGTAGGAGATCACCTGCTCGACGGGCAGGTCACCGGTGGCGGCGACCTCGTGCAGGGACCGCCCGTCCACGTACTCCATGACGATGTAGTCGGTCTCGGTTTTCGAGCGCGGGTCGGGGTGGGTGACGAAGTTGAGGATGCGGACGATGTTGGGGTGGTGCAGGACGGTGAGGATCTGCCGTTCCCGTACGGCCACCCGCCTGGCGTGTTCGTCGCCGTCGCCGATCAGCCCCTTGAGCGCGACGTGCAGCTCCAGCCCGGTGTCCCAGGCGAGGTAGACCCAGCCGAGACCGCCGTGGGCCAGGCAGCCGAGCACCCGGTAGCGGTCGACCATCTCACCGGGCAGCAGCTTCGGCCTGAAGGAGTACGGGGTACGGCAGAGCGAGCAGACCCCCTCGAAGAGCGGCGGCTGTCCGAGGTAGCCGCCTCCGACGACCCCCGCGCAGCCGGGACGCGCGCAGGGCCGTCCGTGCTCGGGCGGGCGGGGGGCGGGGTCGACACGGCTGAGCGGGTCGGTCGCGGGAAGCACGGGCAGCGGGACCGTACCGGAGGTGCCGTGGGACCTGGCCGGTTCCTCAGTGGCCCCAATGACGCCGGTGGCCCCGGTGGCCTCGGCGGACGGCGGGTCGTTCCTGTGCCCCCGGGCGTCGCAGTAGCCGGTCTCGTCGACGACCCCCGTGCAGCCGGGGCGCGCGCAGGGGGTCATCCGCCTCCGCCCGCCCTGCCGGTCGCGCGCAGGCGCCTGACGGCCTTCTCGTAGTGCCTGACCAGGGTGCCCGCCCGGTCGACGTCGCAGGGCCGCCGGTCCCACAGCAGTTCGTGGGCCTCGTCGTAGAGGCGGCCGAGCTCGATGTCCTCGGCCAGGCCCGCGCCCGCCGCCAGGGCCTTGCCGGTCTCCAACCGGCCGCGCAGCTCGTCCCTGCGGCCCAGGGCCTCCCGCAGGCTCCGGCCGTACTCCTCGATCCGCGCCGCCGCGCGGCCCTCGCGGCGCAGGAGTTCCTGGAGTTCGCGGGCGGTCCAGTGCTCCTCGGGCGCCGAGTCCGGATGCCGCAGCAGGCGGAGCCGGAACGCGGCGACGAGGTCGGGCGGGTCGGGCACGCCCGCGACACGCGGGGCGACCTCCCGCCAGTGCTCGACGGCGCGTCGCTCGGCGGCCCCGAGCTTGGCGACCAGGTCGGCCAGCTCGCCGAGAAGCCGCAGGACGTGCGCACGCTCGGCGCGGGCCGCCTCCGACTCAAGGGAGCGCGCCTGGTCGAGGGCCGGGGAGGCGTCACGCCCGAACACCAGCAGCAGCCGGGACCGCTGCTCGGCGAGCGGCCGCAGCAGGGTCTCCACGAGGGAGACCGGGTCGTCGGCCTCGTCGATGCCGTACACGACGATGGTCATGGACGGGACGCCGTCACGCACCCGCCCGGCCGCGGCGCCGGGCGGGCCGGGGATGCCGAGCCGGTCGAGGATGCGCAGGGAGATCGCCTCCACGGTCTTCCCCGAGGCGTCGACGGCAAGGTCGAGGCTGGCGGCGGGGGAGACGGTCCCCGGGGGCGCGGAGACCAGCACCCCGTCGGGCGGGCGGTGCTCCCGGTCGGAGGAGACGATGACGCTGCGCAGCGTCCGCGACTGTCCCGGGCCGCCGCCGGTGATCACGCGTACGGCGCTCGGCGCGCGCAGCCAGTCGGTCATCCGCTGGGCGAGCGCGACGTCGGGGACCAGGGGGTCGTAGTCGACGGCCGTCTCCGGATCGACCGCGCCCGGCCCGTGCACCCACCGTCTGGTCCGCGGCAGGTAACGCGCGACGGTCTCCACCGGGATCATGTAGGCGAGGTTCACCGGGCCGCCCCTGCGCCCGCCGACGACCACGCCCATCACGTGGTCGTTGAGCTCGTTGAGGACGGCCGCGCCGCTGAACCCCTGCCGGGGCTCGCCGGGACGCCAGTCGTTGAGCTGCACCCACTCGCCACGCGGGCCGCAACTGCCCGCCAGCCGCATGGAGGCCCACAGGCCGTCGGGGTGGTCGTGGGGGAAGCCGAGCGCGTGGACCTGGGTCCCCAGCGGGGTCGCCTGCCTGCGCAGGGAGGCGCCGCAGCCCTCCGGCTGGTCCTCGGCCAGCCGGAGCAGGGCGAGGTCGCCCTCGCCCGCCTTTCCCTCGGGAATCCAGTGGTCCGGCTCGACCCGGCCGGTGGTCGTCGCCCCGGGGCGGGTGGTGAACTCGACGACGACCTCGGTCTCCGGCGGGGCCTGCCCGTCACCGGCGACGTGGGCGCAGGTCAGCACGTGCCGGGTGCCGACGAGCATGCCGGCGCCCAGAATCCGGCCGGTTCCGGCGTCCCTGATGCGCGCGTGCCAGGGGAAGGGGACACCGGCGGTTTCGGTCGGGCGCACTCTGATCAACTCCAGGCGGCCGGTGGGGGTCGGCCCCCGTCTCTCGAATGGTGATCGGAAAGGCGGATCGACCGGGGGTCTCCGCCTCTGTCTCGCTTTGGGGCGACGGTAATGCACCGTGTGCAATTCGTAAAGGAATGCGGGTCAGGCTGCCGGGTGATTTCCCGCCGTTCTTATCGGCTGGCCGGATATGGCGATATGTGTGGTGCCGTACGAGGGGTCTGTCGTCCTTCTTGCGGTGGTTTGTCGGCCCGCATCCGACGGGGTGGGCGATGTTCTCCATGGTCCTGCGGATCGTGGGGTGTTTCACGCGGAAGGCGGTTCCCCGGATGCCGGGTGAAATTCTCCTGTCCCGTATTCGGGGCGCGCAAGCCCTTGGGACGGGGTCGGCAAAGGCCGGGCCAAGCACGGAACGCCGTCTTGAACAGGCCACTACGTTATTTTCACAACGTTGCCCGTTGAATGGCCGGTGGCGCTGGAATGCGATCCATGCGGGCAATTTCCCGAAAGGCCCAAGTACGTATGCCGTTGATAAGAATGCCCAGCCGTACAATCAGGGTCGCCGCCGGTGTGGTGATCGCGATCACGGCGCTGTCCTACAGCGCGGGAGACTTCGACCCCCGCCTGCCGGTCGCCCTTTCCGCCGGGTTCGCAGCCGGGACGGGCTGCCTGGCGTTCGCCGTCGGGCGCTCCCTGACGCGCGCGCTGCGGCGGGGTGAGGCCAAGGTCGGCCGGATGTGCGGGGAGCTGAACCGCGTCGGGCGCAGGGTCGGCTCCCTTGAGAAGAAGGGCGAGGCACGGCACGCCGAGTGCCTGCGCTCCCTCACCAGGACCGACCAGCTGGTCGAGGACGGCTTCGAGCGGGTCGGCGGGCAGCACCGCTCCCTGGAACGGGAGATCGGACGCTCGTACACGCAGTTCGAGGCCTTCGCCGACCTGCGGTCGCTCATCACCCCCCGCGCTCCGCTTCCCCCGCTCAGAGGCTGGGCCGCCTCCCCCGACGTGCTGCGGATGATGACCGGGTGGATCCTCAGGACCAGGCCGAAGACCATCGTCGAGTGCGGCAGCGGGTCGTCGAGCGTGTGGCTCGGCTACGTCGCCGAACGCACCGGGGCGAAGGTCGTCGCGCTCGAACACGAGCCGCGCTACGCAGAGGCCAGCCGCGACCTGGTCCGTGCCCACGGCCTCTCCGACGTCGTCGAGATCCGTGACGCGCCCCTGCTGCCCTGGCTGGAGGGGATGGAGACCTACCTGTGGTACGACCGGGAGGCGCTCGTCGGCGTCGAGGACGTCGGCCTCGTCTTCGTGGACGGGCCACCCGGCGCCACCGGGCCCGCCGCGCGCTACCCCGCGCTTCCGCTGCTGCTGCCCCGCTGCTCCGAGCAGGTCGCGTTCTTCCTCGACGACGCGGCCAGGGCGGACGACAAGGTGGTCAGCGACCGCTGGGTGCTGCGCTTCCCCGAGGTGACCCGCACCACGCACCCGGCGGAGAAGGGCCTGGACGTCTTCGTCAGGGGCGGCATGTGAACCGCGAGGTGCTCGGCTGCCACATCGGGTTCGAGGAGAGCCCCGCCGTACTGGCGAGACTGCGCGACGGGACGGACGCGACCTGGACGGACCTGGACGCCGTCCCCGCCGACCATGTGATCGCCGAGGAGAGCGAGAGGTTCCTGCTGCTCGCCAGGACCTCCGCCGACCTGCGCAGGGCCGTGCCGTACGGGGGGATGCTGCCGCGGGTGCGGACGCTGACGGTCATGGTCGCCGAGACGCCGCCGTGGCGGGTGGCTCCGGTGCCCGTCCCCGACGGGGCCGCGTTCTGGCGCGCGCTGCGCGAGGTCCACGTGAGCGGCGGACGGCCGCCCGCCTGGGCGTGGCGCGTCGAGGTGACCTTCGGCAGGGCCGTACCGGCGGGGGAGGTGCTGCGCGCCGTGACCAGGGGGCTGGGCGGCACGGCCCGCGAGAGGCTGCACGGCCCGGTGGTCGCCCTGGCGGGGACGGGGACGGCCCACTGGCGTCCCGGGGATCCCAACGTCACCCCCACGCCCCTGTCCGGCCCCGTCCCCGCCCGGCGGGACGCCTCGGGCGGAGACCTCTGCCTCCGCGCCGCCTCCTGCGGGACACCGGACTGGCTGGGGGAGGGGCCGGCCCCGATCGACCGGCGGGAACCCGCCCGCCGTGCCGCCTCCCGGCTCGTCCCCGCCCGCCCGGCGCTCCTCGCCCAGGCCAACCTCGTCCCCGGCCCCGTCGCGCCCGTCCCGGACCTGGGACCGGGCCTGGGTTCCGACCCTGGTCCTGACCCGGGCCTCGAACCGGGCCTCGACCCGGGCTTCGAGTCGGGCCTTGAGCCGGGCTTCGGGCCGGGCTTCGGGCCGGGCTTCGGGCCGGGCTTCGGGCCGGGCTTCGGGCCGGGCGTGAGAGGGCCGGGTCCCGCCACGGTCCTCGGCCCTCTCACGCCCGACCTGATCGCGCCGATCGACGAGCGCTCCGTCTGCCCCATCGGGTTCCTGCCCGCCGCGGACGGACCCGTGGCCGAACTGACCGCACGCTCGGGGGCCTACGAGATCGCCGCCGGGGACGTCGTGGTGCGCGTCCCGCCGTCCGGCGCCCTCACCGACACCGACGTCTCCCGGCTGCGCGGCCTCGCGGGCGTCACCGTCGACCTCACAGCGGATCCCACAGTGGATCCCACCGGGAGCCTCACCGGGAGTGCCGCCGAAGCCCTCGGCCTCGCCCGTACGGTCTGCGGGCTGGCCGCCGCGGGTGTCCCCGTCGTCGCCACCCCCACCGGGGCCTGGCGCGACCTGCTCGGCGCCGGACTGGCCGACCTGCTGGACGGCTTCAGCGTCTCCCGGCTGACCGACGCCCTGGACCGCGAGCAGTACAGCGTCAGGCTGCGGCGCCTCGCGCTCGACCTGCACGGCGTCGAGGGCAGGTGGCGCTCGCTCGCCGCCGCGCGAGGCCTGCGCGTCCCCGGGCCGGGGACGGTCTCCGTGCTGCTGTGCACCCGGCGCCCCGACATGGTGGGCTTCGCCCTGCGGCAGGCGGGCAGACAACGCGGCCCCGAGGTCGAGGTCGTCCTGACCCTGCACGGCTTCCGGGCCGACCACCCGGACGTCGCGGCGGCCGTCGCCGCCCACAAGGGGACGATCACCGTGATCGAGGCCGACGCGCACATGGTCTTCGGGGAGGCCCTCAACCAGGCCGCGGAGCGGGCCTCGGGCGCCTGGCTGACGAAGATGGACGACGACGACTGGTACGGCCCCGGCCACCTGTCGGACCTGCTGCTCGCCCAGCGGTACTCCGGCGCCGACCTGGTCGGGTCCGCGCCCGAGTTCGTCTACCTGGAACGGATCGGCGTCACCGTACGCCGTGACATGGCCACCGAGCTGTACACCGGCGTCGTGGCCGGCGGAACCATGCTGCTGTCCCGTGCGGCGTTCGACAACGCCGGAGGCTTCCGCCCGATCCCGCGCACGGTGGACGGCCAACTGCTGCAGTCGGTCACCGCGGCCGGAGGCAGGGTCTACCGCACCCACGGCCTCAACTACATCCTCCGGCGCCGGGAGGCCTCAGGCCACACCTGGCAGGAGCCGATCAACGCCTTCCTGCGGTCGTTCAGGCGGCAGTGGAGGGGATTCCACGCCAACCCCCTGATGGAAACGGAAGCGCTCTCCACGACCGGAGAGCGCGACAAGGCATAGATGAAGGGGCCCATGAACATGCACGACTCGCGCGCCCGTCCGGTGCGGGGGGCGCAGCCGCTGATCCGGCTCAACGACTTCGGCGTCGTGACACCCCCCGTGCTGGGAGCGTGGACGCCGAGCCGTACGGTCAGCGTCGTCGTCCCCGTCCACCGCAGCCGTACTCTGCCGCTGACCCTGGCCAGCCTGGCCGCGCAGAGCTATCCGAGCCACCTGATGGAGGTCGTCGTCGTGGACGACGGCGCCGAACCTCCGTTGCCGCTGCCCGAGATCGTCCCGGAACGCACCCGCCTCGTGCGCAGCCGTCCCGGCGGGTGGGGGCGCGCCTGGGCCTGCCAGAGCGGGGCCGACGTGGCCGAGGGCGAGGTCATCCACTGGCTCGACGCCGACATGGTCCTCTTCCGCGAACAGGTCGAGGCGCAGATGCGCTGGCACCACCTGGCCGACTACCTCACCGTGCTCGGCACGTTCAAGATGGTCGCGACCTGGGACCCGGGCCTCACCCCGGCCGAGGTGCACGCCGCGGTGAGCGCGGGCACCACGGAGAAACTCTTCGAGGACGCCTCCCCGGAGGACGCGGGGGGCACAGGGGGTGCGGAGAGCAACGTCACCGACACCTGGACCAGCGAGTACATCGAGCGGACCGCCGGGCTTCGGGAGGCGCGCTTCGAGGCCTTCAAGGTGCACGTCGGCGCCAGCGCGTCCCTGCCCGCCTCCCTGCTGCGCCGCGCCGGGGGGATGGACACCTCCCTGGTCCTGGCCGAGGACACCGAACTCGGCTACCGCCTCGCGCAGGCCGGCGCCGTCTTCGTCGCCGACCGGGAGTCCCACAGCCGCCACCTGGGCGCCTCCACGGTGATGCGCAGGGAGCAGGAGGTCAAACGGCACAACTGGGTCTTCCTCGCCAACCGGGTGCCGACCTTCAGGTGGCTGCGCAAACCCCCGGTCAGGCAGTGGGCGGTGCCGTACGTCGAGGTCGTGGTCGAGGTGGGGGACGCCTCCTACGAGCAGGTCCGCGCCACGGTCGACGGGTTCCTGCGCGGCTCGGTCGCCGACGTCAGGATCGCCGTCGCCGGGCCGTGGTCCGCCCTGCGGGACGGGCGCCGCGCGCCCCTGGACGACCCGACCGTCGACCTGCGGCTCGTCCACGAGCTCTACACGCACGAGAGGCGTGTCGAACTCGTGGAGAGCGTGGCGGAGAGCGCCTTCCCCGCCCCCTTCAGATTCGCCTGCCCCCCGGGCTGGGTGCCCGCGGCCGACTGCCTGACCCGTCTCGTACGGCTGGCCGACGACAACGGCTACGGGCTGGTCTCCCTGGCGCTGGCCGAACGGAGCGACACGGGAGCGGGCGGGGTGGTGGCCGCCAGGCTCGAAAGGACGGCCGCCTTCGGCCGCGCCGGACTGCTCGCCGAGCGGGGCGGCGGCCCCGAACTGGAGGACCTCGTCGAGGCCACCTTCGGCACGCAGTGGCTCGACGGGGAGACCTGGGGCCTGCTGCCGATGGAACGGGCCGAGGAGAAGAAGCCCGCCAAAGCCTCCGCCAAAGCCTCTGCCAAGTCCTCCGCCAAGGCGAAACGGCGCAAGCGGAAGAGGACCCGGCTGCGGGCCGTACTCGCCCGCACTCCCGCCCGGGGGCTGTACCGCTTCCTCAGCAGGGCCGCCAGGAAGGCGCTGACCGTCGCGGGCATCCGCCGTAGCAGGCACTCCCGCTCCCGTGGCGGGAGCCGTCCGGGATGAGAACCGGGCAGACGACATTCAACCGGGCAGGCCGGAATGCCGGATCCCGTCCACTCCAGCCATGGGAGTCCACACCATGCCAGCTCTGAGTGTGATCGTTCCGATCTACGACGTGGAGCCGTACCTCGCGGCCTGCCTGGAATCACTCGCCTGCCAGACCTGGCGGGACATCGAGGTCGTCATGGTCGACGACGGGTCCCCCGACGCGGGCGCGGAGATCGCCGCGCGGTTCGCCGAACGGGACGGGCGCTTCCTGCTGGTGCGTCAGGCGAACGCCGGGCTCGGCGCGGCGCGCAACGCGGGACTGCGGGCCGCCTCGGGGGAACTGTTCGCCTTCGTCGACAGCGACGACATGCTTCCGCCGTACGCGCTGGAGACCATGGCGGTCACCCTCGCCGAGAGCGGTTCCGACCTCGTCACGGGCAACGTGCACCGGTTCAACGGCAGGGGAGCCCGGCAGTCGAACATGCACCGCGACGCCTTCGCCGAACGTCTCGCCCGCACCCACGTCACCCGCGCGCAGGTCCTGCTGCGGGACCGCCTGGTCACCAACAAGCTGTGGCGGCGCTCGTTCTGGGAGAAGTACGGGCTGCGCTTCCCCGAGGGCGTGCTCTACGAGGACACCTCGGTCGCCCTGCCCGCCCACTTCCTCGCCGAGGCCGTGGACGTGCTCGCCCGCCCGATCTACCTGTGGCGGGAGCGGGACGGTGACTCCCTGTCCATCACCCAGGACCGCGCGCACGTCAGGGGCGTCGAGGACCGCTTCGCCTCGGTGCGCGCCGTACGGGACTTCCTGCTCACCACCGGGCGCGCCAGGCACGTGCCCGCCTGGGACCTGACCGTCCTCGACGGCGACCTGCCGGTCTTCCTGCCCGCGCTGGAACGGGGCGGGGAGGACTTCCGGCGGCGCTTCCTCGACCTGGCGCGCGAGTATCTCGACGACGCGGGGCCGAAGGTCTTCGCGCGGCTGCCCGCGCAGAAACGGGCCCGCTGGCGCCTCGTCCGCGAACGCCGCATGTCCGAACTGATCGAACTCCTCGAATGGGAGCGTACGGCCCCGCCGGACGCCAAGGCCGTCAGGCGCCGCGGCCGTCACCACCTCGCCGCCCCCGTGCCGCTTCCCTCCAGGGTGACCCGGCTGCGCGGCGAACTCGAACCCCGCCAGCGGATCGACGACGTCCGCTGGGAGGCCGGCAGGCTCCACGTGCACGGCCGGGTGACGCTGAGGTACCTCAGCCCGCGCGAACGCAGGCACCAGCACGTGTTCGCCTGGTTCGTCAGGCGGGACACGGGCCGTGGCGTCAGGGTCCCCGTCTCCGTCTTCCCCGCCGACTCGCTGGTCTCCCGCGAGGAACAGGACTGGTGCGGCTTCAGCCTCTCCGTCGACGCGGACGAACTGACCGCCGGGACGGACTGGCACGTCGACCTGTGGATCGTGCACCGCGGCATGCTCAGGCGGGACCGGCTGCGCAGGCACGGCCCGGTCGAGACGCCGACCGGCCACCACGAGCCACGCCCGGGGGTACGGCTGTGGCCCCACTGGACGGAGTCGGGGGAGTTCCGCGTCCGCGTCGAACGCGACCGGCTCGTGGTCACCGGATGCTCCTTCGACGACGACCGGCTGCTGCTGGCCGGCCACGTCGCCGACGACCCGGGCCCCAACCCCGTGCTGCTGGTCTCCCACGCCGGAGGCGGGGCCGTGCACCGCTTCCCCGTCGACGTCATGGGTGAACGCTTCCTGTCCATGGTCGAACTGGGCGAACTGCTGACCTCCCGGCTGCCCGCGCTGCCCGCCTCGAACCCGGAGGCCACGCTCCTCGACGTGCCGGCCGAGTGGCGGATCGAGGTCGAGGGGGCGGGCGCGGGCTCCGTCGCCGCCGACCCCGTGGCCGGGAGCCGCCACAGCCACGCGGGCCGCGACCTCACCGTGGGCCCCTCCCTCTCCGGGGCCCTCGTCCTGCGTGCGCACGCCCACGCCTACCACGTCCTGCGGGCCGAGTGGACGCGGGACGGCGACCTGGAACTGACCGGGACCGCCGCCGGGACGGAACCCGCCCACCTGGTCGTGACCTCACGCAGCCGCTTCGACGAACACACCTTCCCGCTGCGCGTGTCCTGCGGGCGCTTCACCGTCACGATCACCCCGGGCGAGGTCGCCACCCTCGCCGGACGGCTTCCCCTGCCCGCCGGGGCGTACGGCCTGGCCGTACGGGCGGGAGGACGTGAACGGCGGCTCCTGTCACGTCTCGGCGGGCCGGTCACCCACACCGGGGCGTGGCGCGAGGTGACCTTCGACACCGGTGGGGACGGCGTGCCCACCCTCACCGTGGGCGGCGACCTGCGCGGCGAGGGACAGGGCGTCAGGGACAGAAGGGTGCTGCGCGACCGGTTCCACGTCCGGCTGCGGGAGGAGGAGCCGCTGCGTGAGGCCGTCCTCTTCGACAGCCGCGCGGGCCGGGGCTTCTGCGGCGACCCCAGGGCGATCTACGAGGAACTGCGGCGCCGGGGGACCGCCCTTGAGTTCCTCTGGCACGTCAGGGACCGTCAGGTGACGCTGCCGGAGACGGTCACGCAGGTCGCGACCTCGTCCCGCGAGCACTTCGAGGCGCTGGCGACCTGCAGGTACGTCGTCACCGACGGCTCACTGCCCAGGTGGTTCCGGCGAAGACCGGGACAGGTGGTCGTGCAGACCTGGCCCGGGGCCACCCCCAAACGGGTCGGCTTCGGCATCGACAGGGGACCGCTGGCCGCGCCGATCCACATGGAACGGCTGACCAGGGAGGTCGGGCAGTGGACCCACCTGGTCACGCAGGGACCGTGGAGCACCCGGGTCCTGCGTGAGGCCTTCCGCTTCGAGGGGGAGGTGCTGGAGACCGGCAGTCCCCGCGACGACGCCCTGGCCCGCCCCGGCTCCGCTGTCCCCGGCTCCGTGGCGCTCGATCCCGGGGCACCCCTCGGCCTGGTGGCGCCTCCGGAACCCATGACACCTCCCGGCCCCGGGGCCTCCGGCTCCGCGGTCTCCGGGCTCGTGGCCTCCGGTGCCTGTGGTCCCACGGCCTCTGGCCCTGCCGCCCTTGGTGCCGCCGCGGCCGTCAGGGAACGGCTCGGCCTGCCCGAGGGCAAGAAGGTCGTGCTGTACGCGCCGACCTGGCGCGACGACAGGTACCACGGCAAGGGCCGTTCCCGTTTCGACCTGCGTCTCGACCTGTACCGTCTGTGGCGCGCCCTCGGCGACGACCACGTGGTCATGGTGCGCAGGCACCCCAACACCTTCGACCGGATTCCCCGGGCCGGGACGGGGTTCGTCCTGGACGTCACGGCCTATCCCGACATCCGGGACCTCTACCTGGTCGCCGACGTGCTCGTCACCGACTACTCCTCGGCGATGTTCGACTTCGCGATCACCGGACGGCCCATCCTGCTGTACACCTACGACTTCGAGCACTACCGGGACGAGGTACGCGGCTTCTCCTTCGACCTGGAGTCCCTGGCCCCCGGGCCGTTGCTGCGCACGACGCGGGAGGTGGCGGCGGCCGTACGCGACCTCGACGGGGTGCGGGCCGAGTACGGCGAGCGCTACCGCGCCTTCGTGACGGACCTCCGGCCCCCGGCCGACGGCGCGGCCGCCGCCAGACTCGTGGACAACCTCTTCGGCCACCGCCCGGAGATCGACATCCCCCGCCAAACCCGAAAGGCCATCCACGAACGCCCCTCATGACGGCTCGGAACGGGTGGGCTCCCGGCGATGTGAAGAGTCGGCAGGAGGAGGGAAAAATCACCCGATGACCGATCCCACAGTCCCGGCCGCGTCGTCCACCTGGGTCGAGCCGGAGATCTACTACGCCGGGCTCGCCACCGTGCACGTCGCCGCCGGTGCCCTCATCACCGACGAGAACGGGCATGTCCTGCTGGTCAAGCCCAACTACCAGCCCTACTGGCTGGTCCCCGGGGGGATGGCCGAGGAGGGCGAGGCCCCGGAGGACGCCTGTGTCCGCGAACTCGACGAGGAACTCGGGATCTCCATCCGGCTCGGCCGGCTCCTGACCGTGGACTGGGCGCCGCCGTACGGGTATCGCACGCGTCCCCTCGTCCACCTGTTGTTCGACGGCGGAACGCTGAGGGACACCCCCATCCGCCTGCAGACCGCCGAACTCGACGACCACGCCTTCGTGCCCGTGGACAGGGCCGTCACGATGCTGTCCTCCGCCACGGCGGCCCGGATCCCCGCGGCGCTCGCCGCCCGCGAGCGGCACACCACCGTCTACCGGCCAACCGGCGTCTGAACGGGCTGAAAGCCCCCGAGGTTCGAGGGCTTTCAGCGGCGCGTCGGAAGGTCAGGGGCCGGAGCCGCCCTTCCCGGCTCCGTCGGACAGGGCGGTCTAGCGGGAGAAGGCCTGGAACTCGGCGGCCCTGAGCTGGTCCCGCAGGGGGCTGGCGGTGGCGCAGTCGGTCGAGGAGTTGGGGTCGTTGTCCTGCTCACCGGCGTAGAGCGGGTTGCCGGTGCACTGGGACGAGACGGCCCGCAGGGTCAGGTGGGTCGCGGTGGTCGCGGGGATGCGGAAGGACTTGATGATCAGGTCCGAGGCGCGGGGGCGCGGCAGACGGGTCTGGAAGGCGTCGGCGGGGCTGGTGTAGACGACCGAGTACGACGCGGGGGAGGAGCAGTCCTTCCTGGTCGCGTCGCAGGCCAGCACCTCGAAGGCGCGCAGGGCGCTGAAGCGGTTCTGGCCGCCGGGGTCGGCGGGGTCGTTGACGTTGGGCCGCAGCAGGGAGCTGACCTGGACCCTGCGGATCGTGACCGGCGCGGTCCCGGCCAGGTCCACGGTCACCGACCTGCCCTTGACCGGCCCGGTGAGCGAGGCCCAGTCGGTCGCCTCGGTCTCGTCGATCAGCTTGGCCTGGTTCACGCCGTCGCCCGAGGCCGTCGCGCCCAGGGCGGCGGAGGCGTGGTTGCGCCCCAGGACCGACGGCACGGCCAGCGTCCTGCCGGGCCGTACGGTCAGCTTGAGGCGGGTGTGGCCGAAGCCCTCACCGACCACGAGGAAGCCGTAGGTGCCGGGGGTCAGCTCCGCGGTGTCGCCGAGGGGGGTCGCCGGGTCGGTGTCGGCCACCGGTACGGCGCGGCCCTCGTAGTCGCCGACGTACAGGCGCAGCTTGGCGTCCCCGGCGCCGACGAGCGGGCCGAGCCGTACCTTGCCGTTTTTGCCCTCGGGGTCGACGAAGCTGGGCGTCGGGTCGGGGTCGCCGGGGCCGTTGCTCGCCGCGCCCTTGCCGAGGCCGTGCTCGGCGAAGGCCCGCCACATGATGTCCTTGTCCCTGCCGCCGAAGCGGATGGCGTCGGCCGCCAGCAGCGCGTCACGGTGGTCGACGTAGCTGACCGACCCGGAGGCCATCAGCAGCAGCGCGTCGAAGGAGACCTGCGCCCAGCGCCGGTTGCCCGGGCAGTGGTTGACGGACAGGACGCCGTCGGCGCAGGCCCGCTGCTGGGCCGGGACGCCCTTGCCGTACTTGTCGACGAAGGCCTGGCGCACGTCGTACTGGGTGGCGGTCCAGATCTCACCGTCGGCGTGCACCTGCTGTCCGACCAGGTCGTAGGCGATGTCGCTGTAGTTGAGCGGTGACTTCGACATGTCGTAGTTGCGGATTCCGGCCTTCTTGTCGCCGGTGACGTAGCCACCCGTGACGTACGGCGTGTCGCCCGCGGGGCGGAAGCCGTTCTCGAAGAGGTACTCCATGGCGAACAGGTCGGAGGTGCTCTCGTTCATGGCACCCGCCTGGGCGCCGCTCCACCCGGCGTCAGGGCCGCCGACCATGCGGCCGGAGATGGCGTGGGTGTACTCGTGCCCGATCACCGACATGTCGTAGTCGCCGTCCACGCACGGCGCGTAGAACGAACCCGCGATGGGCTGCCAGAGGTACATGTTGGTGATCGGCGCGAGCCCGTCGGGGCCGGTGATCTGGTTGGCGTTGTCGCGGACGGTGAGATCCCTGGCGCCCGCCTGGGCGTTGCCCTGCTCGGGGTCGCCGCCGAGGCCGCCGCGGTCGCCGTTGTCGCTCTGCATGTTCCACGCGGTCTCGGTGAAACCGAGCTTGTAGGACCAGTCGTGCATCCGGTTGTGCATGACGTGCAGGTTCGCGATGGCCGCTTCGAGGTCGGCCTCGCCGGGCCGGTCGAAGGTCGCCGGGTCGCACTTGGCCTTGTACCACGCGTTGGTCCACGGGTAGGCGTACTCGCGGGAGGGCGTGGCCACGTTGCTGCGGGTGCCGACGGTGTAGGGATCGTTGCTGGCGCGGTTCTCGAAGGTCTTGGCGGAGTTGCCGACGCTGGTGCCGCTCGGCGTGCCCGTGGCGTGGTCCACGTCCCAGGCCTTGCCGGTCGCGGCGTCGCCGACGGGCGCCAGGTCACAGCCGCGTCCCGGCCTGAGACACCAGGTCACCCGGTTGTCGGTCGAGGAGTAGTCGGCCGGAGGGTTGGCGGTGAAGCCCTTCCAGCGCGGGTTGTCCGGCTGGAAGGCGTGGTCGACCAGGTTCTCGCGGGTGAGGATCTCGCCGCTGACCGCGTCCACGTGGGTGGTGTAGGCGGCGGCCTCACCCTGGCCGCCACCGATGAGGGTGACCTGGAAGGCGCTGTGCGTGCCGTCGGGGGCGGGCACCGCGACGAGGGTGACCTTCTTCACGCTCGCGGTGGCCAGGTCGATCGCGCCGTCGGCGGCGGCGACCTCAAGCGCCCGCTGCTCGGTGATCCTCGCGGCGGGCGGCGCCGCGCTCGAACGGGCCAGGGTCGAGGTGACGTGCAGGACCTTGCCGCCCACCACGCCGATCGCGACCTGCCCGTCCACACCGGCGGGCAGGTCACCGAACCGCTGCCGGAGCAGTACGGCGTGGCCGTCCCCGATGGGGTTGACCGCGACCTTCTCCAGGGCGTCCACCTCCTCGGCGGACAGGCCGAAGAGCGGTTCGTTGGCCTTGAGGTAGGCGCGGGCGGCCTGCTCGGGGTCGGCGCCGAGACCCTCGGCGAGCGGTACGACCCCCGCGGCCGTGTCCAGCGCGCCGGTGACGACGGCCGGGGTGCCCAGGGAGTTCCAGCGGATCGTCGCCCCTGCGGCCTTGGCCAGCGAGGCGGGCGGGGCCACGGTGCCCCTGCGGTTGTCCAGGTCGGGCTTCTCGTGCTCCTCGGCCTGGAAGTCATGCGTTCCCTGGGCCTGCCCGCCGGGCTTTTCCTGGGCGAGTCCCGGGAGGGGAAGTGCGAGCGCCGCTGTCGCGGCGGCTATGACGGTGATGCGTAACCAGGGTTTGGTCGACACCGATCCTCCTGCGCAGAGTTGGCCGTCGTTGGCCATGCGGCACGTGGGTCACGTGCGTTGCGCAAGAGGTAACACCCCCCGAAGTGACCTGACAAGATCTTGTAAAGGGGGATATGTCCGTGTAAAAGCACGTCCCAGCGGGGCTGTGAAAGCACGGCCGGCACGCCCCGGGGGAAGGCCGGGGCGTGCCGCCGTACCGTCAGTCGAACGGGATCCAGGACCGCTCGGCGAGGCCGTCCATGGCGTTGACCTTCACGCCCTGCTCGGAGAACGTCCACAGGCCGTCGCCGATGACGACCGCGCGGCGGACGGTCGGGTCGAACAGGATCGGCTCACCTTTCTTCACGGGCTTCGGCTTGGGGTGGACGACGGTCCCCGTCCTGGTGACGGCGGAGTCGTCGATCTTGAGGACCAGGGCGGAGCCGGTGGTGTTCGCCGTACCGTCCCAGGTGTTCAGCGGCAGCACCGCCATGCCCGTCTTCGCCCAGTACAGGAAGGCGTGCGGGTCCCACTCGGCCTCCGAGCCGGAGTCCTTCTGGAACATCTGCGACAGACGGCGCGGGTTGGCCGGGTCGCTCACGTCGAAGAGCGAGACCTGGGTGCCGAGCGTACGGCCCTCGGTGTTCGCCTCCTGGCCGATGCCGATCAGCCGTCCGTCACCGGCGGGGTGCAGGTAGGCGGAGTAACCGGTGATCTTCAGCTCGCCGGTCTTCCTCGGGTTGGCCGGGTCGCTCAGGTCGAGCGTGTAGAGCGGGTCGACCTGCTTGAAGGTGACCACGTAGCCGACCGGGCCGATGAACCTGACCGAGTAGATCCGCTCGCCGTCGCCCAGGCCGCCGACCTCGCCGACCTTGGCCAGCGTGTCGTCCTTCAGGACGTGGACGGTGCTCGAACTGTTCTCGGCGGAGCGGAAGACGGTGGAGTTCGTGGTCGTCGCGACCCGCAGGTGCCCCTGGTACTCCGACATGGCGTACTGGTTGATCAGCCGTCCCGACACCTTCCCCGAGGCGACGTAACGGGGCGCTCCCGGCGCGCTGATGTCGAACCGGTGGATCTCGGTCTCCTCCGGCGGCTGCTTCGGCGTCTCCTCAGGGGTGGGAGTCGGGTCGGCCGACGGATCGACCGGGGGAGCCGACGGGTCCTCCTGCGTCGGCTCGACCTGCGGAGCCTGCGCGGAGCCGCTCTCGGCCGGGGTGCCGGTCGGAGCGTCCTCCATCGGGACGACGTCGTCGATCGGCCTCGGCCACCACCACCAGCGCGGGTTGCTGGCCACGTACAGGCTGGTGCCGGTGCCGTACACCGTGTCGCCGTCGGCGGCGACGCTGATCGGCGCGGTGTCGGCGAGCCCCTGGGACAGGTCGAGGGTGTGCACGGTCAGCAGCGAGGTGCCGGTGTAGTCGTCAGGGTGGCTGACCCGCTCACAGCCGACCGACTTCTTGACGGAGACGCCCTTGGCGTCGGCCGTCTCGAACGTCGGCAGCCACGCCGTGATCGGCGCGCCGTTGACGGTCGCCCTGTTCTTCAGGGTCCGCTCCTGCTCGGAGAGCTTGGGGCCCAGGTCGGGGAAGGGGATGTCGGGCTGGCTGCGGACCACGATCCGCACCGTCGAGCCGATCATCCTGGCGTCCACGTGCGAGCCGTTCGGGGTCAGCGAGCCGATGACCTTCGGCTCCCCGGACAGGTCGACGAGCACGTAACGCGGTCCCGGGCTCGGCGCCTGCTTGGCCACGGCGCCGTAGGGGATGATCCCGCCGCCGGAGAAGAGCACCAGCGCCCTGTCCCCGCTGACCAGCAGGTCGGCCGGGGCCCACGACTGCTCGGGGCTGACCAGCTTGAGCGTTCCGGTGATCTTCTTGGTCGCGGCGTCGATCACCCGCAGCACCCCGCGGTTCACCGTGATCACCCGGTTGCCGTCGGTCTTGACCATGTCGGGTTCGTCGACCCCGGCCTCGTGGGTGTTCGTGGTCGAGTGCTCCTGGTTCGCCTGGTCCTGCCCCGACCCGATGGCCTTGGCCTCGGCGACGTCGGAACGGGCGTACATGATCTGCGGCCCCCCGAACCCCCACGGACCGACCTGCTTGGCCGCCGCGGCCCGCAGCCCGGCCAGCATGTCGTCGCAGCCGCTGTAGGAGACCAGTTTGACCTTCCCCAGCTCCACGACCGGTGCCGTACGGCTCTCCCCGTCCGCCGACCCCGTCGAACCGCTGCACCCCGTGGTGAACAGCGCGGCGGCGAGAGTGACGGCGCCCGCCGTACGAATGGATGTCCTCATGCCCCCTACACGGATCGTCATCGCGTCCGGTTCATGCCATTACCGCCCGGTAGTCAGCGGCGGTCACCCGGAATACTCTTCGAACATGGCTGTCACTGTCGGTGTGAACCGGACCCTCGACCCGGCGATGATCGCACGCATCGTTCAGCAGGTGACCTCCGGCGGAGGGAAACGGACGATCGTCGCGCCGTTCACCGAGGAACCCCTCGCGGACATGCCCGTCTCGACCGCGCAGGACGTCCGCGCCGCGTACGCCAAGGCCCGCGCGGCCCAGCGGGAGTGGGCCGCGCTGCCGGTGCACGAGCGGGCCAGGCCGTTCCTGCTGCTGCACGACGCCATCCTCGACCGGCGCGAGGAGATCCTCGACGTGGTCCAGTGGGAGACCGGCAAGGCCCGCAGGCACGCCTTCGAGGAGGTGCTCGACGTCGCGGGCTGCACGCTCCACTACGTACGGCGCGCGCCCGCCCTCCTCGCCCCCCGGCGCAGGGCGGGCATCTTCCCCATGGCGACCAAGGTGACCGAGACCCGCCACCCCAAGGGCGTCGTGGCGCTGATCTCCCCGTGGAACTACCCCCTGTCCCTCGGGGTGACCGACCTCGTCCCCGCCCTGCTCGCGGGCAACGCCGTGGTCCACAAGCCCGACACCCAGACCGCCCTGTCCACCCTGTGGACGATCGACCTGCTCGTCTCCCTCGGGATGCCCCGCGACATCTGGCAGGTCGTCCTCGGCGAGCCTGACGAGGTCGGCGACCCGCTGATCGACGAGGCCGACTACGTGGCGTTCACCGGCTCGACCCGGGGCGGCAGGAAGATCGCCGAGGCCGCCGCCTCCCGGCTGGTCGGCTGCTCCCTCGAACTCGGCGGCAAGAACCCGATGATCGTGCTCGACGACGCCGACCTCGACGTGGCCGCCCAGGGCGCGCTGCGCGCCTGCTTCACCAACGCCGGGCAGCTGTGCATCTCCATCGAACGGCTCTACGTCCACGACGCCGTGTACGACGCCTTCGTCGACCGGTTCGTCCGCCAGACCAGGAACATGAAGCTCGGCTCCGGCCTCGACTGGGCCGTGCAGATGGGCTCGCTCACCTCCCGCCGCCAGCTCGACGCCGTCAGCGCCCACGTGGACGACGCCGTCGCCAAGGGAGCCAAGGTCCTCGCCGGAGGAAAGGCGCGCCCCGACCTCGGCCCGCTGTTCTACGAGCCCACGATCCTGACCGGCGTCGAGGACGGCATGGCGCTGTGCCGTGACGAGACCTTCGGCCCCGTCGTCTCCGTCTACCGCGTCGGCGACGAGGAGGAGGCGGTCGAGCGGGCCAACGACACCGCCTACGGCCTCAACGCCTCGATCTGGACCGGGAACCTGGCCCGGGGCCGTGCCCTCGCCGCCCGGGTCAAGGCAGGGACGGTCAACCTCAACGAGGGGTACGGCTCCGCCTACGCCTCCTACGACGCGCCCATGGGCGGCATGAAGTCCTCCGGCCTGGGTCGTCGTCACGGCTCCGAGGGCCTGCTGAAGTTCACCGAGGCGCAGACCATAGCCAGTCAGGCCTCCTGGCTCGGCTTCGAACCCATCCTCGGGATGACCTACGACAAATACGCCGACACCCTGACGAGCCTTCTGAAGACCATGAAGAGGTTCCACCTCAAGTAGAGCACCGTCCCGCCCACACCTGGTCGATCCGCTCAGCATCGGCACGAGCCGGACCGTCGCCGATACACCGGCGCGTACGGCAGGCCGTCCCGATGCCGCCCGGTCGCGAAGGCACCCCCTCGGCGATCAGCGGGGCGACGCGCTCGTCCAGCGCCGATCGTCTCGGCCGCGCGCGAGGGCGCCTTTGGTCGTCGGTGCGTTCGCACCCGGTCCCGGTGGCGCCTTTGGAGGTCAACGCGTTCTCGCCGCCCCGCTTCCACAGTGCGTGTCACTCGTAGGCGGATGTGCGGGTGACGTTCAGCGGTCGGGCCACCCGCGGTGGCGGGATCTTTCCGGCGAACAAGTCCGCGGCCTGGAACCGCAGCGCCTCGCGCCGGCCCCGTTCTCGCGCGGACGGTCCTCCGCTTCTATCGGAGATCTCATGCTTCCAGGCTGCCACCTGGACAAACGGCCTATAGCAGGCACCCGTCCTCGGATCACGGTCGCATTTCCCGATCAGTAGACGGCGTCAACGCTGAGCAGGAGCCCGGCCGCGGCGGCCGGCTGAGCCCCGAACGTGCCCGCGCTGCCCGTGTGTCACCGCTTCACGCAGATGGTCTCCACTACCTCAGAGGCGTTCGCATCGATGGTGATCTGTCCACGGGCCTTCACGCATCCCTTGTCGGTGCGGAGCATTCCCGCCCAGTGCTGATCCCTGAGGAAAGCCTCGTCGACACGGCTGGCGGTGCTGTCGTCCGGACGGAACGTCTCCAGCCGGATCCGGATGCCCTGCGACGAGTTGTTGATCAGAGAACCGTAGGGGTTCAGCCGAGCCCAGGCCGAGACGCACTTCTGTGAGTATCTGAGCTCCAGGGTGCCGTAAGCCACCGAGCCGAGCCACACCTCCTGGCCGACCGCCGTCACCGCATCCGGGCAGCCCACTCGCTTGGGGTCGGCGCCGTCAACCTGGGCTTGGCCGAGTTTGTCGGGGCGTGGCAGAACGTTGGACGCGTCGGCCCAGCTCATGGAGGGGGGACCGTCCGGCCAGACGACCAGTGCGACGGCCGTGCCGACGGTGAGGAGGGTGGCGGCGCCCAGCGTCATCAGCCAGGACCGTCTTCCACGTCCCGCTGGTCGCTGCGGCGTCTCTTCGGCCGGTGGCGGTGTCTCCTCGGGAGGCGTCTCTTTGGGAGACGGTGTTGTCGGGGAGGGGGGTGAGATGGGTTCGGCGGTGGCCGGAGGTCTTTGCTGATTCTCGATGGCGTGCCAGCGCTGTTGCCATTCCTCGACATCGCCGCCGCAGGCCGTCACATAGGCAAGGGTCAGGTCCAGAGTGGGGAGCGCGTTCCCGGCTGCGGCACGGGCAAGTGCGGCGGCCGAGTAATGGGCGTGTTCGGCGAGCTTGCGGTAGGACGGGCTGCCGGCCTTCTCCCTCAGTCTCCGCAGGTCGAAGGCGAAAGCCTGCAGGGGCCCCGCTTCAGGGTCCAAGGGCTTCTCAGGACGAGCCATCCGCAGAGCTCTCCTCGTTGTCTACATGTTGTCTCGATGATCACACATGCTAGGCGAATGTCCAATAGATGATCATGGCGGATACGGCTAGACGGTCGTTTGTGGTGCGATGAGGTGAACTGACACCGAACTCCACTTGATCACCGAATCCCGAGGCGTACCACTCACCCCGCACCTGACCGGCGGCGACATCGCGGACCGCACCGCCTTCGACGCGGTCATGGCCGCCTTCCGGATGCGCCGCCGCACCGGCCTGCCCCGCACCCGCCCCGATCGCCTGCCGGGCGACAAGGGCCACTCCTCCAAGAGGCCCGCTTGCGCCTGCGACGGCGCGGCATCCAGGCGGTCATTCCCGAGCGAAGAGACCAGATCGCCAATCGCAAGCGCAAGGGCAGCCGGGGTGGCCGTCCTCGACCTCGTGGAACGGTGTTTCGCCAAGCTCAAGCGGTGGTGAGTCATCGCCACGCGCTTCGACAAGCTCGCCGACCGCCACCTCGCGGGCGTCACCCTGGCATCCGTCATGCTCTGGCGCCGCCGTTCCGAATTGTCAGACAGGCCCTGGGCGGCAACCGAGTGGATCTCCACAATCGCGCTCGGCCGTCCATCGCGTTGTCTCCACGTTGTCTAGCGACATCCACACGCTGGGCGACAACCGCGTGGAACACCACGATCTGATCGACGCACCCGAAGCCCGACACCACCGTCGAGCGGATGGTGCTTTCGAAAGGAGCGGCTCATGTCACGGCGAGGTGTCTCACTCGCACTCAAACTGTTCGGGGTGATGCTGGCGGGGTCGGTGGCCATGGCCTCCGGGCCGGCGTTCGCGTTGGACGACCCCTCGGGACGGCGCGCGGCCGGAAGCGATGCCGCCTGCTACGCCAACCCTTCGGAGGCGACGTGCGACAACACCGACCCGGAGGTGTCCGGGTGCGGCAAGGACGCGTTCACGGTGTCGCAGGCCTACCTCTGGCACCACACCGAGGGCGGGACGCCCACCGTCCAGGAGAACGCCGTCGTCGAACTGCGGTATTCGCCGCATTGCGGAACGAACTGGTCGAAAGTCAGAGTCTTCGACGGTGCGGCGTCCGTACAGGTTCACCTCTGTCGGGACGGCTTCAACACCTGTACTGATCTGTACACCGTATACGGCAGCACTCTCGCCTTTTCCGATCAGCTCTACGCCCGCAACGTCACCGCGACCGCATACGGCGCGTGCTGCTGGGGGAACGGAGCCGGTCCGGCCTGGGCCGAGGTGTCCGGCTGACCGGATAAGGATGCAGCCGGTCGTCGACATTCGTAGCACGTGACGGTGTGATCGGGGACTTCTGCGATGCTCCCCGTTCACACCGCATGCCGTGAAAAACACCGGCGAACAATCGCACGCCTGGCCGACCGTTCACTCGCGCGTGCCTGTACGACCGACCCATCCGACCGTGAGTTCTCGTCGCACCGCGGCTCATCCCGCAATCCCCGCACTCGCCCAAGCGCACGGTGGAAACTCATGTCCCCACAGTCATTTCGCCCACTTCGGCGTCGGTCGTCCAGACAGCGAAGGCTGCCGACGCCGTTGCTCCTCTTAGCCGTTCCCCTCATGCTCGTCACGTCGGCTCCGGCGGCCACCGCCGTCCCGTCGTACGGCCCCCAGCAGGCACACCACTCATCGGCCCCGAACGTCGCCAGGCATTCGCCCGTCGATCGGCAGGCGCTGGGACCGGGCCGCAAGAAGCTCCTCTCGTCGCCGCCTGCCGTCGGCTCCGGGGACGTCATCGTGGCGGCAGCCGCGGACAAGGACGGATACCACCTGTTCACGGCACACTCCAGCCAGAGCTGGCGCTGGCGCCCGCTCGCCTCGTTGCAGCCGGGCGGGTACTCGGGCGAACCCTGGATCGGTAACCATTGCCTGACCGGAGACGGCAAATCAATTGTCGCCGTCGTGGCCCCCTGGCATGCGAACAACAGCCCCGGCGGCCTGGGCCACGGCGGCCTGGCCTATGCGGTGGACATCGCCACCGGCAAGGTGCGTCCGCTGGCCGCGAAGATGGCACTGACCTACTTCAACCCAGGCTGCGGCGCCGGAGACGACGTCGCTCTCACCCGGTTCACCGGAGCGGAGAGCGGCCGGACAACGGTGCTGACCGCCCAAGCCAGTACGGGGAACACGCGTACGGTCGGCGAGGTGCCCCAGCAGCTCACCGCGGCCGTGCCGGTGAGCGGCGGCGTCTACGCAGCCCGCGGCGACCATGTGGTGCGCCTGAACGGTGACAGGGCGCAGGAGGTGTTCTCCGTACCGGGCCAGGCGTTCCGATTGACACCGGCCGCCGGCGGCAGGGGCCTGGACCTGCTGGTGGCCCAGGCGGATCGCAAGGCCCAGGTATGGCACTGGAACGGGAGGAGCAAGAGCGCCCATGAGGTCGCCGAGGGCGACCTGGCCGATCTGCGCCTGCTCCCCGGCAGGAACGGCCGCAACCGTATCGTGGGCGCCGCGGAGAATCGCCAGACGGCAGAGACCGAACCGGTCGGCGTTCCCGCCGGAACCTGGATCGAGACAGGTTCGCTTGACGGGACGGCGCTGCTCGGCGCCACTGTCAGTGGCGTGGACGGCCGGCGTCTTCTGGACGGGCAGGGTCGTACTCTGACGCCCGATCTTCCCAAGGAGCGAGTCCGTCCCTACACCAAGCTCCCACCAGCGCCGGACCGGCGGAAGGCTGTGCGAAGCAGTGGCACCAAGGCGCTCGCCGCCGACGAGCCGGTGTGCGCGGTGCCGCGCAACGACATCTTCAACCAGGTGCCGCAGCCCAGTTACCAGCAGGTGGAATGGGCCGCCAACCGCGCCGGGCGCGGCACTCTGGTCGGGGTCGGGGGAGGCGCCCTGCGGCCGGGAGGCGCTTTCAACCTGTCGCAGCCCGGATATTCACCGAGCCGGGACTTCCCGTTGCCCGCTCCCTTCGGCACGAACGGTGACCACATCCCTCGCGAGGTGATCAGCGCGGTGTTCGCGCAGGAGACGAACTGGGCGCAGGCGAGCTGGCACGTGCGCCCCGGGCTGTCCGGCAACCCGCTGATCGCGGACTACTACGGATCACGCGCCAGCGAGTACATCGACTACTCCCAAGCCGACTGCGGCTACGGGCTGGGCCAGATCACCGACCTCATGCGCATGGGTGCCACCGGTCAGCCCAGCGGCCTCCAGCGTAAGATCGCCGTGGACTACGCCGAGAACGCGGCCGCCGCAGCGCAGGTGCTGGCGCGGAAATGGAACCAGCTCGGCGCGGCCGGCATCACCGTCGACGCCGGCAACCCCGGCAGCCTGGAGAACTGGTATTTCGCCGTGTGGGCGTACAACAGCGGTGTGAACCCCCAGGGCAGTACCGGCAACACCTCGGGGTGCACGCCGGGTCCCGGTTGCACCGATGCGGACGGCAACTGGGGTATGGGGTGGACCAACAATCCGGCCAACCCCAACTACGATCCCCAGCGGCACCCGTTCCTGCATGTCGGCGTCGAGGGCGCGGCGGTGCGCACGTTCGACGACGCTCGTCATCCGCAGGACTGGCCCTACCAAGAAAAGATCTTCGGCTGGATGGAGAGCGGCCAGCAGGACCTGTACGACGGAGGGTTGAAGTTCGAGGGCACCTACGACTACGCCACCCAGACGGGCGCCCTGCTGGCGCTACCCAACCTGTTCGCCATGTGCGACCAGACCAGCTCCTGCGACTCGCAGGTGCTGAATCCGCTGCCGCATGCGGGAATCTGCCAGCGCGCCGACTATCACTGCTGGTGGCATCGCCCCATCATCGTCTGTGTGGTCGTTCTGTGCCACGGAGGCACCGATACCGTCGCCGACAACGCGCCGGAGCCCTCGGCCCTCAATCCCTCGCCGCCCGTATGCGGTCGTCTGGAGAGCGGCCTTCCTCCGGACACGGTCATCGTGGACAACCAGGCGGCGGGGGTCAACCTCGTCGGCTGCTCCCGCCCGGACTGGACCAACGGTGGGCGTTTCTCCGTCGCTCGCGGGATCAGCGAGCCGGGCGGCCCCGACGGCAACGACGTCGATTGGCACCAGCTCGGTGTCGGGTTCGGCGGGCACGCGTGGTTCACCCACACGTACCTCAACGGTGTGCCCGCGCAATGGTCGGTCGAGGCGACCTGGCAACCCGACAACCTGGCACGGGGCCGCTATCGGGTCTACGCGTTCGTTCCGAGTGACGGTGCTTGGGCTATGGCGAGGTATGTCATCCACAACGGCAGGGGCGCCACCTGGGCGAAGGATGTGAACCAGGAGCTTCACCCGAACTCGTGGACGTCGCTCGGTACGTACTGGCTCGGCTCGGGGGCGAAGGTCACACTGAACAACATCACGAGCAACGGCTTCGAGGAAGGCGACGACATAGGATTCGACGCCGTGGCCTTCGCCCCCGTTTCCGCCCCGGGCACGCTGCGACTGCTGGGCGACTCCTTTTCCGCAGGCGAGGGCACACTCACGTACGACCTGGAGACCAATACCAGCGAGAACAAATGCCACCGCTCCGGGCTGTCGTGGCAGCGGCGCTTCCAGAGCGGCAGCAGCGCCTACCACGACATCGACTGGCGGCAGGTCGCCTGCAGCGGCGCCCTTCTTGCCGACTACGAGCAGCCCAATCACTCCGGCAACAAGGGGGAAGGTCCACAGCGCGACGTGCTCGACACGGACACCGGCATGGTCATGCTGACCCTCGGCGGAAACGACGCCGGGTTCGCCCGCGTCCTCGCCAACTGCGTCCTGAACAGATGGACCAGCGACTGCCGCAACAAGTACACCGAGACAGGCACCGGCGTGGACCTGGTGCTGCGTGACATCCTTGACCTGCAGCCCAAGCTCAGTGAATTCTTCACTGATTTGCGGCGCCGCGCCCCCGACGCCGAGATCAACGTACTGACCTATCCGGTCTTCTTCGTCGAGCACGACAGCGAACGCCGACAGGGGTGCATAGATGACGGTGTTTTCAGCGAGGGTGATCGACAGTGGTTCAACTACCTCACTCGCCAGATGGACGCCCTCATCGTGAGAGAGGCCACGAGGGCAGGTGTCAACGCCATCGACATGAGCGATGTTCTCAAGGGCCACGAGCTGTGCACGGATCAGAGCTGGATGACGGGGATCCTGGACACGTTGAGCAAGCAGGAATGGGTGCATCCGAACAGGCTCGGCCACCAGGCCATGTACGACAGGGTACGAGCCACCCTGCAGACTCCCTGAGAGCCTCCGGGATGCCAGAGCACGTCTGACGTTCATGAACGGCCGACGTCGCCGGCCATGACATGAAGACCTCCAGCAGAGCGCTGGGGGTCTTCATGCGTGCGCTGCCAGGACCGGATGACGTTGGCGCTCCGGTGGAGGGCGGGTGGTCACGCCGTACTGGGTGGACGCGCCGGTCAGATCGCCGATCCGTGGCCATTCCCGCTCGGGCCCGCGGCTTTCCGCGGAGACGGACAGCCTGATACAGGCGATGCTGAGCGTGGCTCGTGGCCTGTCGTTCTCGGACAGGCCGCCGTACTCCTGCTCGACGAGGGTCACCGGCCGCAGAGGCGATCGCCTCCACCCGGAGCTGGAAGCTGCGTCTGACCAGGCGGTCACGTAGGCGAGGAGTGGTTCCAGGGTGGCGGGCGCGCTGCCCGTCGCCAGTCGCTGCGGCGCACGGCTTGGTGCGTGGAGTGGTCGTGGGCGGCTCGGCCGTCCATCTCGTTGTCTCCACGTTGTCTCGCGGCATCCACACGCTGGGCGACAACCGCGCGGAACACCAGAATCGCCAATCGACGCACCCGAAGCCCGGCGCCACACGTCGGGCGAACGGTGCCTTGAAGAGATTCACACATCAGATGGAGTACCACAGTGCGTATCAGATCGCTGGTCATGATGGCGGGGCTGCTGCTGGCAGTCGCCCCCATCCCTGCCGCCGCCCAGGCACAGCCCACCGCGACCACCCGCTTGTCGACCGTCGACGGCACCGTCTTCGGCGGCTCCGAAGCCTTCGTGGCCGTACGGGCACGGCCCGAGAAGGGAGCCAAGGACGGCCCCTATATCCAGGGCGGCACGCGTGTCGAGGTCGAGTGCTACGTCGACGGTGGCTCGAATGTCTCCGGTTGGTTCCACCCGTCCAACCCCTACTGGGACAAGGTCGCCGTGTACGGCCCGGGAAGCTCTCCGGGCAAGCCGTTCGCCAGAGGCTGGATGGCCGACGTCTGGGTGAACACCCATGGTGACATCACCAAGCAGTCCCAGCCCTGCTGGGGTACAGGCGGCTGACCGCGGCCCACTCGTTCCCCGACGGGGTCGAGGCGGCAGAGGCTCCACCTCAAGTAGGCGGCGTTCTCCATCCGGCCGCCAGACCTGTGGTCGTCAGCCGAGCAGGAACGCGTGGGCCTGGTCCGCGACCGGCTCGGGGGCCGTCCAGAAGGCGGAGTGATCCTGGTCGGCGAGCGTCAGCACGGTCACGTTCGGCAGGATCGCGGCCAGCGCCTGGGCGCCGGCGCGGATGAAGGCCTCGCCGTCGCCGCCGACGGCCACCGCGATCGGCGCCTTGATCGACCAGCGGTCGGTGGGCAGCGGCCCGCCGTCCTGGAGCCCACGCATGATCCGGCCGTCGTAGGCGTAGGTGTGGGCGTACCTGACCATGGCCTCCCAGGAGGGGTCCTGCTTCATGGCCGGGATGTACTCGGCCGGGACGCCGATCATCTCGGTCATGAAGTACTCGACGGCCTCACTGCGCCTACCCGCCGCGACCAGGGCGTCCTGGTGTTCGACGTAGTCGGCGGGCGCAGGGGGCCTGGAGTCGTCGACGATGAACGGAGGCTCGTACAGGTAAAGTCCCGTGATCTTGTCACCCAGCGCGCTCGCCGCGTCCAGGGCCAGCCCGCACCCGCCGGAACCGCTGGTCAGAGCCGCGGAGCCGCCCGCGACCTCGATGAGCGCGGCGATGTCCTCGATCTCGCGCGCCGGGTCGTAGGGCTGCGGGTCGCCGCTGGCCCCACGGCCGCGCCGGTCGAAGCTGACCACGGTGAAGTCCTTGGACAACGCCTCGGCCAAGCCCGCGACACCGGTGTGGTCCTCGGCGACGTTGCTGATCACGATGACGGCTGGGCCGGACCCGGTCCTCCGGTACGCGATCGTGGTGCCGTCGGCGGAGGTGACGGTGGAGAGTTCGGACATGATCGTTTTTCCTTCGTTGGTTGACGGGCCGTCCAGCAGGCCGCCGAGCCGGTCGAGGGCTTCGGCGTAACCGTCGGCCATCTGGAGTTCGACGGCCCGCTGCAGTGCCTGGCCGTCGGGGAAGCTCGCGGCGACGGAGACGACGCAGCCGTTGTCGGTGGAGGTGAAGGTGACCGAGGTCGGGAAGGTGCCCGTGCCGTCGGGTTGCCACGCCGCGTCGGCGAACACGTCGTCGTAGGCGAGCTCGCGGCGATCGACGACGACGGTGTAGGTGGCGACGCTGCGCACCGGCGCGGCCGAGCCGTCCACCGGCGCGATCTCGAAGCGCCAGCGCCCTCCCGGCCGCACGTCCATCTCGTGCACGGTCGCGGCCCACCCCTGCGGCCCCCACCAGCGGGTGATCGCCTCGGCGTCCGTCCAGGCCCACCACACACGCTCGACCCCGGCCGCGTAGGTGCGGCTGATGTGGAGGGTGTTGGCCGACCTGTCGACCACGATCCCGTCTGTGATGTCCGGGGACATGCTCAAGTTCCTCACTGATCGGCCGTTTCGTCGAGAAAGGCACCGAGACGATCCATCCGCTCCGACCACAGAACGGCGAACCCTTGTGCCCAGTCACTCAGCTCACGCATCGCGTTCGGATGCAGCCGGTAGATCCGCTGCTGCGCCCGTTTGGTGACTTCGACCACGCCCGCCTCGGACAGCAGTCGCAGATGCCGGGACACCTGCGGCTGGCCCAGGCCCAGCGCCTCGACGATGTCACCCACCGACCGCGGACCGTCCCTGAGCAACTCGACGATCCGGAACCGGTTCGGCTCCGAGATCGCCGTCATTCGCAGTTGCACGCTGTTGACCACACCTCGAACATACATGCCCGTGTATATATGTTCAAGTGTATGTACTGCGCCATCGGCCGGCCGGGACGGCGGTCGTAGGTGGCGACCCGGTTTACTCCAAGGCGTACCGCAGGTAGAGGTCCGGCCTGGCGAGGAACCGGCGCCAGTGGTCGACCACCTGGAGCCGGTCCCACTCGGTCTCCCGGATGCCGTCGTCGCCGAGTTCCAGGACCCGCGCGCCCGGAAGACTGGAGAGGACGGGTGAGTGGGTGGCGCAGATGATCTGCCCGCCCTCTCCGGCCACCCGGTTCATCAGCGCCATCAGCCGCAGACAGGAGGCGAAGGACAGCGCCGCCTCGGGCTCGTCCATCAGATAGAGCCCGGGGCCGGAGACCATCCGCTCCAAGACGGTGAGGAACCCCTCCCCGTGGGACTGCCGGGTCAGGTCCTGCTCCCAGAAGCCGTACCGGCCGGACACGTTCTGTCCCAGGTTGAACAGTGTCTCAGCCCGGAGGAAGAACACCCGCCGCTTCAGCCTCGGCCCGTGGACGAGCCGCAGTCCCTTCGAGGTCAGCTCGGCGTCGAGCACCTCCCCGAGCGGTGTGGCGGGCCCGGTGCTGGAGTACATGGTGCCCGCCTTGCCGCCCTCCGAGTTGACCCGGCACACATCGGCGACGGCCTCGACGAGTGTCGACTTGCCCGAGCCGTTCTCCCCGACGAGGAAGGTGACCGGCGTGGTCACCTCAAGCCCGTTCTCAACAAGGTGCCGGATGGCGGGTACGGCCCCTGCCCACCCCTCAGGCACCCACCTGGCGGTCAACCGAGTGAGCAACAAGGTCATCCCCTCTCCCCTCGACGCGGCTCACGATATGGCCGTCCGGGCACGTCGGTGACGTCAGGCGTTGAGGAGGGCGTTGATGTCGCTCTCCCGGTAACGGCGCTGCCTGCTGGGAGTGCGGACGGAGGGGATCTTCCCGGTGAGGGCCCATCGGTTGACGGTCTTGGGGTCCACGCCGAAGATGCGGGCCACCTCGCCGGGGGTGAGAAGCCGTTCGGTGGTGTCCGGTCCGGTGGCGAAGGTGCCGTCCGGGGCGACGGCCTTGAGTGGGGACATGGAGGGCTCTCCTTCAGTGGCGGCTTCGGTGGAGGATCTCGTCATGCCGGGCCAGGGCCCTGGCGAGGCGGCGCAGGGACGTACGGCCGAGCATGTCGCGGGCCCCTGCTTCGCGCTGGTGGAGGCGCAGTGGTTCGTAGCGGATGGCCCACCACCGGGGCAGGCCGGGCAGGTGGAGGTACTCGTACCGCCAGCCGGGATGGGTGCTGATCAGCAGGTCGATCAGTCGTCGCTCGTCGTCGGTCATGGTCGTCCTGGTGGGGAGGCGGATTTCGCTCGGCCCGTCATCGTTCGGGTGGGGTTTCCGATCACTCGAACCGTGAAGTCCAGGCGCCTTCGTTCATCCGGGCCATGAGGCCGGAGCCTTCACCCGGCCGGGACTCCCGATCGTCCGGGCCGGGACTTCTGATCGTCCGGGTCGAGTGGAGCGGTGACGCGAGGGCGGGTGCCCGGCCCGGAGCCGGGGAGCACGGGCCGGGCACCCTGGAGGAGGACCGGCCCCACATACGCGGGGCCGGTGCGCCAGACGGTTCCCCTTCCCCAACGCGCATGGGAGCCGTCTTGCGAGCGTGTGCGGCCCAGGTCCCTCCCACCTGAGCCGCACGTTCATGGGGTACGGCGCGCGACGGGTGGGATGACGTCCACGCCCGCCGTACCGGCTTCAGGAGCGCAGAAGTCTGCGCAACGTCGTGGACCGACCCGGCATGACGGCCCGGGAGCCCCGGGCGGTTCGAGCCCGCAGGGCGCGGGCGACGGCGACGGCCTGGATGCTCGGCGGCACCGCCGGAGACACCTGGGCGCTCAACTTACGGTCCAGTTCCTCGGCGGACTCGGCCCGCACCAACAGCACCGCCCCGGGGTACGGCCTGCCGGACAGGACACTCCGATAGGCGCTCCACAGCCCGGACCGCGAGCTGTGAAAGACCAGCCAGTCCGGATGAGCCGCCTGCACGGTGTTACAGGCTCGATCGGAAAACTCAGAAACTTGACGAGGTGCCCAGGACGGGAACATCATGCCGCCCTCCCGTCCGGTGAACGCCGACCACCGGTGGACGCCGTCTCCTCAACGACCGCCACCCCGGAAGGCTCACCCCGCCTGAGGGAAACCTCCGCGCGAACCGGCATCGGGGAGGGCCGGATCGCCCGGATCATCTCCGCCTCTCGCATCCGCTCCTCCAACCCCTCACCGGTGATGTCCTCGACGACCACCGGCCGAGGGTTGTCCCAACCCGCCATCGCGTAGAAGCGGCGATGACCCAGGCTGTAGAGGACGGTCCAGTCCGCCCACGACTGGTTGATCCGTTCAGCCTCAGCGCGGGCCGGGCCGTCCCACACCCGCCGATACACCGGCGCGTACGGCAGGCCGTCCCGATGACGCCCCGTCACGAAGGCACCCCCTCAACGGCGCCCCGGGCCTTCTCCTCCTGCTTGGCCACGGCCTCGCGGACCTCCTCGAAGGTGTCGGCGTCCACCGCCGGCTCCGCCCCGGCCCGCAACGCCGTACGCGGAAAGGCACGGTTGCGAACGGCCCAGAACCGCCCGGCATCACTGATGATCAGCCGCCACCCCGGGATCTCCGGGGTAGAGGGAACGGGCATGTCGTTGTGCATGAAACGGGCCTCCACGGTTCAGGAAGGAACGGCGGGTAGGAAAACGCGATACGGAGCGAATGGCGAAAGTTGTTGTTCGCTGAACCTTGGGCGTCGTTACGCTTGGAGCGCTATCTCGATTCCGGGGAAACGGATGATCTCCTGCTGGGTCTCGCCGGAGCGGCGCTGCCCGATTCGGAGGCACGGTGGCTCGGCGTCAGCTCCTTGGGGGCGAGAGCTGCGAGGAACGGTCCTGGTGCGGCCAGGTTGGTCGTACGGCTCGGTGGGGAGAACATTGCGTCGAGTCGTTGCCGACGGTCGTCTGGTCGGATAGGCAGCGGCGATCATTCGTCTCTCCGGGCGAAGGCGGTGAACACCCTGTACGGAACATCGAAACGAAGCGCTTTCCCACCCCGGAGAAGGGGGAGCGGTGAAACTCGAAATTCCCCACGACAAGGGGAGTACGAAGAGCCGTCAACGGCGTACGGTCGATTCTGGTTTGTTCACCCATAAAGAAAAGGGGACATACCCGAATGGAAGCCGCAAGTGGTCGCCGCCAGGTTAGGGAACTGCGCCGGATACTGCAACAGCACGGAGCTCCGACCCGGCAGATCGCGGCGGTGATAGCCGAACGGTTCGGCGTTACTCCGCTGATGGCCTTCCGGCACGCCACCGGCCTCACCCAGGCCGAGGTGGCCGAGCTGTACAACAGGAAATGGCCCAGCGATCCTCCCAAGACCTTCAAACAGATCTCCTACTGGGAGTGCTGGCAGGGCCCCGGCTCCGAGTCGTCCGCCTCTGCCCGGCCGCCCTCCTACGAGGACCTGGTACGGCTGGCGAGCCTGTACAGGTGCCTGATCGACGACCTTCTTCTCGGCCCGCACCGGAAGCTGCCACTGCCGCCCCCGGAAATCGGGGAACTACTGGCCGACGTCCTGTCGATAGTGGAAAGCGACGGCTACCCTGGAAAAGCCGATGACGCCACGGTCATCACTTTTGATGTCCCGACCGGCGAAGGGACTGTCGCCGTGAAACTTTCCCGTCGTGAATTCACCGAACTACTGGCCGCGGGCGGACTGGCGGCCCTGGTCCCCGGCGCTGCTTCAGCCGAACCATTGACGGCCACCGGCACGACGTACTACCGGCATGTCCTGAACGCCCATCAGGCGGGTCACCACCTTCTACCTCCGGCCGCGCACCTCTCCGTGCTTCAGCGGGAGCTACGCGGCATCGAAAAGGCCCGCCAGGAGGTCCCCGGTGTCGCACGGAAGGAACTGCGGCGGATCCAAAGCGAGTACGCCGAGCACATCAGCTGGCTCCTGCGCGAGAGCGCGGACCTGAACGGCTGCCAGCAGTGGGCCAACCGCGCCGCCACCTGGGCCATGGAAGCAGGAGACACCTCCATGGCCGCCTACATGATGATCCGCTCGGCGAGCCTGGCTCTCGACAAGGGCGACCACGCCCGGGTGATCGACCTCACCACGGCCGCCCGCAACGCCTCCTGGAGGATCCCGCCGGTCCTGCGCGGTGTCGCGCAGGCCTACGAGGCGCGTGGGCACGCGCTCACCGGCACGGTGGCCGCCGCCCAGCTCGACGAGGCGACCGAGCTGATAACCACGGGACGCTCCGAGACCGACCCGCCCTACCTGAGGTTCTTCACCGGCGACTTCGCCGACCTGCAGCGGGCCACCTGCTACGTGGACGCGGGCGAACCCGGACGGGCGATCACCATCCTGCAAAGCAAGATCACCACCATGCCGGCCGCTCACCGCAGAGACCGCGCCGTCTACCTGACCCGGCTGGGCGCCGCCCACGCCGCCGCCAGGGAACCGGACGCCGCGGCCTTCGCGGGACTTGGTGCCCTGGCCGACGCACGCAGATCCTCCTCCGAACACGTCATGGCCGAACTCGACCAACTCGCCGACACCCTGATGAGACAGTGGCCGAGACAACCGCAGGTGCGCCACTTCCAGGAGGAGCTACGCACCGCGCGAGCGGTCTGACCGCCATTCCCATCGTGGTCAGAACCAAGAAGGCCTGCCCATGTGAGCAACACCGCCGTACGGGTCCGCTTGGCACGACCGGAAGGCGGTCTTCCTGCTGTCGTGTGACGACGCAGTGCGCTCTGGAAGGACACCTGGTTGTCCGGTTCCGTCTGAACGAGAGGAGTTTTCGATGAGTGCCACGGCTGAAAACGGTCGTGTTTTTCGGGAGGCCTGGATCGCCGGTGTTCTGAAGCACTTTCCCGGTGAGCCCAAGCCCGGTTACGTCACCCCGTGGGACCAGACCCCCGAATGGGAGCGAGAGGCCGCCGCGGCGGTCTACGGGCAGGTGGCCGAGTTCATCAGGGTCAGCGACGGGAACACCGGCAAGCTCACCCGTGAGCAGAAGGGGCGCTTCGTGGCCCTCTGCTGGATCGCCCAGATCCACAAGCACATCCCCGACCCCAAGCCGTCCTACGTCGCCGACTGGGACGACCTCCCCGAATGGCAGCGCCAGACCGACGCCGACATCTTCGAACGCATCGAACTGGAGTCCTGACAGCCGGGCACAATGGACCCAGGCGGCGCGCGGGCCGCGCAGCCGAACGTCTGCGGATGGAGGCGGTCGTCCGCCTCCAGTAAAAGGGTCTCTAGAAGGATCTGTCTGTTGAGCCTGTCGCGAGCGATGCCTGCGGAGAGCCAGTGGGATCTTCTGGAGGAGCATCTTCTGAACAGCCGCTTCGATGTGGCCTGGATCGACACGGAGGAAATCGGTGAAGCCGCGGAGCGTTTCCGGGTGGATCCGGGCTCTGGAGTTCTCTGCGATCTCGATACCGCGTTCGACCTGATTGAGAACGACGGGCAGGAGACTCTGGTCTGGATCGGGACGCACTCCCCAGGTTGGTCTGTCGCGGTCACCATGAACAGGGGTTTCACGCTGTCCGAAGAAGCGAGCACGGGAGGAAGGGGCGTTCTCGCCCACTGGCACATGGCCGGCCTGTATGAGCTCGCCGACGAGGGGATGGTCTACTACCACGACGGGGAGCACATGGGCAGGGTGGGCGAGGAGGCGTTCCGGGATCACGCGCTGGATCTGGACCTGGACGGCGCCGGATTCCGGGAGCAGGTGGAGTACTACCTCATCCTGGCGGGGCGGATCACGGGCCGGTTCCTCGACCGGGAGTGGTTCGCGGCGTCGCGCGTTCTCTATCGTGTCCCCGGCGACGCCTGGTCTCGCTGATCGAGTCCTGTCCAGGTGGGTATGTACGCCGGGACGGGATCAGCGGCGGAACCCCACGCTTCGGCGGCCCGCCGAGGGCGTCGTACGGGCGCGTAGCCTGCGGAGCATGCGGGCGTCGGCGAAGCCCACGGCGCGGGCGGCGGTCTCGACGGTCGCGCCGCGACCGAGGAGGTGTTCGGCGCGTTCCAGGCGCAGGGCGGTCTGGTAGGCCAGGGGGGTGAGCCCGGTCGCCCTGCTGAACAGCCGGGTCACGGTCCGTTCGCTGCATCCGGCGGCCTCGGCCAGCAGGCTCAGCGGCAGCCGTTCGGTGAACCGGACCTCGATCAGGTCCTGGACGCGGTGGACCGTCTCGTCCACGTGCGAGCGACGGCGCAACAGCGGGCTGACCTGCTCCGCCGTACCGTCGCGGTGGGTGTGGACGAGCATGGCGCGGGCCACCTGCCCCGCGACGTACGGCCCGTGCCGGGTGGTCACCAGGTGCAGTGCCATGTCGGTTCCGCTGGCCACGCCCGCCGAGGTGACGATCCGGTCGTCCTCGACGTACAGCGCGTCCCTGACGACCGTCGCCCGGGGGTGGAGGCGGGCGAGTTCGTCCTGGACGGCGTGGTGGGTCGTGCAGCGGCGGCCGTCGAGCAGCCCGGCGCGGCCCAGCGCGTCGGCGCCCGCGCACACGCTGGCGACCGTACCGCCGGAAGCGTGGTGTTCGCGCAGGTGGCGCAGGGTTTTCTGACTCGCGGGGCGGGTCGGGCCGCGCCAGCCCGGCACGATGACCAGATCGTCGGGCGTCAGGGCCGGCCAGCCGGTCTCCGCCCGCAGGGGCAGCCCCTGGACGGTGGCGACCTCTTCGTCCTCGGCGACGTAGGTGAGCGTGTACGGGTGCCCGAGGTCGTCGGCGGTGGAGAAGACCTGGGCGGGCCCGGCCACGTCGAGGAGGTGCACCCGCGGGATGAGCAGGAAGACGACCCTCGGCATGACCGGCACCTCCTAGTTTCCGGTGAGCTGGTCCACGGTTCTGATGGTGGCGAAACGGCCCGACAGAGCGTATTCGGTGCGGGCGATGATCTCGTCGACGCCGAGTGTGCGCGGGTGCCGTACGAGTTCGGCGAAGGACAGGTCGTCCGGGGCGGTGCGGTGCGGGATCGGTGTGGTCGCGGTGGCGTCGATGGCGAAGTCGACCTCGAAGCCCAGGTCGGAGGCTATGCGGGTGGTGGTCTCGCAGCACTGCTCGGTGCGGATTCCGCAGATGGTCAGCTTCCTGATGCCGCGCTGGGTGAGGTACTGCTGGAGGTTGGTGGTGGTGAAGGCGTTGTGCGCGGTCTTGGTGAGGACCGGCTCCCCGGGAAGGGGCTCGACGCCGTCCATCAGACGGACGAATCCTCGGGCCGGGTCGAAGACGGAGCCCGATCCCGGGCGTGAGCCGAGGACCCACACGACCGTGTCCCCGGCGGCCCTGGCGGCCATGGCGAGGCGGTTGACCTGGGGGACGATGTCGGGTCGTGAGGTGTACCCCCAGTCGGGGAGCTGGAGGAAGGAGTTCTGGACGTCGATGACGATGAGAGCGCCGGTCATGCCCCCAGCCTGGCGACGCGGGGGTCCGGGCTGAAGGCATCACCTGGTCGGCCTGCGGACCGATCCGGTCAGGGGCCTCACCCGCACGCCGTACCCAAGGCGGCCCGTACCCGTGTCGCTAAAAATAGCCACAAGAGGCCAGAAGGTGGCCCCAAAGGGGTGAATGGGGCATCATTGGGGCGCGAACTGAGATCATCTCAGTTCGGCACGTATGCCAACGCGGGAGCTCGGGGCAACCGGGCTGAGAGGGCAGCTACCGCCGCTGCCGACCGCTGAACCTGACCGGGTAATGCCGGCGTAGGGAGAAGTTGTCCTATGGTGCCACCTGCCAAGAATGTCCAGAAGGCTGCCCAGAATGTCCAGAACGCAAGGAAGATCTACCTCACCGGTTCGCGGCCGGACATCCGCGTGCCGATGCGCGAGGTGCCGCTGACCGACGGGTCGTCCGTCGTCCTGTACGACACCTCGGGTCCGTACACCGATCCGGAGTACGACGCCGACCCGGCCAAGGGCCTGCCGCCGCTCAGGTCGTCCTGGCGGCGGACCGGGGAGACGCTCGCCTGCGGCGGGACGGAGTCCTGCGGCGGAACGCTGCCCAAGCCGGTACGGCACACGCAGCTGGCCCGCGCCAGACGCGGGGAGATCACACCGGAGATGGAGTTCGTCGCGCTGCGCGAGGGCGTGGCCGCGGAGTTCGTCCGCGACGAGATCGCCAGAGGCCGGGCCGTACTGCCGGTGAACGTCAATCACCCGGAGAGCGAGCCGATGATCATCGGCCGGAACTTCCTGGTGAAGGTCAACGCCAACATCGGCAACTCGGCCGTCTCCTCCTCGATCGAGGAGGAGGTGGAGAAGATGCGCTGGGCCACCCGCTGGGGGGCCGACACGATCATGGACCTGTCCACCGGGAAACGGATCCACGAGACCCGAGAGTGGATCCTGCGCAACTCCCCGGTGCCGGTCGGCACGGTGCCGATCTACCAGGCGCTGGAGAAGGTCGGCGGCAGACCGGAGGCCCTGTCGTGGGAGGTCTTCCGCGAGACGGTGATCGAGCAGTGCGAGCAGGGCGTCGACTACATGACCGTGCACGCGGGGGTACGGCTGGCCTACGTGCCGCTGACCGCCAACCGCAAGACGGGCATCGTCTCCCGAGGCGGCTCGATCCTGGCGGCCTGGTGCCTGGCCCACCACGCGGAGAACTTCATCTACACCAACTTCGCGGAGCTGTGCGAGATCCTCGCCGCCTACGACGTGACCTTCTCCCTCGGCGACGGGCTGCGGCCCGGCTCGATCTACGACGCCAACGACGAGGCGCAGTTCGCCGAGCTGCGCACCCTGGGGGAGCTGACCCACGTCGCCTGGGAACACGACTGCCAGGTCATGATCGAGGGGCCGGGCCACGTGCCCATGCACAAGATCAAGGAGAACGTCGACCTGCAGATGGAGCTGTGCTCGGAGGCCCCCTTCTACACGCTGGGGCCGCTGACCACGGACATCGCGCCGGGCTACGACCACATCACCTCGGCCATCGGCGCGGCGATGATCGGCTGGTACGGCACGGCGATGCTGTGCTACGTCACCCCGAAGGAGCACCTGGGCCTGCCGGACCGTGACGACGTCAAGGCCGGGGTGATCGCCTACAAGATCGCGGCCCACGCCGCGGACCTGGCCAAGGGCCACCCCGGGGCGCAGGCCTGGGACGACGCGCTGTCACAGGCCCGTTTCGAGTTCCGGTGGGAGGACCAGTTCAACCTCTCCCTCGACCCGGAGACCGCCCGCTCCTTCCACGACGAGACCATGCCCGCCGCCCCGGCGAAGACCGCGCACTTCTGCTCCATGTGCGGTCCGCACTTCTGCTCCATGCGGATCACCCAGGACGTGCGGGCCTACGCCGAACGCAACGGCCTGACCGACACCGAGGCCATCGAGGCGGGGATGCGGGCCAAGGCCGAGGAGTTCCGCAAGGAGGGCGGCAAGGTCTACCTCCCCATGCCCTCACCCCCGGGCGAGGAGTAGACCCGTCCGTTCGTGGGATGTGGCGCGGCCGGGAGCCGACGAGCATGGACAGAGGCGGTTGTCGTTTCCGACGAGAGGGGCTGGCAGATGGCTCAGGAACGACCCGAGGTGCCGCGCGAGGAGTGGCGCCCGTTCTTGGACGGCCTGACGAGACAGTACGAGGGCTCGGACGTGACCATCGAGGTGCTGGACGCCTCGGCCGGTGACCTCTACCAGGCGGAGAAGCTCCCCCTGGCCTACATCGAGTACGACGACAAGGACGACATCTTCTCCGTGGGCGTCGGAGGACGCGATCCGCGTTACCCGGTCGTGCTCCGCCACGGCATCGAACACCCGAGGCGGATCCTGGCCGACACCGTCTCGCCGGAAACGCCACGGGTCTTCGACGTCGTGGACGGGGAGGGCACCCAGACGATCATCACCATCCACCGGCACGCCGCGTGACCTGGTCCGGCCCCGCCGTCGTCGCGGGGCCGGACCGGAGCCGGTACGGCGGCGCCCTTCCCCGGCTCGCGCCGCCGTACCCTCGAAGGCTCGTCCCTGCGTACCCCTCCCCGGGCCGGAGGTCAGGCGTGGCCGCCGGGGGAGATCAGGCCGGTCTCGTAGGCCAGCACGACGGCCTGGACCCGGTCACGCAGCCCCAGCTTGGACAGGATGCGCGCGACGTGCGTCTTGACCGTCGTCGTGCTGAGGGTGAGCCGTTCGGCGAGTTCGGCGTTGCTCAGCCCGGTGGCGAGCAGGCGCAGCACCTCAAGCTCCCGTGGCGTCAGCTCGGACAGGTCACGGTGCGGGGTGTCGGCCCCCGCCTCCTCCCGGCGGGCGAAACGCTCGACCAGGCGGCGGGTGATGGACGGCGCGAGCAGGGCGTCCCCGGTGCGCACCAGCCGTACGGCCGCGACCAGGTGCTCCGGGGTGACGTCCTTGAGCAGGAAGCCGCTGGCCCCCGCGGCGAGGGCCGCGTAGACGTAGTGGTCGAGGTCGTAGGTCGTCAGGATGATCACCCGGGTCTCCTGGGACTCCTCGGCCATGAGCCGCCGGGTGGCCTCAAGGCCGTCCATCTGCGGCATCCGGATGTCCATGAGCACCACGTCGGGGCTGGTCCGCCGTACGGCCTCGATCGCCTCGGCCCCGTCGGCGGCCTCGCCGACGACCTCGGCGCCGTCGGCGGTGAGGATCATCCGGAAACCGGTGCGGACCAGAGCCTGGTCGTCGGCGATGACGACACGCGGCGGCCGGTCGACGGCCCACTCGGGGGGGCGGTTCACGAGGTCGTCCTGGGCAGGCGGGCGACGAGACGGTAGCCACGGCCCCGAGGGCCCGCCTCCAGGCTTCCGCCGTACAGGGCCAGCCGTTCACGCAGGCCGATCAGCCCCCGGCCGTCGCCGGTCCTGGAGAGGGCCGGACGTGCGGCTCCGGTGTCGGTGACCTCGATCCTCAGCCAGTCGCCGTCGTGGCCGATCACGACGGACGCCGCCGCGCCGGAGGCGTGCTTGATCGTGTTGGTCAGGGCCTCCTGGACGACGCGGTAGGCGGCCAGGTCGATCCCGGGGGGCAGCGGCCCGGGAGGCGACGACAGCGTGACGTCCACCGGCGTCCCCGCGGCGCGGACCCGTTCGACCAGGGTGTCCAGCCGGTCGAGGCCCGGCTGTGGTTCGAGACCCTCACCGGGGTCGGCGTAGCGTCCCCCGGCGGGCCCCGCGAGCAGGCCCATGACGTGCCGCAGCTCGGCCAGGGCGGTCCTGCCGCTCGCCTCGATCGCGAGCATGGCCTCCCGGGACATTCCGGGATCGGCCGCCATCACCTTGCGCGCGGCACCGGCCTGGATCACCATCACGCTCACATTGTGGGTCACGACGTCGTGGAGTTCTCCGGCGATGCGGGCGCGTTCGGCCTCGACGGCCCTGCGGGTGGTCTCCTCCTGGGCCTGGCGCAGCTCCTCGATCCTGCGTCTGCTCGCCCTGAGCCGCTGCCGCCAGACATGGACGAGGCTCGCGACGATCCCGGCCCCCAGCAGCAGGACCGAGGGGCCGAACCAGCCGGGCAACCGTGGGGCGACGCCCTCGAAGGCGGCCCCGGCCAGTACGGCGGCCAGCAGCAGACCGGCCACCGCGGCCACCCGGTTACGGCTGTGCGCGACGGCGCTGTAGGCCGCGACGGCGCAGGCCAGCACGGTGATCCAGGTCGCCCCCGCGTAGGTGACCAGCGCGGCGGTCAGCACCGTCCAGAAGACGGCCAGCGGAAAGCGGCGCCGCAACGCCAGCGGCAGCGCCGTCAGCACCACCAGGACCACCGGCGGCTCGTAGTCCCAGGACCAGGCGTCCTCGTCGTAGATCTCGCTGGTGGGTGGCATGACGGTCAGGGTGCCGCTGCCCAGCCCGTCGGGACGCAGCCGCAGAACCCCGACCAGGGGCTGCGGGCCGCCGTGGTCGTCACGGTTCCCACCGGGGAGGTTCACCGCCGCGATCACCGCGAGGGCGGTCAGCGCGACCGCCAGCAGCACGTCGACGACGATCGACCGACGTGACGGTGTGACGGGTTCTCCCGCCGGTCGCAGTACCTCAAGCGCGTACCGTTTCCATGATCGTCGTCCTTCTGCCACCACCCGCCCATTGTGACCTCCACCACCCGGCCCCCACATCCGCCGGGAAGACCAGGCTTACCTTCCCGGGAAGTACACCGCGCGGACGACGGGGGAAACCGGTCGTTTTCCGGGACGTCTGAATCCCGTACCGTACTCAGCCGGTTTTCTTGCTGGCCAGAGAAGTTGGTGGGTCATAATGTGTTTCACGCAGGTTCCCCGCGCGAGATGGCAGGTGGCCTGTCTGATGTGGGAGGTCCGCAGTGCTGATCCGCTTCCGGTTGGCCAACCACCGGTCCATTCACGAAGAGCACGAGCTGTCCCTGATCGCGACCGAGTTCGACGAGGGGACGGCACGCGGCACCGGGCTCAGACACCGAGGCCGGGATGTCTCCGTGCAACCCGTTGTGGGAATCTTCGGTGCCAACGCGTCGGGAAAGTCGAACCTGCTCAGCGGATTCCGGTTCATGCGCGACGCGGTACGAGGCTCTTTCGCCGACTGGGCCAAAACACCGGGGGTGGTGCCCCGCCAGCCCTTCAAACTCGGCCGGACGTCTCGTCGGGAGACGACCCTGTTCGAGGTGGATCTCGTCCTGGGACACGACCCCGTCCGCTACACCTACGGCTTCGAGCTTTCGGACGAGCGGGTGGAGGCGGAGTGGCTGCACGCCTATCCCCACGGCCGACGTAACGTCTGGTTCGACCGGGAGGCGGACCGGCCCGAGTCCGAGGGCGGGGAGTTCGTCTTCAAGGGGGAGGGCTTCAGAGGAGAACGAGAGGCCTTCATCAAGCTGACCCGGCCGAACGCCCTGTTCCTGTCCGTCGGCGCGACGCTCAACGATCCCCAGTTGTCACAGGTGCACAGATGGTTCTTCGACACGTGGTCGGTGACACCGGAAAGAGATCTTGGCGACCGGGTGGCCTGGACCAGGCGGCTTCTGGCGCGTTCGGACCGGGCGCGGAGCCGCCACCAGCGGATCACACGACTGCTGCAGGCGGCTGACCTGGGAGTCAGCCGTTTCGATCTCGACCAGAGAACCGGAGAGATCAGGCTGTGGCACCGTACGGCCGACGGCGGGGAGACACAGCTGGACTTCGACACGGAGGAGTCCTTGGGCACCCACGCGTGGTTCGCCTTCCTGGGCCCCATGCTCACCGTGTTGGAGGAGGGATCGGTCTTGCTGGTGGACGAACTGGATTCGAGCCTGCATCCCACGCTGGCGGCCGAGGTCGTGCGGGTGTTCCAGGATCCCGTGTCCAACCCGCGTGGAGCACAGCTGATCTTCACCACGCACGACGCGACCCTTCTGGGAAGCGCGGTGCTCGACCGCCCGCTCAGTCGTGACCAGGTCTGGATCACGGTCAAACAGAGCTCAGGGGAAACGGAGCTCTACCCGTTGACGGACGCCAAACCACGCAAGGAGGAGAGCCTGGAGCGCGGCTACCTGCGGGGCCGTTACGGCGGTGTGCCACGAGTTACGGCGGGACGGATCGCCCGCGAACTCTCCTGGGAGGAAACGGAGGCCACGGCGTGAACGGGCGAACCGACCGTGAGCAGGGACGTGCAGGGCGAAGAAGGCGCGGTGGGCTGGAAGAACGTCCGCTGACGCGCAGGCCGGGCCCGTTCTCGCGTGAGGTGCGGATACTGTACGTGGCCTGCGAGGGCGAGGCCACGGAACCCGACTATCTGGACTACCTCAACGAACGGTTTGGGGATGGGGACGGCCGGGGAAGACGGCCTTTCCGGATCCAACCGGTCTCCCGCAGGAGCGGCAGGACGCCTTCGGGAATCGTCGAGGCCGCGCGCCAGGCCGCCGGTGAGGACGAGGCATGGGCACTTTTCGATCGCGACCAGTGGAAGGACATCCCGCAGGCGGCCGAGGCCGCGGCCAGGGGCAGGGTCGAGCTGGCGCTTTCGCACCCCTCGTTCGACCTTTGGCTGTTACTGCACTTCCAGGCTTTCGGAGGAGCTCAGAGCGGCAGCAGCAAACTCGTGGTCGAGAAGCTACGCAGGCCAGAGGCGCGGACGCCTTCAAGGAGTACGACAAGAAGGGCGACAAGAGCGTCAGAGGCGCTCGGCGCGAGGCTCTGAGAGATCGGGAGAGCAGGGCGGTGGCGCATGCCAGGAGTCTTGTGTCCTCCTGCGCTCATGGGGCCTGTGAGCCGGGCCGTGCGGAGACCGTCCCGGCCGGTGGGGTGGTCGGGAAAACGGTGTCCTCCCAGGAGTGGGCGGCCCGCTCCGGACACGCGGTGGAATGCCAGATGCTCCGGCGCGATCCGTCCACCGACGTGTGGCGCCTCCTGGTCTCCCTGGGGATCGGCTCGTAGTCGGCCCACATCCGCCGGAAGACCAGGCTTACCTTCCCGCGAAGTACACCGCGCGGACGACGGGGGAAATCGGTCGTTTTCTGGGCGTATCCAATATCGGTGTGATGGCCGACGCGCGGGGGAACCGGTGGCGCCTACCTTTCCGTCATCCGGCCGTCCTGACAGGGCGGCCGTCCCGACGGGGAAGGACGGACATCACATGGACAACGAACCCAGGCGGTACGGCACCTTAGGGCGGGCACCGGGGACGGGAGGGCGGGCCGTACGGGGTGGCCTGGCCGTCGCCGCCGGCCTGCTGGCCCTTCTCGTCCCGCTGACCCCGGCCTCCGCCTCCGGCGGCGCTCCGGCGCCCGCCACCCTCGGTGACGGCGCTCCTCCGGCGGCCGCCGCACCGGGTTCCGGCACCGGATCGAGCGCCACCCCGGCGCCCTCAGGTTCCGGCGATCCGGCGTCCGAGAACTCCAAGGCTTCCGGCCCCGGCACGACTCCGGAGCCCGCCGTGACCGGAACCGGGGACGTTCCGGTCACGGTGGCGCGGCTGCCCGCGCCGACCGGGCCGCATCCGGTCGGCACCGTCTCCCTCTACCTGAGGGACACCTCCCGGCCCGACCCGTGGGTTCCGTCCGTGAAGGTCAGGGAGCTGATGGTCTCCCTGTGGTACCCGGCGGCGCCGAGGCACGGACGGCGGGCGCCGTACATGACGCCGCAGGAGTCGGAGGCGCTGCTCAAGGGGGAGGGGCTCACCGACCTGCCGCCCGGTGTCCTCGCCGAGACGCGGACCAGCGCCGTCCTCGGGGCCCGGCCGGTGGGGCGTAGGCACGGGTCACCGCTGGTGGTGCTCTCCCCGGGCTTCATCAGGTCACGCAAGACCCTCACGGGCCTGGCCGAGGAGCTGGCGAGCCGGGGATACGTGGTGGCCGGGATCGACCACACCTACGAGAGCCGGGGCACGAGCTTCCCCGACGGGCGGCTCGCCACCTGTGTCGCGTGCGAGGTCGACCACGAGAAGGGCTTCGGGGAGAAGGCCGTGGCCGTACGGGCGGCCGACGTCTCCTTCGTGCTCGACGAGCTGACCGGTCCCCGTCCGAAGTGGGCGGGTGCCTCCCTGATCGACCCCGGCAGGATCGCGATGGCGGGTCACTCACTGGGCGGCGCGAGCTCCCTGGCGGCGATGCTGAAGGACGGCCGGGTGAAGGCCGGGATCGACATGGACGGCACCACCTACGCCCCGATCCCGCCGGAGGGGATCGCGCGGCCGTTCATGTTCCTGGCCTCGCCGGAACACACCCCGGGAGGCGGGAGCCCGGCGTGGGACCGCGACTGGGGGCTCATGACCGGCTGGAAGCGCTGGCTCACCGTGGCCGGGGCCCAGCACTCCTCCTTCACCGACCTCATCTCGCTGGCCGACCAGCTCGGCGTCCCGCACGAGGGCGAGCTGTCGGGTGACCGCTCCATGAGGATCACCCGGGACTACGTCCTGGCCTTCCTCGACCGGCACCTGCGTGGCAGGTCACGACCCCTGCTGGACGGGCCCTCCGCCCGCTATCCCGAGGTCGGGCACTGCTCCCCGCCCCGGAGCACCTGCTCCTAGGGTCCGGAGCCGACGTTTCGGCCGCCCGGACGGGCCTGCCGGTCCCGGGCCCTTCTAGGGTCTGGGGCCGAGCAGGTCCCAGCGGTTGCCCGCGATGTCGAGGAAGACGGCGAACCGGCCGTACGGCTCAGCGCGCGGTGCGGTGACGAACTCGACACCGGCGGCCGTCATCCGCCGGTAGGCGGCGTCGAAGTCGTCGACCCGCAGGAAGAAGCCCACCCGTCCCGCCACCTGGTTCCCGACGGCCGTCGCCTGGTGGTCTCCGTCCGCGCGGGCGAGGAGGACGCCCGTCTCCGCGCCCGGCGGGCGGACGACGACCCACCGCTTCCTGCGGCCGTCGTTCGTCAGGGATGGCGAGTCCTCGGCCAGCTCGAACCCGAGCACCCCGACGAAGAACTCGATGGCCGGGTCGTAGTCGTCCACCACGATCGTGAACAGATCGATTCGCACGCCCCCGATCGTAGGGGCGCCGGCAGGGCCTGGCCGGAGTTCACCTCTCTGGGGACGCCGCCGATTACACTTATTGCAGATAGCCTGCAGGAGGTGCTCATGGCTCGCGCCGGAGTTCTCGCCAATGCCGTCCGTGTCGAAGCCGACAACGATGATCGTGAGCTGCTGGCCCGGCTCGGGGACGTCGCCGAGCATGTGCAGCTGGTGTTGCGCGGCCCGGACAGCCGCGACGTCGTGCTGCCCGAGTCGCTTCTCGCCCTCGTGTTGGCCGCGGCGCACGATCTCGCCAAGGGCAACGCCGTTCTCGCGCTTCCGATGGAGGCCAGGCTGACCCCGAGTGAGGCCGCCCGGGTGCTCGGGTTGTCGCGCCCCTTCGTCGCACGTCTGCTCGACGAGGGGGAGATCCCCTTCCAGCACCTGCCCGGCAGTCGTCATCGTCTGATCCGCCTCACGGATGTCCTGGAGTTCCAGGCCCGGCGTGAACGGCGGGCGGAGGGGCGACGCAGGATCATGGAACTCGCCGAAGAGGCGGACCTGCCCTACTGACCTCCCTGGAGACTGGCCGATGGCCCGTGTCTTCGTCGACACCAACGTGCTGTTCCCGTTCTCGCTGATGGACCTGATGCTCGCCCTGACCGAGGACGCGGTGCACACCCTGGTTCGGAGCGATCACCTGCCGGCGGAGTGGGAGCGGGTCATCGTGCGCGAGCGGCAGCGCTCGGCCCCTGCGGCGACGCGTATCAGCGCGGCGATCCAAGAATTCTTCGCCGATGGCCGGATTCCGGAGGACGACTACAAACACCTGCTCGATCGGATGGAAGGTCCCGACCCGGATGACTGCCACCATATGGCCGCTGCCGTCGCAGGCCGTGTTCGTGTCCTGGTGACCTGGAATCTCGCGGACTTTCCGGAGGCTTTCCTCGCCCGGTACGGAGTGGCCGTCGCCGATCCCGACACTTATCTGTGTTCGTTGCCGAACCGGAGTCCTCGTGAGGTGACAGAGGTTCTGCGGCGAATGGCCGAGGGAAAGCGGCGTCCGCCCATGACCGTGCTGGACATCGTCGATGCCCTGGAGCGGGCGGGAGTGAAGCTTTTCGCGCGGAGTGTTCGCGATCGGCTGCTCGTCTGACCCGGCTCCCCGGCGAACGCGCTCAGCACGATCTGACCACGGCCCTCGGGGATGTCGGCGGGAGCCGTACCCCGAAGTGGAGATTCGCGGGGAAATCCTTCAGTATCCCCGGTGTGATCTGGAACGTTGAGGAGTTCGTGGGCGCCGCGGGTGTGACCGTCGAGCGGTTGGCGGCCTACGTGGACGGCAGTCAGCGGGGGTTGTCCCCGGTCGTCGGGCGGCGTCCGCGGGGGGAACTGGCCGAGCGGCTCGGGCTGGCGCGGTGGATACGCGAGGGCGGGATGACGCCGGAGACGTACGCCGAGTTCCTGGCGGTCTACCTCGACGAGGGGACCAGGTTCCACCATCCCGGCCACCTGGGGCACCAGATCGCCGCGCCCGACTTCCCCGCCGCGCTCGCCGACCTCGTGCACGGCGCCGCCAACAACCCGATGGCGGTCTACGAGATGGGCGCGGCGGCGGCGACCGTCGAGTTCGAGGTCGTGCGCTGGATGCTGGACAAGGCCGGGTACGGCCCGGCGGGCGGGGGCGTGCTCACCCACGGGGGGTCGCTGGCCAACCTCACCGCCCTGCTGGCCGCGCGGGCGGCGGCCGTGCCCGAGGCGTGGGAGGACGGGGTTCCCGGTGATCTGGCGCTGCTGGCCCCCGAGTCGGCGCACTACTCGCTCACCAGGGCCGCGGCGATCCTCGGACTGGGTGAGCGGGCCGTCGTGCCGCTGGACACCGACCCCCTCGGCCGGATCGACGTGGCGCGGCTGCCGGAGGCCCTCGACCGGGTACGGCGGGCGGGGCGGCGGCCGATGGCGCTGGTCGCGGCGGCCTGCGCGACCGGGACCGGTCTGTACGACGACCTGCGGCCGATCGGGGAGTTCTGCGCGGCCAACGGCCTGTGGTTCCACGTGGACGGCGCCCACGGGGCCTCGGCGCTGCTGTCCGAGGGGTACCGGCACCTGCTCGACGGGGTCGAACTGGCCGACTCGCTCACCTGGGACGCGCACAAGATGCTGCGTACCTCAAGTCTCGCGGCGGCCGTGCTGGTCAAGAGGGGAGGCGCCCTGGACGCGGCCTTCAGGCAGCGGGCGAGCTACCTGTTCTACGGTGACCAGGGCTTCGACTCGATCGGCAGGACCGTCGAGTGCAGCAAGGCCGAGCTCGGTCTGAAGATCTTCCTCAACCTGGCCTGGCGGGGGGAGCGGGGCCTGGGCGAGTACGTCGCGGGGCGGTACGCCACCGCGCGCCGCCTGTGGGAACTGGCCCGGGAACGGCCCGGGTTCGCGCTGCCGTACGAGCCGGAGAGCAACATCGTCTGTTTCCGGTACGGCACCGGCGACCAGGCGGCGATCCGGGAGTCGCTGACGGCCGACGGCGCCTTCCATCTGACCTCCGCCGAGATCGGCGGGGTCCGTCACCTGCGGGCCAGTGTGATGGCCCCGGCCACCGACGACAAGACGTTGCACGCGCTGCTCGACCGGATCGCCGAGCCGGGGTGAGACGGGGACGGATCACCGCGCCGCCGTGCCGGTGAGACGACGGCGGCGCGGGGAGTCCGTCAGATGGTGACGCAGATGTTGTCCGTGATGGGCTGGTTGTTCTCGTTGTAGAACTTCGCGCACCACAGGTGGTCCGGCCAGGCGATCACCCAGGGGTAGGAGTTGTACGGCTCGCCCCAGCCCCAGCTCTTGGTGGGGCTGTTGTCCGACCAGCCGTAGGGGCCGAAGAGGTTGAAGTGCCCGTACTTGGAGCCGGCGGCGCTCCAGGCCTGCACGTGGTTGACCTGGCAGTTACTGCCGTAGACCACGTAGTAGACCCTGATGGTGATGCCGTCGCCGGTCTCGGCCTTGCTGCCGGGGCAGCTGACCAGCGCCTTGCTGGACTGGGCGGCCTGGGCCGTTGAGGGGACGGACAGGAGCGTGAGGCCGGCGAGAACGGCCAGCACGGTGAGGAAGAGCTTGCGCATGGAGCCTCTTTCCTTGGCCGATTACGGTTTGATGTTCATCAAACTACTTTTCTCCGGTGTTCTTCCACGAGTGGATAAAGCGCCAAAAATCACGGTTTTCCTGCCAAATGCGCCGGGAGGAAACAGGGGATCTGCCCTGATCGTCTGATATAGCGTCGAAGCCATGACCGAACTCGACAGCCGCCTGCGCGCGGTGTGCGACCTGTCCCTCCCGGAGATCCGGGAGATGGCGGGCAGACACGAGTACGACGGCCGGATCCAGGACCTCTCCCCCGAGGGGGTGCGCGCGGGACTGGCCGCGCTCGGCAGGGGAGAGCCGCCCGCCGACCCCCACGACGCGGCGCACCTGCGGATCTTCGAGGAGGACGCCCGGGTCAGGTACGGCGAGCTGGAGCTGCACCGGAGCAGTCCGCTCCCGCACCTGGCGAACCTCGACCTGGCGACCTACGACCGCGAGTACGCCCCCGAGGCGGAACGGGCCGCCGCGCGCAACGCCCACCTCGCCCGGTGGCCCGAGGCCGTCGAGCACGCGATCGCCTCCCTCGACCGGCTCAGCGCCCCCGTCGCGACCGCGCTGCTCGGCGCCGCGCGCGGCCTGGCCGCCGGGGTGCCCGCCGACGCCGACGCCTCCGTGCGTGAGGCCGCGCTCAAGGCCCACGCCCGCTTCGTCGAGCACGTGGAGGAGGCCAGCCGCTCCGGCGACCCCGACGCCTCCCTCGGCGCGGCGGGGCTGGCCTGGCTGATGGGGACGGGCGACGGCCTCCCGGTCGATCTCGGCGCGCTGGCCGTACGGGCCGACGCCGAGCGCGACCGGCTGCTGGCCAGGCTGGCCGAGTCCTGCGAGCGCCTCGGGCAGGGCGGCAGGCCCCCGCTCGACGTCGCCCGCGAACTGGTCAAGGACCACCCCGGGATCGACGGCGTGATCGAGGCCGCCAGGGTCGGCACCGAGCGGGCCATCGCCTTCACCAGGGAGAAGGACCTGGTGCCCTACCACGACGGCGAGTGCCTGGTCGGGATCGCGCCGGAGTCGCGCAGATGGGCGATGGCGATGATGAGCTGGGCGGCGCCCGGTGAACCCGAGGCCCCCTCGTGGTACCACGTCACCCCGCCCGACCCGTCGTGGCCGGAACGCGACATCGAGGAGTGGCTTGAGGTCTTCAGCGCCACCACGCTTCCCGCGATCAATGTGCACGAGGTCGCCCCCGGGCACTTCTCCCACGCTCGTGCCCTGCGGCGCGCCCCCTCGCCGGTGCGCCGTACGCTCATGTCGCTGGCGTTCGCGGAGGGCTGGGCGCACTACGCGGAGGAGCTGTGCGTCGAGGAGGGCTTCGCCCCCGAGGACCCGCGTTTCGAGATCGGCGTCTGGCTTGAGGCGCTGATCAGGGTGACCCGGCTGGCCTGCGCGATCGGCGTCCACAGCGGCGCGATGACCGTCCAGGAGGGGGCCAGGCGCTTCGAGGCCGACACCCACCTCGCGGGGCCCGCCGCGCTCTCCGAGGCGGCCAGGGCCACCTTCGACCCGACCTACGGCCGTTACACGTGGGGCAAGCTGGAGATCCTCGACCTGCGTTCACGGGCCAGGGCGGAGTGGGGCGCGGGGTTCACCCTCAAGCGCTTCCACACCGCGATGCTCGACCTCGGCTCCCCGCCCCTCGGCCTCCTCGGTGACGCCCTCGCCCAGCCGTCCGCCTAGTTGCCGCCTGGGTTGTTGCCTAGTCAACTACCTGGGCGGCAACCTAGGCGTCTGTCCAGGCACGTCCGAGGGGAACGGCTCGTGAGTAAGCGTGCGGACGGGCGCCGATAGACTGACAGGACCGCTGTGTTTTCTTTGGGGGTCTTGTGTCTGAGTTCGACACGGTCCTCGTCGTCGACTTCGGCGCGCAGTACGCGCAGCTGATCGCGCGGCGAGTGCGTGAATGCCACGTCTACTCCGAGATCGTCCCCTCGACGATGCCGGTCGAGGAGATGATGGCCAAGAATCCCAAGGCCATCATCCTGTCCGGAGGTCCCTCCTCGGTCTACGCCGAGGGCGCCCCGGCCGCCCCCGTGGGCCTGTTCGAGACCGGGGTTCCCACCTTCGGCATCTGCTACGGCTTCCAGGCCATGGCCCAGGCGCTCGGCGGCCAGGTGGCCAAGACCGGTGTCGCCGAGTACGGCGGGACGCGGCTCGACGTGGTCAGCGAGGGCGTGCTCTTCGCCGGGCTGCCCGTCGCCCAGTCGGTCTGGATGTCCCACGGTGACAGCGTCGCCGCCGCCCCCGAGGGCTTCCTGGTCACCGCCACGACGGCCGAGACCCCGGTCGCCGCCTTCGAGAACCCCGGCCGCGGCCTGTACGGCGTGCAGTTCCACCCCGAGGTCCTGCACAGCGACCACGGTCAGGCCGTGCTGAAGCACTTCCTCGACGCGGCGGGCTGCCGCCCCGCGTGGACGATGCTCAACATCGTCGAGGACGCCGTGGAGGCCATCCGCGCCCAGATCGGCCCCGAGGGCCGCGCGATCTGCGGCCTGTCCGGCGGCGTCGACTCCGCGGTGGCGGCGGCGATGGTGCAGCGGGCCATCGGCGACCGGCTGACCTGCGTCTTCGTCGACCACGGCCTGCTGCGTCAGGGCGAGGCCGAGCAGGTCGAGCGCGACTTCGTCGATGTGACCGGGGTCAAGCTCAGGGTTGTCGACGCCCAGGAGCGCTTCCTGAAGGCCCTCGACGGCGTGACCGACCCCGAGGAGAAGCGCAAGATCATCGGGCGCGAGTTCATCCGGGTGTTCGAGGACGAGCAGCGCGCCATCCTCGCCGACGGGCCGGTCGAGTTCCTCGTCCAGGGCACCCTCTACCCCGACGTGGTCGAGTCCGGCGGCGGCACCGGCACCGCCAACATCAAGTCGCACCACAACGTGGGCGGCCTGCCGGACGACCTGCGGTTCACGCTGGTCGAGCCGCTGCGCGCGCTGTTCAAGGACGAGGTCCGCCGCGCGGGCGAGGAGCTCGGGCTGCCGTCCGCGATGGTCTGGCGCCAGCCGTTCCCCGGCCCCGGCCTGGGCATCCGCATCGTCGGCGCGGTCACCCGCGAGCGCCTGGAGATCCTGCGCGAGGCCGACGTCATCGCCCGTGAGGAGCTGTCCAGGGCCGGCCTCGACCGGGACATCTGGCAGTGCCCGGTCGTGCTGCTCGCCGACGTCCGCTCGGTCGGCGTCCAGGGCGACGGCCGCACCTACGGTCACCCGATCGTGCTGCGCCCGGTCTCCAGCGAGGACGCCATGACGGCCGACTGGTCCCGCCTTCCCTACGACGTGCTGGCCCGCATCTCCACCCGGATCACCAACGAGGTCCGCGAGGTCAACCGGGTCGTCCTCGACGTGACGAGCAAGCCCCCGGGCACCATCGAGTGGGAGTAGGACACGACGGCACGGCCCCGGAGAGAACCTCTCCGGGGCCGTGCCGTTTCCTTCGGCCCTCACCGCTCGCGGCGGAGGGCGACGTACTGCAGGGCGGCGAAGCCACCGACGACGAGGGCCTGGGCGACCACCCAGACGGCCCCGAGGGTCGTCGTGCCCAGCCCGCCGAGCGCCAGTTCGGCGACGCTCACCACGGCCCACACGACGTTCAGGGCGACGACCGCGGCCGCGGCGCCCCGGTTGACGACCCTGGGCACGGTCAGCAGCCAGACCGCGACGCCGTACACCAGGAGGAAGACGCCGACGCCACGCTGGAGGGGTACGGCCAGGCCGAGCAGGTCGTTGACGGGGCCCGAGAGCAGCAGGTGGGCCAGGCCGTTGGCGCCGGTGACGACGGCGTCGAGCCTCAGGGCCAGGCGCAGGAGAGGGGTGGTGGTGGCGGTGGTGGTCATGTCGGGGGCCTTTCCAGGGTTCTTCGGATTCTGTGAAGGCTTTCCGGGAGCTTTCCCGGAAGTTTCCCGGGGGTTCGGGAACGGGCCCGGGACGGCACCGCGGGGGCCGTCCAGGGAGGGGCCGGAAGCGGTCAGGCGGGGACCTGGTCGAGGAAGCCGTGCACGGTCCTGATCCGGCCGTCCTCGGTCAGCGTCGCGACGTCGAAGCCGACCACGATCGCCTCGCCGCCCTCGGGGCCGAGCCTCCAGGTGAAGCGGGCCAGGTCGTGGTGGGCGTCGACGTCGCCGCCCGGGGTGAAGACCAGGCCGGGGAACTGCCGCTGGACGGCGGCGATGGTCGCGTCGATCGCGTCACGCCCGGTGACGTCGACCAGGGGGTCCACGTAGCGGGCGTCCTCGGTCCAGACGGCGTCGATCTCCGCGCGCCGTCCGGCGGCGTCGGTGGTGTTCCAGATGGCCAGGTAGCGCTCGACCAGCTTGGCTGCGTCGGTCATGTCGGTCTCTCCTCGTCGTTCGCGTGCCTCGTTCTCGCAGGTCACAACGTTACGGAGCGGCACGGAACGGGGAATCCGTCATCGACCGGTACTTCTGACGCTCCCTATCGGTCAACCTGGGAGTGTCCTGTGGATGGAGGACCCCGACGGGGATCGGTCCTGTTTCAGAGGGAATGAGGGGGTAACTTGGGGCGAATGTCTCCCCCGGCCCTCCCTCCGACGTCTCCGCTGCCCACGACCGGCAAGCGGCTGGCGTGGCTGGACGCGCTTCGCGGTGTCGGCGCGGTCGCGGTGCTGCTCGAACACCTGCTGCCGTGGTTCATGCCGGCGCTGCGGCCCTACTGGTTCAACCTCGGGATGTACGGCGTCCTGGTGTTCTTCCTGGTCAGCGGCTACATCATCCCGGTCTCCCTGGAGGGGCGGGGGGACGTGCGGGCCTTCTGGATCAGCAGGGCGTTCCGGCTCTACCCGATCTACCTGCTGGTCGTCGGGCTCGTCCTGGCCATGGGGTTCTGGATCCCGGTCCGTGAGCAGGTGCCGCGCGACCTGTCGGCCGTGGCGGGGCACGTCACGATGCTGCAGGACGTCCTGCACATGGGCGGCCTGGCCGACACCATGTGGACGCTCTCCTACGAGATGGTCTTCTACCTGCTGGTGACCGCGCTGTTCGTGTGGGGCCTGCATCTCAGGAGCGGGCTCTTCGCCGTTCTCTTCGGCGTCATGGGGGTCGGGGCGGGGCTGGTGCTGTCCGCGCCGCTGCTCGGGGGGCCCTGGCCCGCCTACGTCGCCGGGGTGCTGTTCTGCGTGGGCATGGTGTGCGTGGTCGGCGGCCGGTTCCGTACGGCCGCCGCCTGCGTGCTCGGCGTGATGGCCGTCGTGCTGACGCTCTTTTCGGGGTTCGTCCCGTGGCTGGGGGCGACGATCCTGGCGGTGATGTTCACCGGGACCGCGATCCGCCGCTGGGAGCAGGGCGTGGGCGGGCCGCTCCCGGTGGCCGCCGCGGCCGTGCTCGTCGCGCTCGCCCCGGTGTGGTCGATCCAGGCGGGCTGGTGGTGGGTCCAGCCCGACGTGTGGATCACCACGCTCGTGCTGGCGGGGGCGACGTTCGCCGGGGCCATGGCCCTGCGCGGACGCCGCCTGCCACGGCCCGTCGTCTGGCTCGGGCTGATCAGCTACTCGCTCTACCTGCTGCACCACCCGCTGCTGAAGCTCGTCCCCGCCGTTCTCGGCGACGTACGGGCCATGCCGCAGGCGGTGCAGCTGTCGGTCTCGGCGGCCTGTGTCGCCGTCGTGGTCGGGCTGAGCTGGCTGACCTACCGCTACGTCGAGCTACCGATGCAGCGCTTCGGCCGGAGACTGGCTCACATGCCGTCGTCGGGGGAGGCCGCCTCGGGGCCGGGGGAGTCGGGCGTCTCGGAGGCCAGGTCGTCGTCCTTCTCCGAGCCGACCGGGTAGATGTCGCCGGCCTTGAGGTCCTGAGCGCCGCGCAGCGAGGAGACCGAGACGACGTGGTAGCCCTGCTTCTGCAGGGCCGCGATCAGCTTGGGCATCACCTTGACGGTCTGCTCGACCCAGTCGTGCATGAGGATGACCCCGTCACGCTTGGCGTTCTTGAGCACCTCGTCGTAGATGGCCTTCTCGTTCTTGGTCGCCCAGTCGCGGGAACCGCCGTTCCACAGCACGATCGGCAGGCGCATCTCCGCGGCGATCGCCCGGACCCTCTCGTCCAGCTCGCCGTACGGCGGGCGCAGCAGGGTGGGGGCCTTGCCGGTGGCCTGCTTGACGATGTCCTGGGTCCGGGTCAGCTCCTCGCGGATCTTCTCCTCGCTCAGCTCGCGCAGGTGGGGGTGGGTGTAGCTGTGGTTGCCGAGTTCGTGGCCCTCGACGGCCATCCGCTTGGCGAAGGCCTTGCGGGACTTCGCGTACTGGCCCTCAAGGAAGAAGGTGGCCTTGGAGTTGGTCTTCTTGAGGGTGTCGAGCAGCTTGTCGGCGTACTTGCCGGGGCCGTCGTCGAACGTCAGCGCGATGCACTTGACCTTCGCGCAGTCCACCGGGGGTGCCTTTTCCGCTTTGGGTTTGTTCGCGCTCCATGCCGCGGTGGGCGAGGACAGCAGGGCCGCGGTGCACGCGGCGGCCAGGAGCAGTCGGACGGGAGACTTCATGAGGGTGAGCTTCCGGGTCGAGTGACTTCTGGGAAGCAAACAGCCTATCGAGGCCTGTCAACGCCATTGAGGGGCATGTGTCACGATGTCCTGTGAAAAGCGGATAGCTCTGGTTTCCGTACCGCCGGGGTCGTGACCGGTTGGGTGGAGGCGGCACGGTATGCCACGGCCGGTCAAGAACCAGTATGGAGATCCTCTCTTGGCGTCAGAGTGTGACTCTCCGGTCGCTCCAGGTGGTCATCCTGGTAGGCATGAGGGCCTATTCGTTGAACGATGTGCACGCGACCCGGAAACGAAAAGACTCCTGGTGGACTGTCTTCCTGGTCGACCCGGTGGCGTGCAGGCTCACGCTCGCCGTCGCCAACCGCACAGACGTCACGCCGAACGGGCTCACCCGGCTGTCGCTGCTCCTCGGGCTGGGGTCGGCGGTCTGTTTCGCGTTGGGACAGGTCGTGGCGGGGGCCGCGCTGTTCTACGTGAGTTTCATGGTCGACTGTATGGACGGGAAGATCGCCCGTCTCAAGGGGACGGGGACCCCGTTCGGGCTCTGGCTCGACTACGTGGGCGACCGCATCAGGGTGGTCTGTTGTGCCACGGGCCTGGCGTTCGGTCAGTACGCCGCGTCGGGGGACGTCTCGTTCGTCCTGCTCGGCGCCGGGGTCGCGGTGCTCGACCTGTTCAGATATGTGAACGCTCCGCAGATGAGGCGGGTGCGTGAGGCGGTCAGGGAGAACCGGGCGGAACAGCCGCAGAAGGACCGTGCCGCCGCCTACCGGCCACCGAAGCCGCCGAGCCTGCGGCGCAGGATCGGCCGTCTTCTCATCAGGCACCGGGTGCGCACCCACCTGATCAGCGGAATCGAGTTCCACGCCGCGGTCTTCGTGGTCGGCCCGTTGCTCAGCGCGCCGGCCGGGCCCGCGGTGCTCATACCCGTCGCGGCCGTCGCGGGATCGCTGCTGCTGCTGAACGAGATCGTGCTGATCTACCGAATGTGGCGGTTCACCCGGTCGACGCCTTTCGTCCCGCGCCCGGAGAACACGCAGCGCGTACCTGTTTGATCATCTTTTTCGGGGGTTCGTTGTCATGCAGTCCGATCGACCGATCTTCGTGATCGGATGTCCGCGTTCCGGCACCACCATGCTGCAGCTCATGCTGCACTCCCACCCGCGCATCGCGGTGCCGCCGGAGACCCGTTTCGTCGTGCCCGGCTACTACCGCAGGCTGGCCTTCGGGAACCTGCGTGAGCAGGTCAACCGGCGCAGGCTGGCCCGGTGGATCGTCGGCGACAAGGACACCAAGTTCAAGGAGCTCAGGCTCGACGGGGACAAGCTGGTCGAGGACATCGTCATGGGGCCGCCGACGCTGGGCTCCGCGCTGGGCATCGCCTTCCGCTCCTACGCCGAGCAGTACGGCAAGTCCCGCTGGGGCGACAAGCGGCCCAGCTACTTCCACCACGTGGACCTGCTGCTGAGGCTGTTCCCCGACGCGCAGTTCGTCCACCTGATCAGGGACGGCCGCGACTGCGTCGCCTCGCTGAAGGAGATGCCCTGGTACACCAAGGACGTCTTCCACGCGGTGACCAACTGGGCCGAGGCCATCGACTACGGCCGCAGGCACGCCAGGAACCTGCCCGCGGACACCTACTACGAGCTGCGCTACGAGGACCTGACGGCCTACCCGGAGACCGAGCTGAGCAAGCTCTGCGACTTCCTGGGCGAGGAGTACGACCCGGCGATGAGCGAGCCGTACCACGTGGGCAGGCTGGCCATCCCGCAGCACAAGGTCTGGCACAGCAACACCCACGGCGACGTGACGACCGCCAGGACCGGGTCGTGGCGCAACAGGCTCGAACCGTGGGAGATCTCGCTCTGCGAGACCGTGCTCGGTGAGCGGCTGACGGCCAACGGCTACGAGCTGAGCGGCGCGCCCGTGGCGGGCAGGTCCCACGTGGACGCGTGCGCGAGCGTCGCGGCGAAGCGGCGCTGGGCCCGCAGGCGCAAGGGGTTCCGCGACCGGATCAACCGTCTCCGCGAGCCGGGGCCGGTGGCCGCGCAGCTCACCACCCGGCAGCTTGGCGAGCTGGCGAAGGTCTGAGCATGCAGTCGGACCGACCGATCTTCGTCGTGGGCTGTCCCCGCTCGGGGACGACTCTGCTGCAGCTCATGCTGCACTCCCACCCCCGCATCGCGATTCCCCCGGAGACCCGGTTCATGGTCGCCGCCTACCAGAGGCGGCTGCGCTTCGGCGATCTGAACGACCCGGCGCGCAGACGCGAACTGGCCGACTGGGTGGTCGGCCGCCGCCAGTCACGCTTCCACGAGCTGAAACTCGACGGGGAGGAGGTGACCAGGCAGATCGTCGAGGGGCCGCCGACGCTGGGCTCCGCGCTGGGCATCGTGCTGCGCTTCTACGCGACCCAGCACGGCAAGCCCCGCTGGGGCGACAAGCGGCCCTCCTACTTCCAGAACATCGACGTGCTGCTGAGGCTGTTCCCCGACGCGCAGTTCGTCCACCTGATCAGGGACGGCCGTGACTGCGTCGCCTCGCTGAAGGAGATGCCCTGGTACAACGGGAGCGTCTACAGTGCCGTCTCCGCCTGGGCCGAGGCGGTCGACTTCGCCAGGCACGGCGCGCCGAAGCTCCCCGAGGGCAGCTATCACGAGCTGCGCTACGAGGACCTGACCGCCGCTCCCGAGGCCCAGCTGCGCAGGCTGTGCGACTTCCTGGGTGAGGACTTCGCCCCGGCGATGTGCGAACCGAGGCTGATCGCGGACGTGGCCGTACCCGCGCACAAGACCTGGCACTCCCGCACCCACGGCGAGGTGACCGCCGCGCGGACGGGCACCTGGCGTGAACGGCTCGAACCCTGGGAGATCTCGCTGTGCGAGAGCGTCCTGGGGGACCGGCTGGAAACCTACGGCTACGAGCTCAGCGGGGCGCCCAGGACCGAGGCCTCCCGGATGGTGGCCTACGAGCGGATCGCCGCGAAACGCAAGCTGGCCCGGGTGAAACGGGTCGCCTTCGACCGTCTGGTACGGCTCCGCGAACCGAACCCGCTGGGCGCCAGGCTCACCTCGGGCCAGCTCGTGCTCGCCGGGGTTCCCATGCCGCGCAACGAACCGGCGGCGGTCAGCGAGCGGTCAGCGTAGGACCTGCTCGAACAGCGACTCCCAGCGGTCGAGGACCCGTTCCAGCCGGAAGGCCTCGACGTGGGCGCGGGCGGCGGCGCCGAGCCGCCGCCGCTCCTCGTGCGAGGTCATCAGGGTGGTCAGCGCCGCCGTGAGCGCGGGCACGTCGGCCGCGGGCGCCAGCAGCCCGGTCTCGCCGTCGAGGACCAGGGAGCGCACCCCGCCGGAGACGTCGAACGCGACCGAGGGCACGCCGTACGAGGCGGCCTCGGCGAGCACGAGCGGCAGGCCCTCGTGCTCGCTGGACAGGGCGGCGATCGCCCCGTCGAGGTACTCGCGGCCCAGTTCGGCCGCGGGTACCGCGCCACGGAACACCACCCGGTCGCGGACCCCGCTCTCGCGCGCGTGCGCCCTGAGCCTGCCCAGCTCGGCGCCCTCCCCGATCAGGTGCAGCTCCCAGTCGTCCCCCACCGTACGGCTCGCCCCGGCGAAGGCCGTGATCAGCCGGTCGAAGCGCTTGACGCCCTCCAGCCTGCCGACGCCGAGCACCCGGTGACGGGTCAGCGGCGAGATCCGGGACGGCCAGCCGGGCAGCGGGTTGGGGATCGCGCAGGCGTTGGGCAGCAGCGCGTGCTCGGAGAAGGACCAGGCGTCCTCCTCGCTGAGGAAGACCGCCTTCTCCAGCCTCCCGTAGTCACGGCCGACCGAGCGCAGGTGCCACGACCCCCGCGCGTGCTCGTAGGACCCGTGGTACTGCCCGATGGGCAGCAGCCGCCGGGGGATCACGTCCTTGAGCCGGGCGACCACCCCGGGCGAGGAGAGCACGGCGAAGCCCGATCCGAGCGTGCGCAGCATGCCGCGGAGCCGGTGACGTTCCCGGTGCGCGGCGGTCCAGGAGAGCCTGCCGGTGGGGAAGTGGTTGATCACGTGACGCCGATAGCCGGGTTGTTCCACGTAGCGGAACGGCCGGGCGGCGCGGTGCAGGCCGAGCACGTGCACGTCGTACCCCCGCCCGGCCAGCCCCTGCGCCAGCGTGTGGGTGACCCGCTGCACGCCGCCGAGCGTGTCCGCGTCCAGGCACGCGAACACCACGGTCTCGCCGCTCACCGGACCTCCTCCACCTCGGGCGCCGCCGCCGGCCGTACGGCGGGCACGGGCACGGGGCCGAAGAAGGCGTCGACGACCCTGGCCGAGGCGTCCCCGCGCTCCTCGGCGCACCAGGTGGCGCGGAAGCCGGCGTAGCGGGCGGCGTGCTCGGCGGCGAAGGCGGCCGGGTCGGCGTCGAGGGAGCGGATCGCCCTGATCAGTTCCTCGGTCCCGGTCACGCAGGGGCCGGGGGCGATCGCGGGCAGGTCGTGGTTGACGCCCCGTTCCGCGCGCCGGTACTCCTCCCAGTCGTCGAGCAGGAAGAACATCGGCTTTCCGGTGACCGCGTAGTCGCACATCAGCGACGAGTAGTCGGTCAGCAGCGCGTCCGAGGCCAGCATCAGGTCGTTCACCTCCGGATAACCCCCCGCGAACCGTACGAAGTGCCGCAGCCGTTCGGGTACGGCGTAGCGTTCGACGGGGTGGGTGCGCAGGACGACCACCCAGCCGTCGGCCAGTTCCTCGGCCATCATGGCCAGGTCGGCCCTGACCGAGGCGCCGGAGAACTTGGCCCTGTCCCGGTAGGTGGGCGCGTACAGCAGGACTTTGCGGTCGCCGGGCAGTTCGAGCCGCTCCCTGGCCCGCCGTACGGCCTCGGGGTCGCCGTTGACCAGCACGTCGCACCGGGGTGAGCCGTGCCGCAGGACCGGTCCCCGGTATCCGTTGGAGGTGACGAAGATCCGTTCGAACTCGGCGCTCGGCATGACGAGGGCGTCCCAGCGGGCCACGGCCCCACGCCAGGTCCTTCTGGGCGCCTCGAAGTCGGCGCGCAGGTCGGGGGCGTCGAAGCCGACCGTCTTGACGCCCTGCCCGTGCCAGGTCTGCAGGTAGCGGGTCCCGGCGGGCTTGGGATAGGCCAGCGGCAGGCCGTGGCTGTCCACCCAGTGCCCCGCCCTGGCCATGGTCCACAGGTAGCGCCAGCTCATCCGCCGCACCAGGCGGACGTCGGCGGGGAAGTTGCGCCGGTTCCCGGCGACCGACCAGACCATCTCGAACGGCGCCCGCCTGCGCTTCAGCTCCTCGTAGACGTAGCGGGGGTTGCCGGTGTATCCGGCGCCCACGTCCGCCTCGAACAGCACCAGGTTCTCGCGCGGCGGGAGGAGCCTGATCAGCGTCCGGTAGACGCGCAGCTTCACCCGGGGGGCGCAGAGCCGCCGCACCAGCCCGGCCCGGAGCCTGCCCAGCCTGGGCGCGAGCCACCGCAGCGCCCCCCTGCGACGCCAGCGCACCCGCAGGAACGCCGACTGCCCCTCCGGCCCCGCGACGATCTCGTGACCGGGGACGGCGACCCTGACCGGTTCGGCCGCCGGATCGACGAGCAGCCGGTCGGAGGTGGCCCGGCCGTCGGCGCGGACGATGGAGATCCTCGGGTCACGGAAGCTCTCGTGGCCGAAGCGCCCCCGGCCCGCCCTGGCCAGATCGACGGTCGCCTCGCTCAGGTAGGAGCCGTCGTCGAGCGCGCGCGGCGCCAGCTCGACCCGGTGCCCGCCGAAACGCGCGAACGCGCGCCAGTCCGGCGCCGTGGCCAGCACCCCGAACGGGTCGTAGGTCCTGACCGTCAGCGCCAGCCGGGGGCCGTCGCCGTGGAAGGCCGCCTCGTGCCGCAGCCTGGCGGCGCCGTAGGGCAGCTCGGCCATCCTGAGCGGGGTGATGTCCAGCTCCCCTTTCGGGACGGTGCCCCAGTAGGTGCGTCCCGCCCGCCGTACGGCGAAGCGGGGCGCGGCCCTCGGGGTGGTCAGCGACCGGGCGGCGACCACCAGCTCGTCCGCGTCCTCGTCGAGGATCAGGCGGCAGCAGACCCGCACGAGCGGGTCAGCGCCGTCCATGACGCCGGGGTCGAGGCCCGCGAGGTAGGGGCGGACCAGCCGGGTGAACTCCCGCGCCCAGACCGGGCCGCGCGCGGGCAGCGGGTTGAGGTAGACCGGCAGGTCGTGGCGGACGAACCGGCGCTGCCGGTCGGCGACCAGCCCGGCCAGGCCGTTGCCGCGCAGGATGTCGTCGCTCAGCCGGGCCGCCCTGATCCGGTGCCCGATGTTGTCCATCTCCTGGAGGTTCAGCGAGATCGACGGCCTGCCGTCCCCCTCGGCGGCCCGGTGCCAGAGGTAGACGACCCACGGGACGACGGCGAAGCGCCGGGCCACGCAGTACAGCTCCGTGGTGAAGACGTGGTCCTCGTAGTGGAGGTCCTCAAGGAACGGCAGCCCCCGGAGCGTCGAGGTCCGGTAGATCTTGTTGGTGCTGAAGGAGTCGAGGAACATGTCCGGCTCCCCGGCGATCCCCTCGACGACCCTGCGGCAGGCGAAAAGCCCGGGATAGTAGGGCTTGATCCTGCCGTTCCACTCGTGTAGCCGGGAGATCTGCCCGGTGACGAAGTCGGCGCCGGTGCGCTCCATCTCCAGGAGCATGCTCTTGCAGGCGTGCGGGGGCAGCTCGTCGTCGCTGTCGAGGAACATCACGTACGGCGCGCGGGCGGCGGCGACCCCGTCGTTCCTCGGCGCCCCGCAGCCGCCGCTGTTGACGTCCCTGCGCAGGTAGCGCACCCGGCGGTCCTCCCGCCTGAGCGCGCGGGCGACGCTTTCCGTCCCGTCCGTGCTGCCGTCGTCGGAGATGATCACTTCGATGTTCCGCAACGACTGACCGAGCGCGGACCGTACGGCCCTGGGCAGCCGGGCGGAGTCGTTGTAGGTGATGACGATCACACTGCACTCGGGAGCCTTGATCACAGTATGGGGCTTTCCCTGGACTGTGATCGGTATTGTCCGCTTTATGGACCTATGAATTTATTTTTGCGGCTTTCTGTCTTAAGGGGACGCGTCCCTCTTTTTGCTCTCACCTCCGTTGATCATGAGTTTCATGGCGTTCCTAACTTTTCATGTCGTTTATGCGGCCCGTTGAACGTCGGGCGGATCCCTCAGAGCGGGGGAGCGAGGGCGACCACCTCGGTCCTCGATCGCACGCCCAGTTTGCGCAGCACGGTCGCCACATGGGTCTCCACCGTACGAGGCGACAGGAACAGCACGTCGGCGATCTCCCGGTTGGTCTTGCCGAGCGCGACCAGCCTGGCCACCTCTCGCTCCCGCCGGGACAGCGCGCCGGAACCGCCCCTGCCCCGGGACCTCGGCGGCGCGACGCCGACCCCCGTGTCACGCAGCGTCCGCCTGCACCGGGCCGCGTCGTGGACCGCGCCGAACTCGTCGTACCACCCGGCGAGCCCGGCCAGCAGCGAGGCGGCGGCCGGATCGCCCAGGGCGAGCAGGGACCGCGCCCTGCCCTCCTGCGCCCTGGCCGCCTGGTAGGGCTGCGGCAGAGCCCGGTAGGCCTCGTCGGCCCTGGCGAAACGGTCGGCCGCGGCGGCGTGCCGCCCGGCCGCGGCGGAGATCGTCCCCTCGGCGAGGGCGAGACCGGCCCGCGCTGCGGGCGCGTCACACCCCTCGACCCCACGGGCGAACTCGGCCACGAGGGCGGCGGCCTCCTCGGTGCCGCCGGTCCTGACCAGCGCCGAGGCGGCGGAGGGCACCAGCATGGCACCCCACACCCACACGTCCTTGTGCCGCAGCCGGGCCACCGCGCGCGCGGCGTGGCCGACGGCCTCCTGCGCCAGCCCCCTGGCCAGGCACAGCTCGATCATGCCGCTCGCCGCGGTGAACGTGACCGGCAGGAAGTGGCCGTCCGGCTCCTCAAGGCCGGTCGCGCGCAGGTGCCTGGCGGCCTCCTCCCACTCGCCCCTGGCCAGCGCCAGCATCCCCATGACCAGCCAGACGTCCGCCGCGGACAGGGGGTTCTCCGGGACCAGCTCGACCAGGGCGTGGGCCCGTTCCCGCAGCCCCTCCCAGCGGCCGGCGAGCCAGTCCCTGCGGATCGCCGTCGCGTTGAGCTGGTAGGCGGAGACCGGGGCGTTGGCCGCCGTGGCCAGCCGTACACCCTCCCGGGCGAAGCGCTCGGCCCACTCAAGGTGCCCCAGGGTCGCCGCCGCGTCGACGAGGTTGGCGTAGGCCCTGGCGACCTCCCTGCGCACACTCGGGTTCCCGTCGGTGACCGGCAGCCTCGCCACCAGGTCGAACGCGCGCGGGGAACCGAGGGTCATCTCGAAGGAGACCCGGTTGACCAGGACCGCGGTCGCGAGCGCCGGATCGTCGGCCCCCACGATCAGCTCCTCGGCGCGGTCGATCCACTTCCGGTGGGCCGACAGGGGGTCGGAGCCCCACCACGGCATCGCGAGCGCCGAACAGGCGCGGGCGGCGAGCATCGGCCGGTCCCGCAGTTCCCCGACCGCCGTGGTGATCTCCGGCCTGCCCGCCGCGCTGTCGTTGGCCTGGTTGCACAACAGCAGCCCCAGGTTGAGCCGCGCCTCACCGCGCGCGTCGGGTTCGAGGAGGCCGTCGCCGAGCAGGCGGCGCAGCAGCCGTACCACCCGCTGGTGGGACAGCCCGGTCGTGGCCAGGCGGCTCAGCGTCAGCACCAGTGGTTCCCGGTCGCGCGGGGGCAGGTCGGGGGAGGCGAGCATGTCCTCGATCAGCTCGACCGCCACGGGGGTGTCGCCCAGTTTCGCGGCGTGGTCCGCCGCCGCGGTGCCGTACCGCAGCCAGGCCTCGCGCATCCCCGCCTGCCTGGCGTGGAAGGCGAGCTGCACCAGCGCCAGCGGGTCGGACTCCTGCAGCGCCGCCATCGCCCGCTCGTGCCCCGCCCGCCGTTCCGGGCCCGGGATCGCCTCGTAGACCGCCTGCTGGGCCAGGGCGTGGCGGAAGCCGTACCGGCCGGGAGGGTCCTCGTACAGGACCCCGGCGGCGAGGGCCTCGCCGAGCCCGGTCAGGTCACCGCCGACCGCGGTGACGAGCCGTTCGCCGACCGGGACGCCGAAGACGGCGGCGGCCCTGACCGTCCGCACCGCGGCCTCGGTCAGCCCGAAGAGCTGGTCGGCGGTCGCCTCGCGCAACAGCAGCGGGACACCGACGTGGTCGAGCGCGTCCGGACACTCGGAACCCGGCTCGTACGCCGGGGGCAGCGACCTGAGGACCTCCTCGATCACGAACGGGATGCCCGCCGTCCGCTCCCGCAGCCTGGTGACGAACGGCTCAGGCGGGTCGGGACGGCCGAGCAGCGCGGCTGCCATGCCGCGCACCCCGGAGGCGTCCAGCGGCGCCAGGGTGACCACCACGCTGTCGGCGCCTGCCGGGCGCCGGTAGGCGTGGCCGAGCGGCAACGTGGCCTGCCCGTGCTGCCCGTCCCGCCGGTAGGTCACCACCAGCGTCAGCTCCTCCGGCGGCTGCCCGATGAGGAAGTGCAGCAGGTCCCTGGTCCCGTCGTCGGCCCAGTGCATGTCCTCCACCACCAGTACGGCGGGCCCCACGGCCGCCAGCAGGGCGCGGACGGCGCGGAAGACCCGGTGCCGTTCGGCCCGGGAGTCACCGAGCGGCGGCGGCGCCGGGGGGAGGGGCAGTTCGGGCAGGTAGTCGCGCAGCGCCCCGATCACCGGGTTGAGGTCCCCGGCGGGCGGCAGCCCACCGGCCAGGTCCCGCAGCGCCTCGAACACCGGCCCGTAGGGGAACGGCTCACGGATGCGGTGACAGCCGCCCAGCAGGACGAGACGTTCACCGGGGATGAGGTGGGTGAGCGCGGTGCGCACCAGCCGGGTCTTGCCGATCCCGGCCTCCCCCTCGACCAGGACGACCGCGGGTGGTCTGCTCATCGCCCTGACCAACGCCCGCAGCTCGCTGCCACGCCCGATCAGATCGGGTGACGCCGGGCTCCTCATGGCTGCTCCTGACGCTGCATCGCCCTCCCCGATATGAAGACGCTATCCGTCATAGCATCCGCGTTCACCATCAGTTTGAGAAATTAACTGACTTGTTGTGACTTCAAGGAAATCATCGCAGTTCCAGGGCGTGGAGAGTTGAAGCGCCGTCAACGGGTGGATTTCACCGGAAGCGCAACTCATAACTCTTGTTTATGGTTTTCTTCATCTTCCTATAAGGATCGGGGCCCTCCGGTGACCCCTGCCGCGCAGGGCGCGGCGGGCCAGCCACCCCGCCAGAAGGAGGACGGCGAGGGCGCCCGCGAGCGGGGCGAGACGTCTCAGGAGGGGAATCCCCGCGACCTCCAGAAGGTCCAGGGCCTCCTCGTCGGGTGTCCGGGAGGTGCGTGAGGTGCCCGCCGGGTGGACGTCCCGGTCCCCGGCGTTTTCTCCCTCCTTGGACTTTCCTGTCTCCCCGGAGGTTCCCTGCTTTTCGGATTTCGCGGCCTTTTCCGGATCCCCGGGCTTTCCGGGGACGGCGGTGAGACGACGGGACTCCCGGGGCGCGGCCTCCGAGCCCTGAAGCGATTCCGACAGGTTCGCCGCGAACCGCTCGACCAGCCGGGCGCCGACCTCCGACATCACGCCCCTGCCGAACTGGGCGGGCCGTCCCGTCACCGTGAAGGAGGTGTCCACGGTCACCCGCGTCCGCCCCTCTTCGGGACGCAGGCGCGCGACCACCGTCGCCGACGCCGTGCCCGGGCCGCGTGTCTCCTTGCCGGTCGCCCCGATCATCAGCGTACGACCTGGTTCGTCCACCTCCTCGAACCTGGCCCTGCCCCGGTAGGTGAGGGTGATCGGCCCGACCTTCACCTTCAACCGCCCGGTCATCTCATCGCCCTTCGCCGTCTCCAGCGTCGCCCCCGGCAGGCAGGAGGCGACCCGCTCGACGTCGAGCAGCGCCGTCCACGCCCGCTCGACCGGCACCGGAACCGTGAACTCGTGCTCGAACCGCATCGCCATCGAACCGCTCCTTGTCCATCACCACTCACACGCCGGAGGCCGGGGCCCGGGACTCAGCGGCCCGCCGCGACGACCGCCCTGCGGGTCAGCACCCGGGCCAGATGACGCCGGTAGGCGGGGTCCCCGTGCAGGTCGGTGGGCGGGGAGGTGCCCTCGTCCGCCAGGTCACAGGCATGCCTGAGCCGCTCCCCGCCCGAGGCGGGCCCCCCGGAACCCGAGGACCCGGGGCCCGGGGGCGTGACGGGGGCACCCACGAGCGCGGCCTCTGCCGCCCGTGCCCGCACCGGGGCCGGGCCCATGTTGGTCAGCGCGATCCGCGCCTCCTCGACCACCCCACCGTCCTCGCCGAGCCGTACGGCCGCCGCCACCCCCACGGTGGCCCAGGACTGCGCGGTCCGGTGGAACTTCTCGTAGTGGAAACCCCAGCCTGGGCCGAGTTTGGGCACCCGCGCCCCGACGAGCACCTCGCCGGGTTCGAGCGCGGACTCCAGATAGTCCACGAAGAAGCCGGCGGCGGGGATCTCCCGTTCCCCCTCGCCCGACCTGACGACCAGCACGCAGTCGAGCGCCAGGGCGACGGCGGGCAGGTCCCCCGCCGGGTCGGCGTGGGCCAGGGAACCGCCGAACGTACCGCGGTGCCGTACCGCGGGGTCGGCGACGGTGGCCGTGGCCAGCGCGAGCAGCGGGACCAGCTCCCTGACGACCTCCGAGCGCAGCACCTCGTCATGGGTGGTGAGCGCGCCGACGAACACGTGGTCGCCCCGGTCCTCGACACCGCGCAGCTCGGCCAGCCGCCCCACGTCGACCAGCGCCGACGGGTAGGCCAGCCGCAGGCGCAGCAGAGGCAGCAGCGACTGGCCGCCCGCCAGCACCTTGACGTCCTCACCCGCCTCGTCGGCCTCGGCGAGCACCCGGCACGCCTCGTCGAGAGAGCCGGGCCTGACGTAGTCGAACGGCGCCGGAATCATCGGGCACCCCCCTCGAAGCCCTCCGGACCGCCGGAGGTCCGGCCCCCCTCCGAAACCCCGGCGGCGTCGGAGCCCACCGAAGTCGCAAAGGCCCCGAAGGCGCCCAAGGTCCCCGAAGCGCCGGAACCCTCCGGAGCCCCGGAGGTCATGGCCCGCCAGACGCGCTCCGGGGTGCACGGCATCCGCACGTCGTGCACGCCGTACGGGCGCAGGGCGTCGACGACCGCGTTGACCACGGCGGGGGTCGAGGCGATCGTGCCCGCCTCCCCGACGCCCTTGACTCCCAGCGGGTTGCTGGTCGCGGGGGTCTCCGTCCTGGCGGTGACGAACTCCGGCAGGTCGGCCGCCGACGGGATCAGGTAGTCGGCCATCGTCGTGGTGAGCAGGTTGCCCTCCACGTCGTGGATCGCCTCCTCGAACAGCGCCTGCCCGACGCCCTGTGCGATGCCGCCGTGCACCTGGCCCTCGACGATCAGCGGGTTCACCACGAACCCCACGTCGTCGACGGCGACGTACGACCTGATCACGGTCCCGCCGGTCTCGGTGTCCACCTCGACCGCGCACAGATGGGTGCCGTGCGGGAAGGAGAAGTTCTCCGGGTCGAAGGTCGTCTCGGCGTCCAGGCCGGGTTCGACGCCGTCCGGCAGGTCGTGCGCGGCGAAGGCGGCCAGCGCGACCTCCTGGATGGTCCGTCCCTGTGTGGTCCCGCGCACCCGGAACGACCCGTCGGCGAACTCGACGTCCTGCGCCGAGGCCTCAAGCATGTGGGCGGCCAGCTCCCGCGCCCTGTCCTTCACCTTCTCGCAGGCCGACAGTACGGCGACGCCCCCGACGACCAGCGATCGGGAGCCGTAGGTGTCCATGCCCTTGTGCGAGACCGCCGTGTCGCCGTGCAGCACCGAGACGTCCTCGAACGGCACGCCGAGCGCGTCGGCCGCGATCTGGCTCCAGGCCGTCTCGTGCCCCTGGCCGTGCGGGCTCGTCCCGGTCACCACCTCCACCTTGCCGGTCGGCAGCACCCTGACCGAGGCGTGCTCCCAGCCGCCCGCGCCGTAGTTGAGCGAGCCCAGCACCCGCGAGGGCGCGATGCCGCACATCTCGGTGAAGGTCGAGACGCCGATGCCGAGCTGCACCGGGTCGCGCTCCGCCCGCCGCCGCGCCTGTTCCGCCCTGAGCGCGTCGTAGCCGAACAGCTCAAGCGCCCGGTCCGTCGCGGCCTCGTAGTTCCCCGAGTCGTAGGTCAGGCCGCAGACCGTGGTGTAGGGGAACTCCTCATGGGTGATCCAGTTGCGGCGCCGTACCTCGACGGGGTCGAGACCGAGTTCGTGGGCCAGCTCGTCCATGGCCCGCTCGATGGCGAAGGTGGCCTCGGGGCGCCCCGCGCCCCGGTAGGCGTCGGTCGGCATCTTGGTGGTGAAGACGCCCGTGCAGGTGAAGTCGTAGGCGTTCATCTTGTAGACGCCGCCGTACATGAACGCCCCGAGCAGCGGCACCCCCGGCGTGACCAGCATCAGATAGGCGCCCATGTCGGCCAGCAGCTCGACCTGTACGGCCCGCAGCCGCCCGTCCCGTTCGGCGGCGAGCCGGATCCGCTGGAGCTGGTCACGGCCGTGGTGCACGGTCAGGTTCCCCTCGGACCGGGACTCCGTCCACTTCACCGGCCTGCCGAGCCTGCGGGTCAGCAGCAGCGCGAGGACCTCCTCCGCGGTCACCTGGAGCTTGGACCCGAAACCGCCGCCCACATCGGGGGCGATCACCCGCAGCCGGTGCTCGGGGATGCCGGTGGTCATGGCCAGCATCACCCGCAGCACGTGCGGGATCTGGGTCGCCGAGTACAGGGTGAAGGAGTCGCCGTCGGTCGTCGCGACCACGGCCCTCGGCTCCATCGCGGTCGGGATGAGCCGCTGCTGGACGTAGGAGCGATCGACGACAACCGGCGCGTCACGGAAGGCCGCCTCGACGTCCCCCTGGGAGAAACGCCAGGTGAAGGCCCTGTTCCCGGTCTCGTGGACCTTCGGGGAACCCTCGGTGAGCGCCTCGGCCATGTCCACGACCGCTGCGAGCGGCTCGTAGTCGATCTCGATGTCCTCCAGGGCGTCGGCGGCGGCGTAACGGTCGGTCGCCACCACGCAGGCGACCGCCTCGCCGACGTAGCGGACCTCGTCGACCGCCATCGGCGGGTGGTCGGGGATGACGACGTCCTCGGTGACCGGCCACGCGCACGGCAGGCTGCCCTGCTCGCCGGCGAAGTCCTGACCGTGGAACGCGGCCACCACACCGGGCCGGGAACGCGCGGCGGAGGTGTCGACCCGGGTGATCCTGGCGTGCGCCATCGGAGCGCGCAGGAACGCCACGTACAGCATGCCGGGAAGCTGGATGTTGTCGGTCCAGGTGGTCCTCCCGGTGACCAGCCGGGCGTCCTCCTTACGTCTCCGCGCCCTGCCGACCTCACGGCCCTCGTCGACCTCACGGCCCTCGTCGGCCTCGTGGTCCTCATCGGGTTCGTGGTTTCGGGGGAGGGCTGCCGGATTCTCCGGTCCGTGTCCCTGAGGCTCGTGGCCCCTGCCGGTCTCGCGACTCCCGCGGGGGGTGCCGGGCCGGTCGTTCTCGGTGGTCCGCTCGGTCATGGCGTTCCGGCCTCCCGTCCCGCCATCTCGCGGGCGCCGCGCCGTACGGCCCTGACGATGGTGGTGTATCCGGTGCAGCGGCACAGGTTGCCCTCAAGGCCCCGGCGCACCGCCTCCTCCGACGGGTCCGGGTCGTTCCTGACCAGGTCGATCGCGGCCATGATCATGCCGGGGGTGCAGTAGCCGCACTGCAGCGCGTGCTCGGCGTGGAAGGCCTTCTGCATGGGGTGCCACTCCGGCCCCCTGGCGAGACCCTCGATCGTGACGACCTCACCCCCGTCGGCCTGTACGGCCAGCACGGAGCAGCTCTTGACGCTGACGCCGTCGAGCATGACGGTGCAGGCGCCGCAGTTGCCGGTGTCACAGCCGATCGGGGTCCCGGTTCTGCCGAGCCGGTCCCTGAGCAGATGGACGAGCAGCAGACGCGGCTCGACCTCCTCCTCATAGGTGACCTCGTCAACGGTGACGGTGATCCGAGGCATCGACCCTCCCGATGCACCTGTGGCGGCCCGGAAGGCAGAGCCGGACAAACGTATACGTACCTCCCTGTTTCTGCCCGCCAGTCTTCCCCTTCAAGCAGGCGAATCCACAGCTCAGGGCCGTGGAACCCACGATGTCGACCGGCCGCGTGTCCTCGACGCCTCCTCGCACGGAGGCGTGATCGGCGCCCGGTCGATCCACCGGCCGGTGTCCCGCGTGACGTCGGCCTCCCCGATCTCCGTCGGGACGCGGTTGAGACCCGGGATCGGGGCGGGCCTGTCAGGCGCTCCGGTCCTCGACGGCCGCGTTCTCGGGCGTCGAGAAAGGCCCACACCGCCGGGGCGGCCTGGAGACCCGTACCGGACGCCGTAGGGGCGTGAACGACCGATCAGGGATCGGCCCGCCCGTCGCCGAATCGAACGCCCGAAGCCGCCGGCCGGACTTCAGGCCGCTTCACGATCCGAACGAAACCGAGCCCCGAGAGCACCGGACAACGCCCCATGCCACCCGGAATTCGGACACCCCAGCCATAGAAAGTCTCGGCCCACACTTTTCCGCCCCGGCGCGAGAGGTTTCTGCCAGGACTTTCCCGGTGCCAAGCGAGAGGTTTGATCTTGGCCTTACCGGCGCCAAGTGTGAGGAGTGTCGGCTTGGGCGCGTCGGCGTCTGGACTGAGGAACGCAGGAGCGCAGCGACGCAGTGACGAGGGAAGACGCCGACTCGGAGCGCCCAAGCCCCGCGACGCCGCCAGGCGGAGCAAGGAGACACAGTGACGAGGGAAGACGCCGACCCGAAGCGCCCAAGCCCCGCGACGCCGCCAGGCGTCGCAAATGCTAACGCCGTACCGCCCGAGCCAAGATCGCCGCGAACCCCGCCAGCCCCAGCCCGCCGAGGACCACCGGGAGCATGACCAGGGGTTCGATGTCGGGCAGGGTGATGAAGAGGATGCCGGTGACGATGAACAGCAGGCCGCTGAGCAGGGCCATCCAGTCCGTGCGGTGCACCCGTCGGCGCACCTCGGGCTCGTTGTCAGGCCGCACGCCGTACCTCCACGTCTCCGATGCCCGCCTTGACGTCGAGCACGATGGTCGGTGCGTCGCCCTTGGGCTGGACCTCGGGCTCCAGGATCTTGTCGTAGCGGATGTCGGCGCCGCCCTCGACCAGGTGGTCGATCTTGACTTCGCCGATCTTGGTGTAAGCCCTGACCTCGACCCTGGCGGTCGGGGGAAGGATCACGCGGAGCTCGCCCACGGAGATGGAGGCGGCGAGGACGGTTCGCGACCCGGGGGTCAGGGGCAGTTCGCTCAGGTCGAGGGTGCCTTCGCCGACGCCCACCGCGTAGGAGGGGGCCATGTCGGCCATGCTGGTCGGCTCCCAGTGGTAGCTGCCGAACTTCCTCGGCATGCCGGTGAGCGTCGATCCGGCGACGAGGGCGAGCGCGAGGACGGTGCCCACGGCGACCAGGGCGGTGCCCCTGCCGAACCAGGCGGCGACCAGCAGGCCCGCGCCGATGGTGATGAGCATCGCGCCACCGACGGCCGTCATGTTCACAGATCCGGACGGGGACTGGGCCGCCACGATGATTCCTCCGACGATCAGGGCCAGGAACATGGTGATGACCCCGACGAACGTTCTTGGGCGCCTGGGCCTGGCCGTCTTCTGCGGCGGCGGGCCGTACATGGGCGGGCCGTAGGGAGAGTACGGCTGCTGCCGCCTGCTGGGGTCGAGCGGGCGGTAGGGGCCGTAGGGGGAGAACGGTTCTCCCGAGGAGTCGAAGGGCATCCGCGTCGCGGTGTACGGCCCGCTGGAGGCCGCCCGCACGGTTCTGTCGGCCCCGGGCGGGGTGTGCGCCGCGTTGACGGTCGTCTCGTCCGCGTACGGCCGGGCCGCCACGGGGGGCTCGGGGGCTTCGGGCGCCTCGGGAGCGACAGGGGCCGCGGGCGCAGGGGGAGCCGCAGGGGCCGGCGACATGGATGTCTCAGGGGCCTCGGGCACCGGAGGAGCCTCGGATGCCGTGGCGGCAGGAGCCGTGGGTGTCTCGGGCGCCGGGGGGACCTCGGAACTCTCGGAGACCGGAGGCACGGGTGCTTCGGTCGTGTCCTGGTGGGGCCGTGGGTACGGCTGCGCCACGGGACCCTGGGGCGCGCCGTACGGCTCCCCGGAGGGAGGCGGCGCGGAGGAGGGCCTGAAGGAGAAGCCGGGAGGGTTGGCGAAGGACGGGGGAGCCGGGGGGTGGAAGGCCCGGTGCGGGCGGAGCCGTTCGGGCAGGGAGCGGGTGACGGCCAGCAGGTCGACGCCGCGCGAGTGGGCGGTGAGCAGCGCGATGGCGAACAGCGTGCCGACCACGACGGTGCCGGTGCCGATGCCGTCCGAGGACAGGTTGATGATCAGGCCGACGGCGAAGACGCCGGCCAGCAGGGCCAGGACGGTCTCGCTGTCGAAGTCACGCCTGGTCCACTGCTCCATGTAGCCGGGGCCGCCGTTGGTCTCCCGCATGAGCAGGAACGCCGCGATGTAGAGCATGACGCCGATGCCCGACCCCAGCACCAGTACGGCGAAGCCCACCCGGAACAGCACCGGGTCGACCCCCGTGTGGCGGCCGAGTCCCGCGCAGACACCGGTGAGCATCCGGCCCTCTTCGGCGCGCCCGAGCGTCCTGTTCCGCTGGGACGAGGCAGATGGCGAGTCGGGCGGGCTGCTCGCCGGGTCCTGCGCGTTCCCGGTGTCGTTCATGTGTCCATCGTGGCCTGGCCGGGGTGGTGGTCGCATCCGGGAGACCCCTGAGTCGTCCCCTACCGAACGAGCCTTCCTCAGGGTCCCGTCAGGGGAACGCCGGATGCGGAGATACCGTCCTACATGTGACGATGCTGGGGATATGGCTGACAGAACGATGATTCGCGACGCGGCGCCCGCGACCTCGGAGGAACCCGCCTCCCCCCGGCTGATGCGGCCGGTCGAGGGGCGGCTGTTCGCGGGTGTCGCCCAGGGCGCGGCCGCCCAGCTCGGGCTTGACCCGGTGGTGCTGCGGCTGGCCTTCGTGCTGCTCACGGTCCTGGATGGGATCGGCGCCGTGGCCTACGCGGCGCTGTGGATGTTCACGCCGCGCGAGCCGTACGAGGGCAGGGAGCCGGCGAGGGACTGGAGCCAGCTGGCCGCCTACGGCGCGATCGGCATGGCGCTGCTGGCCCTGGGGTGGCTCACCGGCGCCTCAGCGGGGGGGATCGGCGCGTGGCCGATCGCGGTCGGCGGCATCGGCTCGCTGATCCTGTGGCAGCAGGCCGACCCCGACCGGCGGCGGCGCTGGATGTCCACCACGGTCGGGCAGGTGCGCCAGAACCGGGTCCGCACGTTCGTCGGCCTCGGGCTGGTGGTCGTCGGGGCGATCGGCTTCCTGGCGGCGACCAACGAGCTGGGCAGCGCCCGCCCCGGCATCATGTTCACGCTGGTGGTCGTCGGTGGGGTCGCGCTCATCGCGGCGCCGTGGCTGGCGGCCCTGTGGAAGGAGCTCCAGCGGGAGCGGCGCGAGCGCATCCGGCAGGAGGAGCGGGCCGAGTTCGCCGCGCACGTGCACGACTCCGTCCTGCACACGCTGACGCTGATCCAGCGCAACGCGCACGACTCCCGTGAGGTGATGCGGCTGGCCCGTTCCCAGGAGCGTGAGCTGCGCAACTGGCTCTACCAGCCCAAGCAGGACGCCGACGCCTCGGTCGCGGCGGCCGTGCGGCGGGTGGCGGCCGAGGAGGAGGACGCGCACGGCGTGCCCATCGAGATCGTCTGCGTCGGCGACTGCCCGCTGACCCCGGAGCTGTCGGCGATGATGCAGGCGGCGAGACAGGCTATGGTCAACGCCGCGAAGTATTCCGGCTCGCCGGTCATCTCCGTCTACGCCGAGGCGGAGCCGGAGGAGGTCGTCATCTTCGTCCGGGACCGGGGTGTCGGCTTCGACATGAAGGACGTCCCGGAGGACCGGATGGGCATCCGCCAGTCGATCATCGGCAGGATGGAGCGCAACGGGGGCAGTGCCCGGGTCAGGACCGAGCCGGGCGAGGGTACGGAAGTGATGCTGACCATGAAACTGGAGAAGGTGTGAGCGCGTGAGCACCGTCAGGGTTCTGATCGTCGACGACCACCGGCTCTTCCGCTCGGGCGTCCGCGCCGAGCTGGGCGACTCGGTCGAGGTGATCGGTGAGGCCGAGGACGTGGAGTCGGCGGTCAAGGCCATCGCCGAGCTGCAGCCCGACGTGGTGCTGCTGGATGTGCACATGCCGGGCGGCGGCGGCCAGGAGGTGCTGCGCCGGGTGCTCGGGTCGGGTTCGCCGGTACGGTTCCTGGCCCTTTCCGTCTCCGACGCGGCCGAGGACGTCATCGGCGTGATCCGGGGTGGCGCGAGGGGCTACGTCACCAAGACCATCAGCGGGCGTGAGCTGACCGACGCGATCCGCAGGGTCGCCGAGGGCGACGCGGTCTTCTCCCCGCGTCTGGCGGGTTTCGTGCTGGACGCCTTCGCCTCCAGCGAGGCCCCGCCGATCGACCCCGAACTCGACTCGCTGACCCAGCGGGAGCGTGAGGTGCTGCGCCTGATCGCCAGGGGCTACGCCTACAAGGAGATCGCGAAGGAGCTGTTCATCTCGGTGAAGACGGTTGAGACGCACGTTTCGTCCGTCCTGCGTAAGCTTCAGCTCTCCAACAGGCACGAACTGTCACGATGGGCGACCGCGCGCCGTCTGGTGTGATCTGTACTATATGTAACTTATGTGCGACTCTGCGATGTATGGGTCGTGACGTACCTGCCATGGTGTTCAGCCGGGAGGACCGCCGACGCTACCGGGACAAGATCCGGCGGTCCCTCGACGCGCTGGCGCGGATGCTGCGTGAGTTCAGGTTCGAGGCCGACAGGCCACGGGCGGGTCTGGAGATAGAGCTCAACCTGGTCGACGACCGGGGTGAGCCCACGATGAAGAACGCCGAGGTGCTGGCGGCGATCGCCCAACCGGACTGGGCGACGGAGCTGGGCCAGTTCAACGTCGAGATCAACGTCCTGCCCGAGCCGCTTGAGGGGGACGGCGCCGTACGCCTGGAGAAGGCGGTGCGCGACCGGCTCAACCACGCCGAGGAGCGGGCCGACACGGTCGGCGGCCACCTGGTGATGGTCGGGATCCTGCCCACGCTGCGCGAGAGCGACGTGCACGAGGGGACGCTGTCGGCCAACCCCCGCTACCGGCTGCTCAACGAGCAGATCTTCGCGGCCAGGGGTGAGGACATGCACCTGTCGATCGAGGGCGGGGAGAGCCTCGACACCTACGCCGACAGCATCACGCCCGAGGCCGCCTGCACGAGCCTCCAGCTCCACCTCCAGGTGGCGCCCTCGGCGTTCGCGGCCACCTGGAACGCCGCCCAGGCCGTCGCCGGGCCGCAGGTGGCGGTCGCGGCCAACTCGCCCTTCCTGTTCGGCAGGCTCCTGTGGCAGGAGACCAGGATCCCGCTGTTCGAGCAGGCGACCGACACCCGTCCCGTCGAGCTGCGGGCCCAGGGGGTGCGGCCGAGGGTGTGGTTCGGCGAACGGTGGATCACCTCGGTCTTCGACCTGTTCGAGGAGAACGTCCGCTACTTCCCGCCGCTGCTGCCCCTGTGCGAGGAGGCGGACCCGCAGGAGGAACTCGACCGGGGCGTCCCGCCCGAACTGGCCGAGCTGACTCTGCACAACGGGACCGTCTACCGCTGGAACCGGCCGATCTACGCGGTCGTGGACGGCGTCCCGCACCTGAGGGTGGAGAACCGGGTGCTGCCCGCCGGGCCCTCGGTGGCCGACATCGCGGCGAACGCGGCCTTCTACTACGGCCTCATGCGCGTGCTCACCGAGGCCGAGCGGCCGATCTGGACGCGCATGCCCTTCTCCGCCGCGCGGGACAACCTGCACTCCGCCGCCAGGCACGGTCTCGGCGCCCGCCTCTACTGGCCGGGGGAGGGCGAGGTGACCGCCTCGGACCTGATCCTGCGCCGCCTGCTGCCGATCGCCGACGAGGGCCTCCGGCTGCGGGGCGTGGACGCGGAGATACGCGACAGGCTGCTCACCATCGTCGAACGGCGGTGCGTGACGGGCAGGACCGGGGCCAGGTGGCAGACCGGCACGGTCGAGGCCCTTGAGGCGACCGACTGCCTCGACCGGCACGAGGCGCTGCGCCGGATGACCCTGCGCTACATCGAGCACATGCACACCAACGAGCCGGTCCACGCCTGGCCCCTGAACTGAGCCCCTGAACCGAGCCCCTGTCCGGAGCACCGTTCTGGGCGCCGGGTACGCCGCGGCGCCTACCCGGAAATCCGCCACGAGGTTGATGTCGGCGTCACCCCGGTCCGCCTAGTCTGTTGATCGGTGGTCCACCAGGGGGTGATGTCATGCGGAAGATGGTCGGGGAGATCGGCTGGGCCGTACGGGGGGCGTGTCGTGCGAGCGATCCCGAGCTGTTCTTCCCGCTGGCGCAGGCGGTCGAACAGGAGGCGCGGGCGAAGGCGGTCTGCTCCGGCTGCCCGGTCCTGGGCGAGTGCCGTGCCTACGCGCTGAGGGCGGCCGAACCCGAGGGCATCTGGGGTGGTCTCACCGTTCAGGAACGGCGCGGGCTGCGCTTCCCGGCAGGGTGGCGGCGGCCCGAGGCCGGATGACCCATCCCGGAACTGGCAGGGACGGAGGCGGGATGACGCGACGCGTGCATCCGGAGAGCATGGGCTTCAGGACCTTCAAGGCGGTACGGCGGGCGGCGCGCGAGCGGGTCGCGCCCGTCAGGCAGCGGCAGCGGGCCGCGCTGGCGGGGGCGGTCGCCGTGCTGGCGGCGGCCAACGTGCTCAACAACCGGGTCGCGCCGAGGCTGGCCCCGCTGACCTCGGCCGCCACGGTCGGCGTCCTGCTCGCGGTCGCCCGCCGCCGTGGGGTCTCCTGGTCGGAGGTCGGCTTCCAGGAGGGTTCCCGCGGCCTGTTGATCGGGGGCGTCCTGGCCTCCGCGGTCGCCGGGGCCTACGGGGTGGGGATCGCGCTGCCCGCCACCCGCGGGTTCTTCCGCGACGAGCGGGCGCTGGCGCTCTCACCGGCCAGGGTGGCCGAGGAGGCCCTGATCCAGGTGCCGTTCGGCACGGTCCTGCTTGAGGAGGTCGGCTTCCGCGGGGTGGTGCACGCCCTCGTCGCCCGTTCGCACGGGCCCGTCACGGCGACCGCGGTCTCCTCGGCCCTGTTCGGCCTCTGGCACGTGCTGCCCGCGATCGACATGCTGACCGCGAACCCGGCCCTCGGTCGCCTGGCCGCGGGGGAGGACCCCACGCCGGGCAAGCCGTCCACGCGGGAGGTCTCCCGGGCGGTCGCCGGTTCCGTGGTCGCGACGGCGCTCGCCGGGGTCGTGTTCTGCGAGCTACGGCGCAGGGGAGGCCTGGCCGCGCCGTCGCTGCTGCACGTGGCGACCAACTCGCTCGGCTACCTGTTCGCGCGGCTGGCCCCCGCCGACACCTCTCGCTGACGTGACGGTCCCCGCGCCCTGAGAGGGACACGGGGACCGTGGGACGTGCGTGCTCAGCGGATTCCTTTGGGTGCGTGAACGGCATCCCTCCTTTCCGTGTTCCGCGCCGGGACGCGCGGGTCAGTGTTCGGCGTGGTCGGACAGGCCCTCGCGCTGGATCTTCTTCCAGGACCGGGGCTCCTGGAGCGGGCCGGTGGGGGCGGCGCTGCGGGCGTTGGCCGCCACCGGGGGCGAGGCGGGCTTGCCCGCGGTGAACAGCCAGGTCCTGAACAGGTCGTCCAGCGGCCTGCCGGCCAGGCGTCCGGCGTAGGCGACGAAGTCCTCGACGCGGGCGTTGCCGTACTTGTTGGCCACGGGCCAGCCCTTGAGGATCTTGAAGAAGGTCTGGTCGCCGACCTCGCCGCGCAGGGCCTGCAGGGCGATGGCGCCCCGGTTGTACACCGCGGCGTGGAACTGGTTCTCAGCACCCGGGTCGCCCGGCCTGACCTGCCAGAACGGGTTGTCCGCCGGGTAGAAGCCGTAGGTGTAGGCGGCCAGTTCCGCGGCCGTCCCCTCGCCCTCCTTCTCCGACCAGAGCCACTCGGCGTAACGTGCGAAGCCCTCGTTGAGCCAGATGTCGCGCCAGGTCCTCACCGAGACGTCGTCGCCGAACCACTGGTGCGCCTGCTCGTGCACCACCACGTAGGGGTTGGCCCCGCTGCGGAAGTGACGCGGGCTGTAGAAGGGCCTGGTCTGGGTCTCCAGGGCGTAGCCGGTGGGCACGTTGGGGACGTAGCCGCCGATCGCGTCGAACGGGTAGGGGCCGAAGACCCCGGTCTCCCAGTCGAGGATCTCCGCGGCGCGCCCGACGCTCGCCTTGGCCGCGCCCTCGTCGGCGCCGAGGTCCCTGCTGTAGGCGCTGAAGACCGGAAGGCCGCTCTCCGTGGTGTCCGTGACGATCTCGAACCTGCCGACCGCGAGGGTGGTCAGGTAGGTCGCCTGGGGCTTGGAGGAACGCCAGTTGTAGCGGGTCCAGCCGAGGCGGGAGACGGCCGACTGCAGCGTGCCGTTGCTGATGGCCTGGGTGCCGTCGGGGACGAGGACGGAGACGTCGTAGGTCGCCTTGTCCGAGGGGTGGTCGTTGCTCGGGAACCACCACCAGGAGCCCTCGGGCTCGCCCGCCGCCACACCGCCGTCGGGGGTGCGCAGCCAGGGGTTGATGCCGTTGACCGTCACCTGGGACGGCGTGCCCGCGTATCTCACCACGACGGTGACGGGCTGGTTCCTGCGCAGGGGCAGCGCCGGGGTGATCTCAAGCTCGTGGGCGCCGGACCGGGCGAAGGTCGCCTTGCGGTTGTTGACCAGGACCTCGCTGACCGTCAGCGCGAAGTCGAGGTTGAAGCGGGTCAGGTCCTGGGTCGCGGTGGCCGTGATGGTCGCCGTGCCCTCCAAGTGGTCGTCGGCGGGCTGGTATTTCAGTCTCAGGTCGTAGTGGGCGACGTCGTATCCGCCGTTGCCGTAGTCGGGGTAGTAGGGGTCGCCGACCCCCGGCGCGCCCTGGCCCGCGGTGACGGCACCGGCTGGCAGGCTCGTGAACATGCCGGCGAGGGCGACGACTGCGGTGGCGAGGACTTTCTTGCGCACGTTTGTCTCCATCCGGTCGTTAAGCATGCATTACCTACCTGAATACTAGGTAATGTGGGCAAAGCTTACAAGAGACGAACGCGATCGTGGTCTCAGACGGTCAGGACACGCTGCGGCCTTCTCGGACTCCTTCGCGGTCACCGCGGTCGTAAGACGGTCTCCGGGCACTCGACGCGGACGGGAGGAGGCCGCCCGCCCACGCGAGCGGCCTCGGACTCCGCCGAAGGGGTACGGCTCGCAGGCCGGAGGTCAGACGGTCAGGACGCGCTGGAAGGCCTCCGCGTAACGGCCCTCGCCGAAGCCCGCCGTGACCGCAGTCTGGCCGAACCGGTCGCGCACGAAGCCGTCGAGGTCGTCCATGTGACTCACCTGGCTGGCGTGGGCGCGCAGCGCGTTGATCTTGCGGTCCACGGTCTCGGTGATGTCCACGTGGTGGTCCGGGGTCGGCGAGCCGTTGAGCCAGACCTCCCTGACCGTCCACGCCTCAAGACCCTCCTGGAGGAGGAGCTCGGGGAAGGCGTAGGGGTTGCGGGCGTCGGGGTAGACGGCGTCGAGCGCGGCCCCGCCGACGGCCCGGTGGTCGGGGTGGCTGGGGGCGACGAAACGGTAGTTGCGCTCCGGCGAGTGGGTGATCACCAGGTCGGGCCTGACCTGGCGGATGACCCGGGCGATGTCACGCCGCAGGTCGAGACTCTGCACCACGGAGCCGTCCGGGTAGCCCAGGAAACGCACGTCGGTCACGCCGACGGCCTTGGCGGCCGCGGTCTGCTCGCCACGGCGCAACTCGGCCATCCCGCCGTTGTCCACCTCCCGGTCGAAGCCCCCCGCGTCGCCGTCCGTGACGACGCAGTACGTCACCTCGACACCACGGTCGGTGAAACGCGCGATCGAGCCCGCCGCGCCGAAGTCGACGTCGTCAGGGTGGGCGGTGACCACGAGCACCCGCTCGATCTCGCTCTCCGACAACATGTGCGCCCCCTCGTGTCGTTCACGTACTGATGAATTCTCATAACCGTCCACCGGCCCGCCCACATTCCTGGACCCGGCTGTCGGCGGGCCGCCTTACCCTAGGGGACGTGTCGATCCCAGCCGCTCCCCTGACCCACCCGTTGCTCGACGGGCTCAATCCCCAGCAGCGTGAGGCCGTCGTGCACCACGGCGCCCCCCTGCTCATCGTCGCGGGCGCGGGCTCCGGCAAGACACGGGTGCTGACGCACCGCATCGCCTACCTCCTGGCCGAGCGTGACGTCAGGCCGCAGGAGATCCTGGCCATCACCTTCACCAACAAGGCCGCCAGGGAGATGAAGGACCGGATCGACGCCCTCATCGGCCCGCGTTCGGCCTCGATGTGGGTGATGACCTTCCACAGCGCGTGCGTGCGCATCCTGCGCAGGGAGGCCAAGCGGCTCGGCTTCCCCACGAGCTTCTCCATCTACGACCAGGCCGACTCCCAGCGGCTGATGGCCATGGTCTGCAGGGAGATGGACCTCGACCCCAAGCGTTACCCGCCGCGCTCCTTCTCGGCGCAGGTCAGCAACTTCAAGAACGAGCTGATCGACTACGAGACGGCCGCGGCCCAGGCGGGCACCCACCTGGAGCGCACCCTCGCCGAGGCCTACCGCAACTACCAGCGCAGGCTCACCGAGGCCGGCGCGATGGACTTCGACGACCTCATCATGCTGACGGTCACGCTGTTGCAGATCTTCCCCGACGTCGCCGAGCACTACCGGCGCCGCTGGCGGCACGTCATGGTCGACGAGTACCAGGACACCAACCACGCCCAGTACACCCTGGTCAGAGAGCTGGTCGGCTCTCCCGAGCTGGTCACCGCGGACGGCGAGGTGGTCAGGGAGGGCACCGTCGACCCCGCCGAGCTGTGCGTCGTCGGCGACGCCGACCAGTCGATCTACGCCTTCCGCGGCGCGACGATCCGCAACATCCTGGAGTTCGAGCGCGACTACCCCGACGCCAGGACGATCCTGCTCGAACAGAACTACCGCTCGACCCAGACGATCCTCAGCGCGGCGAACGCGGTGATCTCGCGCAACGAGAGCCGCAAGCCGAAGAACCTCTGGTCCGACCAGGGCGCGGGGCCGAAGATCATCGGTTACGTCGCGGACAACGAGCACGACGAGGCCATGTTCGTCGCCCAGGAGGTGGACAGGCTCGCCGACGACGAGGAGGTCGTCCCCGGCCAGGTGGCCGTGTTCTACCGCACCAACGCGGCCTCCCGGGTCTTCGAGGAGATCTTCATCAGGACCGGCCTGCCGTACAAGGTGGTCGGAGGGGTGCGCTTCTACGAGCGCAAGGAGGTCCGCGACCTGCTGGCCTACCTCAGGGCCCTGGCCAACCCGAACGACGTGGTCTCACTGCGCCGCATCCTCAACGTGCCCAAGCGCGGCATCGGCGAGCGGGCCGAGGCCATGGTCGAGGCGTTCGCCTCCCGTGAGCGCGTCTCGTTCTGGGAGGGGCTGCGCCGGGCCGACGAGGCACCGGGCATGGCCACCCGCTCGCTCAACGCGATCAAGGACTTCGTCGCGCTGCTCGACGGCCTGCTCGCCAAGGCGGAGACGACGCCGCCCTCGGAGCTGGCCCAGGAGGTGCTTGAGGCCACCGGCTACCGCGCCGAGCTGGCCGCCTCGGAGGACCCGCAGGACGAGAGCCGCCTGGAGAACCTCGACGAGATGGTCTCGGTCGCCTCCGAGTTCGAGGAGGCCAACCCCGAGGGCACGCTGGTCGAGTTCCTCGAACAGGTCTCGCTGGTGGCCGACGCCGACCAGATCCCGGCCGGTGACGGAGGCCAGGGTGTGGTCACGCTGATGACGCTGCACACGGCCAAGGGGCTGGAGTTCCCCGTGGTCTTCCTGACCGGCATGGAGGACGGCGTCTTCCCGCACATGCGTTCGCTGGGCGAGCCCAAGGAGCTTGAGGAGGAGCGCAGACTGGCCTACGTCGGCATCACCCGGGCCGAACGGCGGCTGTACCTCTCCCGCGCCGCCGTCCGCAGCTCCTGGGGCGCCCCCGCCTTCAACCCGGCCTCCCGGTTCGTCACCGAGATCCCGGCCGACCTGGTCGAGTGGCGCGGCGATCCCGGCAAGAGCGCCTGGAGCGCCGCGACGACCCGCCGTGAGGCACGTCCCGCCCAGCCAAGGAAGTCAGGCGGGCGGCAGGTCCCCAACCTGGCCCCCGGCGACCGGGTCACCCACGACCAGTTCGGCCTGGGCACGGTCGTCTCGGTCGACGGGGTGGCGGAGAAGACCAAGGCGAAGATCGACTTCGGTAGCGGCGGGGAGAAGACCCTGCTGCTGACCTACGCGCCGATCGAGAAGCTCTGACCCCGGTTCACCCGGTGAACAGGTTGTTGAGGGAGACGTTCCCGGGGTCGGCGTCGCCGATCCTCAGCTCGTCGAAGTCGGCGACCTCGGCGGCGGGCGGGGCCTTGAGCGTCGAGCGCAGGCCCCAGCCGCCGTACTGGGTGTCGTTGAGATAGGTGACGTCGACGCTGGTCAGGCCCCGTACGGACTGGACGTACGACGAGACGGCACGCCGGGGGAGCTGGTCGGCGCCGAGATAGAGCCGCCAGCTCACCTTGAGCGGGGCCGACTTGGCCGAGGGCTTGGCCCCGAGCACCGCGCGGGCCGACGGGGAGATCCGGTACAGCTCGCCCAGGGTGAAGGAGCCGGAGCGGACGACGGTCCTGGTGCCGTCCAGGGTGCCGCCGGGACGGCCCGGGCCCGCGTGGGCGAGCGCGGCCCGCAGCGTCGCGGGCTCCAGGGGGTTGAACAGCCGCTGCGCGGGGTTGGTCGTGGAGAGGACGTCGTCACGGCTGCGCAGCCACTTCTTCCCCTCGGGAAGGGAACCGGCGTAGACGCCGCCCTGGGTGTAGGAGACACCCTTCACGGTGACCGTCCGGGAGGGGGCGAACGGCTCGGAGGGCGTGCCCTCCTCGGCGGGCAGCTCGAAGGAACCGGTCAGGTCGGACGCCACGACCCCCGAGGGGCCGAACTCCAGCACGCCCTTGACCCGGCCGTACACCGTGCGCGGGTTTCCGCCGTCGCCGACGAGCTTGGCCCTTTCGACGATCCTCACCCCGTGCCCGGCCTTGAACCGCCCCTTCAACGCCGCCACGGGATCGGCGGCGAGGGCGTTGGCGGGCGGGGCCGCCACCAGCAGGGGGAATGCCAGGGCCGTGAGGGCGGCACCGGTCAGGACGGCGGTCGTTCGCCTCATCGAGAAGATCCTCCCGGGGTGTCCCCGCGTCGTCGCAGGGGGGTGAGGAGATTGTCGCCCACCCAGGGGATCAACGAGACGTGCCCGGCGGACACGGTCCGCCGGGCACGTACATGTTCGCCGTCTTTCCGGATCAGTGGTTCCGGGCAGAGCCCGTCCCCGGGCGGTCGACGAAGGAGTTCACCTGACCGCGCAGGATCGAGACCTGGGCCTCGGGCTTGGTCAGCTGCAGGTCCTTGAGCTCGGCGACGGTCTCGGGCTCGGGCGCCTCGATCGACACGATGCTGCCCCAGCCGCTGTAGACGGTGTCGTAGACCGTCGTCGTCCTCTTGCCCTGGGTGTAGCTGGTCGTCAGGCGCCTGGGGAGCTGGTCGGCGCCGACGTAGAGCTTCCAGTTCATCACGGTCTTGCCCGCGGTCTCGGTCAGTGCGGTGCTCTGCGAGGCGCGGAACCACGGCGAGACCTTGGCCAGTTCACCCCAGGTGATCTTCCCGGCGTAGAACCCGGCGCGCTTGGTGGTGGCGTGCGCGAGCAGCGCCTTGAGCGTCGTGGGCTCGGCGGCGTTGACCGACTGGGTCACCGCGCCGACTATGCCGAGTGTGTCCTGGGGGAAGCGGATCCAGGTCTTGCCCTCGGGGATGAACTCGCCGAAGGCGCCACCCGAGACGTAGGTCGTCTTTCCGAGGCGGACCACCTGCTCGGGCTTGGTCATGGCCTTGACCAGTCTGATGAAGGGGTCCTCCTCACCGTCCTCGCCGGGGCTGGAGAACTCCTCAATCATCTTGAGGGTCTCCTCGTCGATCCGGTACTTCCCGGTCTGGTCGGACGCGACGACACCTGAAGGGCCGAACTGCAGGACGCCCTTACGGTCGGCGGCGATCGTGCTCTTCTGGCCCTTGGCGTAGATCTTCGTCTTGTCGACGAAGGTCACACCCTGGCCGCTGACGAGCTTGCTCTTCAGCGCGGCGACCGGGTCGGCGGCCTTGGCGTGCGCGGTCGACGCGAGCGCGGGGACGCTCACCACGGCCATGGCCGCGCACGCCAGACCGGCAATGTATCGCTTCAAAGGGGGATTCCTCCTGGATATACCCTCCGCCCCGTTCGGGAGGGTTCAGGGTATTCATATCAGATATGATCATCATAAAATGCGATATCTGATGGCTTATTCGTAGTTAGTTGTGAATATTTGGTGCAGTGTCTTTCCGGTCACCTTCCGTGAGCCCCGCCGCCGCCCTCGCCCACTCAGCACCGCCCAGGACCAGGCAGACGCGTGAGCCGTACGGCGGGCGGCCGGAGCGGGGCGGCGGGGCGGTGACGGGGCGTGGCGTCCGACAGGCGAGTGCGGCGCCGAACCGGGCGGGACGCGGCGTCCAACCGAGACGGACGGGAATGCCACCGGAGGCGATATGCGAAAGGCCTGCTCGGAGAGAACGGCCGGGCATTCGGCGGCCGTGATTCGCTTTCCGCCTTTATGGATTCCGCGGTTGCACGCGAGATCCGGTGAGCCCGGCGGTCGTCAACCGCGGCCGGAGGCGCCGACGGCCGACTCCCGGTTCTCGACGGGGGCATCGACGACGGGGGCCTCGACATCGGAGGTCCCGGCGTCGCCTCGGGGGGACGGCGCGTCCTCGCGTCCGGCACCCGACCTGGCCCCCTCGGCGGGGGAGTTCGGCGTGCGCTCGATCGCGGCGCCTGAGCCGAGGTGACGGGCGTCGACGACCTGGTCCGCGGGCGGGGCGGTCACGACGATCCCGGTGCCCCAGCCGGTGTAGCGGATGTCGTCACTGCCGTGCGGGTCCTTGGTCACCAGGCGGGTGGGCAGCCCGCGGGTGTCGAGCCACAGCCGCCAGCCGACCGAAAGGCGGCCCGTCTCGACGGGCAGCGTGTAGCCCCGGCGCTCCCTGAAGGAGGGGGAGGCGTCGTACAACCGCTTCAGGGTGACCGTGCCCCGGTACTGGACACCGCCCTTGTACGGCAGGCGGTCCTTCGCGGTGCGAAGCAGGAGGCCCAGGGTTGAGGGTTCGAGCGCGTTGACCGCCTGGTCGCCGAGGAGGACCTCCCAGCGGGTGTTCCTGCGGGTGTCGCTGACCCAGGCCTTGCCGTGGGGGAGCCGGTCCGCGAAACGGGGGGAGGAGGTGTAGTTCACCCCGCCGACGGTGATCACACGCTCCGCGCGCAGTTCGGTTCTGCCGCCGGAGACGGTTCTTGAGACGTCCCGCCGTACGACGTCCAGGCCCGCGAGACCCGAGGGGGACAGGCGCAGGACACCCGTGCGGCGCGAGCTCAGGGTGCCGCCCGCCGAGGGGGCCTGGCCCGACTCGGCGATGCGGACGCCGTCCCAGGACGCCAGCCGTTGCCTGAGCGCCTTCACCGGGTCGACGGCGGCGGCCTGCGCGGCGGCCGGAGCCGTGATGGTCAGCGCCGGCGCGAGCAGCGCCGCGGCCAGCGGGGCGATCCATCGCCTCATGGGGTTCACCGTCCTGTACATCAGTTTTCACAAGGGGAGGGAAAGGCATCATTCCAGACAATGATCATGAATGTGTCGAGATTTCCGGTGGTCCCGTGAAATCCGGCGGGGCATCGCCGGTTACGCTGCGAACAGCTCTTCCGTAGCGCGTGGAGCGCGGACAAGGAGGTCTGCATGGAAGCCGAGTCGAGGATTCGCGTGGTCATCGCCAAACCCGGCCTTGACGGGCACGACCGGGGCGTGAAGATCGTGGCGCGGGCACTGCGGGACGCCGGGATGGAGGTCGTCTACACCGGCCTGCACCAGACGCCCGAGCAGATCGTGCGCACCGCCATCCAGGAGGACGCCGCGGCGGTCGGTCTCTCCGTCCTGTCCGGGGCGCACATGACACTCTTCGCCAAGGTCATCGAGCTGCTGGCGGAGAACGACGCGAGCGACATCGTGGTGTTCGGCGGCGGCATCATCCCCGATGAGGACATGCCCGAGCTGGAGCGCATGGGGGTCGCCCGGGTCTTCACCCCGGGAGCGACCACCCAGGAGATCGTCGATTGGGTGCGAAGCGCGATCCCGTCCCGCGTATGATTCCGTCCCGCGCGAAGAGGGCCCTTTCGTCCGCGAGGACCCGGTGACCTGGCCACGCCCCTCGGGAGGCTAGGCTTCTTTGGCGCAAAGACGCCGGGCTCCCCCATGAGAGCGAGGAGCCGGCCCGCCCACATTCTGTACACCAGCCGCACAAGCAAGGACGGACCCTCGTGGACCTGTTCGAACATCAGGCGAAGGAGCTCTTCGCGGAGTACGGCATCCCGGTGCCGCGCGGTATCGTCGCGCACACCGTGGAGGAGGCACGAGCGGCAGCCGAGCAGCTGACCGGCCGTGTCGTCGTCAAGGCACAGGTCAAGACCGGTGGCCGGGGTAAGGCGGGCGGCGTCAAGGTCGCCGACGACGCCGCCGACGCCGAGCAGAAGGCCACCCAGATCCTCGGCATGGACATCAAGGGCCACACGGTCCACAAGGTCCTGATCGAGGAGGCCAGCGCGATCGCGGAGGAGTACTACTTCTCCTTCCTGCTCGACCGTGCGAACCGTACCTTCCTCGCCATCTGCTCCGCCGCCGGCGGCATGGACATCGAGGAGGTCGCGCACACCGCCCCGGAGAAGGTCGCCAAGGTCCCGGTCTCCCCGCTGGACGGCGTCGACCGCGCCAAGGCCCGTGAGATCGCGGTCGCGGGCGGCCTGCCCGAGGTCGCGCTCGACGGCGCCGCCGAGCTCATCGAGAAGCTGTGGGCCGCCTTCGTCGACGAGGACGCCTCCCTGGTCGAGGTCAACCCGATGATCCTGTCCGCCGACGGCCAGGTGAAGGCCCTCGACGGCAAGGTCACCCTCGACGACAACGCCTCCTTCCGCCAGGCCGAGCACTCGGTTTTCGAGGACAAGGCCGCCGAGGACCCGCTTGAGGCCGCGGCCAAGGCCAAGGACCTCAACTACGTCAAGCTCGACGGCAGCGTCGGCATCATCGGCAACGGCGCGGGCCTGGTCATGTCCACCCTCGACGTCGTCGCCTACGCGGGCGAGGCCTTCCCCGGCCAGCCCAAGCCCGCCAACTTCCTCGACATCGGCGGCGGCGCCTCGGCCGAGGTCATGGCGGCGGGTCTGGAGATCATCCTCTCCGACCCCTCGGTCAAGTCGATCTTCGTCAACGTCTTCGGCGGCATCACCGCCTGTGACGCGGTCGCCAACGGCGTCGTGTCCGCCTTCCAGCTCCTGGAGAGCCGCGGCGAGGCCGTCAGCCGCCCCCTGGTCGTCCGTCTCGACGGCAACAACGCCGACCTCGGACGGAAGATCCTCGCCGACGCCAACCTCAAGGGCGTCGAGCTTGTCGACACGATGGACGATGCGGCCAAGCGCGCCGCCGAGCTCGCCGCGGTAGGTGCGTAATGGCTATCTGGCTGACCGAGAACAGCAAGATCATTGTTCAGGGCATGACCGGCGGCGAGGGCACCAAGCACACCCGCCGCATGCTCGCCTCCGGCGCCCGCGTCGTCGGCGGCGTCAACGCCCGTAAGGCCGGGACCGTCCACGAGGGCCTGCCCGTCTTCGGCACCGTCAAGGAGGCCATCGAGCAGACCGGCGCCGACGTCTCGGTCGTGTTCGTGCCCCCGGCGTTCACCAAGGACGCGGTCAAGGAGGCCGTCGACGCCGAGATCCCGCTCTGCGTGGTCATCACCGAGGGCGTCCCGGTCCACGACACCACCGAGTTCTGGGCCTACGCCGTCGCCAAGGGCAACAAGACCCGCATCATCGGCCCCAACTGCCCCGGTATCGCCTCCCCCGGCGCCTCCAACGCGGGCATCATCCCGGCCGACATCACCACCGCGGGCCGTATCGGCCTGGTGTCCAAGTCCGGCACGCTGACCTACCAGCTCATGTACGAGCTGCGTGACTTCGGCTTCTCGACCGCCGTCGGCATCGGTGGCGACCCGGTCATCGGCACCACGCACATCGACGCCCTCCAGGCCTTCCAGGACGACCCGGCGACCGACGCGATCGTGATGATCGGTGAGATCGGCGGAGACGCCGAGGAGCGCGCCGCCGCCTACATCGAGCAGCACGTGACCAAGCCGGTCGTCGCCTACGTCGCGGGCTTCACCGCCCCCGAGGGCAAGACCATGGGTCACGCGGGCGCGATCGTGTCCGGCTCGGCCGGAACCGCCCAGGCGAAGAAGGAGGCTCTGGAGAAGGTCGGCGTGCGCGTCGGCAAGACCCCGAGCGAGACCGCCCGCCTGATGCGCGAGGTCATGCAGGCCCGCTAGGACATCCCGGCAGGCCACAGGTGAAGGCGCCCGTCCTCGACGGGCGCCTTTCCCTGTTTCCGGCGTCCCCGGCCGCGTGGATCATCGGACGCGCGAGGTTCCCGGCCGCGTGGGGTTGTCGGCCGGGCGGGGCCGTTCGCACACCCCGGACGCACATCAGCCCGTACGGCGCCGCGACACGCGGGGCGATGAGTGCCTTCCCCGTGGAAGATCCTGAGACCATCGACTATTGTGACGGCCCTTCTCGACCAGCTACGGACGGCTCCCCGGAACGTCCTCAGCCGTATCCCCCTGCCCGGCGTCACTGGTGACGACGACGACGTCCGCAGGCCGCTTCCCGTCTCGGGGATGCTCGCCGCGGTGTGGACGCTCGGCGTGGGTCTCGCGGTGCTCACCACCTTCACCCTGGTCGGCTGGATCGCCTCCCCGAGGGGCGCGTTCAGCAGCGGCCTGCCCGGGGTCTTCCGTACGGCGGCGCAGTTGTGGCTGGTGGCCCACCACGCGGGGTTCTCCATCTCCGGCGGGGTCATCGGGCTGCTTCCCCTGGGGCTGACGGTCCTGCCCGCCTTCCTGCTCTACCGCGCGGGCGTCTGGATGACCAGGGACGCCGACCTGCGGCTCAGGATGCCCGCCAGACTGCCGAAGAACAGCCCGAAGGACGAGGCCAACGCCCGGCGCAGGGCGCAGCTCGTGCTGGTCGCCCAGGCGGGTGTCTCACTGGCGGCGCCGTACGCGCTGCTGGCGGGGGTGATCGCGCTGATCACCGACAACGAGGTCACCCAGCCGTTCATCGGTGAGACGCTGCTCAGCCACCTGCTGCTGGCCTTCGCCGCGGGCTCGCTGGCCACGGCCAGGGCGATCGGGCCGTGGCGGGCGATGCTGAGGTTGCTGCCCGAGCGCCTGCGCGCGGCCCTGATCAGCTCGGCCGCCGCGCTGGGGATCATGCTCGTGGCGGGCACGGTCCTGGTGACCGGCGCGCTCGTGGCGAACTTCTCGCAGGTCAGGGCGTTGTCGGAGATCCTGGCTCCCGGCTTCGTCGGGGGGTTGCTGCTCCTGCTGATCCAGGTGCTCTACCTACCGAACGCGATCGTCTGGGGCATGGCCTACACCGCGGGCCCCGGTTTCGCCGTGGGCGCGGGGACGCTGGTCGCCCCGACGGGGGTCCAGCTCGGCGTCGTGCCCAGCCTGCCGATCCTGGGGGCGCTTCCCGAGGCCGGTCCCACTCCGGCGTGGGTGATGGTGGTGGTCGCGCTGCCGTTCGCGGCGGGGGCGGTCGCGGGCGTCCTGAGCGTCAGGATCGCGCCCTCGCCGACCTACGAGGGCGCCCCGCTGTGGGGGTTCGCCTGCGGGCTGTTCACGGGCGCGGTGGCCGGGGCGCTGGCGGCGCTGTCCGGGGGTCCGCTCGGTGGCACACGGCTCACCATGGTCGGCCCCGCGGCCTGGGAGGTGATGCTCTCGGTCACCCTGGAGGTCGGTGTCGCCGCGGGGATCTCCGCGGGACTGGCCAACTGGTGGCTGATCTTCCGGGGTCAGAACACCGCCGTCGCCAGGGCCGCCGAGAGGGTCGGTACGGCGACCGCCCCGGTCCGCAAGGCGGGTGTCAAGATCGCCAAGGCCGCGGGCACCGTGGCGAGCAAGGTCGGCCTCGCCGATCCCGAGGAGCTGGGCAGGCTGCCCGGCCACTGGCTGGACGCCACCGAGTGCGAGACCCAGCCGATCCCGGTCATCAGGGACGACTGGCAGGACGAGCACGCCTCGGCCGCCGCGGAGAGCCCGTCGAAACCGGTCGACCGGGAGCCTCCGCGCCCACCCCGGCGTGACATCGTCGACGAGTCGGACGACAAGGGCGGCCACGTCATCTACCTGGACCCCTACGCCTGGGACCGCGACTGACACCAAGGCCGGATGGCCGGTATAGGACGTTTACTAGGAAATCTGTGGAAAACCAGTGGGTTGTGGGTACTCCCCTGGGGAGTGTGATTCGGCCCTCGCGGTTGGATCGTGCGCAAAAGGCGCGGCGGCATTTGCTGGGGAAGTGCTTGCCGCCGCGCCCCCGTCGTCCTAGCTCCCCGGCGTCGTCCGCAGTCTGATCGCGTCGAGTTGCTCATCGGCCATGGCGGGGACGGGGAGCGGGTGGGCGGTCTCGGCGCGCAGGCCGTCAAGGAAGAACGACAGGCAACGCCGCCAGGCCTGGGGTGCGACCCCCATCGACTCGCGGATCACCTGGGACATGGCCCAGACCAGCAGGGGCAGGTCCCGCATCTCGAAGTCCGCGCGCAGCGTGCCGCTCTCCTTGGCGCGTTCGACGACCTGACCGGCGAGTTCGAAGCCTTGGTGGCAGGAGGCGAGCACCCCCTCGCTCAGCGGCAGCCGCCGGGCCATCGCGTCGTTCAGTCCCTGGTCCTCGGCCTGGAGCGCGAACAGCCCCTCAAGGAAGCCGGTGAAGCCGCGCCAGGGGTCGGGGTCGGCCATCGCCGCCGCGGCGATGCGTTCCAGGGCGGCCAGCCGCTCGGGGAGGATCGCGTCGAAGAACGCCTCCCGGGTGGGGAAGTGGTTGTAGAGCGTGCCGATGCTGACCTCGGCCCTGCGGGCGATCTCCTCAAGCGGCGCGTCGAGCCCGCGCTCGCCGAACACCTGCTTGGCGGCTGCCAGCAACCTGTCGCGGTTGCGTACGGCGTCGGCACGCAGCGGCCTCGCAGGCCGGGCTTGGAGCGCCATGTGTCGTCAGTCCCCTCGAAGTGCGGATCCCACGAAAAGTCGAGGGAAGCCTCGATTTCATGGTACCTTCGCAAGAAATTGAGGCTTCCCTCAACTTTTAAACTGAGGGTTCCCTCAACCTATCTGGGGAAGGAAGGCGCAGCCATGTCCGCTTCACGTGGAGTCGCGGTCGTCATCGGAGTGGGGCCCGGCCTCGGCATGTCCATCGCGCACCGGCTCGGCCGCGAGGGCCACCCCGTCGTCCTGGTGTCCAGAAGCGACGCCAGACACGCCGGATATGTCTCCTCGCTCGCCGACGCCGGGATCAGGGCCGAGGCGTTCACCGCCGACGTGCGCGACCACGACCGCCTGCTGTCCGTCCTGGACACGGTCGTCGAACGGCACGGCCCCGTCGGGATGGTCTACTACGGGCCGGGTTCGACCGACCCCGAGTCCCACCCCGTCCCGATCCTCCAGGCCGGGCCGGAGGACGTCCGGCGGGCGATGGAGTGGGCCTACCCCGCCGTCGAGGTGACCCGGCGAGTCCTGCCCGGCATGATCGAACGCGGTGAGGGCGGCCTGCTGTTCGCCACCGGGCTCAGCGCCGTCATGCCGATGCCCGCCCTCGGCAACCTGGCGATCCTGTCGGCGGCCCTGCGCACCTACGCGGTGACCCTCAACACGGCCCTGACCGAGACGGGGGTCTACGCGGGCTGCCTGGTCATCGGCGGTGTCGTCGAACGCGGCGACATCCACGGGATGGTCTCCTCCCAGCCGGAGCGGTACGGCCCCGTGGCGGGCATGACCCTCGACCCCGACGCGCTCGCCGACGCCGCCTGGGAGATGTACGCGACCCGGGGCCGCGCCGAGGAGACCTTCAGCGTCTTCGGCTGACGGGAACCGCCCGGCGGGGGACACTTTGCCTACGCCACGGGGCCGTACCGGGGCGGGCGCGGCGACGACGGGGGAGCGCGATGGCGGTTCAGGTGGCGGTCTGCGGTCCCGGCGACTGCACGCCCCAGGAGGAGGCCGACGCGCGCGAGGTCGGCAGGCTGCTGGCCGAGCGGGGCGCGGTGGTGGTCTGCGGCGGCTACGGAGGCGTGATGGCCGCCGTCGCGGCGGGGGCGCGGTCGGCCGGTGGGACGGTCGTCGGCGTCCTGTCCAGGGCCGACCGGTGGCAGGCCAACCCCGACCTGAGCGTCGTGATCCCCACCGGCCTCGGCGAGGCGCGCAACGCCGTCGTCGTCAACTCGGGGGACGCCGTGATCGTCGTCGGCGGCTCGTGGGGCACGCTGTCCGAGCTGGCCCTGACCATGCGCGGGGGACGCGCCCCGGTGGTCCAGCTCGGCGGCTGGCGCGTCCTCGACCGCGACGGCGCCCCGCTGCCCGGCGTACGGCACGCCACCTCACCCGGGCAGGCCCTTGAGCTGACCGGGTTGTGGCCGTGAGGGTTCCTACGGAGTGAAGGGGAACCGGATGTCGCCGGGTTGCAGGAAGGGCATCTTCTTCTGCAGCGCCTGTTCGAGCTGCTGGACGCAGTCCTGCTGCGCGGCGACGGTGCCCGCCCCCGCGCGGCAGTTGGCGTAGGCCGAGAGCTCGTCACTGAGATAGAGCTGCATCGCCGCCATCGACAGGGAGATCGGCAGCGCCAGGGCCGACAGGACGATCCCGGCGACGGCCGTACCGGTCGGCTTGGAGACCGAACGCAGGGCGGGGATCGCGCGGATCGAGACGACCAGCGCGAATATCGACATGACAAGGCCGGCGAGAGGGAGCAGGAACGTCATCACCACGGAGGCGAACGCGAGCCACAGCGCCCTGCGCCCCGCGCTTTCCGCAGGCCGTGCCTGGACGGGTGACGTCAACGGACCTCCTTGCGTCGTACGAGCGCACAGGCCGATACCCTTGCAGCGGCGTGAGTCCCGTCCGAAAGGAGTGCGTCGGTGTCATCCCAGGCCGCTCGGCTTGTGGTCCTCGTATCCGGTTCTGGAACCAACCTACAGGCCCTGCTGGACGCTTCGGCCGATGAGGCGTACGGGGCCCGCATCGTCGCGGTCGGAGCCGACCGGCACGGCATCGAAGGACTGGCCCGCGCCGAGCGCGCGGGAGTGCCGACCTTCGTGGAGCGGCTGCCCGACCACGAGGACCGGGCCGCGTGGGACAGGGCGATCGCCGAGAGGATCGCCGAGCACCGGCCCGACCTGGTGATCCTCGCCGGGTTCATGAAGATCCTCGGTGAGCCGTCCACGACCTCCTTCACCATGGTCAACACCCATCCCGCGCTGCTGCCGTCCTTCCCCGGCGCCCACGGTGTCCGCGACGCCCTCGCCTACGGCGTCCGCGTCACCGGCTGCACGGTGATCCTGGCCGACGCCGGGGTGGACAGCGGGCCGATCGTCGCCCAGGAGGCGGTGGCCGTGCTCGACGGCGACGACGAGGAGACGCTGCACGAGCGCATCAAGGTCGTCGAGCGGAGGCTGCTCGTCGAGACCGTCGGCAGGCTGGCCCGGGAGGGCTGGACGGTGACCGGACGGACCGTACGTCTCGGACGATCCGGCGGATGAGCCGGACGGCCGGAAAATCTGAACAAAACAGGAGGACCACGAAGTGACCCGCATCGCCATCAGGCGCGCGTTGATCGCGGTGTATGACAAGAGCGGGCTGGAGGAGCTGGCCCGCGGACTCGACGCCGCAGGCGTGGAGATCGTCTCCACCGGCGGCACCGCCGCGACGATCGCCTCGTTCGGTGTTCCCGTCACCCCGGTCGAGTCGCTCACCGGGTTCCCCGAGTGCCTGGACGGCCGCGTCAAGACCCTGCACCCGAGGGTGCACGCGGGCCTGCTGGCCGACAGCGGCAACCCGGCCCACGTCAAGCAGCTCGAAGAGCTGGAGATCGAGCCGTTCGAGCTCGTCGTGGTCAACCTGTACCCGTTCCAGGAGACCGTCGCCTCCGGTGCCTCCGACGCCGAGTGCGTCGAGCAGATCGACATCGGCGGCCCGGCGATGATCCGCGCCGCGGCCAAGAACCACGGCACCGCCGCGGTCGTGGTGGACCCGGCCGTCTACGGCGACGTGCTCGCCGCGGTCGCGGCCGGTGGTTTCACCGTCACCGAGCGCCGTCGTCTCGCCGCCTCCGCCTACGCCCACACCGCCGCCTACGACACGGCGGTCGCCTCCTGGTTCGCCAACGTCTACGCCGCAGAGGAGGGCGCCTGGCCCACCTACATGGGCGCGGCCTGGACGCTCAGGACGCCGCTGCGCTACGGCGAGAACCCGCACCAGGGCGCGGCCCTCTACTCCGGCCAGCGGGACGGCCTGGCCAACGCCGAGCAGCTGCACGGCAAGGAGATGTCGTACAACAACTACCTCGACGCCGACGCCGCGTGGCGGGCCGCGTGGGACTTCGCCGAGCCCGCGGTCGCGATCATCAAGCACCAGAACCCCTGCGGCATCGCGGTCGGCGCCGACGTCGCCGAGGCGCACCGCAAGGCGCACGCCTGCGACCCGGTCTCGGCCTACGGCGGGGTGATCGCGGTCAACGGTGAGGTCACCGAGGAGCTCGCCGGGCAGATCGCCGAGGTGTTCACCGAGGTCGTGGTGGCCCCGTCGTTCACTCCCGAGGCGCTGACGCTGCTCACCGCGAAGAAGAGCATCCGTCTGCTGGCCTGCCCGAAGGGGCCGGACAACAAGGCCGAGTTCCGCCGGATCGACGGTGGCCTGCTGGTGCAGACGACCGACAGGGTGGACGCCCCCGGTGACGACCCCGCCACCTGGGAGCTCAAGGCGGGGGCGGCGGCCTCGCCGGAGGTCCTGGCCGACCTGGCCTTCGCCTGGCGGGCCAGCCGTTCGGTGAAGTCGAACGCGATCCTGCTGGCCTCCGGCGGCGCGAGCGTCGGCGTCGGCATGGGGCAGGTCAACCGGGTCGACTCGGCACGGCTGGCCGTCGCCCGCGCCGGTGAGCGCGCCAAGGGGTCGGTCGCGGCCTCCGACGCGTACTTCCCGTTCGCCGACGGCCTCGAACTGCTCGTCGCCGCCGGGATCACCGCGGTCGTCGAGCCGGGCGGCTCCATCCGCGACCCCGAGGTGATCGCCGCGGCCGAGGCCGCCGGGATCACGCTCTACTTCACCGGCACCCGGCACTTCTTCCACTAGTCTCAAGATCTTCCCAGGTCGTACGGCTGCCGCCATCCGTGGGGCAGCCGTGCACCAGAGACAGGAACGTGGCGGGACGGACAGGATTTTTCGGCTAAAAAGGGTTTAAAGCCCGGTTAAGGTGAAGCATCTCGTCCATCGCGCCCGTGGAGACTCCCATGCCCCTGCTCGGCTCCTTCCTGAACGCCTTCGTGATCATGAATGGGTTCTGGCAGAGCCCCGTGCTCCTCGTCATCGTGGCCCTCGGGGCCGCCTACCTGGGAGCCAAGGCTGTGGAGTACATCCCCTTCACCCGCCGCATCATCGAGCGCAGGCAAGCGAGCCGCGGCTGAACTTCATGGAAGGATTGGCGCCATGAGCGCGCAGATTCTGGACGGCAAGGCCACCGCGGCCAAGATCAAGGCAGACCTCGCGGCCAGGGTGGCCGTGCTGAGGGAGCGTGGCGTCACCCCGGGCCTGGGCACCGTCCTGGTCGGCGACGACCCCGGCAGCCAGATCTACGTGGCGGGAAAGCACCGTGACTGCGCCGAGGTCGGCATCTCCTCCATCCGCAGGGACCTGCCCGCCACCGCGACGCAGGCCGAGGTCGAGGCCGTCATCGACGAGCTCAACGCCTCGCCCGAGTGCACCGGCTACATCGTCCAGCTCCCGCTTCCCCGGCACCTGGACGCCCTGGCCCTGATCGAGCGGATGGACCCGGCGAAGGACGCCGACGGCCTGCACCCGATCAACCTGGGCCGTCTCGTGCACATGGTCGACGCGCCGCTGCCCTGCACCCCGCACGGCATCGTCCTGCTGCTGCGGGAGTACGGCGTGCCGCTCAAGGGCGCCGAGGTCGCCGTGGTCGGGCGCGGCATCACCGTGGGCCGTTCCCTGGGTCTGCTGCTGACCCGCAGGTCGGAGAACGCGACCGTCACCCTGTGCCACACCGGCACCCAGGACCTGGCCGCCCACGTCAGGCGCGCCGACATCGTCGTCGCCGCCGCGGGTGTGCCCCACCTGATCACCGCCGACATGGTCAAGCCCGGCGCCGCCGTACTCGACGTCGGGGTCTCCCGGGTCGACGGGAAGATCGCCGGTGACGTCGCCCCCGAGGTCGGCGAGGTCGCGGGCTTCCTGACCCCCAACCCCGGCGGTGTCGGCCCGATGACCAGGGCGCTGCTGCTCAGCAACGTCGTCGAGGCCGCGGAACGTCAGGTCCAGGGCGCCCAGGGCCCACTGTGACGACGTGGCCCCGCACGTCGCCGACCCGCGCGAGCGCCTGCCGTTCGACGACGTGATCGCGTCGCCGGTGCCGCACCACCTGGGGGACCGGGGGCCGGCGCCGGCCGAGCTGCGGCGGGTGCTCAGGTCCGGCGGCCGGCTGATCGCGTCGACCACCCCTTCGTGGCCTACACGATCCAGGGCCCCCGGCCCGACCACCTCGCGACCACCGGCTACTCCTTCGACCGGACGTTCGGCGGGCGGACCGTCCCGATGGGGTGCCGGCGCAAACCGTTGCACGCGGTGACCGACGCCTTCACGAACGCCGGGTTCCGGCTCTCCGTCATCGGTGAGCCGCAGCCCGGCCCGGCCGCCCGTGAGCTGTTCCCCGGAGGCCTCCACTTCTTCGTCGTCGAGGTGCCGGGATCCGGCGAACAGCGGTCACGGGTTCGGTTCGGAACCGCACGGCTGTGGCGCGGCCTCGGGGGTGTGGTTCGCACGCGGCCTGGCCACCAGCGCGTACGCCAGCCAGGAGCCGATGCGGGCCAGGGCGATCCCGCCGGTCATCGCGATGGCGCCGGCGCCGCCGAGCGATGCCAGCGGGGCGAACAGGGCGCCGAACAGGAAGCCCGTGCTGCCGAGCAGCGCGGCGGCCGTGCCCGCGTTGGCCGGATGACGGACCAGCGCGAGCGCCGTCGCGTTCGGCGAGGCCAGTCCGCCCGACATGATCGTGAAGAACAGCGAGGTCAGGAACACCCAGAGCGGCGCGTGCAGCGCCGCGGCGACGGCCGTACCGACACCGGTCACGACGGCGACCAGCGCCTCGGGCACGAGCAGCCGCTCCGGTGTGAAGCGGCGCAGGAGCAGGGCGTTGAACCAGCCGCCCAGGATCAGGCCGACCGAGTTGATCCCGAAGATCAGGGAGAACACCTGCGGACTCACGCCGTAGCCGTCCTCGATCACGAACGCGCTGAACGAGATGTAGATGAACAGCGCGATGCTGCCGATGCTCGACCCCAGGGTGCAGCCGACGAACAGCCGGTCGCCCGCCACCGCGGAGAAGCCCTCCCGTACCCGGGCCATGCCCCCCGAGTGCCGGTGCTCGGAGCGGAGCGTCTCGGGCAGGGTGAACGCCACGAGCAGCAGCACCGCGGAGATCGCGGCCAGGAAGACGAACAGGCCGCGCCAGTCGACGACGTACAGCAGCTGCCCGCCGATGACCGGGGCGACGATCGGTGCGAATCCGCCGATCAGCATCAGCAGCGACATGATGCGGGCCATCTGCCGGCCCTCGTACAGGTCGCGGACCATGGCCTCGACCACGACCATCCCGGCCGATCCGGCCAGTCCCTGCACCAGGCGCAGCACGATGAGCGTCTCGATCGACGGCGCCGCCGCGCACAGCAACGACGCCGCCGTGTACGTCACCACCCCGGCGAACAGCGGGCGCCTGCGGCCGATCCGGTCGCTGAGCGGGCCGATGAACAGCTGGCCGACGGCCAGGCCGATCATGCAGGCCGAGATGCTCCACTGGGCGGCGCCGTCGGAGGCCCCGAGCTGGCGGGCCAGCGCGGGCAACGCGGGCAGGTAGAGGTCGATCGACAGCGGGCCGAACGTCGACAGCGCTCCGAGGGTGAAGAGCAGCCTGCGGGTCCGGGCGATCGGAGGCGGGACGGCCGGTGGGCCGTCCGCGCTCACGTGTGACCCACCGGGTGGCCTCGCCTGGACGCGGTCACCGGGTGGCTTTCCCCCGAATGTGTGCCTGCGCTCACCGGCGCGACCGCCGCTGTCGTCGCTGCTGGTCGAGCAGCATCCTCGCCCGAGGATCGACGAAGGCGCGCAGCGCCGAACCGGTGAGGTTCAGCAGGAACACGAACAGGGCGATGGTCAGGCCGGGGAAGATCACCATGGTCGGGTGGGTCTGCAGGTAGGTACGCCCGTCGGCGACCATGTTTCCCCAGGTGGCGGTGGGTGGTGAGATGCCGAGACCGAGGAAGCTGAGCGAGCCGTCGATGAGCATGGCGCCCGCCGACAGCAGTACGCACTGCACGACGGCCAGCGGCAGGGTGTTCGGCAGGATGTGCACGCCCAGGGTCTTCCACGGCCCCATGCCGGACACCCTGGCCGCCTTCACGTAGGTGCGGGTGGTCAGGCCGAGCACACGGCTGCGGATGATCCGGGCCGTGTACGGGGTGAAGATGATCGTCACGGCGAGCAGTTCGCTCATCATGCCGGGACCGACCACGACCGCGAACACGATCGCCAGGATGATCGACGGGAACGCCATCCAGGCGTCCACGACCCGCATGATCACCGTGCCCGCCCGCGCGAAGTAGCCCGCGACCAGGCCGATGAACGTGCCGAGCCCGACCGAGCACAGCGTGATCAGCATGGTCATCCCGATGGAGACCCGACCGGCGGAGGCCCACCTGGCGAACAGGTCGCGGCCGTACTTGTCGGTGCCCATCAGGTGCTCACCCGACGGCGGCAGCAACCGGTTCACCGGGTCGGCGGCGTTCGGGTCGGGCAGGAACGGCGGGAGCACCATGACCACCAGGGTGATCAGGATCAGCAGCCCGCCCGTCACGATCAGCGTGGGGTTTCGCCGGACGAACGAGCGGACCCGGGTGGGGGCCGTCACGGTCGGCGCGGTGGCGAGGTCGGCGGTCACGACACCCGCACCTTCGGGTCGATCAGCGCGTAGGCGAGATCGACCAGCAGGTTCATCAGCACGAACAGGAACGCGATGAACATGACACCCCCCTGGATGAGCGGGAAGTCCCGGGCGTAGACGGCGCCGAGCAGTGTGGTGCCGAGGCCCGGGATGATGAAGATGCTCTCGATCACCACCACGCCGCCGATCAGCGAGGCGAAGTTCAGGCCCACCGTGGTGAGGACCGGCAGCATGGAGTTGGGCAGCACGTGCTTCAGCATGATCCGCCGTTCGCCGACGCCCTTGGCCCGCGCGGTACGCAGGTAGAGCTGGGTCAGCTCACCGAGCACGCTCTCCTCCATGGTGATGGTGAGGAAGGCGGTCTGCCCGACGACGAGCACCGCGACCGGCAACGCCAGCTGGGTGATCGCGGTCGCCGGGTCCTCGAACAGCGGGGTGTAGCCGCCGGTCGGGAACCAGCCGAAGGTGAGCGCGAACAGGTAGACCGCCAGCAGCGCGAGCCAGAACTCCGGCAGGGCCAGCCCGAACTGGGTGGCCCGGTTGACGAGCCGGGCCACCCGGTTGTGCGGCGCCACGGTGACCCAGGTGACGATCAGCACGGTGAGGATGAAGCTGATCACCGTACTCAGGATGGCCAGGGTCAGCGTGGGTGCGATGTTGTCGAAGATCATCTGCAGGACCGGGAGGTTGTACTTGATCGACGTACCGAAGTCACCGCTCAGCACGTTGCCCAGCCAGTGCAGATACTGCTCGTACAGCGGTCCGGTCAGGCCGAGGTCCTGGCGAAGCCGTTCGAGTTGCTCCGGGCTGGCCTTGGTGCCCAGGAGCACCGCGGCCGGGTCACCCGGGATCGAGCGCAGCAGGAAGAACAGTGCGGTGCCGACCACGAACAGCACGATCACCAGATCGCGCAACCGGCGCAGAATGACCCCCAGCATCAGGTGCTACCTCGCCAGCCAGGTGTTGGCGAACTCCAGGCCCCAGCCGTCATAGCCCTGCACCTTCGGGTTGTAGGCCACGTAGGACCTGGCGTGGTAGAGCGTCAGCGTGGGCAGGTTCTGCGAGGTGAACTCCTGGATCTTGTCGATCGCCTGCTTCTGCTCCTCCGGCGTCTTGGCCGCGTTGTACGCGGTCAGCAGGGGCGCGAGCTTGTCCCTCGGGTAACCCATGTTGTCCATGCCCTGGACGTTGTCGCTGTAGGACGGGACGGGCGGGTTGGCGTCGTCCATCAGCGCGAGCACGTCCCAGCTGTTCGGCTGGTTGTTCTTGCGGCCGATCAGGGTGGCGAAGTCGTAGCTCTCGACGGTCGCGTTGATCCCGATCTTCTTCAGCGAGTCCTGGATGATGACCAGGGCGTCCTTGAACTGCGGGAACTCGTCCGTGGTGATCATGCGGATGGTCTGGCCGGGGCGCAGGCCCGCGGCGGCGAACATCTGCTTGGCCTTCTCCGGGTCGTGCTGGTCCCACTTGGCCTTGCCGGCCTCGGAGTACATGGCCTTGTTGGTCTGGGTGGCGAACGCGCCGTTGCTGGGCAGCACCAGGTCGGGCACGCCCTGCGAGTCCATGATCGCCTTCTTGTCGACGAGCATGTTCATCGCGTCCCTGGCCTCGGGCTTGGAGAAGATCGAGCCGGAGTTGTGGTTGAGCGCGATGTACTGGACGTTCGCGGCGCCCTCGACGCCGATCTTGAGGTTGGGGTTCTGCTTGATCTGGTCGTACTGGTCGTAGGACGGCTCGGAGACGTCGAGCAGCCCGGTCTGCAGGCTGTTGAACGCGGCGTCGCGGTCGGCGATCACCTTGTAGGTGATGGTGTCCAGGTAGGCGCCCTTGGCTCCGGCGTACCCGCTGGACTCACCGGCCGGCGGCTTGTACTTGTCGTTGCGCTCCAGCACGATCTCCTGGCCCGCCGTCCAGGTCTTCAGCTTGTACGGCCCGGTGCCGATCGAGTGGTCCTGGGGGATTCCGGTGGCTCCGGCGGCGGCCACGTCGGCGGCCCTGCGGATGCCGCTGCCGTGGCTGGAGGCCATGAGGGCGACGAGGTTGAACGGCGCCTTCATGGAGAACACCACGGTGCCCTCGTCGGGCGCGGTGATCTCCTTGAGCACCGGCTTGAGCGAGCCCGCGTAGCTGCCCTTCTCCACCCAGTAGCGCATGGAGGCCACCACGTCCGCCGAGGTCAGCGGCGAGCCGTCGGAGAACTGGACGCCCTTGCGCAGGGTGAAGGTGTAGGTCAGGCCGTCATCACTCTTCTTGTAAGATTCGGCCAGCACGGGCTGGGGCTGGTAGTTGGCGTCGATGGCGACCAGAGACTCGAAGATCTCGTGCCCGAGATAGCTGGTTCCTGCGTTGCTGTTCTGCACCGTGTCCAGCGATCCAGGGTCCTGGGCGAGGCGGACGGTCAGGTTGCCGCCTCGCGCGGGCTGTCCCGCGTCGCTCTGTGCAGCCGGGGTGGCCGGGGTGGATGGGGACTTTGTGGCAGTGCCGCAAGCCGAGAGCAAGAGCCCTGCCGTGACGAGGGCGATGATCTTGGGTTTGCGACGTTGTCCGGTGCGATCCATTGCGGCTCCTCGCGCCTGTTTCCGCGGGTCGGTGGCGGAGAACGTAACCCGGCCCGCCCGTCCAAGATAGGCGTCGATGTCGGCTTTTATGTCACTCATGCGAAATCAGCCAACCTGTGCCCATGAGTGTGGACAGACGCCGTTCCCGATCGGCACACTGTGCCCACAGCCTTGTTAAGCGGCAGCTTTGAGGTGCAGAATCCCCGACCCGAGGTCAGGTTGGCCGACGGAAAGGATGACACCCATGTCACTACTCGAGATAGACCGCCTCTCCGTTGGAGTACTTTCCGACGAGGTGACCACCGACCTGGTCCACGAACTCACCCTCAGCCTTGATTCCGGACAGACCCTGTGCGTCGTCGGCGAGTCCGGCAGCGGCAAGACCGTCACCGTGCTGTCCATCATCCGCCTGCTGGAGTTCGTCGCCCCGGTGCGGACCACCGGCGCGGTCCGGCTCGACGACGTCGACCTGACCTCACTGAACGCGACGCAGATGCGGTCGTTCCGCGGCCGGCGGATCGGAATGGTGTTCCAGGAGGCGCTCGACTCGCTGAACCCGGCGCAGCGGATCGGTGTGCAGCTCGGCGAGGCCTACTGGTCGGCCGACGCCGCCTCACGTCGTGGTGACCTTCGTGCGCAGGGGCAGGCCAGGGCGCTTGAGCTGCTGGGGGAGGTGGGTTTCCCCGACCCCGAGCGGGTGGCGAACCTGTACCCGCACCAGCTCTCCGGCGGGATGCAGCAGCGGGTGATGATCGCCATGGCGCTGATGTCCAGCCCTGATCTTCTGCTGGCCGACGAGCCCACGACCGCGTTGGACGTGACCACCCAGGCCGAGATCCTGCGCCTGTTCCGTACGGTGCAGCAGGAACACCAGATGGCGTGCGTGTTCATCACCCACGACATGGGTGTGGCGGCGGAGATCGCCGACCGGATCGCGGTGATGTACGCGGGCCGCCTGGTCGAGGTCGGGCCCGCGGCGGAGGTGCTCAGCTCGCCCAGGCACCGCTACACGCGGGCCCTGGTCGAGTGCGTGCCGCAGGTGGGTGTGCGCCACACCCGGGGCATGCCGTCCATCGTCGGCTCCGTCCCCGAGGCGGGCGCCAAGCTCCCCGGCTGCCGGTTCGCCCCACGCTGCTCGCACGCGGGGGACCGCTGCCGTTCCGAGGAACCGCCGCTGGCCCTCGTCACCGTTCCGGTGGAGGAGATCAAGCGTGTGGAGCGTTCCGAAACGGCCGTGGTGGAGCGGCAGGCCGAGGTCGCCTGCTGGAACCCCGGCGCCGGCCCGGTCGCCCTGCCCTCGCCCGTCGTCACGGCCACCGAGGCCGGGGCCGAGGCGCGGACCGAACCGCTCCTGGTGATCGACGACGTCCGCCGGGAGTTCGTCACCCGCAGCGGCCGCGCCGGCGGCCTGCTGAGGCTGCGCCGCCGCGAGCGCATGCCCGCCGTCGACGGGGTCAGCCTGGACATCCGGCCGGGCGAGTTCTTCGGTCTGGTCGGCGAGTCGGGCAGCGGCAAGACGACCCTCGGGCAGATCGTCTCGGCGCTCGACCACCCCACCGAGGGCACGATCACCGTGGACGGCCAGCGGCACACCTCACGTGGCCTGGAAGGCGACGTCAGGGCCTTCCGCCGTACCGTGCAGCTGGTCTTCCAGGACCCGCAGAGCTCGCTGGACCCGCGCCACACCGTGGGCCGGATCATCGCCGAGCCGCTGCGCGAGCTGACCGACCTGCGCGGCGCCGACCTGCGCCGCCGGGTGGAGCGACTGATCGACGAGGTCGGCCTGCCCAAGGCGATCATCGACAAGCTCCCCGGGCAGATCTCCGGCGGGCAGCGCCAGCGGGTCGCCATCGCGCGAGCCCTCGCCCCGGAGCCCCGGCTGATCGTGGCCGACGAGCCCACCTCCGCGCTCGACGTCTCGGTGCAGGGACAGGTGATGAACCTCCTGCTGGACCTGCGCCGCGAGCACAACCTGAGCTACCTGTTCATCACCCACAACCTGAGCCTGATCCTCTCGGTCGCCGACCGGGTCGGGGTGATGAAGAACGGCAGGCTGATCGAGGTCGCCACCCCCGAGAAGCTCGCCACGGAGCCGCAGCACGACTACACCCGTACCCTGCTGGCGGCCAACCCGGGCATCACCCCCTCTTCCCCGGCTTCACCGGAAGCCTCCTCGGTTTCACCGGAAGCCGAGGGCACCGCAAGTTCGCGTCAGTGACACTGGGAGCCGCCATGCCGTCTGTGTCGTCCATCTCGTCTGTGTCATCCACCTCGGTCTCTCCCGTCTCGTTCCCGACCCACAGCTTCGACGACCCCCTCATCGGCGACGGGGCCCCCGGTTTCGCCATCGGGTCGTTCGCCGACCTGGCGCCCTGGTCGTCCGCGCCCTACCCGCACCGGCACGAGTTCTACGAACTGGTGTGCGTGACCGGCGGCACGGGCACCCACGTGATCGACTTCGTGCCGTACAAGGTCACCCCGATGACGATGTACTTCGTCGCCCCAGGTCAGGTGCAGTTCTGGGAGGGCCACACCCCTCTTGAGGGATACATCGTCACCTTCGTCGAGGAGTTCCTGGTTCCCCAGTACGGGGACCGGGTCTCCCCGCGTCGGTCCCTGGCGCTCGACCCGCTGGGCACCGGGCACGCCCTGCACCTGGCCCCCGAGGAGGTCGAGCCGGTCACCACGCTGCTGGCCGCGCTGGTCAGGGAGTACCAGCGTCCCGGCGGCACCGACGTCTCGGTGCTCCAGGCGTACCTGCACATCCTGCTGGTCGAGATGCGCAGGTTCAGCCGGGGCGCGGACGTCCGTACCGTCGAGGAGGACAGCGGCACCGCGCTGGCCCGCCGCTACCTGCGGCTGGTGAGCGAGGAACTGCCGTACGAGCAGAGTGTCAGCGGCTACGCCAGCCGGATCGGGGTGACCCCCAAGCACCTGGCGGACGTGGTCAAACGCACCACGGGCAAGCGGCCCGCGGAGATCATCCGGGCCGCGCTGACCGTCGAGGCCAAGCGGCTGCTCAGGCACACCGACCTGACCGTCGCCCAGGTCTCCCAGCGGTTGCTGTTCGACAACCCGTCGTACTTCGGCCGCTTCTTCAAGCGCGAGACCGGAACGAGCCCGGGAGAGTTCCGCAGGCGCGCCGGCGCCGCGGATTACCTCCGTTCAGTGACAGGGCCGCCGACCTGACGAGCTATATGTGCCGCGACCTGCTGCCTAGCGTTAAGTCATGGAATCCTCAGTTGTGGGCATTAGGGCGCGGTTCGCCGAACGCCGCGTCGAGCAGCTACGTTCGTTGATCACCGAGGACCTGGTGACCGCGTGGATCCACGATCCTGAGGCGGTTCACCGGGAGCCGCTGAGTCTGCTGGCGAACTTCCTCGGCCAGCGGGCCGCGACCGAGCGCCTGTCCGTCTACGAACAGACCAGGCGCGAGGTCTGGCGGCTGGTCCGCCCTCCGGCGCGGCGCGGCGAGACCTACCGGCTCGCCGACCGGCGGGAGTTCACCAGCCTCAACGAGGCACGTGAGGCGGGCCTGCGGCGCGAGCTGTTCGACGTCTTCGGCTGGGGAGAGCCCTCACAGGACGCGATCGACGGGCCGGAGCTGCGGCACGAGGGACCGGTCCTGCTCGGTTACGCCGACCGGGTGAGCGCGGCCCCCGGCGACCGGATCACGTTCATGGTCAGCGCCGAACAGGTCGCCGAGTACACCACCGAACTGGTCCGGGTGCGGCACACCGACGACAACCCGGAAAGCCCCGGTGTCCGGATCGAGCAGGTGCCCGACGTCTGGCAGGGCCGCCACACCGGCCGGGAACAGCGGGTACGGCTCGGCTCGCACATCGCCGTCCGCGACCCGCACGGCGCTACCACGGGCGCGGACGGCTTCACCGTCGCCGCCTACATCTACCCGACCTGCGTGACAGGCAGGCCGCAGGTCGTGGTGTCCCGCTGGGAGGAGGGCCCGCGCGGTTACGCGCTCGGCCTGGACGAGACCGGGCGGCTGACCCTCTGGCTCGGCGACGGCTCCGGCGAGAGCGCGGTCCACGCCGAGACCCCCCTCCCCCTGCACCGCTGGTACGGCGTCGCCGCCTCCTACGACCCGGAGACCGGGCGCGCCACACTGGTCGCCCGGCCGCTGGTGACCGGGGTGAACAGCCGGGTGAGCCCGATCGTGGTCGACGACCGGCCCCAGGTGACCGAGCAGGACGTCGAGGGCGGCTTCGCCCCGGCCGAGCACGGTGACCTGCTGTTCGCGGCCCGCACCCCCGAGGACGACCACTACAACGGCAAGATCGAACGGCCCGGCGTGTGGCCGTACCCGCTGGCCAGGGCCGCGCTGGTGGTCGCGGTCTCCGACGACCACGACGCCCCGCTGCGCTGGTCCTTCGAGCCGGGGGAGACCGCGGCGTCGCTGGTCGTGCCGTGCGTCGGCCGTCCCGGCCTGGACGGCAGGCTGGTGAACCTGCCGGTGCGCGGGGTGACCGGGCGTCACTTCACCGGCCGGATCGAGCACTACGCCGCCGACCCGCGCGGATACGCCGCGATCCACTTCCACGAGGACTCCCTGGCCGACGCCGGATGGGAGCCGAGCCACGAGTTCACCGTCCCCGACGACCTGCCGAGCGGCGTCTACGCCCTGCAGGTCACGGCGGCCGACGGCTCCTGCGAGCGGGGCATCCCGTTCGTGGTGCGTCCCCGCCCGGGAACCGCCACCGGCAGGCTCGCCCTGCTCCTGCCGACCGCGACCTACCTGGCCTACTCCAACGAGCGCGGTCTCGGCCACGTGCCGGTCGTCCCCGACGGCACGGTGTTCCTCGAACACCGCTACGACCTGGGGCACTCGGCCTACGCGAGGTACACCGACGGCAGCGGCGTGAGCTACATCTCGTGGAGCCGCCCGATCCTCACCCTGGCGCCGGGCTTCCGCGTCCACCTGTCGCCGTTCATGCTGGCCTCCGACCTGTACTTCCTGGACTGGCTCACCGAGCTCGGCTACTCCTTCGACGTCATCACCGACCACGACCTGCACGCCGAGGGCGTGGACCTGCTGCGCCCCTACGCCGGGGTGATCAGCGGCAGCCACCCGGAGTACGCCACCGAGCAGATGATCGACGCCATCGAGACGTACGTCGACGGCGGCGGCAACTTCGCCTACCTGGGCGGCAACGGCTACTACTGGGTGGTCTCCTTCCACCCCGAGCTGCCGCACGTGATGGAGCTGCGCCGCGGTGAGAACGGCACCAGGAGCTGGCAGGCCCAGACCGGCGAGCACCACCACGCCACCACCGGTGAGCGCGGCGGCCTGTGGATGAACCGCAGCCGCCCGCCGCAGAAGGTGTTCGGCGTCGGCTTCAGCGCCCAGGGCAGCGGCCCCTCCGGCCGCTACCGGATCGGCCCCGACGCCGTGCCCGAGGACCTGAAGCACCTGCTGGACGGCGTGCCCGAGGTGTTCGGCGACTCCGGGCTGGACGGCGGAGGCTCGGCCGGCGGCGAGATCGACCGCTACGACCTCTCGCTGGGCAGCCCGCCCGAGGCGGTCGTGCTGGCCACCTCAGAGGGACTGCTCGACGGCTACCAGTTCGCCGTGGAGGAGCTGAGCGGCACGCACCCGGGCCACGGCGGATCGGAGGATCCCGAGGTCCGCTCCGACATCGTCTACTTCCACACCCGTGGCGGCGGCTCCGTGTTCGCCACGGGCTCGATCTCCTACAGCGGTGGGCTTTCGGCCCACGGCTACGACAACGGGATCTCCAGGATCACCCGCAACGTTCTCGACCACTGGCTGGGTAAGAAGAATGATTGAGTCGCTCTCGGTCGACCGGATGGTCGCCATCCCGATGCGGGACGGCACCGTCCTGCGCGCCGACATCTACCGTCCGGTCGGGCAGCGCTGCCCCGCCCTGATCTTCCGCACGCCGTATGACCGCACGGGCCTGGGCATGTACGGCACGCTCGCGCTGCGGGCGGCATCGAGCGGCTTCGCCGTCGTGATGCAGGACACCCGGGGCCGGGGCGCCTCGGGGGGCCGGTTCACACCGTTCGTCCACGAACGCGAGGACGGCTACGACTCGATCGACTGGGTCGCCTCCCAGTCCTGGTGCGACGGCAACGTGGGCATGTTCGGCGGCTCCTACGACGGGGTGACCCAGTGGCAGGCCGCCATGTCCGGGCACCCGGCGCTGAAGGCGATCGCCCCGAACGTCACGGCCTCCAGCTACCACCACGGCTGGGTCTACCGGGGTGGCGCGTTCCAGCTCAGCTTCAGCCTGGGCTGGACGCTCTCGCTCGCCGCGCACAACGCCGCCCGTGACCCCTCGGTCTCCGGCGAGGTGCGCGGGGCGCTGACCGACGCCCTGGACGACCTGCAGGACACGGTGCTGACGCTGCCCCTGGACAAGCACCCCTACCTCGACGGTGTCGCGCCGTACTACCGGGAGTGGCTCAAGCACCCCACCTACGACGAGTTCTGGGAGCGGCTCGACGTCTCCCGCGCCTACCCCCAGATCAACGTGGCCGCGTTCAACATGGGCGGCTGGTACGACACCTTCCTCGGCGGCACCCTGGCGAACTTCGCGGGCATGCGTGCCGAGGGCGGCGAGGCGGTACGCGACCGGCAGCGGCTGCTCGTCGGGCCGTGGCCGCACGAGGGCCTGTTCAGCGGCAACCCGGTCGGTTCGTGGAACTTCGGCGGACGCTCGACCGGAGGCGCCCTCGACGTGGACGGCCTGCAGCTTCGCTGGTTCGACCGGTGGCTGCGCGACGGCGGCGACTCGGCGGGGGAGGACCCGCCGGTGCTGCTGTACGCCATGGGGGCCGGCCAGTGGCGGGTCGCCGACTCCTGGCCGCTGCCGGGCACCGACTACCAGGACTGGTACCTGCACAGCGGCGGCCGGGCCAACACGCTGCACGGCGACGGACGCCTGTCCAGGGACAGGCCCGGTGCGGAGCAGCCGCCGGACAGCTACGTCTACAACCCGCGCAACCCGGTCCCCACGCTGGGCGGCTCGCTGTGTTGCAGCCCGGTGCACACCAAGGGCGGCGTCTACGACCAGCGTCCGATCGAGGAGCGCGAGGACGTGCTCGTCTACACCAGCGAGCCGCTCGGCGAGCCGCTGGACGTCACCGGCCCGGTCTCGGTGGTACTGCACGCCAGCACCTCCGCGCTGGACACCGACTGGACCGCCAAGCTGGTCGACGTCGGCCCCTGCGGCTACGCCCGCAACATCACCGACGGCATCCTGCGCGCCAGCCACCGCGACCCGAAGGCCGGGCTGAACCCGGTCGTCCCGGGAGAGATCGTGGAGTACCACCTCGACCTCGGCGCGACCAGCAACGTGTTCCAGCCGGGGCACCGCATCCGGGTGGAGATCTCCAGCAGCAACTTCCCGCACTTCGACCGCAACCCCAACACCGGTGAGCTGCCCGGCAGGTCCACCGAGATGATCAGCGCGTTGCAGAACATCCATCACGCGGGCCTCAACCTCTCCCGTGTCGTGCTGCCGGTCGTCAGCCCGGAGGCGACGCGTCCCTACCACACGGAGCACTGATGTCCATCAACGAATTCCGCCGGCTCGGCCGTACCGGGCTGGAGATCAGCTCGGTCGGCTTCGGCAGCTGGGTCACCGGCGGCCCGGGGCTGATGGGCTGGGGCTCCCAGTCCGACGAGGACTCGATCGCCGCCATCCACCGCGCCGTGGCGGGCGGGGTGAACTGGGTGGACACGGCGGCGGTGTACGGCTTCGGCCACTCGGAGACGGTCGTCGGCCGCGCCGTGGCCGCGCTGCCCGCCGCCGACCGGCCGCTGCTGTTCACCAAGTGCGGCCTGGTCTGGGACGAGAACGGCGTGGAGAGCCAGAACCTCACCCCGGAGTCGATCCGGCGTGAGTGCGAGGACTCGCTGCGCCGCCTGGGCGTCGACCACGTCGACCTGTACCAGATCCACGCCCCCGACCCGCAGGGCCCGCCCATCGAGGAGTCCTGGGGCACCGTGCTCGAACTGGTGAAGGAGGGCAAGGTCCGGCACGCCGGGGTGTCCAACTTCGACGTCGAGCTGTTGGAACGGTGCGAGGCGGTCGGCCCCGTCGAGACCCTTCAGCCGCCGCTCTCGCTGATCCACCGTGACTCGGCGGCCGACGTGATCCCGTGGTGCGCCGAGCACGACACCGGAGTGATCGTCTACAGCCCGATGGCGGCCGGTCTGCTGACCGGCACGTTCACCGCCGAGCGGGCCGCCGCGCTGCCGTCCGACGACTGGCGTTCGCGCAACGACGAGTACAGGGAGCCGGCCCTGTCGCGCAACCTGGCGCTCCAGGAGGCTCTGCGGCCGATCGCGGAGCGCCACGGGGTGCCGGTCGGCGCGGTGGCGGCGGCCTGGACGACGACGGTGCCGGGGGTGACGGCGGCGATCGTCGGCGCCCGTAACCCGGGGCAGGTGGACGGCTGGCTGCCCGCCGGATCGCTCAGCCTCACCCGGGAGGACCTGGCCGAGCTGGTGGCGGCGCTGCGGGAGACCGGTGCGGGGAGGGGTCCCGTCCCGGAGGCCTAGATGTGAACGGAAGCGGGCCGGGCGGAGTCTCTCCGCCCGGCCCGTTCTCGTCCCCGGGCCCGCTCCGGGTGACGTCCCATGAACGGGCGTGGGCCGGGTGGAGAGTCTCCACCCGGCCCACGCCGCCCCCCAACCGATCAGGTGTGGCGCGGCACGTTCTCGTCCGAGGCGTAGGACGGGTTCAGCGACAGCGCGATGAACGTGAACGGGCGGTTCACGTAGTTGAACCCGAGCGGGCAGTGCCGGGTGCCCGCGGGGATGAACACCGAGCCGGTCGTGTTGACCGTGTGCCGCTCGCCCTCGATGTCGAGGTACAGCTCCGCGCCGAGGTCGTGGATGTTGTCGGGGTCGTTGCCCATCCAGATGAGGACCTCGTCGTAGGTGTGCTCGTGGTCGTTGACCCAGTGCACCTGCTCCGTCGTCGGGTTGATCCAGCTGTAGGCCATGTGGACCGTGCTGAGGTCCACATCGATGGAGCGCATCAGTCCGAAGGGGTCGCCGATGTTGGCCGGACGCTCGCCACCCGCGGCGGCGCCCTCGTTCACCAGGTCGTCGGCGCAGTCCCGCATGTGATGGACGAACAGGTGATCGTACTTGCCCATGCCTCTCCTCGCTCCTTCACGTCAAGCGGTCGTTTCCGCACTTGAATGGTGCTTCTTGGGGCATAGGCGGAAAAAGACACTTATGACAGCGCTCATGTCACTGAACCTGTCATCAAGGGGACGATCCGGTCGTCAGTACCGGGCTCCGCGGCCGGAAAGGGCCATGAGATGAGCGCGAATCCGCTGGTCAGCGCGTTGGGCCGGTTCGCGGGCGAACGCGGGGCCGGTCAGGAGATCGTCACTGAGCGGCCGACACTCGCCGTGGTCTGTCACTTTTTGCCGGTTTCTGGCGGGCCGTGCCGTCCCGGCCGTGAAGGGCCGCGCGGGCCCGGTCCGAAGGTCACGCGGGACGCGGTCACGCCGCCCCGAAGAAGGCTGCGGACATGACGGAGCACGGTGTGCCGGAGGGAGGCACACCGTACGCTCGTGCCGACGGAACACCCTGCCCCAGACCCGGGGGCGGGACACCGGTCGCGGGCTAGGAGGCCCGGCGGTTGGCCGTCGTGGTCGCGGGTTGCGGCTCCGGAGGACCCGCCGCGCGTTGCGGCGGCACCACCGGAGTCGGCCTGACCAGACCGAGGGCGACCACTTCGTTGGCCAGCCGCGTTCGGCGGTTGGTGCCCTCGGGTATCCGGAACTTCTGGTACAGCCGCAGCAGATGCTGTTTGACCGCGGCCTCGGTCACCACCAGGTCGTCGGCGATCTCCCGCGCGGTCGCGGGAGCGACGAACGCCTCGTCGGAGAGGGCTGGACGGCACAGTGATGTCAGCACGTCCACCTCCCGGCGAGTCAGCTCGGGCGCCGCTGCGCGGCGCAGTTCGACCTCTGGGGCGAAGTCCTCGCGCGGGACCCCGCCTATCCTGCCCCTCGCGGCGCCGAAGGAGACGACGTCGCCGTCGTCGAGCACCCTTCTCGCGATCGGCCTGCCGTTAACCCGTGTGCCGTTGCGGGACAGGCCCAGATCAACGACATACAGGTAGGGGCCGCGCCGGACGAATTCCGCGTGCAGCCGGGAAACACTTGGATCGTTGAGCCGGATGTCTACTCCCCGGCCACGCCCGATCGTCGTGATCTCGGGGCGCAACGGGACAACCTCGCCTGTGTCCTCGATGCGTATGAACGGCCCCTCCACGGCAGTTCCTCCCCAGGTAGCCCGCCGTAACTATTCCTACAGCTGCGGCTTACCCAAACGAGGGGAAGGGGAATCGCCTTTGCCGTGAGGAGAATCCCACGTGAAATTGGCCTTGACCTCTTGGGAAGGTTTGTCCTGCTCACAGGTAGACTTCGCTGGAAGAAAAGCGGAGGAAACAGTCATGGCGGACAAGCCCACAAAAGGTCTCGCAGATGTCGTAGCCGCGTCCACGGCGCTCAGCGACATCGACGGACAGGCCGGTCGTCTCTTCTACCGCGGTTACGACATCCACGATCTCGCGGGCCGTACGACCTTCGAGGAGACCGCGCACCTGCTCCAGCACGGCAGCCTCCCGACCAGGGAGCAACTCGCCGACTACGGCGCCGAACTCGTCAGGGGGCGCACGCTCGGCGCGCTCGCCGAGGCGAACATCCCGGAGATCGCGGACAAGCAGGCTCCCATGGAGGCGCTGCGCACGCTGGTCTCGCTGGCCTCGGGCGACGATCCGGACAAGGATTCCAACAGCCCGGAGGCCAACCTTCGCAAGGCGGCCAGGCTCACCGCCCAGCAGCCGATCCTGGTGGCCCGCTACCACGCGGCCAGGACCGGCGCCGAGATCCCCGAGCCCGACCCCGAGTTGAGCGTCGCCGCCAACTTCCTGCTCCAGATCACCGGCCGGGTCCCCGACCCGCACGCCGTCGAGATCTTCGACACCTGCCTGGTCCTGCACGCCGACCACACCATGAACGCCTCGACCTTCGCCGCCCGCGTCTGCGCCGCGACGCTCTCGGACATGCACTCGGCCATCGTGGCGGCCATCGGCACCCTGAAGGGCCCCCTGCACGGAGGCGCGAACGAGCAGGTCATGCGCACCCTTGAGGCGCTGGACCCGGCCTCGGTCGCCCAGTCCGTGCGTGACAGGCTCGCCGCCCACGAGAAGATCATGGGCTTCGGGCACCGGGTCTACAAGACGGAGGACCCGCGCGCGACGCACCTGCGCAGGATGTCGCGGGAGCTCGCCGAGGCCTCCGGCGACGACACCTACTACCGGATGTCCAAGGAGATGGAGGAGGTCGTCTTCGAGACGAAGGGCCTCTACCCGAACGTGGACTTCTACGCGGCGACCGTTTACCACTATCTCGGTATCCCGACCGACCTGTTCACTCCCGTCTTCTCGGTCAGTCGCATGTCAGGATGGACCGCACATGTCATCGAACAACACGCGGACAACCGTCTGATTCGCCCGGACAGTGAGTACGTCGGCGAGCGTGACCAGAAGTGGAAGCCGATCGACGAGCGATGAGCCGGACACGGGAAACGCAGGAGAACGGGCGCGGAGGCGAACGGTGAACGCGGGCGGTGTCCCCAGGGAACGGTGGGGACCGTACCCCGTGGTCCTGGCCGGCGCGGTTCTCGCGGTGGTCTTCGCCGTGCTGGCCGACCCCGAGTGGGGAGGCTTCGCCCTCGGCGCCGTCATGGCGCTGGGCGCGCTGCTGCGCCTGGGCGGGGGAGGGCGGCTCGCCGTACGCCGCAAGGCGACCGACGCCGTCACCTTGGCGATCTTCGGCATCGCGCTGATGGTGGGATCGCTGTTGTTGCAGTATCCGTGGCTCATGCCGCGATATGGCAGATGACAGGGGGCGTCGCAGGGCGGTCAAACCCGTCCGATAGCCTCAACGGCCAGTGAGCCTCAAGGACTGTCTGGCCAGTGTTAGTTCAGAAGGGGAACCACACGCATGCCCAAGATCAAGGTAGAGGGTCCCGTCGTCGAGCTTGACGGCGACGAGATGACCCGGATCATCTGGCAGTTCATCAAGGACCAGCTGATCCTTCCCTACCTGGACGTCGACCTGAAGTACTACGACCTCGGGATCGAGCACCGTGACGCGACCGACGACCAGGTGACGATCGACGCCGCCAACGCGATCAAGCAGTACGGCGTCGGCGTCAAGTGCGCCACGATCACTCCGGACGAGGCCCGGGTCGAGGAGTTCGGTCTCAAGAAGATGTGGAAGTCCCCGAACGGGACGATCCGTAACATCCTCGGCGGTGTCATCTTCCGCGAGCCGATCATCATGTCCAACGTGCCGAGGCTCGTGCCCGGCTGGACCAAGCCGATCGTCGTCGGCCGTCACGCCTTCGGTGACCAGTACCGCGCCACCGACCTGAAGGTCCCCGGCGAGGGCACGCTGACCCTCACCTTCACCCCGAAGGACGGCTCCGAGCCGATCGAGCTCGACGTCTACGACTTCCCCGGCGGCGGTGTCGCGCTGGCCATGTACAACCTGGACGAGTCGATCCGCGACTTCGCGCGGGCGTCCATGCGGTACGGCCTGGCCCGCAACTACCCGGTCTACCTCTCCACGAAGAACACGATCCTCAAGGCCTACGACGGCCGCTTCAAGGACATCTTCGCCGAGGTCTACGAGACCGAGTTCAAGGCCGAGTTCGAGGCCGCGGGCATCACCTACGAGCACCGTCTGATCGACGACATGGTCGCCGCGGCGCTCAAGTGGGAGGGCGGCTACGTCTGGGCCTGCAAGAACTACGACGGTGACGTCCAGTCCGACACCGTCGCCCAGGGCTTCGGCTCGCTGGGCCTGATGACCTCCGTCCTGCTGACCCCCGACGGCCGCACCGTCGAGGCCGAGGCGGCTCACGGCACCGTGACCCGTCACTACCGTCAGCACCAGAAGGGCAACCCCACCTCCACCAACCCGATCGCCTCGATCTTCGCGTGGACCCGGGGCCTGGCCCACCGCGGCAAGCTCGACAACACCCCCGCGGTGATCGACTTCGCCGAGAAGCTGGAGCAGGTCTGCGTCGAGACCGTCGAGGGCGGTCAGATGACCAAGGACCTCGCCCTCCTGGTCGGCGGCGACGCCAAGTGGCTGACCACCCAGGACTTCCTGGGGGCCCTGGACGAGAACCTCAAGAGGAAGATGGCCTGAGAGGTCGTTCCCCACGCGGAGGGGTCGCCGTCACGGCGGCCCCTCTCCTTCCTCCGTGCCACGAACGCGCAGGAAGCGTTCCCCCGTGCCGGGAAACCAGAGGCCGCGCTCACGGCTCGGTCAGGTCGCCGAGCACGATCGAGTCCCCGTCCGGCAGCCCGGCGATCCGGTGCAGCCGTCCGGTGATCGCGTCGACCCTGAAGAAGCCGAGCAGGTCCCCGGTCCGCCTGTCGGTCAGCTTGACGACGACCTCGCGGACGTTCGCCCAGCCGACGACCTCGGCGGAGGTGGGGTCGCCCAGCGAGGGCATCGGCAGGTCCTTGAAGACCTTCCTGGTCCTGGCGTCGATGACGTGCAGGCGGTCGCTGTCGTCCCCGCCCGGCTTGACGGCGGCGGTGAACCTCCCGCTCGGCGAGTCACGCCAGACCCGGTAGGTCTGCCGCATCCAGTCGGCCGCCTTCTCCGCGGCCGTCGTCTGGCCCGCGGGCAGCGACGTCGTGGCGCCGGTGGCGAAGTCGGTCCGCAGCCGCCGTCCGTTCAGTTCGACGACGAAGAAGCCGCCGTCGCGCGAGACGCTCACCCCGGTCCCCGTCTCGGTGTCGGAGGGGGCCAGGACCGGCGACAGGTACTTCTTCTCGCCGCTGCTCAGGTCGTGGGCGACGTAACGGCCCTCCGCGGCGCTGAGATAGGCGATACGCCGCCCGTCCCCGCTGACCGCGGGTGACAGGCTCCAGTAGCTCCAGTCGTCGCCGTGCGCCAGATGCTGGGCCGCGTCGGGCACCTTCACGGTGGACTCGCAGTGGCCGGGACGCTCGCACTCGACCGACTCAAGCGCGGGACGGCCCTCGTCGCCCCCGGCCAGCTTCAGCGTCCAGCCCGCGCAGGTGACCTTCCCCGCCCGGGAGGGGGCGGGCCTGCCGTCGGTCGAGGCGCCGTCGTCGGGACACTTGTCCGGTACGGCGTAGCGGATCGTGAACGACGTACGGGGGGTCTGCCAGGCCTGCGGGCCGGGACCCACGGCCGACCCCACCCCGGCCGAGGCGATCTGGTTGCTCTCACCGAGCGCGGAGTTCCACACCTGCCCCTGCTGCAGGGTGAAGGCGATGAGACCCACCGGGATCAGGCCCGCGGCCGTGGTCAGGAGCACCCCCCGGACGCGGCGGCGGCGCAGCGCGCGCACGGACCTGACGGCGAGGTCGGGGACCGACGCCTCGGCCGCCGTGGCGGCCAGCCTGGTGGTCAGCCGCTTGGTGTCGCCCTTGGCCAGGGTGGTCACCGCCTCGGAGACCTCCGTCTCCACGGCCTCCCGGGACAGGCCCAGGGCGGTGGCCACCTCCTCGGGGGTCCTGCCGTCGTGCAGGCACGCCACGGCGATCACCCGCCGGACCGGCGGGAGCCGCAGCAGGGCCGTGGCCCTCGTCGTGACGGGCCGCCGCAGATAGCGGCGGTACATCGTGATCTGGGCGTGAACGGTGGGGTTCTCCCAGAGGGTCGGGGGCCAGCTCAGCCCGACGGAGCGCAGGGACCACAGGACGAGCCGCAAGGCCTGGTCGTGGCTACCGGTCAGGAGCAGGGCCGTACCGACCAGGAGACGCTGATCGCGCTGGATGAAGTCGCGATAACCCGTGTATCGGCGCATCAAGGATTGGCTCCGCTTTGACTGAAGGAACGGTCAACGGTAGCGATCTAAGCGCGTGCCGCGCCATCTTGGGGTGGTTTGTCGGTAATCGGGCAGGTCGGCGTGTCCAGATGACCCGCCACAGACCGTACAAGACGGAGATGGGGGCGCGGGGTCGTAAAGTTTGGCTGGTCGGGGAGTCACCGGATCGTGAGGACGATGATGCCGCAGATCGCGCCGCTGGGGGCGGGGGAACCGCACCAGCTCGGGCAGTTCCGCATTGTCGGCCGGATCGGGGAGGGCGGCCAGGGGATCGTCTACCTGGGCGAGACCCCCGAGGGGGAACGGGCGGCGATCAAGCTGCTGCACGTGAAGTTCTCCGGCGACACGATCGCCAGGTCCCGCTTCGCCAGGGAGGCGCGAGCCGCCCGCCGGGTCGCCTCCTTCTGCACGGCGGGCGTGATCGACGTCGACCTGGACGGCGACACCCCCTACATCGCCAGCGAGTACATCGAGGGCAGGTCGCTGCGGGAGGTCGTCGAGGCCGAGGGGCCGCTGCGCGGCACCGCGCTGCAGCGCCTGGCCGTCGGCACCGCGACCGCCCTGACCGCCATCCACCAGGCCGCGATCGTGCACCGCGACTTCAAGCCGGACAACGTGCTCATCGCCGCCGACGGGCCCAGGGTCGTCGACTTCGGCATCGCCCGCGTCATCGACTCGACCGGCACGATCACCAGCAGGGCCATCGGCACCCCCGCCTACATGGCCCCGGAGCAGGTCTCCGGGGGCGACGTCGGGCCGCACACGGACGTCTTCGCATGGGGGGCGACCATCGCCTTCGCCGCGACGGGCGAGACGGCGTTCGCGGGCGGTTCGATCGCGGTGGTGCTCAACCGCATCCTCAACCACGAGGTCGACCTTGGCGACCTGCCCGAGCCGCTGCGCGGCGTGGCCGCGGCGGCGCTGTCCAAGGCGCCCGGCGAGCGCCCCTCCGCCGACCAGATCCTGCTGCGCCTGCTCGGCCACCCGGAGACCGTCAACGCCTCGCCCGCGGTGCTCAACGAGGGGGCGCAGGTCGCGGGCCCCGAGGACGCCACCAACCCCATCAGGATGCCCGTCTCCGAGTCGCCGCCGACCGTGCAGATCCCGCGCCCCCCGCAGTCCTCGCTCTCCCAGATCTCCCGCCCGCGGATCCCGTCGGCCGAGCACCCCCAGGCTGACCGCCCCCAGCCCGAGCGGTCCCAGACTGAGCGCCCTCAGACCGAGTGGTCCCAGGTCGAACGCCCCCAGATCGAACGGTCCCAGCCCGAGTGGTCCCAGCCCGAACGTCCCCAGGCCGAGCGGTCCCAGCCTGAGTGGTCCCAGGCCGAGCGGTTCCCGGTGTACGGCGAGCGGCCGGCCCAGCATCAGACAGGGCCGGCGCAGCCCGCCTACGGCCCGTCCGGGGGGTACGCCGAGCAGCCGCCGAACTGGCAGGCGACGGTCGCGAACCAGGCCTCCGCCCCGGAGCCCCGGCGGCGTTCGCGGGGACGCTGGATCGCGGCGGCGGTGGCCGTCCTGCTGGTCGCGGGAGCGGGCGCGGTCGCCTACTTCTCGGGCTGGCTGCCGAGACTGGCCGGACGCGTCCAGCAGTCGACCCTGACGCCGGTCACGCCGAGCCCGAAGACCTTCTCCTCGGTCGTGGACAAGGCGGCGAGCACCCACCGGCTGACCATCGGCATGCGTGACTTCCTGCCCGGCGTCGCGCTGAACAACGAAGGCACCTGGCAGGGGTTCGAGGTTGATCTGGCGACCGCGATCGCCAAGAAGCTCGACGTGCCGGCGAGCGGGATCACCTTCAGGGGCACCTCCCGCGAGGAACGGCCGAAGCTGCTGGCCTCAGGGGACCTCGACCTGGTCATCTCGACCTACTCGATCAACAAGACGGACGCCGTCACCTTCGCCGGGCCGTACTACGTGGCGCACGTGGACGTGCTCGTCAAGGGAGGTTCGGCGATCTCCTCCGTGGCGGACCTCGAAGGCCGCAAGCTCTGCCAGCCGGGGGCGAGCGCCTCGGTCGGCGCCCTGCAGGACGTGGTCAAGCGCCTGGACCTGGTCGCCGCGAGCACCTACACCGAGTGCATGAACATGCTGCTGGCCGGGGACGTGGACGCGATCCCCGGCGACGACCTGGTGCTGGCGGGCTTCGCCGACCGCGAGAGCATCCGCTACAAGGTGGTCGGGCTCAAGCTCACCGACGAGCGCTACGCGGTGGCCCTGCGCAAGGGCGACCAGCGCACCTGCAAGGCGGTCCAGGGCGCGATCGTGAGCCTCTACCGCGACGGCACGATCAGCAGGCTGCTCGACCGTCACTTCTCCAAGGTGGACTTCTCCACCAGGGAGGACACCCTTCCCACGATGGCCGGGTGCGGCTGAGGTCAGTCCTGCCCGGCCGACTTCTCGATCTCGGCCGCGGTCTCCTCGGCCCAGTCGTGCAGCAGACGGGTCTGCCGGATGCCCAGATCAAGGGCGTACCGTCCGAAACCGGGCTTACGCCAGACGGAGGCCTTGGCGCGGATGGCCTCAAGCTCGGCCATTTTGGCGGCCAGCACCTCGGCCTGCCCGCGCAGCAGCGCGACGGCCTCGTGCGGTTCGATCGTGGGCAGCAGGAAGGCGCGCAGCGCCGTCTCACTGCGGTGCATGCGTGAGGGCTGTTCGTCCAGCATCCACGCGCGCAGCTCCGCCGAGCCCTCCTTGGTGATCGCGTAGCTCTTCCTGCCGCGCGGTCCGGCCTCCTCGACCGTGACCAGTCCCTCGGCGGCCATCTTGTTCAGCTCGGGATAGATCTGGCTGTGCCGGGCCTGCCAGGCGTTGCTGATCGAACTCTCGAAGAGCTTGGTCAGGTCGTAGCCGCTTGAGGGTCCCGCGGCGGTCAACAGGCCCAGGAGCGCGATCCGGAGAGACATGTCCTCATCATAGCTACGCATTGACATGTCAGGATTGACACGTCACCATCAACATGTGTCTACCGACGTATTGAATCCTCCCGTGGAGACCCGGCCCGCGAAGAACGGGCTGTTGCTGCTCGCCGTACTCGGCGGCATGTTCCTGGCCATGCTCGACCAGACGATCGTGGGAACGGCGCTACCCCGGATCGTCCAGGAACTCGGCGGCGCAGGCCTGTACACCTGGGTCGTGACCGCCTACCTGCTGACCTCGACGATCACCGTCCCCCTGTACGGCAGGCTGTCGGACACCTACGGCCGCAAGCCCCTGCTGCTGACCGGGGTCACGCTCTTCCTGGTCGGTTCCGCGCTGTGCGGCGCGGCGCAGGACATGGGCCAGCTCATCGCCTTCCGCGCTCTGCAGGGACTGGGGGCCGGGGCGCTGCTGCCGCTGTCCCTCGCACTGGTCGCCGACCTGTTCCCGCCCGGCAGGAGCGGCCGGGTGCAGGGCGCCCTGGGCGGGGTGATGGCGTTGAGCTACATCGCCGGGCCCTTCCTCGGCGGACTGTTCACCGACCAGGCGAGCTGGCGCTGGGCCTTCCTGGTCAACCTGCCCATCGGCGTCGCCCTCATCGCGATCATCGTCGCCAGGCTGCCGCACACCGCCGGGCAGGGACGGGGCACCCGTCCCGACTACCTCGGCATCGCCGTCTTCAGCGTGGCGATCAGCGTGCTGCTCATCGGCCTGACCGAGAAGGGGATCGACGGGCACACCTGGACCAGCGCTCCCGTGCTGTGGCCCGTCCTGGGCTCCGTCGCGCTGCTGGCGCTGTTCGTCCTCGTCGAGAGCCGGGCCCAGGCGCCGATCATCCCGCTCGAACTGTTCCGCGTCCGCACCTACGCCCTGGCCAACATCGCCTCCTTCTTCACCGCGTTCTGCCTGTACGCCGGGGTGGTCTTCCTGCCGCGCTACTTCCAGGAGTCCGTCGGCCTGAGCGCGACCGAGTCAGGCCTGCGCATCTACCCGCTCATGCTCGGGATGGTCGTGGGCAGCGCGGGCACCGGCCTGCTCATCACCAGGAGCATGCGTTACCGGCCGTGGCTGATCTGCGGGGCGTTCCTCATCGCGGCCGGGGCCCTGCTGTGCTCCGGGATCACCGCCGGGACCTCGGGTGTCCTGCTCGCCGGATGGATGGCGCTGCTCGGCCTCGGCATGGGGCCGATGCTGTCCGGCCTGACCGTCGCGGTGCAGTTCGCGGTGCCGCCCAGGTTCATCGGCACCGCGAGCGCCAACCTGACCTTCTTCCGGCAGATCGGCGGCTCGGTCGCCCTGGCCCTGGCCGGAACGCTCTACGCCTCCGTCGTCAGACAGGAGGCGCCCCTGCGCGGACTGAGCGCGGCGCACGCGGCGGCGACCGCGAACGTCGTCCCCTGGCTCGCCGTCAGCGGGGCCGTCGTGGCGCTGATCGCCCTGATCGCGCTGCCCTCCGGACGGATCAAGGTACTCGCCGCGAGGTCGGCGACCGTCGACGGGTAACATCCGAACGTCGCAATTCATCCTACGAGTGGGGGAAGGTCATGGCCCAGACTCCCGTAAAGGTCACCGTCACCGGCGCCGCCGGTCAGATCGGCTACGCGCTGCTGTTCCGCATCGCGTCGGGCCAGTTGCTGGGCGCCGACGTCCCGGTCAAGCTGAGCCTGCTGGAGATCCCGCAGGCGGTCAAGGCCGCCGAGGGCACCGCGATGGAGCTCGACGACTGCGCCTTCCCGCTGCTGAGCGGCATCGAGGTCACCGACGACGCCAACAAGGCCTTCGACGGCGCCAGCGTCGCCCTGCTGGTCGGAGCCCGTCCCCGTACGGCGGGCATGGAGCGCGGCGACCTGCTGCAGGCCAACGGCGGCATCTTCGGCCCGCAGGGCAAGGCCATCAACGACAACGCGGCCGACGACATCCGTGTCCTGGTCGTGGGCAACCCGGCCAACACCAACGCCCTCATCGCCCAGCAGCACGCCCCCGACGTTCCGGCCGAGCGCTTCACCGCGATGACCCGCCTCGACCACAACCGCGCGCTGTCCCAGCTCGCCGCCAAGCTCCAGGTCCCGGTCACCGAGATCAAGAAGATGACCATCTGGGGCAACCACTCCGCCACGCAGTACCCCGACCTCTACCACGCCGAGGTCGGTGGCAAGATCGCCGCCGAGCAGGTGGACGAGGCCTGGCTGCGCGACACCTTCATCCCGACCGTCGCCAAGCGCGGCGCCGCGATCATCGAGGCCCGGGGCGCCTCCTCGGCGGCCTCCGCCGCCAACGCCGCGATCGACCACGTCTACGACTGGGTCAACGGCTCCGAGTGGACCTCCGCCGCCATCCCCTCCGACGGCTCCTACGGCGTGCCCGAGGGCCTCATCTCCTCCTTCCCCGTCATCTCCCGTGACGGCAGGTGGGAGATCGTCCAGGGTCTGGAGATCGACGCCTTCTCCCGCGAGCGCATCGACGCCTCGGTGCGCGAGCTTGAGGAGGAGCGCGCCGCCGTACGCGAGCTCGGTCTCATCTGATCCGAGCGGTCGCGTTCCGCACGCGAGAGGGGGTCCCGGTCCGCCGGGGCCCCCTCTCGCGTCTCCCCGGGTGAACCGGTTCAGGTCTCCAGAGCGTCGGCGGACGGCGTGTCAGCATGCCCCGGGAGGGTGTCTCGCGTTGAATGACCACTGACGTTCGGGGGATCGGTGTTCACAGCGTATGGTGCGGGGCGTTTTGTCGCCGCAGTTGCAGGTTTTGCCCTTTTCACGGCTTTCGTAATGCCGGGGGCGGCTCAGGCGGAGAACAGGGGAGAAAGACCCGGTGGAGCGGACCTTTCGGTACGGATCCACGCCCTACCGGGAGTGGCGCAACCAGGGCAACCACTGTCCTACCGGGTGGAGGTGCACAACGCGGGCCCGGAGGACGCGGTGCTTCCCCTCCTCGTCGTACGGCTACCGCACGGCGTGGACGTCCTCAGCGTCAACGTCGCCGAATGCGTGCCGGGCAGGACGACCAACGAGGTGATCTGCCCCTCCCAGCAGGACGTCCTGGCCGGGACCGACGGCGGGGTGACCATCAGCGGCATCGTCAGGACCGGCGCGCACGGCCCGCTGACCGCCACCGCCGCCCTCACCTCCGAGGTGGTCGACGCCGACGAGACGAACAACTCGGCCCGGCTCACCACCCAGGTCGACGAGGGCGCCGACCTGGCCGTACGGCTGGCGCGCAAGACCCGGCAGGGCCGCCTGGTGACGATGGACGCCGTGGTCCACAACCGGGGTCCCAGAACCGTCAGGGACGCCTCCGTCTTCCTGCGCACCGTCAAGGCGCGCTTCCTGTCGGCCGAGGGGGCGCGCTGCCACGCGTACGCGGGCTACGTCGGCTGCGCGCTGGGCGCGGTCGGCTCGGGCAGCCGGATCAACCTCAGACTCGCCTTCCGCGCCAGAAGAACGGCCCCCAAGGCCAGGGCGACGGTCTACTCCTCCCACGTGGGAGACCGCCGCCCGGCGAACAACATGGCGCGCATCAGGTTGTGATCCTTTGCGACGCCTGGCGGCGTCGCGGGGCTTGGGCGCCCTGAGTCGGTGCTTTCCCTCGTCGTTCGTCCGCTTCGCTTCCTCACTCCTCAGTCCAAGCACCGACGCGCCCAAGCCGACACCCCTCACACACGGCACCGGTAAGGCCAAGATCAAACCCCTCACACCCGGTGCCGGTAGGGCCAAGCCGAACCCTCACGCGCGGTGCCGGGGGAGGAGTTGTGGTCAGGGGGTCTGTAGGGCGGTCCAGGCGTCGGTGACTATTTCCTTGAGGGTCGGGTGCTCGGGCTTCCAGCCGAGGTCGCGTTGGATCTTCTCGGAGGAGGCGACGAGTACGGCCGGGTCGCCTGGCCTGCGGTCGAGTTCGACGGCGGGGATCGGGTGGCCGGTGACCTCGCGGCAGACCGACAGCACCTCGCGGACGGAGAAGCCGGTGCCGCTGCCCAGGTTGTAGATCCTGTGCTCGCCGGGGGAGCAGGCGTTCAGCGCCAGCAGGTGCGCCCTGGCCAGGTCGGCGACGTGGACGTAGTCGCGCACGCATGTCCCGTCGGGCGTGGGGTAGTCCGTGCCGAACAGGCTGACCGTCTCGCGCCCGCCGAGCGCGACGGCGAGGACGTTAGGGATCAGGTGGGTCTCCACGGTGTGCCGTTCGCGGTAGGTTCGCCCGTCCGGCGCGGTGTAGGCGCCGCCCACGTTGAAGTAGCGCAGGCTCACCGCGGCCAGGCCGTACAGGCCGGCGAAGGCGGTCAGGGCCGTGTCGACCGCGAGCTTGGAGGCGCCGTAGGGGTTGGCCGGCCGGGTCGGGTCGGTCTCCAGGATGGGGGAGCGCTCCGGCTCGCCGTACGTCGCGGCGGTGGAGGAGAAGACGATCCGGCCGACTCCGGCGGCCCGCATGGCGTCGAGCAGGGCGAGGGTGCCGCCGAGGTTGTGCCCCCAGTACAGGCCGGGCTTGTCGACGGACTCGCCGACCAGGGACCTGGCCGCGAAGTGCAGGACACCGTCCACGCCGGTCAGCACGCCGGAGGCGTCGGTGATCGACCCCTGGACGAACCGCGCGCCGGAGGGGACCGCGTCGGCGTGACCGGTGGAGAGGTCGTCGAGCACGACGACCTCGTGGCCCGCCTCGACGAGCTGCGCCGCCACGACGCTCCCGATATATCCGGCACCACCGGTGACCAGCAGCTTCACAAGACCTCCTGTTTGATGATGTGGGTATGTGTTTATTTTTGTGAGGACGGTGCCAGCATATGCTTGCACCTCAAATATCGGCCACAGTCGGAACGGGCGGCGGCCATGACGGAGACAATCTCGTGAACAACGTCCTGGCGAACGCGGCCCTGGTCCTGGTCTTCATCCTGGTCGGGGGTTTCTTCGCGGCGGCGGAGATGGCGATGGTCTCCCTCAGGGAGAGCCAGGTGCGCAGGCTGGAGACCCGGGGGCGCAGGGGCGCCAGGGCCGCCAGACTCGCCCACGACCCGAACCGTTTCCTGTCCGCGGTCCAGATCGGCGTGACCGTGGCGACCATGCTCTCGGCGGCCTTCGGCGCCGACACCCTCGCCAGGGAGTTCCAGCCGGTCGTGGCCGGCTGGGGGGTGCCCACGGCGGTCGCGGCCCCGCTGGCCCTGGTGCTGGTGACGCTGGCGATCTCCTACTTCTCGCTGGTGCTCGGCGAACTGGTGCCCAAGCGGATCGCCAGACAGCGGGCCGAGGGCATCTCGCTGCTGGTCGCGCCCTTCCTCGACCGGGTCGCCGCGCTGTCGCGCCCGGTCATCTGGGCGCTGTCCACCTCGACCGACGTCGTGGTCAGGACGCTGGGCGGCGACCCGGAGGCCGACCGCGAGGAGATCACGACCGAGGAACTGCGCGACATGGTCGTCGGCCACCACGAGCTGACCCAGGACGAGCGCGACCTGATCGCGGAGGTCTTCGCCGCGGCCAAGCGCCAGCTCCGCGAGGTGATGCTGCCGCGCACCGAGGTCGAGTTCATGGCGGTCGACACCCCGCTGGCCGAGGCCGCGGTGCTGGCCGCGGCGATGCCGCACTCCCGCTTCCCCGTCTACCGCGACTCCTACGACGACGTCGTGGGGTTCGTGCACATCAGGGACCTGCTCGACCCGGTGCTGACCGGGTCCATCGAGCCGATCAGCGAACTGGTGCCGATCCGCCCGGTCAAGCTCGTCCCCACCAGCAAACGTGTCCTGACCACGCTGTCGGAGATGCGCGGGGAGGGGCACCACCTGGCGATCGTGATCGACGAGTACGGCGGGACGGCGGGCATCGTCACGCTTGAGGACCTGGTCGAGGAACTGGTCGGCGACATCCGTGACGAGCACGACGTCCAGCACAAGCGGGTGGCGCTGCCCGCGGGGGAGGTCGAGCTGGACGGCCTGGCCAACCTCGACATGGTCGAGGCGGAGACCGGCATCAGGCTCCCCGACGGGCCGTACGAGACACTCGCCGGGTTCGTCATGGCCGCCCTGGGACACCTGCCCTCGACGGGAGAACGGGTCGAGATCCCCGGGTTCGAGCTGTCGGTCACCGGAATGGACGGCCGCAGAGCGTCAAGAATCCGGATAAAGCGTCGAGCGCCCGCGTCCGGCGCACCGAACACTCCCGACAGCTGACACAATTACCAGCTATGGCCAGTCCCCGTGTCCTCTCCGGAATCCAGCCCACCGCAGACTCCTTCCACCTGGGCAACTACCTCGGCGCGGTGCGTCAGTACGTCGCCATGCAGGAGGGGTTCGACGCCTTCTACTGCGTCGTCGACCTGCACGCGATCACGGTGGACTACCAGCCCGAGGACCTGCGCAGGCGCAGCAGGATCGCCGCCGCCCAGCTGTTCGCCGCGGGTCTCGACCCCGAGCGCTCGACGGTCTTCGTACAGAGCCACGTCCGTGAGCACACCGAGCTGGCCTGGGTGCTGATCTGCCTCACCGGCATGGGCGAGGCGGCCAGGATGACCCAGTTCAAGGACAAGTCCGCCCGCTACGGCGAGGGCTCGGCCAGCGTCGGCCTGTTCACCTACCCCATCCTGCAGGCGGCCGACATCCTGCTCTACCAGGCCGACCAGGTCCCGGTCGGAGCCGACCAGAAGCAGCACCTCGAACTCACCCGCGACCTGGCCCAGCGCTTCAACCACCGCTTCGGCGAGACCTTCACGTTGCCCAAGCCGCACATCGTCAAGGACGTCGAGAAGATCACCGACCTGCAGGACCCGACGGCGAAGATGTCCAAGTCGTCCTCCTCGCCCGGCGGCATCCTCGACCTGCTCGAACAGCCGGGGCCGCTGCGCAAGAAGGTCATGCGCGCCGTCACCGACACCGGTTCCGAGGTCCTGGCCGACGACGAGAACAAGCCCGGCGTCACCAACCTGCTGCGCATCCAGTCGGCCCTGACCGGCACGCCGATCCCTGAGCTTGAGGCCCGCTACGCCGGGCAGGGCTACGGCACCTTCAAGAAGGACGTCGCCGAGGCCGTGGTCGACACCTTCACCCCGATCAGGGAGCGCACCGAGAAGCTGCTCGCCGACGAGGCCGAGCTCGACCGGATGCTCGCCGTCGGCGCCGCACGGGCCCGCGCGGTCGCCGCGGAGACCATGGCCAAGGTCCGCGACCGGGTGGGGTTCCTGCCCACCGTCTGACGCCTCCCGCCCCGGGCCGTACGTCCCACGTGGAGTCATACGTACGGCCCGGCGGTATTTGGGTAGGTGACGCGCGTGACAAGCGTGCGAGAGCGGATCGTCGCGATCCGTGAGCGGGGTAGGGCGACGATCGCCTCGGAGCGGATCAGGCGTCCCTGGTTCGACCATCTGATCAGAACCGTGCAGCGCTACCAGCTCCAGTCGGGTGACCGGCTGGCCGGAGCGGTGACCTACTTCGCCTTCCTGTCGTTCTTCCCGATCATCGCGCTGGCCTTCGCGGTCTTCGGCTACTTCCTCTCCGTACGGCCGGACGCCATCGCGACGTTGCAGCAGGCCATCGACCAGTACCTCCCCGGGCTGGCCGACCAGCTGCCGATCAAGCAGATCGCCGACTCCCGCGGCAGCGCCGGGGTCATCGGCCTGTTCGGTCTGCTCTACGCGGGGCTCGGCGCGATCGACGCGCTGCGCGGCGCGCTCCGCGAGATGTCGATGACCGCCGAACCCCCGCTCAACTTCCTCCTGGCCAAGCTCAGGGACCTGGCCGCCTTCATCCTGGTCGGCGTCACGATGATCGCCTCCGTGCTGGTCGGCGGAGTCGCCACCCAGGCGGGCGGGTTCGTCGCGGAGAAGCTGGGCCTGTCCGCCTCGATCGCGGGGAGCTGGTCACTGTGGCTGCTCGGCGTGGCGGTCGGCCTGCTCGCCGACACCGTTCTCTTCGTGATCGTCCTGCGCTGGATGGGCCGGTCGCGGCAGCCGTTCGGGGTGATCGTGCGGGGCGCGCTGCTGGGCGCGGTCGGCTTCGGCATCCTGAAGCAGCTGGCCGCGCTGATCCTGTCGCGGACCCTCAACAACCCCATCTACGGGGTGTTCGCGGTGATGGTCGGCCTGCTGATCTGGATCAACCTCTCCGCCAGGGTGATCCTCTACGCGGCCGCCTGGACGGAGACCGCGAGGCTCGGCCCGCCGCCGGACCCGACCCCCATCCCCGACGCGGGCGCGCTGGGCGGGGAGCCGGCCTGAGGGCTCAGCCCGCCTCCGCCTCCGCGTCCGGGGACCGGCAGACCGTCCGCTCCGAGGTGAGCGGGCACGGTATGGTCCCCGAACGGGTCACGACCACGACCTTGACGCCCGGAGGGACGGCGAGGGTGTAGTCGGCCCGGCAGGGCGGGGAGGGCGCCCACGGCGGGCCGTAGCCGGGGCAGTCGAGGTCGACCCGCAGCGTCTTGCCCTTCTCCCACACCTCCCGCATCGTGCGGGAGACCTGGGTCGAGGTGAGCTTCTGCCGCACCGTGAGCCTGCCCGCCGTACCGGGGGTGACGCTGACGCCGACCGGGCCGGTGGCGTCCACGATGACCCAGGGGGCGGCCAGCGAGTAGACCTTCGTGCTCTCGCCGTCCGAGGTCCCCCGGCTTTCGATGAGGGAGGAGCCGAAGGATCCGGGGTAGACGAAGTCGTAGGCGCGGGGCAGCTCGATCTGGCCCCAGGTCGTGACGGCGAGCCCGAGTACGAGGGCGACGCTGAGCGCCCCGCCGACGACGATCCAGGCGGCCCTGACACCGGTTCGCATGCCTGTCCTTCCTCAGATCTTCAGAAATCGCAGTACGGCGAGCACCCGTCGGTGGTCCTTGTCCGCACCGGAGAGGTCGAGCTTGGTGAAGATGTTGTTGATGTGCTTGCCGACGGCGCTCTCGGAGACGACGAGGGCCTCGGCGATCCCGGCGTTCGAACGCCCCTCGGCGATCAGAGCGAGCACCTCGTACTCCCTGCGGGTCAGCCGGTCCAGCGGGTCGCTGCGCCCGCGCAGCAGGAGCTGGGCGACCACCTCGGGGTCGAGCGCGGTGCCGCCCTCGGCGACCCGGCGCAGCGCGTCCACGAACTCGGCGACGTCGGCGACCCGGTCCTTCAGCAGGTAGCCGACGCCGCTGGTCGCGGTGGACAGCAACTGGGTGGCGTAACGCTCCTCGACGTACTGCGACAGCACGAGGATCGGCAGCCCGGGATGCTGCCTGCGCAGCACCAGCGCCGCGCGCAGTCCCTCGTCGGTGTGCGAGGGCGGCATGCGCACGTCGGTGACGACGAGGTCGGGGGTGTGCTCGTCCACCGCGCGCAGCAGCGCGGCGGCGTCGGCGACCGCCGCGACGACCTCGATGCCGACACCGGCGAGCAGGCGGACGAGTCCCTCCCTGAGCAGCACCGAATCCTCGGCCAGGATCACTCGCATGGCAACTCCACCGTGATGGTCGTGGGCCCGCCGTCCGGGCTGTGGATGCTCAGTCTCCCGTCCACGGAGCCGACCCGCTGGGCCAGGCCGCGCAGACCGGTGCCACCGTCCTGGCGGGCACCGCCCCGGCCGTCGTCGTGGACGCTCACGTGCAACAGCCGGTCGCGGCGCAGCACCCTGACCTCCGCCCTGGAGGCCCGCGCGTGCTTGGCGATGTTGGTGAGCGCCTCGGAGACCACGAAGAAGGCCACCGCCTCGATGGTCGGGGAGACCCGTTCCTCCACCTCGACCTGCAGCTTGACCGGGACCGGGGCGCGGGCGGCGACCCCGGAGAGCGCCGCGTCGAGCCCCTGGTCGTTGAGCACCGCGGGATGCAGGCCGCGCACCAGGTCGCGCAGCTCCTTGAGCGCCTGCTTGGCCTCCTCGTGCGCCTGGACGATCACCTCGTGGGCGGGGGCGGGCAGGTCGGTGAGGGTGGTGCGGGCTATGCCCAGGTTCATCGCCAGCGACACCAGCCGCTGCTGCGCGCCGTCGTGCAGGTCCCTCTCCAGACGGCGGCGTTCGGCGTCCGCCGCGTCGACCACCTCGGCACGGCTCTCCCGCAGGCTCTCCACCCGCTGGGCCAGCAGGTCGCTCCTGCTCGGGCCGAGCAGCGCCTCGGCGGCGATCAGGTCGAGGGCCGTGATCCCGCGCGCCACCCACGGCACGGTGACGAAGAGCGCCAGCGCGATCACGACGGGCGGCATCATGTACCACTCACCGCCCGCCCGCCAGATCTGGACGGTCGTGGGGAGCGCGACCAGGCAGGCGGCCCAGCCGCAGACGACCCCGAGGAAGCCGACCAGGCCGATCAGCGGCGCCAGCAGGTGGTAGCCGAGCTGCCGCCACGTGCCGCCGTCCCTGGCCGCGCGCACCAGCAGCTTCAACGGGTTGCGGGTGCCGAAGCGGCGGTGCGTCCTGGGGATGTCCACGCCGAGGAACGCCTGGAAACGGGCCCGTTGCAGGTGGGTGAGCAGCGGTACGGCCCAGACGAGCAGCAGCAACGCCGCGATCGGGACCACCACGGTCCACACCAGCACGATCGAGGCCGCGACCAGGCCGATGACCACGCCGGAGGACAGCAGGGCGATCGGCAGTCCTGTCACCACGTGGATGGTGCGCAGCCAGGTGAGTGCCGACCAGTGGGCGCGGGCCCAGGCCCGAACCCGGTCCCAGGGGGTGAGCACCTCGTTCATGGCATCAAAGGTATGGACTGGCCGTGCTTGTGTGACATGGGCGAGGTATCCCGGAAAAAGGTGAGGGAAACTCCACCCCGGCGAGGCTCAGGAGGACCCGCTCCGGGAACGTCTGCGCAGGCCGTACACCAGCAGGACGCCGCCGCCGAGCAGACCCGCGCCGAGCCCGTAGACGGCGGGGGAGAGGCCGCCGTTCCCGGCCGGTGCGGCGTCGGCCCTCGGGGCGGTCGAGCGCGCCACCTGGGGCGTCCTCGGTACGGCCTGGCCGGTCGGCGTCGGGGCGGCCTCGGGGAGCGGGTCGACGAGCGTGCCGACCGGCGTGACCCTGCTCCTGGCGGCGAACCCCCAGTCGAGCAGGTCGGCCACCTCGTTCCAGAAGTAGCCGTCGTGCCGCATGATCGTCACGATGATCGTGTGGCCGTCACGCCTGGCCGCGCCGACGAAGCTGCCCAGGGCCTTGGACGTCCAGCCGTTCTTGACGCCGATCATGCCCTTGTAGCGCCACAGCAGCTTGTTGTGGTTGCCGATCTCGTAGTAGCCCTTGGGGGCGGGGAACCTCCCGGTCTTCGTGCTGGTGTAGCGCTGGAAGTCGCGGTTGGCCAGCCCGGCGCGGGCGATCAGCGCCAGGTCGTACGCCGAACTGCTCTGCCCGGGTTTGTCGAGGCCGCTCGGCGTCTTGGCCACGGTGTCGTAGGCCTGCAGGCGCCTGGCCTCGGCGTTCATCTCCCTGAGGGTCTTGGCGAGGCCGCCGTTGGTCTCGGCGAGCGCCATCGCGCAGTCGTTGCCCGAGACCAGCAGCAACGCCTTGAAGAGGTCGTCCACGGTGTACAGGGGTTTGGAGACCAGGCCGACGGCGCTGCCCTCCTCGTTCACCGCGCGGCTGCTCGGCTTGACCTTCATGTTCTTGTCGAGCTTGGGGATCAGGGTGAGCGCCGTCAGCGTCTTGAGCGTGCTCGCCGGGAGGTAGCGTCCGTGCGGGTCCTTGGCGGCGAGCACCTCCCCGGTCTCCGCGTCGGCGACCACGTAGGACTTCGCGGCGGTCTTCGGCGGCGCCTTCACCCCGGAGGGGGCGACGATGCCCCGGGTGCCGAGCGCGGCGCCGCCGACGGGCGCCCTGCCGGCGGAGTGCGTGGTGCCGCCGACCGGCTCGTTGTCGGCGTGTGCGGGAAGCCCGAGCAGGGCGTTCGCCGCCAGCAGCACCCCGACGGGCGCGACGTGTCTCATCCCCATAGTGATCACAGGGTAGCTTCGTACTGATTCGCATCATGTACACGACGCCCTGATCAGGGGCGCAATGGTGCGACGGAGTACTGAACGCATGCAAATGTCGCGAAAGATCGCCGGTTTCTTGGTAGCCGTCGCGGTTTTCATGATCTTCGAGTGGATAAACCTCGGTTTCAACCTCGCCGACGGCCACCCAACGGCCTTCTACGTCGTGCACGGCGTCCTGATCGGGGTCAACATCCTCCTGGGAATCGCCCTCGGGGTGATCGGGCTACGCGGGCTCGCAAAGCGCCCGTAGGGTCCTGTCATGCAGGTCGGCGGCCTCCTGCGGGGAGTCCCCGATGCTGGTGAAGCCGAGCTTGCCGTACCTGTGGATCGCGCCGAGCAGGTGCAACACGTTCCCGGTACGGCTGTCGCGGTCGAAGCCGAGCCCGCTGTCGTTGACGAATTTGACGACATCGGCGGGCGTACGGCCGAGCAGGCCGTCCGAGGCACAGTTGTCCGTGGCCACGTAGTACTTGGGGCGGTCGCCGCTCACCAGCCCTGTCTGCCCGCCGGAGGAGGCGCCGGTGGTCAGCAGCGCGGCCCCGAACGGGTGGGTGGTGCCGCCGAGACGCAGGTTGATCTCACACAGCAGCGCGCGGTACCCGGCGTCGGTCTTGATGGCGAAGAAGTCGACACCGAACAGCCCGACCACACCGCGTCCGGCGAGCGCCCTGGCGATCCGGTCCGCGCACTCCTGGACCTCGGCGCGGTAGTCGGCCGCGGCGGGGAAGACGCAGCCCTTGTAGACGTCGCCGTTCTGGCCGCCCAGGATCTGCTCGTGCGTGGCGACCACGTGGCAGGAACCGCCCGGAGTGATCATGGCCAGGGCGCTCGGGGAGCGCAGCGGGCGCTCCTCGATGAACTCCTCAAGCACCGCGCCCCGCTCGGCGATCTTCTCGGCGAAGGTCACCCATGTCTCGTCGGGGGCGGAGAAGCTCGTCGGGCTCGCGCTGAGCGGCCCGTCCCCCCTGGTCACGACGGCGTTGCCCAGCCCCGAGTAGCTGTTGTTGAGCTTGACCATCAGCCGGGCCGCGGGATTCAGCGCGCGGGCCGCGTGCTCGACCTCGCTCAGCGAGCGCAGGTCGGAGAATCCCCGTGCCACCGGCACCCCGGCCGCCTCGGCGAGCGTACGGCTCCCGCTCTTCGACCCGAAGGAGGCCAGTCTGCTCGCGGGCCCGTAGATGGGCAGGTTCAACAGCGCCGAGAGCCGCTCCTCGTGCTCGCTGACGATGAACGGCACCATCCAGGCGTCGGCCGTACGGTCGAGGGCCGTGCGGATCCTCGCCAGCAGGTCGGGGCGGCGCAACAGGGACTCGGTGAGTTGGGTCGCTCCCGTATCACCCAAATTGATCATATGTAACCGCGAACGAGCCTCAGCGGGGTCGTCAAGGAAGCTCAGGTAGTAGTCAACCGTGGCGGCGTCCACCGGCGCCGAGGAGAGGTAGACGACCTCGACACCCGGGCGCCGGAGTGTGAGCAGGAAGAACAACATGCGTTCCTCGTAGCAGTAGGCGCCCGTGATCCTGCGGAGTTCGTCCTGGGGAAGCGACAGTGAAGGGACGATCACTATGGTCCCTTCGTCCGGTTCAAAGATGCTCAATCCGGAATGCTTCTCCCCGAACGGGATGCAAGTGATCATAGGCGGAGTTAAACATGCATTCCTCCCCTTTGCATCACTCCGTCGGGTTCTATGACTGGTACCTGAGGACACGGAAATTGGCAGCCCTTCGACGTTTCAAACCCCCACAAACCTGCCACTACCCCCAGAACGGTCCCCCTCCCCACTCCTCACCCCAAACATCGCCACCCGCGACGGCTGGAAGCCTCTGATCGAGAACACCCGGGGACACCCCGGGAGGGCCCCTCGCCGATGCGACCCTCGCCCCGTGAACGCCGACAAGGTTCGCCCCCGCCCCCTCACGCACAGGGTTTGATCTTGGCTTTCTCGATGCCGGGTGTGAGGAGTGTCGGCTTGGGCGCGTCGGTGCTTGGACTGAGGAGCGAAGGAGCGAAGCGGATGAGCGACGAGGGAAAGCGCCGACTCAGGGCGCCCAAGCCCGCGACGCCGAAGGCGGCGCAAAGAGACACAGCCCGCGCCGCCGCAGGCGGCGCCAAACGTCTAGTCAATCCGGGCCATCATCCCTGGTCCAAGTGGGTCAGGAGATGTGAATGGAGAGCATGGGGCGGCAAAACATTTGGCCGAGATGACGGCGAGGTGTGTCCGAGGGGAGATAAAGTCGAAGTCATCGTCAACACGCCGGTGGACTCTGACCGGCCTGCCGCTTTCGTGCTGGCGGTCCATCGGTCCGCGCCGGAACGGCTCTGGGCACCCCCTCAGGCTTGTCGGTGCGGTGATCGTTTTGTCGACTGCCCCATGATTCACGTGATTGAGGGCAGTGGCACGGTGCGTCGGGACCCAGAGCTGGCAGGCGCGGATAGGACGGTGACCAATGCGGGGGCATAATCTGCGGGGGGAACTGGACGTGTTCCTCGCCGAGACCGGGCAGGAGCTGATCGGTTTCCGGCGTGACCTGCACATGCATCCCGAACTGGCGTTCGCCGAGTACCGGACGACCCAGCGCGTCGCCGACCGGCTGATCGCGGCCGGTCTCACGCCCTCGGTGCTGCCGCGCGGTACCGGCCTGATCTGCGAGGTCGGCAGCGGCGACGGGCCGACCGTCGCGTTGCGGGCCGACATCGACGCGCTTCCCGTGCCGGATGAGAAGGACGTTCCCTACAGTTCGACGGTTCCCGGGGTGTGCCACGCCTGTGGGCACGACGTGCACACCACGGTTCTGCTCGGCACCTCCCTCTTCCTGGCCAGGCAGGCCGAGGCGGGTCTGCTGCCCGGCAGGGTCCGGCTGATCTTCCAGCCCGCGGAGGAGCTTCCCGGCGGCGCGCTTGAGGTCATGGCGGCGGGCGGCATCAGCGGTGTGGACCGCATCTTCGGCCTGCACTGCGACCCCCGGGTCGACGTCGGCAAGGTCGGTCTGAAGACGGGGCCGATCACCTCCGCCTGCGACAAGGTCTTCATCAGGGTCAGCGGTCCCGGCGGGCACACGGCCAGGCCGCATCTGACCGCCGACCTGGTCTTCGCCCTGGCCAAGATCCTGACCGAGCTGCCCGCGGCGCTGTCGCGCAGGATCGACCCGCGTTCCTCGCTGAGCCTGGTCTGGGGCCGGGTCGAGGCGGGTTCCGTGGCCAACGCCATTCCCGACGAGGGGCTGGCCGAGGGCACCGTGCGCTGCCTGGACGAGCAGGCGTGGCACGCGGCCCCCGACATGATCAAGGCCCTGCTGGAGTCCGTCGCGGGCGCCTACGGTGTCGAGGCCCGGATGGACTACGTCAGAGGTGTGCCGCCGGTCGTCAACGACGAGGTCAGCGTGCAGATGCTGGCCGAGGCGGCGGGGGGCGTGCTGGGCGAGGGTTCGGCCGAGCCGACGCAGCAGAGCCTGGGGGGCGAGGACTTCGGCTGGTACCTGGAGTCGATCCCCGGGGCCTTCGCCAGGCTGGGCACCCGTACGCCGGGGACGCCGCATCCGGGTGACATCCACCAGGGCACCTTCGACGTCGACGAGTCCTGCATCGCGGCCGGGGTGCGTTTCCTCGCGGCCACGGCGCTGACCGCCCTGTGGGAGGGGCAGCGGCCCAGCGCGAGCGAGCACGTGGCGGGGGCCATCGCCTGAGGCGTCGTCGCCCGAAGCGCCGCCGTATGAGTGCCTTCTCCTGAAGTGACGTCGCCTGAAGCGCCGTCCCGGACGCCGGTCACCGGCGTCTGGGTGGCCGCCGGTGACCGGAGTAGGTGAAACCCGGACGGATCACCCGTGGGCCTCCGCATGGAAGACGGTGCCCTACCGTGACGCTACCGTGACGACACCCGAAGCTACCGTTCGGTAGGATCGGCCGTCCCTGTGGGTCACGAGGTGGCGTGAGCTGCATAACAGACCTGTTGCGGACTGGTGTGCTGGTTTGGTCAACCCTGGTCAACCAACTATCTTCCGTGCAGGGTTGCCGTGCGTCTCCTCGCGCGTGCACTGAACGCGAAGGGGGTCCATCTTGCTTCGGAACCGGTTCGGCAGGCTGACCGCGGCGGTGGTCGCGGGAGGCATGCTCATGGGGGCTGCCGCGTGCGGGGGAAGCGAGGAGCCGGCGACGTCGGCCAAGCCCGACGCCAGCGCGGGTGGCGCTCCGCAGGAGAAGGGACCGAAGGTCGGCCTGGCGTACGACATCGGCGGTCGCGGTGACCAGTCCTTCAACGACGCCGCGGCCGCGGGCCTCGACAAGGCCAAGACCGAGCTGAGCCTGGCCGACACCAAGGAGCTCGAAGCGGGCAGCGGCGAGACCGAGGCGGCCAAGGAGGAGCGACTCAGGCTGCTCGCCCAGGGCGGTTACAACCCCGTCATCGCCATCGGTTTCGCCTACTCGGCCTCGCTGAAGAAGGTCGCCGCCGAGTTCCCCAACGTGCAGTTCGCGATCGTCGACGACGCCGCGGCCACCGGCCCCAACATCTCCAACCTGCTCTTCGCCGAGCAGGAGGGCTCCTATCTCGTCGGTGCCGCCGCGGCGCTGAAGTCGAAGAAGGAGCACATCGGTTTCGTCGGCGGTGTCCAGGTGCCGCTGATCCAGAAGTTCCAGGCTGGTTTCTACGCCGGGGCGAAGAAGATCAAGCCTGACGTCCAGATCGACGTCAAGTACCTCACCCAGCCGCCGGACTTCACCGGCTTCAACGACCCGGCCAAGGGCAAGACCGCCGCGCAGGGCATGTTCGACGCGGGCGCCGACGTGGTCTACCACGCCGCGGGCGGTTCCGGTGGCGGCGTGTTCGAGGCGGCCAAGTCCGCCAAGGGGCTGGCCATCGGCGTCGACTCCGACCAGGCGAAGACCGCCGCGCCCGAGGTGCAGGGCGTGATCATGACCTCCATGATCAAGAAGGTCGACGTCGCCGTCTTCGACTTCCTCAAGGGCTTCACCTCCAACTCGCTGAAGCCGGGCACCACGGTCTACGACCTCAAGGCGGGCGGTGTCGACTACTCGACCACCGGCGGCCAGGTCGACGACATCAAGGCCCAGCTCGACGAGCTCAAGCAGAAGATCGTCTCCGGCGAGATCGTCGTCCCCGACAAGACCTCCTGATCCACGACCTCGAAGGGCCCGGCGGATTCCTCCCCGGGCCCTTTGGGTAACGTCCAGCGTTGCGCTTTCACCACCGTGGCCATCCGTACGGAGGGGGCCGTCATCAGCACCTCGACACCGGCCGTCGAGCTTGAGGGGATCACCAAACGGTTCCCCGGCGTCGTGGCCAACCGCGACATCTCCCTGTCCGTCCAGCAAGGCCACGTGCACGCCGTCGTCGGCGAGAACGGCGCGGGCAAGTCCACCCTCATGAAGATCCTGTACGGCATGCAGCGTCCGGACGAGGGTGAGATCCGGGTCAACGGCACGGGCGTGACCTTCAAATCTCCCTCCGACGCCATCGCCGTGGGCATCGGCATGGTCCACCAGCACTTCATGCTCGCCGACAACCTGACCGTTCTGGAGAACGTGATCCTCGGCAGCGAGCCCCGTGTCGGCGGGATCGCCATCGACTTCGGCGCCGCGCGCCGCAGGATCAGGCAGATCTCCGACTCCTACGGCCTGGGCGTCGATCCGGACGCCATGATCGAGGACCTGGGCGTCGGCGCGCGGCAGCGCGTGGAGATCCTCAAGGTCCTCTACCGGGGAGCCCGCATCCTCATCCTCGACGAGCCGACCGCGGTGCTCGTGCCGCAGGAGGTGGACGAGCTCTTCGAGAACCTGCGCGACCTGGTCCGTGAGGGCCTGACGATCATCTTCATCTCCCACAAGCTGGACGAGGTGCTCTCGGTCGCCGACGCCGTCACCGTCATCAGGCGCGGCACGACCGTCGCCGAGGTGAACCCCGGGGACGTCACCGCCAGGCAGCTGGCCGAGCTGATGGTCGGCAGCGAGCTGCCCAGCCCGGAGACGCGCGAGTCGACCGTCACCGACGAGGTCGCGCTCTCGGTGCGGGACCTGACGGTCCGCGCGCCCGACGGCAGGGTCCTCATCGAGGGGATCGGCTTCGACATCCACAAGGGCGAGGTGCTCGGCATCGCGGGCGTCGAGGGCAACGGCCAGGCGGAGCTGGTCGAGGCCGTCATGGGGATGCGCCAGGCGGAGGGGGAGATCCTCCTCGGTGGCCAGGACATCTCCGCCTGGACGACGCTGCGCCGCCGTGAGGCGGGCATCGGCTACATCCCCGAGGACCGGCACCGGCACGGCCTGCTGCTTGAGGCGCCGCTCTGGGAGAACAGGATCCTCGGCCACCAGACACGGCGGCCGAACGCCAGGGGACCCTGGATCGACCGCGCGGGCGCCCGCGCGGACACCCGGCGCATCGTCGAGCAGTACGACGTCCGTACGCCGGGGATCGACGTGGAGGCCGCGTCCCTCTCCGGAGGCAACCAGCAGAAGCTGATCGTCGGCAGGGAGATGAGCGGGGAGCCGGTCTTCCTGATCGCCTCCCACCCGACCCGGGGGGTGGACGTCGGGGCGCAGGCCGCGATCTGGGACCACCTGCGGGCCGCCCGCGCGGCCGGGCTGGCCGTACTGCTGATCTCGGCGGACCTGGACGAGCTGATCGGCCTGTCCGACACGCTGAAGGTGATCCTGCGCGGGCGGCTGGTCGCCGACGTCGATCCGGCGACGGTCACGCCCGAGCTGCTGGGATCGGCCATGACGGGCGCGGGGGAGGCGGCATGAGCGACGGTACGGCCGGCGGCCGGGAGGCGGGGTCCACCTTCGCCGACAGGCTGATGGGCCGGGTCAAACTGGGTGGTCTGCTCTCCCTGGCCGCGCCGGTCCTGGCCATCGTGTTCGCGGGCCTGATCACCTCGGTCATCCTGCTGGTCACCGGAGCCCCGCCGATCGAGACGATGGGCACGATGGTCGACTACGGCCTGCAGCCCAGGCCGCTGACGCTGGCGTTGAACCTCGCCTCCGGCTACTACCTGTCCGCGCTGGCCGTGGCGATCGGGTTCAGGATGAACCTGTTCAACATCGGCGTCGACGGACAGTACCGGCTGGCGGCGCTCATCGCGGCGGCCGTCGGCGGCGCGATCACCCTGCCCGCCCCGCTGCACGTCGCCGCGATCCTGCTGGTGGCCGTGCTGGTCGGCGCGGGCTGGGCGTCGATCGCCGCGGTGCTCAAGGTCAGGCGCGGCGTCAGCGAGGTCATCTCCACGATCATGCTGAACGCCATCGCGACCGCCCTGGGCTCCTGGCTGCTCAACAAGGACCGGCTCGCGGTCGAGGTCGCGGGCAGCAACAACATCGGCACCCAGCCGCTCGGCCCCTCCGCCCAGGTCCCCGGCATCCCGCTCATCCCGGGGAGCCCGCTGAAGGTGGACGGCCTGATCATCCTGGCGGCCGTCATGGGCCTGCTCTACTACGTGGTGCTCAACCGGACCCGGTTCGGCTTCGACCTGCGCGCCACCGGGCGCTCGGAACCCGCGGCCGTGGCCAGCGGCGTCAACGTCAAGCGGATGATCTTCACCACGATGATCATTTCCGGCGCGGTCGCGGGCCTGGCGGGTATGCCGAACCTGCTCGGCGAGTCCTACAGCTACAGCCTGAACTTCCCGCCGGGGCTCGGGTTCACCGGCATCGCCATCGCGCTGCTCGGCCGCAACAACCCCGTGGGCATCGCCTTCGGCGCGGCGCTGTGGGCCTTCCTCGACACCTCGTCGAACATCCTGCAGATCCACGACATCTCCCCGGAGATCGTCGAGATCATGAAGGGCACGATCGTCCTGTCGGTGATCGTCGCCTACGAGCTGGTCCACCGCTACCGGATCTCGGCGGGACAGCGCAGGGTCAGCAAGGAGCTGTCCGGCGGACCCAAGGTCCAGGCCGAAGGAGCGTCGGCATGAGCGAAGGCGGTCTCACCCTGGCCAAGGCTCCCGTCGTGGAGCCGCCCAGGCCGCGCCGGTTCAGGGTCACCTGGCCGGTCCTGCTGTCCGCCTTCGGTGCTCTGGTCGTGCTGCTCTCGGCCACCAGGGCGGTCACCGGCGCCGCCGACCTCACCTCGGCGGGGGCGATCAACGCCGCCGTCGCGCTGGCGGTCCCGATCGGCCTGGCCGGTCTCGGCGGCCTGTGGTCGGAGCGGGCGGGCGTGGTCAACATCGGCCTTGAGGGCATGATGGTCATGGGCACCTGGTGCGGTGCCTGGGGGGCGCTCCACTTCGGCAACCCGTGGGCGGGTGTGCTCGCCGGGGCGATCGGCGGTGCCCTGGGCGGCCTGCTGCACGCGGTCGCGACCGTGACGTTCGGGGTCGACCACATCATCTCCGGTGTCGCGATCAACATCCTGGGCGTGGGCGTCACCGAGTTCCTCTCCAAGATCACTTTCGCGGAGATGCCGGGTGGCGGCGACTCCCAGTCGCCCCCCGTGCCCAAGCCCGGCATCGTGAGCGTGCCCGGGATCGGGGACGGCCTGGCCGCCCTTGAGTCCGGCCACTGGTTCCTGGTCTCCGACCTGGCGGGCATCGTGCGGGGCCTGCTGACGAACGTCTCGTTGTTCACGGTCCTGGCGATCGCGCTGGTCCCGCTGAGCTACTACGTGCTGTGGCGTACGGCCTTCGGCCTGCGGCTGCGTTCCTGCGGTGAGCGCCCGGTCGCGGCGGAGTCGCTGGGCGTCAACGTCTACTTCCACAAGTACGCCGCGGTGCTCGTCTCCGGCGCCCTGGCCGGTCTCGGCGGGGCCTTCCTCTCGCTGGTGGCCGCGACCGCCTACCGGGAGGGGCAGACCGGAGGCCGGGGCTTCATCGGCCTGGCCGCGATGATCTTCGGTAACTGGCGTCCCGGCGGTCTGGCCGCGGGCGCGACGCTGTTCGGCTACACCGACGCGCTCCAGCTCCGCCGGGGTGGGGAGTCGGTGCACGCGCTGCTGCTCGTGGTGGCGATCCTCGTCGCCGCCGCGGCCGTCTACCAGCTCGTCGCCCAGCGGCGCACCCGGGCCGCGGTGATCAGCGGGATCGCGGCGGTCGCGGTCTTCGTGGTGTTCGCGCTGACCAGCACCATCCCCTCGGAGTTCACCTCGGTCGCACCGCACGTCACCACGCTGCTGGTGCTCTCGCTGGCCGCCCAGCGGTTGCGCCCGCCTGCTGCCGACGGCGTGCCGTACCGCAGGGGGCAGGCGAAGTGAGCGGGGAGAACGTGGACTGGCCGTCCCTCAGGCGGGAGGCCGTACGGGTGATGGCCCACGCCTACGCGCCCTACTCGAAGTTCCCCGTCGGCGCCGCGGCCCTGGTCGACGACGGGAGGGTCGTCTCCGGTTGCAACGTGGAGAACGCCTCCTACGGCCTGGGCCTGTGCGCCGAGTGCGGCCTGGTCAGCGCCCTCCAGGCGAGCGGGGGTGGCAGGCTGGTCGCCTTCACCTGCGTGGACGGCCGTGGGGAGCTGCTCATGCCGTGCGGCAGGTGCAGGCAGCTGCTGCTGGAGTTCGGCGGCCCCGGCCTGCTCGTGGAGACCGTGGACGGTCCCAGAACGCTGGCCGAGATCCTGCCGTACGCGTTCGGGCCGGACGACCTGGACCGGGGAGACTGAGGAATGGACGCCGTCGACGTCATCGTCACCAAGCGGGACGGCCGTGAGCTGTCGACCGGGCAGATCGACTGGGTGCTCGACGCCTACACCCGGGGCGTGGTCGCCGACGAGCAGATGTCCGCGCTGGCGATGGCCATCCTGCTCAACGGCATGAACCGGCGGGAGATCGCCGACTGGACCCAGGCCATGATCCGCTCCGGCTCCAGGATGGACTGGTCGGGGCTGCCGGGCCGTACGACGGACAAGCACTCGACCGGCGGCGTCGGAGACAAGATCACGCTGCCGCTGGCGCCGCTGGTCGCCGCGTGCGGCGGCTACGTCCCGCAGCTCTCCGGGCGGGGGCTGGGGCACACCGGGGGCACGCTGGACAAGCTGGAGTCGATCCCAGGCTGGCGCGCCTCGCTGTCGGGCCGGGAGATGCTCGGGGTGCTCGGCGAGACCGGCGCGGTCGTCTGCGCGGCGGGGGAGGGGCTCGCCCCGGCGGACAGGAAGCTGTACGCGCTGCGCGACGTGACCGGCACCGTGGAGTCGATCCCGCTGATCGCCTCCTCGATCATGTCGAAGAAGATCGCGGAGGGCACCGGGGCGCTGGTGCTGGACGTGAAGGTCGGCTCGGGCGCCTTCATGAAGACCGTGGAGCGGGCCCGCGAGCTGGCCACGACCATGGTCGAGCTGGGCACGGACGCCGGGGTGCGCACCGTGGCGCTGCTCACCGCGATGGACCGGCCGCTGGGCAGGACCGTGGGCAACGCGCTTGAGGTGGCCGAGTCCGTGGAGGTGCTCGCGGGCGGTGGCCCGGCGGACGTGGTGGAGCTGACGCTGCGGCTGGCCCACGAGATGCTCCAGGCGGCGGGGATCGACGGCGACCCGGAGCGGGCGCTGCGGGACGGCTCCGCGATGGACGTCTGGCGCCGCATGATCGCCGCCCAGGGCGGCGACCCCGACGCCCCGCTGCCCAGGGCCGCGGAGACCCTTGAGGTGACCGCGCCCGAATCCGGCGTGCTGACCGGCCTCGACGCCTACGGTGTCGGCCTGGCCGCCTGGCGGCTCGGCGCGGGCAGGGAGCGCAAGGAGGACCCGGTCTCCTTCGGCGCGGGCGTCGTGCTGCACGCGGGCCTGGGTGAGACCGTACGGCGGGGGCAGCCGCTGATGACGCTGCACGCCGACGACGCCTCCCGTTTCGAGCGGGCGCTGGCCGCGCTCGACGGCGCCTACGTCATCGCCGAAGGGGGAGCCGCCGAGGCGCTGCCCCTGGTGATCGACCGGATCACAGCCTGAGCGCAGGTCTCAGCCGCCCAGCCTGAGGAGCCTGTCGACCAGGGAACGGGCGTGGTCGGGGCCGACCGGGCGGTTGAAGAACATCGCGTGGTAGTACAGGGGCGCGATGACGACCTCCATCAGTTCGAGCAGCGTGGGAGGGCGCTCCCCGCGCTCGGCGGCCCTGTCGAGCATGCCCTCAAGCTGCACCGCCCGGTCGACCAGGTAGGTCGCGCCCTCGGGGCCGCGTGAGCCGATCATGGCCGCGCGCAGGTAGAGGTTGCCCAGCGGCCCCGCGACGTCCTCGGCCACCTGGAGCGCGTAGGCCTCCAGATCGCCGCGGAGCGTGCCCGTGTCGGGCACCGGGGACCCCTGGGACAGGCGTTCGACCACCACGTCGTCCACCAGCGCGTTGAGCGTGCCCCAGCGCCGGTAGATCGTGGCCTGGTGCACGCCGGACCGTTCGGCCACCACGGCGATGCTCAGGTCGTCCCAGCGGTCCTCGCGCAGCAGGTCGAGCACCGCCTCGTGCACGGCCGTCCTGACCTTCGCGGTGCGCCCTCCCGGTCGCTGTACAGGTTGCATGAGAACAGCCTAATGCGAACTGCCTTGCTTTAGCGTCGAGCGCGCGCTACTTTGAAGCGAAATTACTCGCATTAAGGAGTTCGGGGTGCGTCCTCTCGTCTTCACGGAAGACACCACGTTCTGGTACGAAACACTGCGCATGTTCGGCCACATCGCCTACGGCGGCGCCGACTTCGGCGAGGTCGTCACGACCTCCCAGCGCATCACCGAGAGCGACTACGACAGCTGGCACGACGAGTGGCTGGCCACGGCGGACCGGGTGGCCGCGGAGGCGGAGCGCTCACTGGCCGCCGGGCACCGGATCAGCGCCGCCGACGGCTTCCTGCGCGCGTCCAACTACTACCGCGCGGCCGAGTTCTTCCTGCACGGCGACCCGTCGGACCCGCGCCTCGCGGTCGCCTACGCACGGCAGGTGGCGGCCTTCAGGGAGTTCGCCGCGGTCCATGACATCGAGCCGGTCGAGATCCCCTACGAGGGGACCACGCTGCCCGGCTACTTCTATCGTGGCAGCGGGGGCGCCACGGTCGTCATGCACAACGGCTTCGACGGCAGCGTGGAGGAGATGCACTTCTTCGGGGCGGCGGCGCTGCGGGAACGCGGCTTCAACGTGCTGACCTTCGACGGCCCCGGGCAGCCGGGCGCCATCAGGAAGGGCCTGGTCTTCCGGCCCGACTGGGAGAACGTGGTCGGCCCGGTGCTCGACTGGCTTGAGGCCAGGCCGTACGTGGACGGGGAGCGGGTCGCGCTGCTCGGGGCGAGCATGGGGGGCCTGCTGGCGCCGCGCGCGGCGGCGTTCGAGCCCAGGGTCAGGGCGCTCGTCGCCTTCGACGGCGTCTACGACATGGGCGTTGTCATCGCCGAGAGGTTCGGCGGCGACAGGGAGGCGGCCAGGCGGGCCCTCGACGACCCGGAGGCCGACACGTTCATGCGCGGGCTGATGGAGCGGGACGCGGTCACGCGCTGGGCCATCGGCCACGGCACCTGGGTGACGGGCACCTCGCCGAGCGGCTACGCCAGGGCGATGCTCGACGACTACCATCTGGGCGACGGCGTCGCCGAGCGGATCACCTGCCCGACGCTCGTCTGCTCCGCCCCCGACGACTTCGCGTTCAGGGGGCAGCCCGAGACGCTGTACGCCCACCTGAGCTGCGACAAGACGCTCATCGAGTTCCACGGGTCCGAGGGGGCCGACGCGCACTGCCAGTCGGGCGCCCAGCGCCTGGCGATGGCCCGCATCGGCGACTGGCTGGAGAGGACGTTCCGATGAGGAAGATGCTGCCGGTTCTGCTGTGGGACGTGCTTCCCGCGATCGCCGCCTACTACGCGCTGCGCCTGCTGGGCCTGAGCGAGTACGCCGCGCTGCTGGCCGCCACCTGTGTGGGCGCGTTGCGCGTGGTCTACGTGGGTGTCAGGGAACGCAGGCTGGACGGCTTCGCCGCGTGCACGGGCCTGGTGTTCGCGCTCGGTCTCGGCCTCTCCTTCCTCACCGGGGACGAGCGGTTCATGCTGGTCGTCAAGTCGGTGACCACGACGGTCCTCGGACTCGTCCTGATCGGCACCTGCCTGGCCGGGCGTCCGGCGGCCTTCGGGATCGCCAAGCGCCTCGGCGCGGAGGACGAGGCGACCGCCGCCCGCTGGGACAGGCTCTACACCGATCTGGCGGCCTTCCGGCGGATCTACTTCGTGATGACGCTGACCTGGGCGTTCGCCCTGCTGGTCGAGTCGGCCGTGCGGATCCCGCTGGTCTACCTGCTACCGGTGGACGTCATGGCGGGTCTGTCCACGCTGCTGCTGGTCGGCACGCTGCTGCTGCTCGGCGTGTGGTCCGCCTGGTACGGCGGTCGCGCGGAACGGGTGATCACCTCCTCCCGTTCCTGAACACCACGAGAGCGCGGCCCGTGACCACGGACCGCGCTTCTCCGGACGTGGGAGATCAGGCCTCCGCGGGGCGTGACTCCGTGGTCAGGGCGCTCATCAACACGGCCCGGTGGGTCGGCAGGGCCTCCTTGTGGCGCGCGCGGCCCTCGTCGGTGATGCGGACGAACACCCCGCGCCGGTCGGCCTCGCACATGTTCCTGCAGACCAGGCCCGCCTTCTCCAGCCGCGCGATCAGCCGCGAACACGCGCTCTGGCTCAGGTGGACGGCGTCGGCCACCTCCTGGACGCGGTATTTGTCACGGCCGCCCTCGACCATGCGCTCCAGGACCTCGAACTCGCTCATCCCGAGCCGGTGGCGTTCGGAGAGCTCACGTTCCAGCGCGCACGAGGCCGCGGCGTGCCTGGCCAGCACATCTCGCCACAGGTGCACGACGGAGTCCTCGTTCATGTCGCGGAGCATACCATCCCCAGTCAACTAATGCACGAGAATTAAGTTCGCTTGCATTAGATGCGCCTGCATGTATGGTTGTCCGCATGATCTCCTCCACGGAAGAGCGCTGGGACGCGCGCCTCTGGGCAGCGCTCGCGGTGCTCTGCGCCGTCATCTTCCTCGACGCCCTCGACGTCTCGATGGTGGGAGTCGCGCTGCCGTCCATCCAGGCCGACCTGGGTCTTTCCACCTCCGCCCTGCAGTGGGTGGTCAGCGGCTACGTGCTCGGATACGGCGGGCTGCTGCTCCTCGGCGGCCGCACCGCCGACCTCCTCGGCAGGCGCAAGGTCTTCCTGGCCGCGCTCGCCGTCTTCGTGTTCGCCTCCCTCCTCGGCGGCCTGGTCAACGACGGCACGATGCTGATCGCCGCCCGGTTCGTCAAGGGCGTCAGCGCCGCCTTCACCGCCCCCGCCGCGCTGTCCATCATCACCACGACCTTCGCCGAGGGCCCCGCCCGCAACCGGGCCCTGAGCGTCTTCACGGCCTCCGGCGCCAGCGGATTCTCGCTGGGCCTGGTCATCTCCGGCTTCCTGACCGAACTCGGCTGGCGCTGGACGTTCCTCATGCCGGTCCCCGTCGCGATCATCGCGCTGTTCGCGGCCATGAAGGTCCTGCCCAAGCGGCGTGAGGAGAGGGCGGAGAGCGGTCACGACCTCATCGGCGCGGTGACGATCACCGCCTCGATGCTGCTGCTCGTCTTCACCGTCGTCGAGGCGCCCGCCGCGGGCTGGTTCTCCCTGCGCACCATCGGCTCCCTGGTCGGCTCCGCCGTACTGCTCGGCCTGTTCGTGCTGACCGAGTCGAAGGTCAAGCACCCTCTGGTACGGCTCGGCATCCTGCGCTCCGGGCCCATCGTCCGGGCCAACCTCGGACTGGTGATCCTGTTCGGCTCCTACGTCGGCTTCCAGTTCGTGGCCATGCAGTACTTCCAGAACTTCCTGCACTGGTCGGCCCTGGAGACCGCGCTGGCCTTCCTGCCCGCCGGAGTCCTGGTGGCCGTGACGTCGACCAGGATGGGCAGCCTGGCCGACCGGTTCGGCACCGGCAAGCTGATCGCGGTCGGCTCGGCCTCGCTTGCGGGCGCCTTCGCCCTGTTCCTGCGGGTCAACGCAGATCCCAGCCTGGCCACGCTGATCATCCCCGGCATGGTCCTGCTGGGCATCGCCTTCGCCCTGTCCTTCCCCTCACTGAACATCCAGGCGACCAACGGCGTCGCCGACGACGAGCAGGGCCTGGCCTCCGGCCTGCTCAACACCTCGGGGCAGGTCGGCGGGGCGATCGTGCTGGCCGTCGTGACGGCCGTGCTCACCTCGAACACCGGTGCCAACCCGCTGGACGCCTTCCGCGCCGCGATCACGGTCTCCGCGATCCTCGCCGTGGTCGGCCTGCTGGTCGCCCTCACCGGGCTGCGCCGCCCCCGCTCGGAGTCCGCAGCTGCGGACGCTGGGGACGCCGGAGAGGGCAGGGTGCTGGAGACCGTCTGAGACGCGCGGGCCGTACGGCTCGCGGAACCCGGGCCTCAGGGCCGCCGACGCAGGAACCGGGGCGCGTCGGCGGCCCTGAGGCCGTGTGCCGGGTGTGGATCTTCGCAGGTGGTGAACCCGGCCCGGCCTCTGGGCATCTAACCGGACAGGAGGCCATAATGAAGCGCACCCGCGTCGCACTCGCCCTTGCCCCGTTCGTCCTGCTGACCGGTTGCGGCCTGTCCGGCGGCCCGCCCTCGGCCGCTCCGGGGACGACCGCCCCGACCGTCACGGCCACCGTCACCGTCTCACCCTCCGTCTCCTCCGCCGCCCCGGCCTCCCCCGACTTCCCCGGGGAGACCCGGCTCGGGCCCCCGACGAGCACGCGGGAGGTCACGGTCAGGCGGACCACGGACAACCCGCCCCTCGTGCTCGGGGCGCGCTTCGCCAAACACGACGGGTTCGACCGGGTGGTGATCGACCTGAACGGCGGGCAGCCCGGCTACAGCGTGCAGTGGGTGCCCAGGCTGGTCCAGGACGGCTCGGGCGACCCGATCGACGCCCCGGGAGGGGCCTACCTCCAGGTGACCATCACCCCCGCCAACGCGCACGGTGAGACCGGCTCCCCGACCTGGGTCGGCGGCCCGGTCTTCCACGCCGGGCTGGGCAACGTGCGCAGCGTGGTCAAGACCGGAGACTTCGAGGCCGTGGTCGGCGTGGGCATCGTCCTCGACCACCGGGCCCCCTTCCGGGTCCTGGAGCAGCGCAACCCGCAGCGCCTGGTCATCGACGTCGCGCACTGACCGCGCACACGGGCCGGCCGTACGAAGGTCCGCGTGGGGTTCGCCGGCGTGACGGCACCGACCGCGCACACGGGCCGGCCGTACACCGGCGGACCGGCGTGATCTCCGGGGACGTCCCCCGGCGGCGCGGCCGGCCCGCGCGCTGGCAGACTGGCCCGATGGTACGCAGAATCGACAACGCCACCCGCATCCCCGTCCCCGGCGGCAAGACCATCGACGAGTACGTCGGCCGGGTCAACAGCGGCGACACCCAGATCTCGATCGCCCACATGACGGCTCCTCCCGGGTGGGACGAACCCGCCCAGACGCCGGAGTTCGCCGAGTACACCCTCGTGCTCAGAGGCACGGTCGTCGTCGAGCACGACGAGGGCGTCACCGAGGTCGGCGCGGGCCAGGCGTTCGTGAGCGAGCCGGGGGAGAGGATCCGGTACAGCTCCGGCCCCGAGGGCGCCGAGTACGTCGCGGTGTGCCTGCCCGCCTTCTCCCCGGAGAGCGCCAACCGCTCAGAATGACGACCGGAGGGTTCCGAGCTTGACCTGGAGTGCACTCCACATCCCAGACTCCTTTCCCGGGGCCCGCGAACGCCGGGCCGTACCGGAAGGACACCATGAAGTACCGCACCATCGGCACCGACCCGAAGACCCGCCGCGAGGTGAGCGTGATCGCCCTGGGCGCCATGCTCTTCGGGTCGGCGACCGACGAGAGCACCTCCTACGCGATCCTCGACCGCTACGTCGAGGCGGGCGGGACGTTCGTCGACACCTCGAACAACTACGCCTACTGGGTCGACGGAAGCCTGGGCGGGCGGAGCGAGGAACTGCTCGGGCGGTGGCGGCGCAGCCGCGGCGTCGGGGACGAGATCGTCATCGCCACCAAGCTGGGCGCCCGCCCGCTCGTGCCCGGCACCGGCTACGCCGACGGCGCCGACGGGCTGTCCGCGAAGGCGATCAGGGAGTCCGCCGAGGCCAGCAGGCAGCGGCTCGGGGTGGACAGGCTCGACATGCTCTACGCGCACATCGAGGACAGGAGCGTCTCGGCGCGGGAGACCGTCGAGGGCTTCGCCGAACTGGTCACCGAGGGAACCGTCGGGCTGCTCGGGGTGAGCAACCACGCGGTCTGGCGGGTCGAGCGGGCCCGTGCCATCGCCGCCGAGGCCGGGCTGCCCGGCTACGAGGTCCTGCAGTACCAGCACAGCCTCCTGCGCCCGCGCTACGACATGCCCTACGGCATCTTCCCCGAGGGCAGTCTCGGTCACGCAGGGGCCGAACTGCTGAGCTACCTGAAGGAGGAGCGCGACCTCACCCTGGTCGCCTACTCCCCGCTGATGGGCGGCGTCTACACCCGGCAGGACAAGCAGCTGCCGCCGGACTACGACCACCCGGGAACGCCCGTCAGGCTCGCGGCGCTGCGCGAGGTCGCCGCGGAGACCGGGGCGACGGTCAACCAGGTGGTGCTTGCCTGGCAGCTCGGCGGGCCGTACCCGATCATCCCGCTGGTCGGCGCCTCCTCCGTCGCGCAGCTTGAGGAGAGCCTGGCCGCCGTCGACCTGGAGCTGACGGAGGACCAGCGAGCCCGCCTGGACGTGTTCTGACGGCCGTCAGGCCGTCTCCCCACGCCCGAAGGCGCCAGGGCCCGCGTGGAAGAGGCCGATGAGCAGGACGCTCACGCCGATGGAGGCGAAGGCCGGTCCGGGGTGCCGGTCGATGTGCGCCCACCACAGCAGCGCGCCGCCGAGGACGAGGCCCGCCCATCCCGCGACGAGGTTGGGGACGGGCCCGTTGCCCAGGGCGCTCGGGTAACGCCTTCTGGTGATGCCGCGGACGAAGTGCGGAAGTCCGTTACCGGCGACGAGGCCGCCGAGGAAACTGAGAACGATCGTCTGCCACATCGTGGAAGTCCTTATGGTCGGTCGAGCTGACGGCTGAGCATGGGAAGCAGTACCGCGTCCACGAGCGTGTGCAGGAAGTGGTCGTCGAGGGGTTCGCCGGTGACGAGGAGACGGGACAGCAGCGCGGCCGAGCCGATTTCGGCGAGGAGCGCGTGGTCGACCGTCTCGGGAACCTCGCCCCTGGCGGCGGCCCTGGCCAGGACGGCCGCGAACACGTCGCGTTTGTGGTCGAGGACGTGTCGCCGTACGGCGTGCGCGAGATCGGGGTCGCGACGCATCGCGACGAGGAGCCCGAGGATGAGCGCGCTGTCCTGACCGGTGAGGCCGGCTCGCAGCTCCAGCAGCACCGCCACCAGGTCGTCACGCAGGTTCGTGGTTTCGGGTGGGGCGGCCACCGGTGTTCCGGCATACCGCCGTACGGCCGTCCCCACCAGCTCGGCCTTGCCCGGCCATCGTCGGTAGATCGTGGCCTTGCTGGCGTGGGCCCGCTCCGCGACGGCCTCGATGGTCAACCGGTCGTAGCCGACCTCACCCAGCAGGCTCATGGCCGCGAGCAGGATGGCTTCCTCCCGGATCTCGCCGCGTCGGCGCGTCGGCATCCCGGCCTCCTGTCGAAACGGTGCCGTTCACATCAAGAAGTGTACGCACGCGTTTCGATTGTGCGGAAGGGGTCCTCCGGGATCCGGGCGGGCCGGCCGGTCCGTTCCAGGGCGCCCGGAACGGTCGCGTGGCTGCCGCCGTCCGTCCCGGACCTCGCCCCTAGGATGAGGAGATGAGTCAGCCACTCGCCCTTGAGGAGATCCGTCAGGCTCCCAAGGTGTTGCTCCACGACCACCTCGACGGTGGCCTGCGGCCGGAGACGATCGCCGATCTGGCGCGTGAGTCGGGATACGCCGGGCTGCCGACGACGGACCCGGACGCGCTGCGCGCCTGGTTCCGCGAGGCCTCCGACTCCGGGTCGCTCGAACGCTACCTTGAGACCTTCGACCACACGGTCGGCGTCATGCAGACCCGCGAGGCCCTGGTGCGGGTCGCCGCCGAGTGCGCGGAGGACCTGGCCGCCGACGGCGTGGTCTACGCCGAGGTGCGCTACGCGCCGGAACAGCACACCCAGGCGGGCCTCAGCCTCGAAGAGGTGATCGAGGCCGTGATCGAGGGGTTCGAGACCGGCTCACGGGGCCGCGGCATCAAGGTGGGCACCCTGCTGACCGCGATGCGCCACCAGGCCAGGTCCATGGAGATCGCCGAGTTGGCCGTCCGCTACCGCGACGTGGGCGTCGCGGGCTTCGACATCGCCGGGGCCGAGGCGGGCTACCCGCCGACCCGTCATCTCGACGCCTTCGAGTATCTCCAGCGGGAGAACGCCCACTTCACCATCCACGCCGGTGAGGCCTTCGGCCTGCCGTCGATCTGGCAGGCGCTCCAGTGGTGCGGCGCGGACCGGCTCGGCCACGGGGTCCGCATCATCGACGACATCACGGTCTCCGAGGACGGACAGGCCAAACTGGGCAGGCTGGCGGCCTACGTCCGTGACAAGCGCGTCCCGCTGGAGATGTGCCCGACCTCCAACCTCCAGACCGGGGCCGCCCCCTCCATCGCCGAGCACCCGATCGGGCTGCTGCGGTCGCTGAACTTCCGGGTCACGGTCAACACCGACAACCGGCTGATGAGCGGCACCTCCCTGTCCGAGGAGTTCGCCAAGCTCTCGGAGACCTTCGGGTACGGCTGGGACGACCTGCAGTGGTTCACCATCAACGCGATGAAGTCGGCGTTCCTGCCGTTCGACGAACGGCTGGCGCTCATCAACGGCGTCATCAAGCCCGGGTTCGCACGGCTCAAGTGGCGGGCGTGATTCCCCGCGGATGTGTTGAAGTCTCCCGCGATCGGGTTGGATGGAGGTTCGTGACGAGAGTGGGAGCTGTGTGATGAAACAGGCGTTCCGATCGACGGCCGTGCAGGTGCTCGGCTGGATCTGGATGGCCTTCGCCGCCTTCAACGCGGTCGATCTGATCGTCCGGTTCAGCGGGCGGCCCTCGATGATCGCCGCCGCGGTGCTGACCGTGCTGACCGCGGTGGTCCTCATCACCTGCCTGCGCCCGGTGACCAAGTTCGTCGAGGACGGTGTGCTGGTCCGCAACCCCCTCAGGAACTTCTTCGTGCCGTGGCTGCTCGTGGACGACGTCAGCGTCTCCCATTCGATCATGATCACCTCGGGAGGCAGGAAGATCCGCTGCTGGACGCCGCAGGCCTCGGGGCGTGAGCGGGTCTCCGCCATGCGCAGGGCCCTGCCGAGCAAGGCGGGCCGGCTCAGGACCGAGCCCGCGCGGTCGAAGGGCGAGCAGGCGGCGGTCGAGGCGCTGGCGGGCAAGACCCACGCCGACTGGGTCGCCGAGCAGCTGCTCGAACGAGCGCGCTCGGCCAAGCGGACGGCGTCGAAGGCCACCGGCACCGTGCCGGAGCCGGGGACGGTCAGGGTGACCTGGTCACCGACCGCCCTGGCGGCCCTGGCCGTCTCGGTGGCCATGATCGTCGCAGCCCTTCTCTCCTGACGTCCGGCCCCAGGTGCCGGGCGCCGGAGAGCGCGTCAGAGGGTCAGAAGACAGGGTGGATGCCGAACACCGGGGCGCGGACCCCCGCCGGCAGCAGCACCACCCACTTGGGCAGCAGGCTGCGGTCCTCGATGAGGTTGCGGCCGATGTACTGGTCGGTGCCCGCCAGCCTGATCCTGGCGGTCCGGATCGCCTCGCCGGGGCCGTCGGGGGTCAGGTCGGAGGTGGGGCCGGAGGCGAGGTCGTCCTCGATGGGAGTGGCCGCCTCGATGACGAAGACCGAGTGCGGGGGCACACGGCCGGGGCCGCTCACGCGCAACTGGGTGAAGGGCTCGGTTTCGGGGACGTAGACCAGGCCGTGGGTGCGCTCGTCAAGGAACCGGACGCCGCCGCGGGCGGGCAGAAGGCGGAACCTGGTGGCCGGGGGTGAGGGCAGCAGGGCGGCGAAGACCCTGCCGTCGATGTTCACCACGTGCCCTCCGCCGATGGTGAGCGTCACCCTGGGTGGCAGGGGGGCCGGGGCGGTCTCGGCGGAGGCGGCGGTGGACAGCCCGGGCACCAGCACGGTGGCCAGTACGGTGGCCAGCACGGCCAGGTGGGCGCGGATCGGACGCATACTCTCTGCCTTCCTTGTGGAGGGAGACCGGATGCGCGAACGCCCCGGCCTCGTCTGCATCAGAAAGCATGCATTCGATTACTCAGGGTAGCTGTAGCCGTGGGGTGAGGGCTGTCCTACCGCCCGGAGCCGACCGGCGGTTCGCCGGCCCGTACCGGCAGGTGGCATTTCCAAGACCGCAGGTCACGGATCCAGGACGACGGCCGCCGGCCCGGCGTGGCGGGTCACAGGCCCAGGGCGGCGGAGAGGTCGGCGCGCAGGGCGCCCAGGTCGCGTACGGCCCGCTCCCTGGCCGCCGAGACCTCCTCCCCGACCGGCACCACGACCTCCAGATAGCACTTGAGCTTCGGTTCGGTACCCGAGGGGCGGACCACGACGCGGGCGCCCCCGGACAGGCGGTAACGCAGACCCTCGGTCGGCGGCAGCCCGTCCAGGCCCGCACCCAGGTCGTCGACCGCCTCGACCTTGCGCCCGCCGAGCTCGGCCGGGGGTACGGCGCGCAGCCCGGCCATCGCCTCGGTGATCAGCGACAGGTCGGCGACCCTGAAGGACAGCTGGGACGTGGCGTGCAGGCCGTACCTCCTGGCCTGGTCGTCGAGGAGGTCGAGCAGGGTGCGTCCCCGCTCCGCGGCCTCGGCGGCGAGTCCGGCGACGGTCAGCGCGGCGCCGATGCCGTCCTTGTCGTGGACGGGCAGGCCCGCGTCGGAGCCGACGCTGTAGCCCAGGGCCTCCTCGTAGCCGAAGACCAGCCCGGGCCCGGCCTTCATGATCCATTTGAAGCCGGTGAGGGTCTCCGCGTGGCGGACGCCGTACTCGGCGGCGATCTTGCCGAGCAGTGAGGAGGAGACGATCGTGGTGGCGACCAGGCGGTCCTCGCCGGAGGTGTGCCTGATCACGTGCTCGCCGAGGAGCGCGCCGACCTCGTCGCCGGTGAGCATCCGGTGACCCCCGCCGGGCAGGCGCACCCCGACCGCGCACCGGTCGGCGTCGGGGTCGTTGGCCAGCACGATGTCGGCGTCGATCCGCCGGGCCAGCCCGAACGCGAGGTCCATCGCGCCGGGTTCCTCCGGGTTGGGGAAGGCGACGGTGGGGAAGTCCGGATCGGGGGCCGCCTGCTCCTCGACGACCACGGGGGCGTCGAATCCGGCCGCCAGGAAGGCACGTGCCGCCAGGTCGCCGCCGACGCCGTGCAGCGGGGTGTAGGCGACCCGCAGCCGCCTGGCCTCGCCGATGGGCAACGCCGTCACCGCCTCCAGATAGGCGGCCACGACGTCGTCGCCGAGTTCGGTCCACGACGAGCCGAGCGGCAGCTCGGAGACCGGCCCGACGGCGTCGATCGCGGTGGAGATCTCCGTGTCGACCGGCGGCACGATCTGCGAGCCGTCCCCCCAGTAGACCTTGTAGCCGTTGTCCCTCGGCGGGTTGTGGCTCGCGGTGACGGTCACCCCGGCGTCCGCCCCGAGACGCCGTACGGCGAAGGCCAGCACCGGGGTCGGCAGCGGGCTGCGGAGAACCGAGGCCCGCAGCCCGGCGCCGGTGAGCACGGCCGCGGTGTCACGGGCGAAGACGTCGGACTTGTGCCTGGCGTCGTAGCCGACCACGACGTGCGCCCCGGGGCCGAGGGCCCGGGCGAGTCCGGCGGCGGCGCGCATGACCGTGACCCGGTTCATCCGGTTGGGGCCCGCGCCCAGCTCACCGCGCAGCCCGGCCGTACCGAACTCAAGCCTGGTGTGGAAGCGCTCGCGCAGCGCCTCCAGGCTCTCCGGGAACCGGTCGAGCAGATCGGTCAGCTCGGCCCTGGTCTCCGGGTCGGGGTCCTGGGCGAGCCAGGCCCGCGCGCGCCGCAGGAGATCGTCGCTCATCGTGGCCTCCCGCTACAGCTTGCAGACGACCTGGGCGAGCAGGTCGCCCATGCGCGAGGCGGTGGCGCGGCCGACCGCCAGCACCTCCTCGTGGTTGAGCGGCTCGCCGACCAGGCCCGCGCCCGGGTTGGTGACCAGGGAGACGCCGAGCACGTCCGCCCCGCCCTCCCTGGCCGCGATGGCCTCAAGCACCGTGGACATCCCGACCATGTCGCCGCCGAGAATCCTGCACATGCGGACCTCGGCGGGCGTCTCGTAGGTCGGCCCGCGGAAGGCCACGTAGACGCCCTCGGTCATGGACGGCTCGACCTCCCGGACGAGGTCGCGCAGCCGGGGGGTGTAGACGTCGGTCAGGTCGACGAAGGTGGCGCCGGTGATCGGGCTGGTGCCGGTCAGGTTGATGTGGTCACTGATCAGTACGGCCTCGCCGACCCGCTGGGTCTCCGGGCGCAACCCGCCCGCCGCGTTGGTCAGCACGATCGTCCCCGCGCCCGCCCTGATCGCGGTCCGCACCCCGTGCACGACCGGGTCGACGCCCCTGCCCTCGTAGAGGTGGGTGCGGCCGAGGAAGATCAACGCGTTCGTGCCGGACCCGGTGCGCACCGCGCGGATCCTGCCCGCGTGTCCCTCGACCGCGGGAGGGGCGAACCCGGGCAGGTCGGTCACCGGGATCTCGGCGATCGTCTCACCGATCGCGTCGGCGGCCGGGACCCAGCCCGAACCCATCACCAGGGCGACATCGAAGGAGCTCACGCCGACGGCCTTCCTCAGGGCGGCTGCGGCGTCCGTTGCGAGGGCATAAGGGTCGTTGGTCACGAACTGAGGGTACTCGTCCCGCCGTGGGAAACGGCGGGACGGAGCCGGTCAGCCTCCCGCGGACGTGCAGGGACGGCCCCGCAGCCGCCTGACGTAGTCGTCCGGCGCGCCCGCCTTCTCCGCGGCCTCGGCCAGGATGCCGAGGTAGCGCGCGGACGGCAGGCCGCCCTCGTAACCGTCGATGACGTAGAACCAGGCGACGACCTCGCCGTCCAGGGTCTGCACTCGGAGCCTGACCTTGTGGTAGAGGCCGCGCGCGGCGCCCTCCCACTGGTCGAGGGAGGTCTCGTCCCACTCGGGCACGTCGTAGAGCACGACGAAGACCTCTTCGAAGGAGTCCTCCACGATGGTGGCGAGGGCGCCCTCCCAGCCGAGGTCGTTCCCGCCGAAGGTGAGGCGCCAGCCCTGAAGCCAGCCCGACCCCCTCATGGGGGAGTGAGGGGCCCGCAGGGCCATCTGCTTCGGGTCCATGTTGGTGCCGTAGGCGGCGTAGACAGGCACAGCGTCCAACACTAATCGAAGATCCGGCGGGTGCTCACGTGTGTCGGTGTGGTGTCGGTGTCTTTTGTCCCACGCCGGTGCCCACCGTACCCGGGTGTCCTTTGCCATAACCGGTCCTTCTGCGACAAGCGAAGGGGCCCCAGGGGGCGAATGCCGCAAAGGATGCGGGACAATGGGGTACGTGACGAGGATCGTGATCATCGGTGGCGGGCCCGGCGGATACGAGTCGGCTCTGGTGGCCGCGCAACTTGGGGCGCGGGTGACCGTGGTCGAACAGGAGGGCCCAGGAGGGGCCTGCGTCCTGACCGACTGCGTGCCCTCGAAGACCCTGATCGCGACCTCGGTCCGCAAGCAGGCCCTGCTCGACGCCAGCATGCTCGGGGTGCACTTCACCGGCGGCCCCGACGGGGAGGTCGGCGGCGTCATCGCCGACATGCCGCTGGTCAACAGCCGCGTCAAGCACCTCGCCCAGGCCCAGTCGGCCGACATCGCCGCGCGGCTCGCCGCCGAGGGGGTCGAGGTGATCAAGGCCGCCGGGCGGCTGGTCGACCCCCAGGTGGTCAGGGCGGGCGACCGGACGATCCGGGCCGACGTCGTGATCGTGGCGACCGGCGCGACCCCGCGCATCCTGCCCTCCGCCGAGCCGGACGGCGAGCGCATCCTCACCTGGCGGCAGATGTACGACCTGGAGGAGCTGCCCGAGCACCTCATCGTGGTCGGCTCCGGCGTCACCGGCGCGGAGTTCGCCGGCGCCTACCGCTCACTCGGCTCCGAGGTCACGCTCGTCTCCTCGCGCGACCGGATGATGCCCAACGAGGACGCCGACGCCGCCGAGGTCCTGGAGGAGGTCTACCGGCGCCGTGGGATGAACGTCATGGGCCGCTCCCGCGCCGAGTCCGTCAAACGCACCGCCGACGGCGTGGTCGTCACACTTGAGGACGGCAGGACGGCCGAGGGCACGCACTGCCTGATGACGGTCGGCATGATCCCCAACACCTCGGGCATCGGCCTTGAGGAGGCCGGGGTCACCCTCGACCGGGGCGGGTTCATCCAGGTGGACAAGGTCTCCCGCACCTCCGCCCCCGGCGTCTACGCGGCGGGTGACTGCACCGGCGTGCTGATGCTGGCCTCCGTCGCCGCCATGCAGGGCAGGATCGCCGTCTGGCACGCGCTGGGGGAGGCCGTGCAGCCGCTGCGCCTGGCCACCGTCGCCTCCAACATCTTCACCGACCCCGAGATCGCCGCCGTCGGCGTCACCCAGAAGGCCATCGAGGCCGGTGAGATCGTGGCCAACGTCGTCAAGCTGCCGCTGGCCACCAACGCCAGGGCCAAGATGCAGGGCTTCAACGACGGCTTCGTGAAGCTGTTCTGCCGCCCGAACACCGGCATCATCCTCGGCGGCGTCGTGGTCGCGCCCCGGGCCTCCGAGCTGATCCTGGCGGTCTCGGTGGCCGTCCAGCAGCGGCTCACCGTGGACCAGCTCGCCCACACCTTCGCGGTCTACCCCTCGCTTTCCGGGTCCGTCACCGAGGCGGCCCGCCGCCTGATGCAGCCGATGACCCCCAGCGGGATCTGACCTCGCCAACCGACGGGAGCGCCATGACACGTCTCGACGTCAACGGGATCGGGCTCAACGTCCAGGTCGAGGGGGAGGGGCCCGCCGTGCTGCTCGTGCACGGCTACCCCGACAGCCACACCTGCTGGCGCTACCAGGTGGCCGCGCTGAACGCCGCCGGATACCGTACGATCGCGCCGGACCTGCGGGGGTACGGCGACTCGGACAAACCGGCCGGGCTTGAGGCGTACGAGCCCCGGCTCTTCGTCGGCGACCTGCTCGCCGTCCTCGACACGCTCGGCGTCGAGCGGGCGCACGTGGTCGGACACGACTGGGGTTCGGCGCTCGCGCAGTTCCTCGCCGTGTTCGCCCCGGAACGGGTGGCCAGTCTCACCTGCCTGTCGGTCGGCCACCCCGCCGCGCTGGCCGCCGCCGGCTGGCGGCAGCGGGAGAAGTCGTGGTACATGCTGCTGTTCCAGTTCGCCGGTGTCGCCGAGCGATGGCTCAGCCAGAACGACTTCCGCAACGCCAGGGAGATGCTTGAGGGGCATCCCGACGCCGAAGAGGTCGTCGCGCGCATGCGCGACCCGGAGGCGCTCACCGCAGGCCTGGCGATCTACCGGACCGGCGTGCCCCCGGAGAGCCTGGTCGCCCCGCCCTCGGAGCCGCCCGCCCTGCGGACCCCCACGCTCGGGGTGTGGAGCAGCCGCGACCGCTTCCTCACCGAGGAGTCGATGACCGGTACGGCCGCGCACGTCAGCGGCTCCTGGCGCTACGAACGTGTGGACGGGGCGGGCCACTGGCTGCAGCTGGAGGCATCCGACCGGGTCAACGAACTCCTGCTCACCCACCTGGCCCGCCACCCGGTCTGAGCCCGTCTCAGCGGGACGTCCTGGCGCGCAGCCTGTTCAGGGCGTTCCTGCCGTCCTGTACGGCCCGCGCGACGAAGTGCAGTTCCTCGTCCCGCCTGGCCATCACCAGCGCGTTCTTGGCCGCCTCGTAGGCGTCGAGGGCGTGCCGCCAGTCGGCGTCGGCGGTCATGCCGCCCCGCCCGCTGATCTGGAACTCGTAGTCGAGCTGGTCGATCTCCTCGCCCAGGCGGGTGATGTCCTCCTCGGCCCCGCGCCGCATGAGCGCGAACCTGGCGTTGCGCCTGTTGCGCCGCTGGGCGCTGACCCCCCAGGCCACCACGGTGACCGCCAGGCCGAGCGCGCTGAGCACGACCATGACCAGCCCGACGGACGTCCCTCCCCGTGAGGCCTGGGCGTCCGGGGTGGCCGTGCTCTCCGGCTCGTCGTCGCTCGCCTGCTCCTCGGCGGGCGTCGGCACGGAGAACGGCCCGTCGATGCCCTTGGGGGTTCCCCGGGCACCGGTCAGGTCGGCGTCGTCGGCCTGGGTGAAGGAGGCGTCGTCGACCAGGGCGCCGACGAAGGAGGCGCCGTCGAGCTCGGCCTGGTCGAACACGGCCTCACGCAGGTCGGCGTCCTTGAAGACCGCGAAGCCCAGGTCGGACTGCCCCATCTTGGCCTCGTGCAGCTTGGCCCGGGTGAAGTCGGCCTTGCGTCCCTTGATCTGGCCGGGCCTGCTCTCGTTGAGGTCGGCGTCGACCAGCTTGGCGTTGACGAAGTTGACCTGGGTCAGCACGGCCCGGGTCAGCTTCGCCCCGGTCAGGTTGGCGTAGGGGAACTCGGCCTGCCCGGCCTCCGCGTCGACCAGGATCGCCCCGCGCAGGTCGGCGTGGTCGGCGTGCATCTGTCCGAGGTCGGCCTCACTGAGGTTCGCCTCACGCAGGTCGGCGTACTTCAGCGTGGCCTGGGTGAGGTTGGCCTGCCTGAGGTCGGCCCCGCGCAGGATCGCTCCGGTCAGGTCCTTCTGGATGAGCTCGACGCCCCCCAGCTTCGCCTTGGTCAGGTCGGCGCAGCGCAGGCTGTACGGCAGCGCGGCGCCCTTGGTGAAGTCCCTGCCGCGCAGGTTGGCGCCCTGGCCGGGCCTGCACGGCCCGGCCGCGGCCGAGGCCGCCGTCTCGGCCTGGGCCGTGACGGGAGAGATCATGGCCCCTGACAGCGCGAAGATCGCGGCGAGGAGTGTCAGGGAAACGGAACGACGCACGGGAACCTCCTTGGAACAGTCCCGATCGTGTCAGTGGATCATTGCATCCCGCTAGACGGAGGCTTGCACGTCCCCACCACGTCGTTTCCGGATCCCCGGCTCCCGTCATCCCGGTGCCGGGCCGTACGGCGCACGCCCGCGCGAACGACGACGGGCGCGTCCCCGAGGGAACGCGCCCGTCCTGATCTCTGGCCGGTGAGGGCTCTCAGCCGGTGACCGTGGTGGCCGCCGGATCCGTCAGCGGTGACTACCAGTCGCCGCCACCGAAGTCACCACCGCCGAAGTCGCCGCCACCGAAGTCACCCCAGCCTCCGCCGCCGAAGTCGCCTCCGCCGCCGCCGAAGTCACTGCCGCCACCGCCGTCGGCCAGGCCCTGCTCGTAGCCGGCGCCGTAACCGCTGTGGCCCCAGCCGCCGCCCAGCATGCTGCCCATCATCGTGCCGACGAGCATCGCGCTCATGACGTCGCCGAAGCCGCCGTAGTAGCCGTAGGCGTAGGGCTGGTAGGCCGGGCCCGCGTCGTAGTAGGGGCGGTAGTGGCCGTCCACCATGACCTGACGGGTCTGCGGCTCGAAGCCACGCTCGATGGCCTCGGCGTCGGCCGCGCAGGCGGGCACGTCGCGCACCGCGCCGCCGGGCGGGGCCCAGCGGACGTCACGGACCGAGGGACCGTGCTGCGGGTTGAAGAAGCACGGCGAGCGCCGCTCGGGGAGCGGCTGGTTGTTCACGCGCGCCTTCACGCAGGCCAGGGCGTAGCGGCCCTCCTCAAGTGCGGTGGTCACGCCGCGGAGCTCGTCGGGGCGGTTGACCGCCGCGAGCTCCACCTTGGCCCGCTCGTAGGAGTCGAGGGCGCGCTGCCAGTCCTGCAGGTGATCGGAGCCGTTGCCGAGCAGCTTGACGTCGGTGTCCAGGTCGGTGATCTCCTCACCGAACTTGGTGACGTCCTCGTCGACGGTCTGCTTGACGGCGGCCAGCTCGGCGGCCTCACGGGCCTCGCGCTGCCGCTTCTTCTTACGGGAGTAGAAGAAGATGCCCAGACCGCCCGCGACGGCCAGCACCAGGATGCCGATCAGCACGCCGCCCGAGGAGCCCCCGGAGGAGCGGGAGGGGCTGGAGCCCAGCCCGGCGCCGGTGGCCGCGTCGTCGGCCAGCTTCACGAAGTTGACGATGTTGTCCGTCGGGCTTGAGGTCGTGGCGGCCCTGCGGAGCAGCTCGTCCACATCGATGCCCTTGACGTTGGAGACACCGAACGGCTGCTTGCCGTTCATGACCAGGATGGTCGCCTTGCCTCCGACGTCCTTGCGCAGGGACGTCAGCAGAGTCTTCGCCTGGGACTGGCTGGTGATCGAGCCGGAGGGCAGCAGTGCCACGTAGACCGTCGAGGTCTGCTCGGCGGCGCTGCTCATGGCGTCCTGGGCGCTGGCGGGGATGTCCGCCGCGGGGTCGGCGTAGAAGTGGTCGCCGTCCTTCAGGCCGGACGCGATCGTGCTCGGGTCGGGCGCCGCGGCGTTCGCCGCCGGGGCGATCATGAAAATGGTCAGCAGCCCGGCGAGCAACGCGATGATCGCGGCACCGAGGCGACCTGACGCTGTTTGCTTGGTGGTCACGGCAGAAAGCCCTCCTTCGCCCTGGAAGACGAGCGAGTGGACGTCAGAGTTCCCCCCTGACCGTAATCCTTTCCAAACCTGGACGCGTCACCCGGGAGAAGGAGGGGTCAGTTGTCGCGGATGTCACAGATGGCGGCACCCGCCGTGACGGTCTGCCCGACCGCCGCGTTCAGCCCGGCGACGACTCCGGCCCGGTGCGCGGTCAGTGGCTGCTCCATCTTCATCGCCTCCAGGACCACGATCACGTCCCCGGCCGCGACCACGTCCCCGTCGGCGACCGCGACCTTCACGATCGTGCCCTGCATCGGGCTGACCAGTCCGTCCCCGCTCACCGCCGTGGCACGTCCGGCGCCCTGGCGCCTGCTCGCGCGCCTGCCCCCGGCGCCGCCCTGGGCCGTCACGCCCGCGCCCTGCCCGCCGACCAGCCCGGCGGGCAGGACGACCTCAAGCCGCTTGCCGCCGACCTCGACCGTGACCCGCTCGCGTTCGGCCGTCCCCGGCTCGGCGACCGGCCCGGTGTACGGCTGGACCGGGTTGACGAACTCGGTCTCGATCCAGCGGGTGTGCACCGCGAACGACGACGCGCCGTCCGGCGCGGTGAAGGCCTCCTCCTCGACCACGACCCGGTGGAACTCGGCCACCGTCGGCATTCCCTCAAGGTGTAGCTCGGCGAGCGCCCGCCTGGCCCGGGCCAGCGCCCGTCCCCGGTCGGCCCCGGTCACGATGACCTTGGCCACCAGCGAGTCGAACGCGCCGGGGACGGTCATGCCCGCCTCGTATCCGGCGTCGACCCGCACGCCCGGCCCGGAGGGCCAGCGCACCGCGGTGATCGTGCCCGGCGCGGGCAGGAAGCCCCGTCCCGCGTCCTCGGCGTTGATCCGGAACTCGATGCTGTGCCCGCTCACCCGCGGGTCGTCGTAGCCGAGCGGCTGCCCCTCGGCGATCCGCAGCATCTCGGAGACCAGGTCGAGCCCGGTGACCTCCTCGCTGACCGGGTGCTCGACCTGCAGCCGGGTGTTGACCTCAAGGAAGGAGATCGTGCCGTCCTGGCCGACGAGGAACTCGCAGGTGCCCGCCCCGACGTAGCCCGCCTCCCGCAGGATGGCCTTGGAGGAGGAGTACAGCAGCTCCATCTGCTCGTCGGTCAGGAACGGCGCCGGGGCCTCCTCGACGAGCTTCTGGTGCCTGCGCTGCAACGAGCAGTCACGGGTGGAGACCACCACCACGTTGCCGTGCGTGTCGGCCAGGCACTGCGTCTCCACGTGCCGGGGCCGGTCGAGGTAACGCTCGACGAAGCACTCGCCCCGGCCGAAGGCCGCGACCGCCTCGCGGACCGCGCTGTCGTACAGCTCGGGGATCTCCTCAAGGGTCCTGGCGACCTTCAGGCCCCGCCCTCCACCGCCGAAGGCGGCCTTGATCGCGATCGGCAGGCCGTGCTCGGCGGCGAAGGCCACCACCTCCTCGGACCCGGAGACCGGCTCGGCGGTCCCGGCGACCAGCGGCGCCCCCACCTTCTGCGCGATGTGCCTGGCCTGCACCTTGTCGCCGAGGGCGACGATCGCGGAGGGGGGCGGCCCGATCCAGGTCAGCCCGGCGTCGATCACCGCCTGGGCGAAGGCCGCGTTCTCCGCCAGGAAGCCGTACCCGGGGTGGACCCCGTCGGCGCCGCTGGTCTCGGCGACCGCGAGCAGTTTGGCGATGTCGAGGTAGGTCTCGGCGGGGGACTGGCCGCTCAGCGAGTGGGCCTCGTCGGCGAGCTGGACGTGCAGGGCGTCCAGGTCCTGCTCGGCGTAGACCGCGACGCTGGCCAGGCCCGCGTCCCTGCAGGCGCGGATGATCCGTACGGCGATCTCGCCACGGTTGGCGACCAAGACCTTCTGCACCGACATGGTTCCCTTCATCACGTGCGAACGGGGGGCTGGCGGGCCTCCAACGGAGTTTAGGCGCCGTACGGAGCCTGGGAAGAGCGGGGTCCCGCCCGCCGGGATTGGGATATGTCATGGGTTGTTTTTGGATGGCCGTATTGGTGATGATCCCCGTGCGCCGGAGTGGGCACGGCCGCCGGCACATGGCGCCTCTCGGATGACGATTCCCGGTATGACATGTGACTTACGGCGAATGACGCGTTATCCGGTCCGTGGGTATGGGAAGATCCATAGCCGCTCGGCATAATCCGAGTATCTCCGTGATCCACTCACCTATCGTGATGTCGTTTGGTGAGCCCCCGACACCGATCCAGAAGGAGTGCTGGCATGAGCCAGAACTTGCTTGGTGGCAATCCCGCGGAAATGCAGCAGATGGCCACCCAGTTCACCCAGCAGGCCGACCAGGTGAGGGCCACGATGGCGGCTCTGGACCGTGAGGCGGGAAAGGTCGGCACCGCCTGGACCGGCCCGGGCGCCCAGCGTTTCACCGAGGCCTGGCAGAACTACCGTGCCGCCTTCCAGCGCATGTCCGAGGAGCTCGCCGAGGCATCCCGCGTGATCAACACCTACCGCGGCAACATCGAGTCCGCCACGCGCTGACTCGGCCGCCACGCCGCCCCGGTCTCGTGAGACCGGGGCGGCGTTTTCGTTGCCCCGCCGTACCTCAGCCCGCCGTACCTCAGCCGGGCAGGGCCGTCTGGACGGCGGTGGCCGTGCCCAGCGTCACCAGCAGTCCCCTTCCCGGCGGGCCGCCGACCGCGCCGCGGGGGAGCCGGATGGTGAACAGGTCGCCGTCCGCGGGGCTCTGCACCGAGAGCAGCAGACCGGTGCGGGCCTTCCTGGCCTCGGCGACGAAACCCCGGTAGGCGGTGGTCAGGTCACCCGTCGTACCGCCGATGACGAGGCCGTGCTCGCTGTCGCGGCCGGTGCGCAACACCTGCTCAAGGGACATGCCCAGGGGCGAGTCGGGGGAGACCAGCTCCGCGTCGTCCACGATCGCCACGTACCGTTCGTGCCCCGCTACGGCCCTGTCGAGGTCGCCGTCCGCGCCGAGTACGGCCAGCACCCCCTCCTGCCCGGCCAGCGTGCTGAGCGGGCTGCGCCTGGGGGTGACCACCACCACGGGCGTCCCCCTGTCCAGCAGGGAACGGGCGGCGGTCAGCAGCGCCGAGGAACGCCCGGAACGGGACGGCCCGGCGACGACCGCGCCGGGTCCCTGGGCGAGCAGGTCGACGCCGAGCGGGGTCAGCGAGTCGCCGCCGACGCCGAACAGCGCCCACAGCGGGGAGGGCGGCTCGAAGGAGGGCACCAGCTCCAGCGCCTGCGCCGAGGTGATCCGCATCGGCAGCGCGTCGACCCGCAGTGGCGGCTCGCCGTTCCACGGCCACCGCCCCGGCTCGGCCGTACCGGGGGAGGCGCCGAAGCGGCCGGGCACCTCCCTGGACAGCGCCTGCAACGCGGCGACCTGGGCGGGGCCGGCGGGATCGTCGCACAGCAGCGCGATCTGGCTCTCGACGATCCCGTGCTCCCCGGTGGCCAGCGCCCTGCCGGGGGCCAGCGCGGCGGGCAGGTCCTTCACCGGCAGCCCGGCCAGGCCGTAGTCGGAGGGGTCGGCCAGGCGCAGGATCAGCCGGTCCTCGAAGACCGTGGAGATCTGCCCGAGCAGCACCGACCTGTCCCCGGTCACCACGGCGCGCAACCCGACCGCGGGTCCCTCCCTGAGCAACTGCATCGCCGACTCGATCAGCCGCCCGTAGTCGTAGCCCTCGAACGCGGCGACGAACCCCTCCCACCGGTCGAGCATCAGCACCATCCACGGCAGCCTGGGCCCGGTCGCGGCGGCGCGCAGCTCGGCCAGCGACGCGTAGCCCGCCTCGGCCAGCAGTTGCTGGCGCCGCCCGACCTCGGCGCGCAGCCGGGTCAGCAGCCGTTCGACCCGGTCGAGCTGGTCACGGGTCACCACGGCGCCGCAGTGCGGCATGGCCATCAGCGGCAGCAGGGCCCCGGAACCGCAGTCGATCGCGTGCAGGTGCACGTCCTCGGGGGAGGCCCCGGCGGCGATCGCCCCGGCGAGTGTGCGCAGCGCGGTCGAACGCCCGCTGCGGGAGGCGCCCGCCAGGAGCAGGTGACCCCCGGCGGCCAGGTTGAGCGCCAGCGGCCTGCGGGCCTGCGCCCACGGCAGGTCGGTCGTCCCGAACGCCAGCGGCGGCACCTCCTGGACCCCCACCCGGTACGGCGGCGCGTCCCCGGGGGCCACGGTGACCCCGGGGGCCACCAGCAGGTCGTCGAGCGGCGGCAGCCAGGGACTCGGCTGCCTGGGGACACCGGTGACACGGGCGGCCTCGACCAGGGCGTCGACCAGTACGGACAGGTCGGTGACCGCGGCGTTCTCCGTGGCCGTCTCCGGCGGCGTGAGCGGCTGCCCGAGCGCCCGCCAGCCGACCTCCGTCACCCTGGCCCGCACCTCGCTCTGCGCGCCGGGCCCGCGTCCGCCGATCCGCGCGGTCTGCACCGCCGTGGGCGTGCCGACGCCCGACTTCACGTAGCACCGTCCCGGGGTGGCCTTGGAGATGTGCGCGGCGTCCGGCCTGTCGATGACGTCGGAGGACTCCGCGGCCTCCGTCACCCGCAGCGCGATGCGCAGCGAGGTGTTGGCCTGGATGTCGGCGGTGACCACGCCGCCGGGCCGCTGGGTGGCCAGGATCAGGTGGATGCCCAGCGAACGGCCCCGCCTGGCGATGTCCACCAGGCCGGTCATGAAGTCGGGCAGCTCGCTGACCATGGCCGCGAACTCGTCGATGACCAGCACCAGGCGGGGCAGCGCCGCCAGCGGGTCGGCGCGCAGGGGCAGCTGCCTGACCGCCGAGCCCGCCCCGGCCACCATCAGGTCCCGTGAGGCGCGGGCCCGCTGCGCGTCGCGCAGCTCGTGGTAGTCCTCGATGTCCTTGGCCCCGGCGGCCAGCAGCAGCCGTTCGCGGCGGCGGATCTCGGCGGCCAGGGAGGCCAGCGCCCGCTGGGTGAGGTGGCCGTCGAGGTCGCTGACCATGCCGACCGTGTGCGGCAGCCGTACGCACTCCTTGAAGGCGGCCCCGCCCTTGTAGTCGATCAGCACGAACGTCATCTCGTCGGGGCGGTTGGCCACCGCGAGGGAGCAGATCAGGGTCTGCAGGAGCTCCGACTTGCCCGCTCCGGTCGTTCCCGCGATGAGCGCGTGCGGACCGTCGGTGCGCAGGTCGACGGAGAAGACGCCGTCGGGGCCCGCGCCGATCACCGCCCGTGTCGTACGGCCCCAGCGCTCGGCCAGGACGGCGCCGGAGACCGAGGGCAGGTCGAGCAGGTCGAGCAGCCTGGCGGAGCCGGGCAGGGCCAGGGCGGCCTCGTCCCGGCTGACGTCGCGCACCGGGGCCAGGGAGCGGGCCAGCCGGTCGCACCAGGAGGAGGAGACCTGGTCGGCCAGGATCTCGCCGAGCCCGTCCAGGCCGCCTCCGCGCAGCCGTACGGTGCCGTCCCCGGCCACGTCCGCCACGGTGGCGCACTCTTCGGGCAGCAGCCGCTGGTCGTCGTCGAGGGCCAGGGTGTAGACGCCCGCCCTGGGGCCCTGGCGCAGGACCTGCGGCATGCCGGGCAGGGCGCGCAGGACCTGGGCGCCGTCCAGGACGACCAGCACGTCGTAGGGCCGCTCGTCGTATACGGGCGCGACGTCGGCGCCTGCCGGGGCGCCGTCGCCCCATCCGGAGGCGATACGGCCGAGCTTGGCCGCCGACCCCTCCTCCTCGCCCTGGCGTCCCTCGATCAACGCGGTCAGCTCGGTCACCCTGCGGGCGGCGGCCTCGGGGTCGGCGCCGACCAGCGCGACGCAGTCCTCGCCGCCGCGCGGGGCGCAGTGCGGCAGCCAGCGCACCCAGTTCCAGTTCTCCTCCCCGTCGCGGTGCGCCGACAGCACCACGATCGCCAGGTCGCGGGGGCTGTGCAGGGCGGCCGCCTGGCCGACCAGCCACCTGGCCAGCCCCGTGACGGCCGGTCTGTGCCCGGTCAGGCCGGCGACGCCGAGACGGCGCATGGCCAGGGCCACGGGCACCGCGTGGCAGTCGGGCGGGTCGGGGAGCACGCAGTCGGCGGGGGCGGAGCGCTCCGGGGTGAACTCCAGGTCGGCGGGCAGGTCGGCGAGCCCGACCCGCAGCCTGAGCGCGTCCTGGTCGTGGTCACGGCGCTCCCACAGCCGCCGTCTCGGCCCGGTCGCGGTGAGCAGCACCTCGGCCGGGTCCGGCGCGGCGGTACGGCGCTCCGCCTCGTCGTCGGCGCGGGCGCGCTCGACGTCCGCCTCGAAGTCCTTCAGGCGCTTCCTGTACTCCTTCATCCGCTGGCGGTACTGCTTGCGGCCGTGCCGCCGGTCGCTCCACCACTGGCCGATCATGATCAACGGCGTCATCAGCGCCATCAGCAGGAAGTACCAGACGTGCAGGGTCCAGGCCATGACCACGCCGAGCGCGGCGGGCAGGAAGGCGGTCAGCAGCTGCAGCCGCATGGTCTCGGCGCGTTTGGGCTCCGCGGGGACCTCGAAGCGCCGTGTGCTCGGCGGGGTGCGCAGCCTGGGCGGCCGGTTGTAGGCGAGGCCGCCGTCGGGCTGGGCGTCCAGGTGCGCGTCCGGAGGTTCGACGGCCCTGAGGGTCAGCACGCTCGCGCCACAGGTCAGTACGGCGTGCTCCCGCCAGGGCGCCGGGCCTTCGAGCGGTTCCCGGTCGAGTCTCGGCGTGGCGCCCTCCCCCGCCTCGACGGTGATGGCCTCGGGCGTGAGCCGGACGACGGCGGCCCTGGGGGGCAGCATGGGGTCGGCGACGGAGACCGCGCAGGCCGGGTCGGAGCCGATGGTGTGCACACCCAGGCTGATGCGGTGCACGGACCCGGCGGCGGGCCCGCCGACGACCCGGATCTCCACGATGCCGCCCGGTTCCTCGGCGAGTGTCGCGGCGGCCAGGTCGCGTTCGAGGGTGACGAGGTCGCCGTCGCGGAGCAGGCCGAGGGCGGGCGCGGACGGTTCGAGGAGGCGGCCGTCGAGCCACATGGGCGGGGGTTGTGACCCGATGTCGCGGTCCAGGCCGTAGGGGGCCTTGCTGCGCGTCAGCCGTACCACGTTGCTCGGCCGCTCACCGCCCTGGCCGGCGAGCGCCTCGGCGAGCCTGGCGACCGTGGTCGTGTCGTCGCCCTCGACCACGACATCGCGGTCGGTGTGCTCGCTGAGCACGGTGAGCATGATCCGCATCGACGCTCTCCTCGGGTCGGAGCCCCGGTCCACGGTACAGAGTGGCACTTGTCGCGAAGGAGTGGTTTGCGGCAATGCCATGGGTTGTGGAGCGGTATGTGGAAAACGTGGCGGTCTGTGGAAAACCGCCTGATGACAGTGGCCGGTCGTGCCGTTTTAAATGGGCGTTCGCTCATCGGGCCGCGCACGGGAATGGCCGGGTGGGGCTGTGGAAAACTCAGGCCGCCGCCTCGCCGTACGGCCTGACCTGGGAGGTCGTGGCGGCGGGACGCGGACGGCGGGCAACGGGAGACGCCGTCTTCGCGTATGTGGTTTCGCGGTGACACGGGTGATCCGTTTTCCTGAGGGGGAACCGCATCCGGTGTGGGGCCGGGGCGGCGTACCCGGACCACTTCGCCATGACGCAAGCCATGACGCAAGGATGACACACGGTGAACGGCCTTCCGGCCGGATGGTGAAGGGCGCGGGTCTTTCCCGCCGAATGAGCCCCCTAAACGCCGGGGTGGACGCCGCACGAGTTAATCAGATGCCCTTATCACCCCGATAAGTCTCTTGTCATCTCACCGAACCGTCAGCATCCTTGCGATCGGCGTTGACAGACCTGTTCCTATCAAACGAGCATGGGACCTGGATTTTGTCTGCCTGTTCATCGGTGCGGTGCGCATAATGGCGTAAATTCGAGCAGTAGTCCCATTTGCGAAGACTCTGGGAGTCCCCCTACCCATGAGGACCAGTGAGAAGCCGGGCGGCCGCCCCCCGGCGAACGCCGAGCGGCCGGGCGCGCAACCAGGGCTTTCCGGCCCGGCGTCGCGCAAACTCCCCGTGTCCCCGCGTGAGCGCAAACCCGCGCTCGCGGCCCTCGCCCTGTTGCTCATCCTGGGCGGCGCGCTGGCCACCACCCTCCTGGTGCTGCGCAGCGGAGACCGGGTCTCCGCGATCCGGATCGTCAAGCAGATCGGCGCCGGGCAGCAGATGCTCGTCACCTCCATGCAGGAGGTGCAGATCGCCGACACCGGCATCGACTACGTTCCGTGGTCGCAGAGCGCCCAGGTCGCCCATGACTTCGCCAGCGTCACCCTCCTGCCGGGCACCCTGCTGACCCCCAGGATGGTCGCCTCGGCGAGCGGGGAGCTCGGGCCGGGCAAGGCCATCGTCGGCCTGTCGCTCAAACCCGGCCAGCTGCCCATCACCCTCGACGAGGGCGACCGGGTCCAGGTGATCTACGTGCCGGGCCGGGGCGGCGACGGGACGCAGAGCCGGGTCCTGGCGCAGAGCGCGCTCGTCCACCGGATGACCGCGACCAGCAGGGGAACCCCGGCCGGTCCGCTGGCGATCGTGGTGGACGTCAAGGACGCGCCCCTGATCAGCACCTACGCCTCAAGCGGCGAGGTCGCGGTGGTCGAGCTCCCCGGGGCCCGCTGAGATGGCGCTCATCGTGCTGGCGGCCGACAAGGGGGCGCCCGGGGTCACCACGGCGGCCACCGCGCTCGGCGCGGTCTGGCCTCGTTCGGTCCTGCTCGCCGAGTGCGACCCGGCGGGAGGCGACCTGGCCTACCGCCTGCCCGCGCAGGACGGCGGCGTGCTCAACCCGGGCAGGGGCCTGCTCACCCTGGGGGCCACGGCCCGCAGGGGGCTGCAGCCCGAGCAGATCCACGAGCACACCCAGCGGATCGTCGGCGGGCTCGACGTGCTGGCCGGGCTGACCCATGGCGAACAGGCCGCGGGCCTCACCTGGCTGTGGGGGCCGCTCGGCCGCGCGTTCGCGGCGCTGCCCGGCGCCGACGTGCTGGCCGACTGCGGGCGCCTGGGCGGCCACCCCGAGATGACCGAGCTGGTCACGGAGGCGGCCCTGGTGGTGCTGTTCACAAGGGCGAGCCTCGACCACGTCGCCCACCTGCGCGAACGCCTCCAGGTGCTGCCCTCGTCGGTGCAGGTCGCGGTCGTGGTGATCGCAGACCCCCGCCAGTACCGCACGACGATCGACGACGTCCGCCGGATCGTCACGGCGACCGGCAGGCAGGTCGCCTTCGTCACCGGCATCGCGCACGACCCCAAGGGCGCCGAGCTGCTGCGCGGCCAGTGGGGCGGGCGCCTGGACCGCTCGCTGCTCATCCGCACCGCCCGTGAGCTGGCCGGACGCCTCGCCGCCCAGATCCGCGCCCCGGAGCACGTCCTGTGACCATAGACCACACCCTGGTGAAGCGCTTCCGGCAGGAGGTCGGCGACCGGCTGGCCCACCAGCGCCGCCTCGACCAGGCCAGCGGCCTGCCGCCGATGAGCGGCGAGGACGAGCGCCAGTTCGCCCGTGCGCTGATCGCCCAGGTGCTTGAGGAGTTCGCCCGCGGGGAGATCGGCGTCGGCCGTACCCCGCCGACCGCAGAGGAGGAGGAGGCCCTCGCCGGCGGAATCCACGCCGCGCTGTTCGGCGTCGGCCGCCTGCAGCCGCTGCTCGACGACCCCGACGTCGAGAACATCGACATCAACGGCTGCGACCGGGTCTTCGTCGGCTACGCCGACGGCCAGGAGCTCATGCGGGAGCCGGTCGCCGACTCCGACGAGGAGCTCATCGAGCTGATCCAGGTCCTCGCCGCCTACAGCGGCCTGTCCAGCAGGCCGTTCGACACCGCCAACCCCCAGCTCGACCTGCGCCTGCCCGACGGGTCCCGGCTCTCCGCGGTGATGGACGTGACGGTCCGCCCCGCGGTCTCCATCCGCCGCTCCCGCCTGGGCAAGGTCTTCCTCAGCGACCTGGTCGGCAACGGCACCGTGACCCCGGAGATCGGCCGCTTCCTCTCCGCGGCCGTCGCGGCCCGCAAGAACATCATGATCTCCGGCTCGACCAACGCGGGCAAGACGACCCTGCTGCGCGCCCTGGCCAACGAGATCCCGCCCCACGAACGCCTCATCACCGTCGAACGCGCCCTCGAACTCGGCCTCGACCAGTTCGCCGAGCTGCACCCGAACGTGGTCGCCTTCGAGCAGCGGCTGCCCAACTCCGAGGGCCAGGGCGAGATCTCGATGGCCGAGCTGGTGCGCCGCTCGCTGCGCATGAACCCCTCCCGGGTGATCGTCGGAGAGGTCCTCGGCGACGAGATCGTCACCATGCTCAACGCGATGACCCAGGGCAACGACGGGTCCCTGTCCACCATCCACGCCAACTCCTCGATGGAGGTCTTCAACCGCATCGCCACCTACGCCCTCCAGGCCGCCGAGCGTCTGCCGATCGAGGCGACCCACATGCTCATCGCGGGCGCGATCGACTTCGTGGTCTTCATCGAGAAGCGCAACGACTACGCCAAGGGCGGCAGGCTGCGCCGCTTCGTCTCCAGCGTGCGCGAGGTCGCCGGTGTCGACGGGCGGGTGCTCTCCTCCGAGGTCTTCGCCACGGCCCCCGACGGCCGGGTCCTGCCGAACGCCCCCCTGTCCTGCATGGAGGAGCTGGCCCACCACGGCTACGACCCCGGAGGCTGGGCGTGAACGGCCTTCCCCCCGGCCTGTTCGACCCGCTGGTCATGCTCGCGGGCGCGGCGCTCGGCGCCGGGCTGTTCCTGCTCGGCCTGGCCCTGTACGGCCTGCGCCCCCGGCCCGCGAGCCCGGGCAGGAAGGCGGGAAGACGCGAGCTTCTCAAGGCGCTGTCCACCCGCTCGGCCATCGGCGCGATCGTGGGCGTCCTGGTGCTCGTGGTGACCGGATGGCCGGTCATGGCGGCCGGGGCCGTACTGCTCGCGCTCGGATGGCGGGGCCTGGCGGGCGGCGCGGCCGAGGAGCGTACGGCGATGCGGCGCCTTGAGGGCCTGGCCGCCTGGACCGAGTCGCTCCGCGACACCATCGCCGGGGCGGCGGGCCTGGAACAGGCGATCCCGTCGTCGATCAGGGCCGCCGCGCCGACCCTGCGCCCGCACCTGCTGTCGCTGGTCGACCGGCTGCACACCAGGATGCCGCTGCAGGACGCGCTCAGGCTGTTCGCCGACGAGCTGGACGACCCCTCGGCCGACCTCGTCGTGGCCGCGCTCATCCTCAACTCCAAGCTGCGCGGCCCCGGCCTGCGCGACGTGCTCGGCGCGCTGGCCGTCTCGGCCCGCGAGGAGCTGGACATGCGCCGCCGCGTCGAGGCCGAGCGCCGCTCGACCCGGCGCAGCGTGCAGATCGTGGTCGGTACGGCCATCGCCTTCGCCGTGGCGCTCGTGGTGTTCAACCCCTCCTACGTCGCCGAGTACGACAGCGCCCTCGGGCAGGCCGTGCTCGTGGTCGTGGCCGGGTTCTTCGGCGCGGGCTTCGCCTGGATGCGGCGCCTGGCCCGCTTCGACAAGCCCGCCAGACTGCTCGGCCTGCCCACCGGAGGGGCCGTGGGAGGCACCATGGGAGGCGAGGCGCGCGATGCCGACTGACGCGCTGTTCGCCGGGGGCGTGTTCGGCCTCGGCCTGTTCCTGCTGATGCGGGCGCTGTTCCCGGCCAGGCCGGGGCTGGTGACCAGGCTGCTGGCCCTCGACGCGGCCAGGGAGGGCACCCAGGCGCCCAGGGCCAGGCTCATCCTGCCGGACGAGGACGTCAGCGCCCTGCGCAGGGAGCTGGGCGTACGGCTGGCCCGCCTGTACGCGGCCAGGGGCTGGCAGGCGCGCTCGGCCAAGTCCGACCTGGCCCTGCTCGGCAGGTCGTTCGAGGCGTTCCTGGCCACCAAGGTGCTGCTGGCCGTCTCCGGGCTGCTGGCCTTCCCCCTGCTGGCCGGTTGGCTGGCGCTGATGAGCTGGGACGCCTCGCTCACGATGCCGCTGTGGGTCGCCCTCGCGGTCTCCGGGGTGTTCTTCGTCCTGCCCGACCTCCAGGTCAAACGGGACGCCGCACGGATGCGCCGCGACTTCCGGCACGTCGTCGGAGCCTTCCTCGACCTGGTCGCGATGAACCTCGCGGGCGGCCGGGGCGTGCCGGAGGCGTTGCTGATGGCCGTCTCCGTCGGCGCGCCCGCCGGGGACGAGGAGGAGGCCAACTGGGCGATGGCCCGCATCCGTGAGGCGCTCGGCAACGCCAGGATCGTCGGCATCACCCCGTGGCAGGCCCTCGGGCAGCTCGGCGACGAGATCAACGTGGACGAGCTGCGCGACCTGTCCGCCGCCCTCGGGCTGGTCGCCGACGACGGCGCCAAGGTCCGCTCGTCGCTGACCGCGCGCGCCGCGACCCTGCGGCGGCGGGAGCTCGCCGAGATCGAGGGGCAGGCGGGTGAGCGTTCCCAGTCGATGCTCGTCGCGCAGCTTCTGCTCTGCGCCGGCTTTGTGATCTTCCTGAGTTTTCCGGCAGCGATGAAGATGTTGGGGTCCTGACATGCTGAACCATCCGTGGATCGTCTACGCGACGACCTTCCTGAGTGTGCGGATCGACCGGGCGCGCAACGCTCCGAGCAGGGGCGCCTCAGCGGTCGAGTGGGTCATCATCACCGCCATCATCGCCGGGGTCGCCCTCGGCCTGGCCACCCTCATCAGGACCCTCGTCGAGGGCAGGCAGGGGGAGATCTCCGACCAGTTCGGCGGCGGAAGCGGTGGCGGTGGCGGGGGCGGCGGCACCGACGGCGGAGGTGGCCCGGTTGGCGGCAACGGCTGAGGCGCCCGCGCGCCGCTCCCGGCGCGTGCGCGGACGGGACGGCGAGCGCGGCGCCTCCGTCGTCGAACTCGCGATGATCATGCCGGTCGTGCTGGCCGTCGTGCTGCTCGTCGTGCAGTTCGCCCTGTGGTTCCACGGCCGCCAGGTGGCCGACGCCGCGGCGCGGGAGGGGTCACGGCTGGCCAGGATCGACTCCGACTCCTGGCAGGAGGACGCGACCTCCAAGGCCGAGGAGGTGCTCAAGGCCATCGGCCCCAAGCTTCTCGACGGCGCGAAGGTGACGACCTGGGAGGAGGGCGACCAGCGGGGGGTCGAGATCACCGCTACCGCGGTCCAGGTCGTCCCGCTGCTGCCCTCGACGAGCCTCACCATCACCTCGCGCTTCGGCGGCCCCGTCGAGTGCTTCCGGCCCGACGACGGCGGTGAGGGGTGTCAGGAGTGACCAGGAGAGCGGGCGGGGACCCCGAGCGGGGGTCGCTGTCGGCGGAGGCCGTGCTCCTCGCACCGGTCTTCCTGCTGTTCCTGCTGTTCCTGGTGGGCGCCGGACGGATCGTCGAGGCCCAGGGCGAGGTGAACGGCGCCGCCAGGGACGCCGCGCGGGCGGCCTCCGTCGAACGCACCCGCTCCGACGCGGAGAGCGCCGCGGACGAGGCCGCCAAGGGGTCCCTGTCCGGGCAGTGCGAACCGGACGTCAGCCTCGCCGGCACGGACTGGAAGGCGGGCGGCCAGGTCAAGGTGACGGTGACCTGCTCACTCGACCTGGACTTCCTCGGCTTCGGCGCGGCCAAGGACATGCGGGGGGACGCGGTGGCCCCGCTTGAGCAGCTCCGGAGGGTGGAGAAATGACCTCTGCCCGCCGACCCGGAGACCGGGGGTCGATGTCGGTCTTCACGGTGATCTTCTCGGTGATGGTCTTCATGCTGGCCGGGCTCCTCGTGGACGGCGGAGGCGCCATCAACGCCAGGCTGCGGGCCGCGGACATCGCCGAGCAGGCGGCCAGGGCCGCCGCCGACAAGATAGACGTCGAGTACCTCAGGGAGACCGGTCAGGCCCGGCTGCTGGGCGAGGACGAGGTCTGCGCGGAGGCGAAGAAGATCGTCTCCGGCTACGCGGGCTCCGACGTCCGCCTCGGCGAGTGCTCGGTCGGCGGCGGGCAGGGCGAGGTCACGGTCCGGGTCTCCGCGGCCTGGACGTCGTTCTTCCTGGCCGCGCTCGGCTTCCCCGGCTCCGACATGGAGGCCTCGGCAACCGCGGGGCCCGACATGGGGGACGACGGGTGACGGGCGCGGGCCGTACCGATTGAGGCGAACGGCTGGCGGAGCCGGCTGAGGACGAAGAACCTGGACACGAAGGGAGACGCATGCCCACGCGACAGCCAACGCGCATACGACCGAGACGTACGGCGGGCGACCTGGCCGCCGGTCTCGGCGCGCTGGTCGTGCTGGTCGCACTGGTCGGCGGGGTTCCCTACGCGCTGCTGAGGCTGGCCGGGCCGCCGTTGTCGCCCGAACTGCTCCACCTGAACCTGCTGACCAGCCAGGTCGGTACGAGCATGATCGTGGCCATCCTCGTGCTGCTGGTCTGGCTGGCCTGGCTGCAGCTGACCGTCTGCGTGATCGTCGAGATCTACGCGGGGCTGCGCCGGGTCGGCATGCCCGCCAGGGTGCCCTTCTCCGGCGGCACCCAGATGCTGGCCAACCGGCTGGTCTCCGCGGTCCTGCTGCTGTTCACCGTCTCCGCGGTCGTCGTGCCGATCGTCAGGCCCACGGCGACGCCCGCCGCCCCCGCGACCGCGGCGGCCTCGGTCACCACCCCGGAGCCCGAGGAACGGGCGCCACTGGTGCACGTCGAGAAGGCCAGGAAGGTCTACGTGGTGCAGCCGCCGCACGGGCGCCACCACGAGAGCCTGTGGGAGATCGCGGAGAAGTGCCTCGGCGACGGGCGGCGCTATCCGGAGATCTACCGGCTCAACCAGCACAAGGAGCAGCCCGACGGCAGCCGCCTGCACATGGCCGACCTCATCAGGCCGGGCTGGGTGCTCGACATGCCGGACGACGCCAGGAACGTGCACATCGTCCCGGCCTCCCAGCCGCGCGGGGAGACCCTTGAGGACCACCCGGGCAAGCCCGCGGAACTCGACGGCCACACCCAGGACATCTCGGCCAAGGGAGGCTCCGACCTGCCGGGCGAGGCCCGGGAGGAGGCGGGTGGCGGCGGGGAGAACAGGGGCGAGGCCCGCAGACCCGCCGACTCCCGTGAGGAGAGCGCCGACAGCGGTAGGCGGGAGCCGTACAGGACCAAGGACCAGGGACAGGAGCAGAGCCAGGACCAGGGCCGCGACCAGGGGCAGCAGCAGGGGCTGGAGCTGCTCGACTACCTGGCCGGGGCCTCGCTCGCGGCGGCCGGGCTGCTGGCGGCCCTGGGCCGCAGGCGCAGACAGCAGCTGTGGCACAGGGCGTTCGGGCGCAGGATCGCCAGGCCGAAGGACGACGCGGCCAAGGCGGAGGTGGCGCTCAGACTGGGCGCCGACGCCCCGGGCAGCCGGATGCTGGACATCGGGCTGCGGCTGCTCGGCCGCTCCCTGGCCGCGCAGAAGCGCATCCCGCCCACCATCTACGCCGCCCACCTGTCGGCGCAGAGCCTCGACCTGTGGATCCACCCGCCCGTGGCCGAGGCGCCCGCGCCCTGGAGCGCCCACGACGGCGGCCAGGTGTGGAAGCTGCCCGCCCACGAGGGCAGGATGCTCGACGAACGGGCGCTGTCCGAGGCGCCCGCGCCGTACCCCGGGCTGGTCTCGCTCGGGTCGAACGGCGAGGGGCGCGTGCTCGTCGACCTGGAGGCGGCGCACGGCCTGATCAGCCTCGACGGCCCGCGCAGCACCGAGGCCCTGGCCGCGCTCGCCGTCGAACTGGCGACCAATCGCTGGTCGGACCTGATGACCGTCACGCTCGTCGGGTTCGGCGAGGAGCTGACCGTGATCGCCCCCGACCGGGTCAGGCACGTCGCGACCCTCGCCGAACTGCTGCCCGAGCTTGAGGCCAGGGCCGCGGAACGCGGCCAGGGCGGGGACGTGCTGACCGGCAGGATCCAGGGGCGGGCCGCGGAGCCGATCTGGCCGCCGCACTACGTGCTCTCCGCGCTCGTGCCGAACGAGGAGGAGGGGCACCGGCTGGCCGTACTCGCCAGGAAGGGCGTCAGGACCGCGGCCGGGTACGTCGTGGCGGGGAAGGTCCCGCACGCCACCTGGAACTGGGAGGTCACCGAGGACGGCAGGGCGAAGGTGGACGCGCTCGGCTTCGAGGTGGACGCCCAGCTGCTGCCCCGCCGCCACTACCGTGCCCTGATCGACCTGTTCGAGACCGCGGGACGGCTCGACGGCGAGCCGATGAGCGACCGGCCGGAGCCCGTCCCGGCGAACGCCTCGGTCGAGGTGCGGGTTCTCGGCCCCGTGGAGATCGCGGGCCCCTCACCGATGGAGGAGGGACGGGCCACGCTCGCGGTGGAACTCGTCGTCTACCTCGCGACCCACCCGGGCGGCGTCCACCCGGTCGTGCTCGGCGGCGTCCTGTGGCCACGCGGCGTGCAGGCGGCGGTCAGGGACGCGACCATCGCCAGGGTCGTCGACTGGCTGGGCACCGACGGCGCGGGGCGCCCCAACCTCTACGCCGACGAGGCGGGCAGGTTCCGCCTCGGCCCCGAGGTGCGGACCGACTGGATGGTCTTCCGCGACCTGGTCCGCCGCTCCCACACCGACTCCGGGGTGCGCGCCGTACTGCTCGAACGGGCGCTGAACCTGGTGCGCGGGCCGCTGCTCAACGGCCGCCCGCGCGGCCGGTACGCCTGGCTGGCCGACGACGACCTGGAGTACGACGTGACGGCGGCAGTCGCGGACGCCGCGCACCGGCTCTGCGACATCCGGATCGAGGAGGGCGACGGGGGACGGGCCGTCGCCGCGGTGCGGGCGGGCCTGCTGCTCGCCGCCGACGACGAGGGGCTCTGGCGTGACCTGCTGCGGGCCACCCACCTCACCGGAGACCAGGCGCGGCTGCGCACCGTGGTCGAGGCCCTGAGCAGGAGGGCCGCCGCCCAGCCGGGCGGGAGCGGGATGGCCCCGGAGACCGAGGCCCTGATCGACGAGCTGCTGCCCTCGTGGCGGATGCGCTCGGCGCCGTCCGCATGAGGGCGGGGAGGGCCATGGTGGCCGGGGTCGCGGCGGCAGGAGTCCTGCTCGCGGGCTGTACGGCGGAGCCGGACAGGTTCGTCCCGCAGGGCGACGCCGGTGGGGCGAGCGCGACGCCGGACCTCTCAAGGGCGCCCGTCGCGACCCCCACGGCACGGACGGAGACGGTCGAGGTCGCCCCCGGCGTACGGCTGGTCGTCGAGTGGCCCGCCGCCCCCGACCGGGACACCGCCGGGATGGTCGCCGCCTTCCGCGACCACCTGGCCGGGTCGTTCAGGGCCGTCGTCACCGGCGGCAGGGACATCGGCTATCTCGACGCCGTCACCGGTGACGCGGTCGGCGAGCTGAGCACGTGGGTGGGGGAGTTCCTCGACCAGCACCGTTCGGTACGGGGCACCGCCCGCGTCTACGCGCTGACCGTCGGCCCCGTGGACGGCAGAGGGGCGCAGATGGAGGCGTGCATGGACGAGTCCGGCATGCGTCTGCTCGACACGGCGACCGGGAGACCGCTCGCCCGCCAGCCCGCGTGGACCCGTGAGCCCTTCCTGCAGGCGGCCGGGATGCGGCTCGGCGACGACGGGGTGTGGCGGGTCGCGCTGCTGCGGCACACGGAACTTCCCAGCGAACGGGTGAAGGGATGTTTGCGATGATCGGGAGAACGGCCGTCGCGGGGCTGGCCCTGCTCGCCGTCACGAGTCCCTCCGTCGCCTTCGCGGCCCCTCCCGGAGGGGGCGGCGGTCCCGAGGCCACGGGCTTCCAGGGGGGCGAGGGCAACGAGAAGGTCGGCGTCGTCCTGAAGGACTCCCGGATCGTCGTGTCCGGGAACGGGACGGGCGGCAAGAGCGACGGCTACCGGGTCAAGCGCCCCTGCTGGTACGAACCTGGCGGAAACGCCGAGGACATGCTGAAGAAGCAGGAGGGGAGCAAGCCCGAGTGGATCCCCGAGACGGAGTGGCGCAGGCACCTGGACGACCTCAAGCAGTTCAAGGACAAGGTCGGCAAGGAGGGGAACTGGTGGACGCGCGCCTACAACGCGGCCGACCCGAACGCGCTGTCCTGCCTGGCGGGGCTCGAACCGTACGTGTTCGTCCCGCCGAACACCACCCCGCCCGCCGGGATCACCGTCAGGGAGCTGGCCGACATCGCCAGGGCCGCGTTGACCGTGCCCAAGCCGAAGATCGAGGTCAATCCGAACGTCAAGAGCTACGTCAACCTGGACACCTGGGTCTGGCTCGGTGACACCGGCGCCAAGACGCGCTCGGTGACCGCGACGCTGCCCGGCGTCATGAGCGCCACGGTCACGGCCACCCTCGGGAGCCTGCAGATCAAGTCGGGCACCACGGGCGATCGCGCCGACGTCAAGCAGAACTGTGAGGGGGGCGGCAAGCCGTACAGCAAGGGGGAGAAGGACAGGTTCAGCTGCGGGGTGACCTACCGGCGGGCCTCGGCCGACCAGCCGCGCGGGGTCTACACGATGACCGTGACCGCGGTGTGGCCCGTCACGGCGCCGGGGGTCGACTTCGACTACGCCCCGGTCCAGGTGAGCGCGGACCGGGACGTGGCCGTCGGCGAGGTGCAGAGCGTCGTCAAGGGAGACGAATGAGGCGGGCCGGTCAGGGCAGGAGGGCGCCCTCGTGGGTGAGCAGCCACCGCTTGACCGGGACGCCGTAGTAGTAGCCGCCGAAGCCGCCGGTCGAGGGCAGGACGCGGTGACACGGCACGAACGGGGCGATCAGGTTCTGCGCGCAGGCGCCTCCCGCGGCCCTGGCCGCCGTCCTGGGCAGCCCCGCCCGTTCGGCCAGCTCGGCGTAGCTGACCGTGACGCCGGGCGGGACCTGCCGCAGGGCGTCGAGCAGCCGCTGCCGTTTCGGGGTGCCGGGCTGCGTCACCTCGACGCTGTCGAGGGCCTTGAGGTCGCCGTCCAGATAGTCCTGTACGGCCCGCGCGGACGGGCCCAGGTCGTCGGTGACGACCAGGTCGAGGGCCCTGAGGGCGGGCGGGAGCCGTACGAACATCTCCTGGGGGTCGGCGGTGAAACCGGCCGCCACGACGACGCCCTCGCGGGCGAGCAGCGCCAGCGGGCCGATGGGGGTGGGGAGGACCTGTGCCTCGACGGTCATGCGGCGCTCCAGAGGTGTAGCGCGGCGTAGGCCCGCCAGGGCCGCCACCGCTCGATGTGATCTTCGGGGATGTCCAGGCGGGCCATGGTCCTGCGCAGCACCAGGTCGCCGTCGGGCCAGGCGTCCGGGTCGCGCAGCGCCCGCAGCGCCACGTAGCTCGCCGTCCACGGCCCGATGCCGGGCAGCGGCAGCAGCCGGGAGACGACCTGGGCGGGTTCCTGCGCGCCGTCCAGGTCGATCTCGCCCTCGGCGACGCACGCGGCGAGCGCCCTGAGCGTGGCGACCCGCCGCCCGGTCAGCCCGAGCCCTTCGAGGTCGGCTTCGAGCAGCTCGCCGGGGGCCGGGAACAGCACGCCCCCGTGGCCCGCGCGGGCGACGATCCTGCCCAGCAGGGTACGGGCGCCCGCGACGGAGATCTGCTGGCCGACCACGGCGCGCACGGCGACCTCGAAGCCGTCCCACGCGCCGGGCACCCGCAGGCCCGGGTTGGCGGTGACCAGCGGGCCCAGGGAGGTCCCCCCGAGCGCGTCGGCGATGGCCTGCGGATCGGCGTCGAGGTCGAGCAGACGGCGGCAGCGGGCCACGACGCGGGCAAGCCCCCGGGTGTCGTCGAGTTCGACGTCGAGCCGCACGTGGCCGGGCAACGGGGTGAGGGTGACGGCACCGCCGGGGACCACCCTGCTGTAGGAGGTCTCGTCGACGGTCTCCAGGCCGGGGATCGCCCTGGCCCGCAGGAACCGCAGCAGCGCCCGCGAGTCGTACGGCTCGCGCCGGTGTAGCCGCAGCGTCAGCGAGGTGTCGGCCACGGCCCTGCCCCCGTTCCCGCCCCCGCCCCTGCTCGCGGTCGCCCGCAGCTCGCCGGGCGTGAAGCCGTACGTCTCCTTCATGGTGGCGTTGAACTGGCGCACGCTGCCGAAGCCGGAGGCGAAGGCCACGTCGGTGATCGGCAGGCCGGTCTCGGTGAGCAGCTGTTTGGCCAGCAGCAGGCGTTTCGTCCTGGCGACGGCCAGTGGGCCGACGCCGATCTCGGTGGTGAACAGGCGGTGCAGGTGCCGTTCGGTGATGTGCAGGCGACCGGCCAGCCTGGCGACCCCGCCGTCGTCGGCCACGCCCTCGTCGATCAGCCGCAGTGCCCTGCCGATCAGGTCGCCCCGGTGGTCCCAGCCGGGGTCTCCGGGGCTGAGCTCGGGACGGCAGCGTTTGCACGGCCGGAACCCGGCCGCCTCGGCGGAGGCGGCGTGGCGGTAGAAGCGCACGTTGCGTGAGGCGGGTGTGCGGGCGGGGCAGATGGGCCTGCAGTAGATGCGGGTGGAGGTGACAGCTGTGTAGAACCGCCCGTCGAACCGGGCGTCCCTGGCGGTCACCGCGCGGTAACAGGAGTCGAAGTCAAGCTCTGCGACGGACATGTCCTCAACGATATGAGCAGCGTAGAGGGTGTGACCGGCGGGATTCGGACGTGACCGTGGATCACCGCGGGGAGATCACTTCGAGGAGATGCCGACCCCGATCTCGAACTCGCGGTAGACCCTGGCCCAGAAGCCGTCGCGCAGCCAGACCCTGGCCTCGGGGTAGGGGCGCAGGGAGTGGCCCAGCTCCTTCTCGGCCTCGATGAGCAGCTCGGTGTCGATGACCGTGGGCAGGATCGGGCCGGGCAGCAGGTCGCGGATGTTGTCGCGGCCCCGGGTGAGGATCCACTTCTGGGCCACGTGCTCGCCGACGTCCTCGACCCGGGGGCGGCTCGGCCCGAGCTTGGCGGGCTGACCGGCGGGGGCCTTCGGCTTGGCGGCGGTACGGCCGGCGAAGACCTGGGCCGGGGAGGGCGTCACCGGCGGCACCGGGACGGGGACGGGCGCGGGGGCGCGGCTGAAGAAGGAGCGCAGGAAGTCGGCGCTGATGATCTCGACGGTGTCGGACTCCCAGACCAGGCGCTCGGCCTGGTTGGTGCCGTAGGGCGGCTCGACGCCCCACAGGTGGATGCGCACGCCGTAGGCCTGGGCCGCCTCGACGGCGGGGACCATGTCCTCGTCCCCGGCCAGCAGGATGGTGTCGCTCACCGCGTGGTGCCTGGCCAGGGCCTCCAGGTCGCTCCTGATCTGGGCGTCCACGCCTTTCTGCTGGCCGCGGGCGTTGAGGTTGCCGAGCCGGACCTTGACCCAGGGGAGCTGGGCGATGACGCGCTGGTCGACGGTCGGCACCCGGTCTCTGGCGGCGTCGTACCAGTAGATCCGCAGCAGCTCGCCGTGGATGCGCGCCTCGGCGTGCTTCTGCAGCGCCTGGATGAGTTCGTCGGCGGCGACGCGGTACTCCTTGCGCTCCTTGGCGCCCAGGAGGACCTCTCCCGCCGCCGCGTAGAGATAGCCGACGTCCACGAGGACGGCGTACTTGGCGGCGACGGGATGCGTTGTGAGGTCCAGGATGGTCATCTCGTCCTCCAGGCCTCGGAACTCACTGATCGGGCTGACTATATGCGCCCATTTCTTAGATAGTCCCAAGTCTCGTGCAACTTGACACCCCGTTCCATGGATCTAACGAGGCAGTCCGCTTGATCTCCAAGCACCATGTCCGGTGGGCAGATACTTTCGCATGCGGTGTGAGGGATTACGCCAATTTTCGCGCTTTGGTGCTGCTTTCGCCGCCGGGGCCGTCCGTGCGGCGAGGGCGACCACCAGCGCGACGACCTCCTCCTGTGTCGCTTCTCCATGAACGATCTTCAGGTGTGTCATAGCGGGATGTTCCCATGCTTCTTGGGGGGCAGGACCGTTCGCTTGTTGCGCAGGGCGCGCAGGGCCCTGACGACCTGGACTCGGGTGTCGGACGGGCGGATCACGGCGTCCACATACCCTCGTTCGGCCGCGAGATACGGGTTGGCGAGGGTGTCTTCGTACTCGGTGACGAATCTGGCCCGCTCGGCGTCGGGATCGGCGGCCGAGGCCAGCTCACGCCGGTAGAGGATGTTGACCGCGCCCTGGGCGCCCATCACCGCGATCTGCGCGGTCGGCCAGGCCAGGTTGACGTCCGCGCCCAGGTGCTTGGAGCCCATGACGTCGTAGGCGCCGCCGTACGCCTTGCGGGTGATCACGGTGACCAGTGGGACGGTCGCCTCGGCGTAGGCGTACAACAGTTTGGCCCCGCGGCGGATGATCCCGTTCCATTCTTGATCAGTTCCCGGAAGGAATCCCGGTACGTCCACAAAAGTAAGAACGGGAATGTTAAAGGCATCACAAGTACGGACAAATCTGGCGGCTTTCTCGGAGGCCGCGATGTCCAGCGTCCCGGCGAAACTCATCGGCTGGTTGGCGACGATCCCCACCGAACGTCCCTCGACCCGGCCGAAACCCACCAGGATGTTCGGCGCGAACAGCGCGTGCACCTCAAGGAACTCGCCGTCGTCGAGCACGTGCTCGACGACGGCGTGCATGTCGTACGGCTGGTTCGCCGAGTCGGGGATCAGCGTGTCCAGCTCCCTGTCCTCGTCGGTGGTCTCCAGGACCGGCTCCGCGTCCAGCACCGGGGCCTCGTCCAGGTTGTTCGAGGGCAGGTAGGACAGCAGCGCCCTGGCGAACTCCAGGCAGTCGGCCTCGTCGACGGCCTCGTAGTGCGCCACGCCCGACCTGGAGTTGTGCGTGTGCGCGCCGCCGAGTTCCTCGAACGTCACCTCCTCGCCGGTGACCGTCCTGATGACGTCGGGGCCGGTGATGAACATGTGCGACTTCTCCGACACCATCAGCACGAAGTCGGTGAGCGCGGGGGAGTAGACCGCGCCGCCCGCGCACGGGCCCATGACCAGCGAGATCTGCGGGACGACGCCGGAGGCGTGCACGTTCCGCTTGAAGATCTCGGCGTACAGGCCCAGGGAGACGACGCCCTCCTGGATGCGCGCCCCGCCGGAGTCGTTGATGCCGACCACCGGGCAGCCGGTCTTCAGGGCGTGGTCCATGACCTTGACGATCTTCTCGCCGAAGACCTCGCCGAGGGAGCCGCCGAACACGGTGAAGTCCTGGGCGAAGATCGCCACCGGCCTGCCGTCGACCGTGCCGTGCCCGGTCACCACGCCGTCGCCGTACGGCCTCTCGCGGTCGAGGCCGAAGTTGGTCGAACGGTGCCTGGCCAGTTCGTCGAACTCGACGAAGCTGCCCTCGTCCAGGAAGGAGAGCACACGCTCCCTGGCCGTCATCTTGCCTTTGGCGTGTTGCTTGTCGACCGCGCGCGCCGAACCGGCGTGAGCCGCCTCGTCCAGGCGGCGTTCCAGGTCGGCGAGCTTGCCCGCGGTCGTGTGGATGTCGATCCCCGGGGCTGTCGGCTCGGCGCTCATCGGGTCCTTCACTCCTCGCTGCGTTCGTGACAGGCGCGTCCGGGCGTGGCGGCCGTTGTGCGGCCTGACGTTTCCGGGCGCGCGGGCGCGTTCCCCGCTCGTTTCCAGCAGGGTAGCCCTCCGGTGATCCCGGAACCCAGAGGGGTCCCGGACCGTTCTGAGCTGGGAGATATGACTTCCAAAAGGTTAATTCTGGCAAAATAGAGGTCATGATGGACAGCGCCGAAGCGGTACGAACACAACAGCTCTTCAAGAGATTCGGGCAGCAGGTGGCCGTCGGCGGTGTCGATCTCGTCGTGCCCCGCGGCAGTTTCGCCGGACTGGTCGGTCCGAACGGCGCGGGCAAGACGACCACGCTCAGCATGGTCACCGGTCTGCTCCGCCCGGACGGCGGCGCCATCCACATCGACGGCCTCGACGTCTGGCGCGACCCGGTCCAGGTCAAGGCCCGTATCGGTGTGCTGCCCGAGGGGCTGCGCCTGTTCGAACGCCTGTCCGGCAGGGAACTGCTGTCCTACAACGGCCAGCTCAGGGGCATCCCCAAGGCCGAGGTCGAACGCAGGGCCGAGGAACTGCTGCGGGTCATGGACCTGACGGAGTCGGCGGACAAGCTCGTCGTCGACTACTCCACCGGCATGCGCAAGAAGATCGGCCTGGCCTCCGCCCTGCTGCACAACCCCAGGGTGCTCTTCCTCGACGAGCCCTTCGAGGGCGTCGACCCGGTCAGCGCCAACACACTGACCGAGGTCCTGCGGCGCTACACCGAGTCCGGCGCGACCGTCGTCTTCTCCAGCCACGTCATGGACCTCGTCGAGCGCCTGTGCGACTGGGTCTCCGTGATGAGCAGGGGCCAGATCGTCGCCCAGGGACCGCTGGACCAGGTCCGCGCGGGACGCAGCCTCAACGAGGCCTTCCTCGGGCTGGTCGGCGCGGGCGGCCACGGACACGGCGACGGCGGAGGGGAGGGTCTGTCATGGCTGGGCGCGACCTCGGCGTGAACGAACGGGCCGCGCGGGTCGGCCCCATGCTCTTCGTACGGCTCAAGCTCAGGTTGATCGCCGGGAACCTGCGCGGCAACGGCGCGCGTGTCGCCGGGTTCGTCTTCACCGTGCTCGCCGCCGTGGTCGTCGCCGGTCTCGGCTTCGTCGGGGTCTCCGCGCTGCGGTTCGCCCCCGCCGAGATCGCGGCCGACGTCGGGGCGGTGCTGTTCACCGTCTTCGTGGTGTGCTGGGCCATCGGGCCGCTGCTGGTCTTCGGCCTCGACGACACGCTCGACCCGTCGCGCCTGGCGCTGCTGCCGCTGACCACCGGCAGGCTCGCGGCCGGGATGTTCGCCGCCTCGATCACCGGTGTCTGGCCGATCTCCGCGCTGATCGTCATGTCCGGCGCGGTCGTCGGCATCGCGAGCGGGATCGGCGGAGTGCTCCTCGGGGTCGTCGCGGTGCTGCTGCAGTTCGCGCTGTGCATCGTCACCTCACGGCTGGTCACCACCTCCCTGTCCGGCGTCATGCGCACCCGCAGGGGACGCGACGTGCTCGCCGTCTCCGTCGTCCTGTTCGTCCTGGCCGGGCAGATCCCCAACCTGGTGCTCAACGGCGGCTTCTCCGCCGACCCGGGGCGGATGCTGCACGCCGTGGCCTCGGTGCTGCGCTGGACCCCGCCGGGCCTGGCCGCCCACGCCATCGCGGACGGCGGCCTGGTCGCCGTCGCCGAACTGCTGGTGCTGGCCGTACTGGTGCTGGTGATCGGGCGGCTGTGGATCGCCGCGCTGCGCAGGGCGCTGGTCACCCCGGACGCCTCGACCCAGGGCGCCTCGGTGCGCAACTCCCGGGGCCTGCTCGCCAGGTTCCTGCCGGACGGGCAGCTCGCCGCGGTCGCGACCAAGGAGCTGAAGTACGCCCGCCGCGACCCCAGGGGCAGGGTCGTCTGGTTCACCTCCCTTGTGGTCACCGGCATCATGGCCTTCTCCCTGAGCAGGGGAGAGGGGATGGGCGGTGCCGGCCTGGTGGTCGGCCCGGCCTGCCTGGGCGCGGTGATGATCGCCCTGCAGTCGGCCAACTCCTTCGGCATCGACGGCCGCTCGCTGTGGATGAACGCCGTGGTCTACGGCACCGGCGGAGACTGGCGGACCGACCTGGCCGGGCGGCACCTGGCCGTCGCGACGATCGCCGTGCCGCTGCTCGCCCTGGTGGCCGTGATCGCCTCCCTGCTGGCCGGTGACCCGATACTGGCGATCCCCGGAGCGCTCAGCGGCTGGGGCGTCCTGGGTGTCGGGCTCGGGGTCGGCGCCCTGACGAGCGTGCTGGTGCCGTACTCGGTGCCGGAGCGGCTCAACGCCTTCACCGGCGCGGTGCCGGGACAGGGCGGCCTCGCCTTCGTGGCCTCCTTCGGCGCGATGATCGGCGGTGGCCTGCTGTCGCTGCCCGTCGTCGTGCCCGTCCTGCTCGGCGCCACCTGGGTCAGCGTGCTGGCGGTGCCGTACGGGCTGCTGGTCGCGTGGGCGGGACGGAGAGTGGCGGGGAGCGTCGGTTTCCGCAGGTATCCGGAGCTCGTGGGGGCCGTCTCCCGAGGGGGCTGATTGGTCTAGTCCAATAGGTGGGACCGGTCTGCGGTGAAGAATTCGGACTGACTACGCTGACGATTATGTCCGCTATCGCGAACACCGCAGAACGTTCATCCGCTGTCACCGAGATGCCCGACGAGCTCCGCGCGGATGTGCGGCTGCTCGGTGGGCTCCTGGGGCAGGTGATCGCCGAGCACGGAGGCGACGACCTGCTCGCCGACGTCGAACGCCTTCGCAAGGCCGTCATCGACGCCCGTCGCGGGAAGGTCTCCGGCGACGAGATCACCGAGATGGTCGCGCAGTGGCCGGTCGACAGGGCGGTGCTGATCGCCCGCGCCTTCACCTGCTACTTCCACCTGGCGAACCTCGCCGAGGAGCATTTCAGGATCCGCACCCTCCGTGTCCGTGACACGGGGGAGGAACCGCTGCCGGAGTCCATCGCGCAGGCCGTACAGGAACTGGGCGGTGAGCGCGTCGCCGAGCTGGTCGAGGGGCTGCGGCTGCACCCGGTGCTGACCGCGCACCCGACCGAGGCCCGCAGGCGCGCGGTCGTCACCGCGATCCAGCGGATCAGCGGCAGGCTCGCCGCCTACAACAGTCCCGACCGGGGCGCGGCCGAACGGGCCGAGACCCGGCGGCGGCTCCTTGAGGAGATCGACCTGCTGTGGCGGACCGCGCAGCTCAGGTCGACCAAGCTCGACCCGCTCGACGAGGTGCGCACCGCCATGGCCGCCTTCGACGAGACGCTGTTCCGGGTCGTGCCGCTGGTCTACCGCTCGCTGGACGCCGCGCTCGGCGAGGGCACCGGCACCCGTGAGCCGCTGGCCAGGGCCTTCATCCGCTACGGGAGCTGGATCGGCGGCGACCGCGACGGCAACCCCAACGTCACCGCCAAGGTGACCAGGGACGCCGTGCTCATCCAGTCGGAGCACGTGCTGATCGCGCTGGAGAACGCCGCGCTCAGGATCGGCAGGTCGCTCACCCTGACCTCCTCCTACGCGCCCGCCTCCGCGGAGCTGCGGGCCGCGCTGTACGCGGCGGAGAACGACCACCCCGAGCTGGTCTCGGAGATGGCCACCCGTTCGCCGCAGGAACCGCACCGGCAGTGGCTGCTGTTCGTCGCCGCCAGGATCGCGGCGACCAGGAAGCGCGGCCTCGACCTGGCCTACCGTTCTCCGGAGGAGCTGCTGGCCGACCTGCGCCTGGCCCAGGAGTCGCTGGTCGCCGCCAAGGCGTCCCGGCAGGCCTACGGCGAGCTGCAGCACCTCGTCTGGCAGGTGGAGACGTTCGGCTTCCACCTGGCCGAGCTTGAGGTGCGCCAGCACTCGCAGGTCCACGCCCAGGCGCTGGCCGAGCTGGCCGAGGGCCGTACCTCGGAGCGCACCGACGAGGTCCTGGCCACCATCAGGACGATCGGCTGGATCCAGGAGCGGTTCGGCACGACCGCCTGCTCCCGCTACGTGGTCTCCTTCACCCGTTCCGCGGACGACGTCGCCGCCGTCTACACGCTGGCCGGGCACGCCCTGGGAGATCGGGCGCCCAGCCTCGACGTGGTCCCGCTGTTCGAGTCGGGCGCCGACCTGGCCAACGCGCCCGCCGTACTGTCCGGCATGCTGGACATCCCCGGCATCCAGGACAGGCTCGCGGTCAACGGCCGCCGGCTTGAGGTCATGCTCGGCTACTCCGACTCCGCCAAGGAACTCGGCCCGGCCGCCGCGACGCTGAAGCTGTACGAGGCGCAGGAGGCGCTGACCGCCTGGGCCGCGGAACACGACGTACGGCTGACGCTCTTCCACGGCCGGGGCGGCGCCCTGGGCCGGGGCGGTGGTCCCGCCAACCGCGCCGTGCTCGCCCAGGCGCCCGGTTCCGTCGGAGGCAGGTTCAAGGTCACCGAGCAGGGCGAGGTCATCTTCGCCCGCTACGGCCACGCCGCCATCGCCCGCCGCCACATGGAACAGGTCACCTCGGCGGTGCTGCTCGCCTCGACCCCGACCATCGAGGACCGTACGGCCAGGGCGGCGGGACGCTTCCGCGGCCTCGCCGAGCAGGTCGCCTCCGCCTCGGAGCGGGCCTACCGGTCGCTGACCGAGGCCTCCGGCTTCCCCGAGTGGTTCTCCCTGGTCAGCCCGCTTGAGGAGCTCGGCCTGCTGCGCCTTGGCTCCCGCCCCGCCAGGCGCGGCCTCGGCGCGCCCAGGTCCCTGGACGACCTGCGGGCCATCCCGTGGGTGTTCTCCTGGGCGCAGACCCGGGTCAACCTGCCCGGCTGGTACGGCCTGGGCAGCGGCCTTGAGGCGGCCGTCGCCAAGTCGGGCATCGACGAGCTGCGCGCCGCCTACCGCGAGTGGCCGCTGTTCGCCTCGCTGCTGGACAACGTGGAGATGTCGCTGGCCAAGACCGACCGGGACATCGCGGCCCGCTACCTCGCCCTCGGCGGACGGGACGACTTCGTCGAGCAGGTGCTCACCGAGTACGACCGCACCCGCCGTCTGGCCCTTGAGGTGACCGGCCACAGCCGCCTGCTGGAGAACCGCAGGGTGCTCTCCCGCGCGGTCCAGCTCCGCGACCCGTACGTGGACGCGCTCTCGCACCTGCAGCTGCGCGCCCTGTCCGCCCTGCGCTCCGGCGACACCCTGACCGAGGAGGAGCGCGAGCGGCTGTCCACGCTCCTGCTGCTGTCGGTCAACGGCGTGGCCGCGGGCCTGCAGAACACCGGCTGACCGTTCGAGCGGGTGACCGGGTCCTCACCCGGTCACCCGCTCGGCACCCGCGTAGAGGTTGAAACGCTCCTCACGCAGGAAGCCGACCAGCGTCATCCCGAACTCCCTGGCCAGGTCGACGGCCAGGGAGGAGGGGGCGGAGACGGCGCAGACGACCGGCACGCCCGCGCTCAGCGCCTTCTGCGTGATCTCGTAGCTGGTGCGCCCGCTCACCATCAGGACGTGCCCGGTCAGCGGCGTCATGCCCTTCATCAGGGCCCAGCCGACCAGCTTGTCCAGCGCGTTGTGCCGTCCCACGTCCTCGCGCAGCGCCACCAGGTCGCCCTCCGGGGTGAACAGCCCGGCGGCGTGCAGCCCCCCGGTCTTGCCGAACACGCCCTGTGCCCGCCTGAGGCTCTCCGGCAGGCCGTACAGGGTCTCGGGGGAGACCCGCACGTCACCGGCGGGCAACGGGGCGCACCGGTCGCGCAGCGCGTCCAGGCTGGCGCTGCCGCAGACGCCGCAGGCGCTCGACGTCACGAAGTGCCGGTCGAGGGAGGGCAGGTCGGGCAGCGGGCCGCGCAGCCGTACCGTGACGGTGTTGTAGCGGGCCTCGGGCGCCACGTCCTCGTCCGTGCAGTAGGCGATGGAGGCGATCTCCGCCGCCGAGGCCAGGCCCTCGCCGTGCAGGAACCCGGCCGCCAGCTCGAAGTCGGCCCCCGGCGTCCGCATGGTGATCGCCACCGTACGGCGCGCGCCGTCCGACTGGACCCTGATCTCCAGCGGCTCCTCGGTCGCCAGGTCGTCACGCCTGTCCCGCACGACCCCGCCGGCCACCTCCCTGACCCGGGTCCTGGTGCTGGGGCCGGGGCGCCGGACGACCCCTCCGGGCACCGGATGACGTGAGTCTTCGTTCATGGTTCCCATCCTGGCGCTCCAGGCGTGCGTCGTCGTCACCGCCCCGGTGTTGCCTGCTCATTGCCCTGCTTCGGTAACGGATGGTCGCCTGGGGAGGGAAGATGGACGGGTGCTCGACTCGCCCTTCTCCGATCTCGACCGCCCGCCGCTGTCCCAGACGGCGCTCACCCGCGCCCTGGTCCGTCCCGGCGGTCTGTGGTCGGACATCACCGTCGTCGGCAGGACCGGCTCGACGAACGCCGACCTCGCCCAGGCCGCGCGCGACGGCGCCCCACAGGGAACCGTCGTCGTCGCGGAGGCGCAGTCCGCGGGCCGCGGCAGGCTCGGCCGCGTCTGGAGCGCGCCGCCCCGGTCCGGGCTGGCCTTCTCGGTGCTCCTGCGCCCCGAGCCGTCGCCGTCGCGGCAGGGCTGGCTGCCGCTGCTCGTCGGCCTGGCCGCAGCCTCGGCCGTCCGCAGGATCGCCGAGGTCGAGGCCCGCCTGAAGTGGCCGAACGACCTGCTGGTCGGGGAGCGCAAGCTCGCCGGGGTGCTCGCCGAGCGGGTGGACGGCGCGGTGGTCGTGGGCGTCGGGCTCAACGTGAGCATCCGCGCGGAGGAACTGCCCGTCGAGACCGCGACCTCGCTGGCGATCGAGGAGGCCGCCTGCGTCGACCGCGACCCGCTGATCAGGGCGGTGCTGCGGGAGATCGAGACCCACTACCACGAGTGGTCGCGGGCGGACGGCGACGCCGACGCGTGCGGGCTGCGGGCGGCCTATCTCGGGCTCAGCGCGACGGTCGGCCGCGACGTCCGGGTCGAGCTGCCGGGCGAGCGGGTGCTCACCGGGCGCGCCGTCGGCGTCGACGGGGCGGGACATCTGCTCGTCGAGTCGCAGGGGAGCACGCACACGCTGAGCGCGGGAGACGTCGTGCACGTGCGTCCGCACCTCCCGTGACTAACGGGGTCGGGACGTGCCACGATTTGCCCCATGGGTCTCGCTGATCACCACCTGGCGGAGGGGGAACTGCGCATCCGCACGTTCCACCCCCATTGGAAGCGCCTCGTCACGCCGTTCCTCGCGCTGGTCCTCATCGTTCTGGGGTCCGGCGCCGGGATCTTCTTCATGCCGGTCTTCGCCTACGACGGCTACGCGCGCATCGCCGTCGCGGTGATCGCGGTGGGGCTGCTGACGGTGTGGTCGTTCGTGCCGTACCTGCAGTGGAAGAACACCACCTACGTGCTGACCTCGCACCGGCTGGCCATCAGCAGAGGGGTGCTGAACAAGTCGACCGAGGACATCCCGATGACCAAGGTCAACACGGTCAGCGCCGACCAGACCCTGCTCGAACGGCTGTTCGGCTGCGGCACGCTCAACGTCGAGTCGGCGGGGGAGCAGGGACACGTCACGCTGCGCGACATCCCGAACATCCAGGACGTACGCGCCGACCTGTTCCGAGCCGTGGACGAAGCCGACGACGAGGAACCCCGCGAACCCCGCCCTGTCTGAGTCGCAGGGCCGGGCGGGACAGAACGGTTCCGGTGAGGCAAGTTCTTGGGGCGGGCCCTCGTCGCTCGGTAGCATCGGGAGCATGCTCCAGGAACTGCGTGAACGCGCCGCGCTTGTGGCGCTGTTGCAGCGCCCTGGCGCCAAATGGCAGGACATCGCGCTGGATGTGCTTGAGGTCGGCAGCGCGGTGACCGTGCTGGAGCGGGGGCTCCGCCTTCAGGAAACGTTGTTTCCCGAGGCCGACCCCGTGACGTCCGCCCTCGCACAGGCCGCGACCTCGCTGGCCGGGTGGGAGTCCGCGGGCATCGGAGTCCACGCCTGCTTCGACCATGACTATCCGAGCCAGCTCCGCGGGATTCACCAGATGCCTCCGCTGCTGTTCTCCCGGGGCGTTCCCGCCGAGGACCGGCGCGCGATCGCCGTGGTGGGCACCCGGCAGGCGAGCGAACAGGGCCTTCGGATCGCGTCGGTGGTGGCCAGGGAGCTGGCCCTGAACAAGGTGACCGTGGTCAGCGGCCTCGCCAGAGGCATCGACACGGCCGCGCACACGGCGGCGCTCGAAGCGGGCGGCCGGACCGTGGCCGTCATCGGAACGGGCGTCAACCGTTTCTACCCGAGTGAGAACCAGGCGCTTCAGCGGCGGATCGCCGTCGAAGGGGCGGTGCTCAGCCAGTTCTGGCCCGACGCCCCGCCCAGCAAGCAGAGCTTCCCCATGCGTAACGCGGTGATGAGCGGTTACGCGGCCGCCACGGTCGTGGTGGAGGCTCCCTGGAAGAGCGGCGCCCGTATCCAGGCGCGGCTGGCCCTTGAACACGGCCGCCCCGTCGTGATGCCCGACCGGCTTCTGGAGCACGACTGGGCGCGGGAATACTCCCAGAGGCCCGGAGTGCATGTGGTTTCCGGCCTCGGCGAGCTACTCTCGGTGGTGGAGCAAGTGATCTCGGACCTGCACACCGGCCCCGAAGCGCTTCCGGAGACCGCCCACCTTGTCGCAACCAACTGATCCATGGCAGTTCGTTCGCGCCCGAGTCGCCCAACAGGCCTTCTACCTCCGCAATCCCCTCGATCCCTCACCCTCCGTCTGTTACGTGTGCCGAGGACCGGTGAATCCAGGCTGGTCCCGCTGCCGCCCCTGTGAACGGCACCTGAGATCGGCGGGGGCGGGGGTCGCCGATGTCGTGGTCCCCATCTCCTACGCGGAGAAACGGACCCAGCACGCCCACAACCTCGCCGTCTACAAGGCGAGGTTTCCCTCGGGAGAGATCCAGACCGACCTGCTCAGTCTGTTCCTGCTCTTCGTCAGGGACCACCTCGGCTGTGTGGCCCAGGCCGCCCGCGTCTCCACCTGGAGTCATGCGGCGGTCGTTCCCAGCACCAGGAACCGGCCGGATGATCATCCGCTGCGGTCACTTGTCGGAAACCGGCTTGGACTGCCGTGGGTCGAGTTGTCGGTGAATCCGGACATCCCCTCGGAGGTGCGGGAGTTCCGCGCCGACTGGTTCCGGGTTTCCGGCGGAGACGTCGGGGGTGCCCGTGTCCTCCTGCTCGATGACACCTGGACCACAGGGGCACGTGTTCAGTCTGTGGCGTTCGCGCTCAAACGGGCGGGCGCGGGAAGGGTGGCCGCCGTGGTTCTCGGCCGTCATGTGAACCCCGGCTGGGACGGCTGGAGGCCCATCCTCCGCGAGACGAAGGACAGGCCCTTCAGGATGGATCGGTGCGCCGTCCATCCAGGATGAGCTGGGGAAAGGCGGGCCGGGGGAGGTGCGGCCCCCGGCCCTTCCCTCAGGGAGAGCCCACTCCCTTGAGGGAGATCGGGGTCACAGGCCGAAGGCCAACAGGACCGAACCGTGGTCGGGGTTGGGGTACGGGGTGAACATGTAACCGGAGTTGACGTAGACCATCCCGTGCGAGACGACCGCGCCGCCCGCTCCGGAGACGGCGCCACCGCGTCCGGGCAGGCCGTTGACGCCCTGGACCTCGGTGATCGTGTCGTGGGTCCACAGCACCTCACCGGTGCGCGAGGAGTAGGCCCGCATCTTGCCGTCCATGCTGCCCAGCCACACCAGACCCGGGGTGGTGGTCACCGCGGGGCCGTGGCCGAGCTGGCAGACGTTCGGGTACTGCGCGGCACCACCGGTGGTGCAGCCGTCCGCCGGGTTGGGGGTCTTCCAGATGATGTGGCCGTCGGCCGGGTTGATCGCGAACAGGGTGCCCGGCCTGCCCATGTAGGTCGAGACGTACAGGCGCCGGCCGTCGAAGCTGGTGCCCCACTGGATGCCGGACAGGCCGCCGCTGGGCATCGGCTCGGAGAGCTGACGCTGCCAGACGATCTTTCCGGTCCTGGCGTCGAGCACGTGGTAGACCCCGGCCTTCTGCCCGATGCCGACCAGGTGCCTGCCACCGGCCGTGAACAGGTTGGGCGCGGCGCCCAGGTCGAAGTCGAGCGCGGTTCCCTGGTCGAGGTTCGGGCAGTACTGCTTGTCCTCGGGGGTACGGGCCGAGCACTCGATCCGCCAGGTGTCGACGTCGGTCATCTTCCTGGTCCAGCGGGCCTTGCCGGTCGTGAGGTCCAGCGCCAGGACCGAGTCGTAGTTTCCGGCGCTTCCGGTGTAGTTCTGCCCGGTCCCGACGTACAGGGTGCGGGTGACCGGGTCGATGGCCGGGGTGCTCCACACACCCGCCCCGGACGGCTCGTACCTCGGCACTCCGTTGGGCCAGGTGCCGTTCTGCTTGGGCTCGGGCACCGTGTAGTAGCGCCAGACCTGCTCGCCGGTCTCGGCGTTCAGCGCGTCGATGTGGCCGCGGAAGGTGCAGCAGGGGAAGGTCTTGCCCATGATGTTCTGGCCGCTGGAGACACCGACGTAGACGCGTCCGCCGAAGACGATCGGCGAGCTGGTCACGCCGGAGGAGACCTCGGTGTCGATCTGCCGGGCCCAGGCCAGTTTGCCGGTGCGCTGCTCAAGGGCGTAGAAGTAGCCCCGGCCGTCACCGAAGTAGACCTTGCCCCCGGAGACGGCGGCCCCGTCCTGCACCACGGCGCGGAAGCTCGCGGGACCGACGGTGCTCAGGTCGAAGTCCCACTTCGCGGCGCCGGTGCGCGCGTCCCGGGCGTAGAAGTGGCCGTCCGGAGCGCCGAAGTAGATCGTGTCGCCGACGACGGCGGGCTGACTGTGCGGTGTGCCCGCGTTCTTGGGGAAGGCGAAGGCCCACTTCAGCTTGAGCTGCCCCACGTTGGCCGGGGTGAGCCTGCGCTCGAAGGGGTTGGAGCGCGAACCGCTCAGGTCCTTCTGCCAGGACGCCCAGTCGCCGGGGAGGGAGTGCCCGCCCCCGCCGAGCGCCTCGGTGGTCTGCGCGGTGTCGTCGGGGGGCGCGGCGTTCGCCGTGAGAGGCGTGTTCAGCAGCAGGGTCAGGCACGACGCGGCGACGACCGCGGTCGATCTGAGCACTCTTCCACTGCGGATGGAACGTGTTCCCATGATCTTCTCTCCATGTGTGGTCCCGGCGGCGGGGCGCGCCGTACCGGGAACGGGGAGGCCGGTTGTCGCGTGGGCCGGCCTCTTTCGGTGCGGCCCACGGGACCCGGGGCGGTCCTTTGGGCCGGTTACGACGGGCGGGCACGATGGTGGAGGACGGTCAACCGGCACGCGGGGGCAGGGCGAACAGCCGGTGAGCCGGGCCGTACACGGGAAGGTGTGCGTCGGATCGTCCGGTCACCGGCTGTGGCGTGCCGCTCAGTGCGTGAAGGCCGCGTACTTCTGCCAGAAGCCGCAGTGGTGCTGCTTGGCGATCTCCTCGGTCAGCTGGCTGTCACCGGCCGGCACGAGCGACATGACCGTCGGGTGCGAGCGGGTGTACCTGGACCAGTACGGCGTGCCGTCCACCGTCGGGTTGCCGGTCTTGGCGAACCCGGTCCACTGGGAGACCAGCTGCCTGCCGAAGGTCTGCTGGTTGCCGCTCAGGTCGGTCCTGGGGAAGATCAGGAACGGCACCTCGTTGATGTGGTACGACCCGTTCGGCTTGGTCGCGTCGAGGAAGAACAGCGGCGGGGCGTCGGCGTTGTCCACCTGGAAGCCGAAGACCGGGATGTGCCGGGACAGCCGCTCGTCGTTCAGCAGGGCGGGGCAGACGGAGTTGGAGTCGGCCACGATGGTGCGGTAGGCGATGAACGCCGCGGGCTCGGGGAAGCGCTTCAGCGGGTAGCGCTTGAACACCTCGGGGGCGAGGGTGTCGTACTGCTCCTTGACCAGCCTCTCGTAGTCCGCCGGGGTGTTGGCCCCGGGGAGCTGGGTCTCGTCGCGGTCGACGCCGTGCATGAGGGAGACCCGGTTTATCCGGCCGGTGGCGAACGCCTCGGCGGGTGACAGGGGCAGCACCGTGCCGTCCACGATCGGGGCCAGCGTGCCCTTGTCGGGGCCGAGGCCGTCGCCGGCCTTCTCCAGCAGGGTTTTGGCGGGCACCGCGCGCAGGCAGGCGGCCACGTCCGCGGCGTCCCCGCAGCCGACGGCGGCGGCGAACCGGTCGCCCGTCTGCTGCGCCTCCGCCTCGGTCGGCAGGTCGGCCTTGCAGTCCTGGGTCTGCCACATGGCCTCGTGGCCGCGCAGCGAGTTGTACTCGCCGCTCTGCGAGATGCCCTTCTGGAACAGCCCCCGCGACAGCGGCGAGGTGGTGTGGGCGCACACGCTGGACCCTCCGGCGGAGGCGCCGTAGATGGTCACGTTGCGCGGGTCGCCGCCGAACCGGGAGATGTTGCGCTGGACCCAGCGCAGCGCCTCCTGCTGGTCGCGCAGCGCCCAGTTGCCCGAGCGGGCGCCCAGCGCCTTGTGCGCCAGGAAGCCGAGGATGCCGAGCCGGTAGTCCACGCTGACGTGGACGACACGGCCCGCGCCGGCCAGGTAGGTCCCGTCGGAGGAGGAGCCGAGCCGGAACCCGCCGCCGTGGAACTCGACCATCACGGCCAGCGGCGTGCCGCCCGCGTCGGCGGGAGCGGCGACGTTCAGCTTCAGGCAGTCCTCGTTGAAGGTCTCGGGGGTGAGGAACGCGGGCTGCGGGCAGGGCGTGGAACGCTGGGTGGCCTGCAGGGTCTCCGTCCACGAGGCGTGCCGCTCGGGCGGCGCCCAGCGCAGTTCGCCCACGGGCGGCGCGGCGTAGGGGACGCTGAGCCAGGACTTGACGCCGTTGGTGACCAGGCCGCACACCGGACCCTGGTCGGTCTGCACGGTGGTGTCGGGGGCACAGTCGGGGGCCGCCGTCTGCGGGGCCGCGGCGGTCGGCGCGCCCGCCGGAGCGCTCGGCGCGGCGGAGGCCAGAGCGGTGGGGACCGAGGAGGTGAGGGTCAGGGCAGCCGCGACGAGTGACACGCCCACGGTGAACGTGAAGTGCCGTTTCTTCGTCTTCATGTTGGGTTTCCTTTTGGGACCGACAACAGAGCTGGGGGGATCGGCCGGTGGGGCCGACTTCGATCTGCCGGGCAAATGAACACGAGAGGGCACCCTGACCATAGGACGGGCCGATGGTACGGAACAGGCATGCTGTGCCGGGGTGGACGAACGGCGTTCCCGGAGCGCTCACCGGTCCCGCCGCGTCGGTGAGCGGTCGAATCACATCGACCAGCGGTCAGGGGAATCCTGACCGTTTCATGACAACGGTGGTAACCGTCGGTGGTGCGGGGGAACACGGTCGGCGACGACGGTCACGGGGTCACGGGCACCCCGGCGGGTGATGCCGCAGGTCAGACGTCTGAGCGCGGGCCCAGGCGGTCGACGGCGGCTGCGGCGTGCACCGCGTGCTCGCCGAGAAGCCGGGCGTGTGCGGCCTCAAGGCTGAGGACGACCGCGCCGAAGACGGTGGCCAGCTCTCCGATGACGCTGCCGGAGACCACCAGGAACTCGTGCAGCGGCCGGGCAGCGGCCTGGACCGCCTCGACGACCTCGGGGACGTCGCCGATCTCGCCGCCGATCACCACGATGTCGGGATCGACGACGGCCGCCAGCGCGACACACGCCCTGGCCACGTCCCGCACGTACTCGTCGAGGACGGCCCGCACCTCGGCGGGGCCGGTCGCGACGTCGGCCAGGATCGCCCGCACCACGTCGCCGACGGAGGAGTCCTGGGCGCCGGGGGTGCTCGACCGGTAGGCGTCGACCAGGCGGGAGGCCGCGAGACGGTCCTCCATCGCGTACCGGGAGGCCTGTTCGGCGCCGTCGGCCCAGGGGAACGGCAGCCGGGAGAGTTCGCCCGCCGCGCCGTGGGCGCCCCGGACGAGGTGGCCCTCGTTGATGATCCCGGCGCCGACGCCGACGCCGAGCTGCAGGTAGGCCAGGCTCGGCACCTCGGCGCCGACCCCGAGCCGCATCTCGGCCACCGCCGAGCAGTTGACGTTGTTCTCCAGCCGGACCGGGCCGTCGTAGTGGTCCGCGAGCGCGCGGAGCAGGGCCGCGACGGCTCCCCGCTCCCGGTCGGCGTCGGCGGCCGAGACCTGGCGGCGGCCCGCGTCGACGATCTGCGGGACGGCGATCGTCACCGCGCGCAGCCGCCGCAGCCGGTCGGGCCGGGCGCACCACTCGGTGAGCTGCTCGACCGCCCGTTCCACGACCGAGGCGGACGGCTCCCGCCGCCGCGCGGTCCCGGGGCCGCCGGGCTCGGTGACGGAGACGTGCGCGCGGTCCGTCCCGGCGAGGTCGACGGCCATCAGCTCGATGTGGGAGCTGCCCAGGTCGACGCCGAGCGCCCAGCCGACCTCCTCGGCCGCCTCGAACACCACGGCGGGCTTGCCCGTCGCCGGGACGTGCCTGCCGTTGCGGCGTACGTATCCGGCGCCTTCGAGCGAGCTGACGGCGTCGTTGACGCTCGGCTTCGACAGGCCCGTCGCCGCGAGCAGCCGGGGCCGGGTGGTCGACCCGTGCCCCAGCGTGTGACTCAGGACGTGCCGCTGGGTGGGGGGCAGTTCCAGGGGACGGACGTCGTCATGCAATCGAGGTCACACCGTCTCGGTCAGGGCGCGTACGGCGGCGGCCGAGCTCGCCCTGGACGCGCCGAAGGTTCGGATCACGCCGGTGGCGTGGGGGTACTCCGTCCCCGGGTATCCCATGTCGACGACGACCAGGCGCGGGGCCCGCAGCCTCTCGAAGACCTCCGCGCTGCGGGGGTGCAGCGGCAGGTCCCGGACCACCGCGACCACCACGTCGGACGGCGCGACACCGGACAGGTCGGGAAGGCCGTGGATCGGCGGGCTCAGGACCAGGTCGTGGAACGGGACGCCGGCCGCGCGCAGCTCAGGCCCGATGCCCCACGGGACGGGGCCCGCCGCGATGGAGGTCCGGTCGTCGAAGGTCAGGACGTGCACGGAGCCCCCGGCGATCGAGACGTCGCCCTCGCGGACGGTCGCCCCCCACGCGGCCTCAAGGGCGATGGAACGCTCGGCCGTCGTGTCGGTCGCGCCCGGCGCGTCCGGCGTGCCGGGGTAGGCGCGGGCCATCGCCTGGATCCGCCGGTTGGCCTCCTCCAGCCGCTCGACGGGCAGTGCGCCGGACTCCGCCGCGGCGACGATCGCCTCGACGACGGCCCGGGTCGCCTCCTCGTACTGCTCGGCGCCCAGGCACAGCGCGTCGACACCGGCGCGCAGCGCGCCGACCGCGGCGGCGGGCAGCGACGAGGCGTGGTCGAGGACGCCGCGCATCTCCAGCGCGTCGGAGATGACGACGCCGTCATAGCCGATCTCGTCGCGGAGCAGGTCGCCGATCACAGTCTCGCTCAGGGTGGTGGGGACACCGGGGTCGAGACAGTCAATCACGACATGGGCGGTCATCATGCTCGCCACGTTCGCGCCCGCGGCCCGTACGAAGGTCCGCAGGTGCTCCGACTCGAAGTCGGCGCGTTCGGCGGTGACCCGGCCGAGCGAGAGGTGCGAGTCGAGCAGGGATCCGCCGAGCCCCGGATAGTGCTTCAGGCAGGCCGCCACGCCCGCGCTCTGCAGGCCCTCGATCCAGGCCGCGGCGTGTTCGGCGTTGGCCTGCGGCGTACGGCCGTACGAGCGGGTGGTGATCGGGCTGGTCGGGCTGGTCACGTAGTCGCCGATGGGCGCGAGGTTGAAGTTGACGCCGAGGTCGCGCAGCTCGGCGCCGATGCCCCTGCCGACCGCCCTGGTGGCGTCGAGGTCGTCGTTCTCGCTCAGCACGCGGTTGCCGGGGTAGGGGCTGCCGCTGTCGTGGTGGATCCGGGTGACGTCGCCGCCCTCCTCGTCGATCCCCACGACGGCGTCGGGGCGCGCGTCCAGGATCTGCCGCACCAGCGCCGCGACCTGGGGCGGGGAGACGATGTTGCGGCCGAACAGGATGACGCCGCCCAGTCCCTCCCGCAGCAGGTCGAGCAGCCACTGCGGGGCCGTGGTCCCCTCGAACGCGGGCAGTACGGTGCCAAGGGCGAGATGACGCAGATGGGATGTCATGTCAGTTGTTCCTCATCGTTGCATGAAGCAGCGTTGCGCAGGGCCAGTTTGGCGAGCCGGACGGCCCCGAAGACCGGCTCCGTGTCGAGAACCGACAGCGGCAGCGTCACCTCCTGGGCGACCAGCCCGGAGGCGAACGCGGCCCGGAAGGAGGGCTGCTTGACCATGATCGCACCGGCGCCGACGACGGCGTCGGCCCGGACACCGAGGCGCAGCGCCGTCACGACGTTGCCCGCGAGCCGCCAGGCGTTGTCGGTTATGGCCTGCCGGGCGCAGGGCGAACCGGCCTCGGCGCACTCGAAGACGCCCGGCGCGAGATCTCCGAGGGTCTCCCGGGCGCGTCGCACGGCCCCGGGGAGCCTGCGGTCCTCGGTGACGCCGAGCGCCCCGGCCACGAACCGGCCGAACACCGGGTCGCTCTCCTCACGGTCCAGGCCCGCGGTGTAGAGCCGGAGCGCGTCGACCACGATGCGCGGCGCGCTCCCGTGGTCGCCGAGCAGCCAGCCCCAGCCGTCAGTGAGCACCGTGACCCCGTCGGAGGTCAGCCCGCCGACCACCGCGCCGGTTCCGGCGATCACCGAGAGCGCGTGCTCCCACCCCCCGGCCAGGCCGACAAGCAGGGCGTCGTTGCAGACCCGCACGGCCACGCCGGGACCGAACTCGGCGGCGACCGCGGCCTCAAGCTCCCTGGTCAGCGCCTCGGAGTCACATCCCCGCGCCCCGACGCCGACCGCGGCCAGGATGTAACCCCCGGGGGTGACCCGGCGCAGCGCGCCGTGGACCAGCCGGGCCCGCTCCACGGGTGACAGGTCGTTCCAGCCCGTGTTCGACCTGGTCTCCGTGACGAGCGGTTCGCCGGTGATCGCGTCCTCGACGCGGACCCTCAGGTACGAGCCGCCGATGTCGAGGCCCGCGACGCCGCGACGCGGCCGGTCGACCGTGCTCACGCGGCCGTCACGACCTTCGTGTCGAGGCGGGTGAACACCGGGTCCTCGGGGTGGCGGCCGGTGGTCGCGCAGGCCTCCTGGACGACCATCTGGAAGATCACGCTCGCCGCGATGGACAGCTCGGCGTCGGACAGCCCCGGCAGGTGGATCTGGTGCAGGGGGCCGCCTCCGCCGTACTCGATCGGGTCGGCTCCGATGAGGTGGACGGTGGAACCGTGGTCGGCCAGCTGCCGGGCGAGCAGCGCCTCCGACCCGCGGTTCACGATCAGGTGGACGGTGCCCGGCTTGGCGCTGTCCATGAAGCCGTGCAGGTAGGACCGGGTGTCGAAGGCGGAGGCGGGGATCGTGAGGCCCTCACGGAACAGCAGTGAACCCCCCTCGGCCGCGGCCAGCCCCGCCCCTGAGGAGACCAGGTCGACGTGGCCTGCGGCCAGCAGGTCGGCCGCCATACGGCTCGCGGCCCCGCGCCACCGCGTCACCGTGGCCAGCCGTCCGCCGAAGGAGCGCCAGCGCTCCTCGTCGACACCGCCGGTGAGGTGCTCGGCCAGCAGGGCCAGGGCCAGGGCGGTGGCGGTGTAGCCGACGGTCGAGACCCGGGAGTCCGCGACGTCGCCCAGCCACAGGTGCCGCGGCGTCAGGTCGGCCACCGGCGAGGGCACCCGGTTGACGACGCTCATGCGCGACTCGGCGGGAGCCGCCGACAGCGCGCGCACGATCTCGACGCTGCGCCCCGACTGGGAGATCCCCAGATACGTCGTCCCCGGCCGCACGTGCTCGGCGGTGAAGTCGGCCCCGGTCAGCAACTCGCACGAGACCCCCCGCGCGGTGAGCCCCGCCGTCAGCACGTGGGCCGCGGCACGGCTCGCCCCGATCCCGAACACGACCAGGCGCCGCGTCTGTGGCGCGGTGTGGCGGCGGAGCAGGTCCGGCAGCGTCGTGGCGAGCCGCGTCAGCGCCTCGGGCTGGCTGTCGAAGGCCTGGTCGAAGGTGTTCCATGGCGGGCTCTGAGGATTGCCGGTTGCTGTAGCCATGTTAGTAAGGTAGCTTACCTTACTCAGGATCGTCAAAAGCTCAGGATCCTGTGGAGGTACATCTCATGAACGACCGTCCGTCTCCGCTCCAGCCGACCCGTCGCTCGGTTCTGGCGCTCCTCGCCCTCTCCCCTGTCGCGGGTGCGCTGGCCGGCTGTGCCACCGGCGGCACCCGGCAGAGCGCCGCCCCGGCCGCCACTCCGACCGGGGCCGCGGCCGCGGGCAACCCGTTCGGGGTGGCCCAGGGCGCGCCCATCGAGGTCGTCGTCTTCGACGGCGGCTACGGCCAGACCTACATCAAGCTGCCCGTCGAGCTGTACCAGGGCAAGCATCCCAAGGCCAAGATCACCCAGACGGCGACCCAGCAGATCCAACAGTCCCTCCAGCCGCGCTTCGTCGCCGGAAACCCGCCGGACGTGGTGAACAACTCCGGCTCCAACGCCATCGACTACGGCGCGCTCGTCAAGGACGAGGCACTGCTGCCCCTCCTTCCGCTGCTGGACGCCCCCTCGTGGAGCGATCCAGCGGCCAAGGTGCGCGACACCCTGCGCCCCGGTGTGGTCGAGGTGGGCACGCACGGCGGCCAGTTCACGGTCCTGAACTACTCCTACGGCGCCTACGGCGCGTGGTACAGCTCCGCGCTGTTCAAGGAGAAGGGGTGGACCTACCCCCAGACGTGGGACGAGTACCTCACGTTGTGCGACAAGATGGCCACCGCGGGCATCACCCCGTGGACCTACCCCGGCCAGTTCCCGTACTACATGTTCTGGTGGCTGGCCTCGATGATCTACAAGGTGGCCGGCAAGGAGGTCATCGACAAGATCAACAACCTTGAGAAGGACGCCTGGACCGACGAGCGGGCCGTCGCCGCCCTGAAGGCCTTCGAGGCGATCCCCGCCAACGGCTGGGTGCTCAAGGGAAGCTCCGGGCTGAACCACACCGACGCGCAGATGCAGTTCCTGCTGGGCAAGGCCGGTTTCGTCCCGGGCGGCTCCTGGCTGGAGAAGGAGATGGGCGACAGCGTCCCGGCGGGCTTCGACATGTCGATCTGCCGCGTCCCGTCGATCACCGCGAACGACGACCGGCCCTTCGGGGCCCTGTGCGCCAAGGCGGGCGAGCCGTACATCGTCCCGCGCTCGGCGAAGAACACCGCGGGCGGCCTGGAGTTCCTGCGGGCGATGCTCTCCGACGAGAGCGCCGCGAACTTCATCGCCCAGGCGGGCACCCTGTCCTCCAACCGCAGGGCGAAGCTGCCCAAGGACGCCAAGCACGGTCTCGTGTCGATCGACGCCGCGCTGGCCGAGGCGGGCGACAACGTCTTCGGCGTCACCCTCGACACCCGTGACAGCCGGCTGTGGGGCGACATCGCCAAGGTGATGGGACGCTTCATGAACGGTGACGTGAAGGCGGACCAGCTCGCCAAGGAGGCTCAGCGCCTCACCGACGCGGCCCGCGGCTAGGACGAGCACCCCATGCGCAACCGGCACCAGAGCCGTGTCATCGTCGGCTTCCTCGCCGCGCCCGTCGTCCTGTACACGGTGTTCGTGGCCTCGCCATACGTGCAGGCGTTCTACATCGCCCTCACCGACTGGCGGGGCCTGTCAGCCGAGGTGGACCTCGTCGGCCTGGCCAACTTCGCCGAACTGTCCGGTGATCCGGTGTTCTGGAAGGCACTGCTCAACAACCTGATCCTGCTGGTGACCCTGCCCGTGGTCACCATAGGACTGGCGCTGTTCCTCGCCTTCATGCTCAACGCCGCGGGCGGGCCCCGCAGCGGAGAGATCCGGGGCGTGTGGGGCGCCGGGTTCTACCGGGTCGTCTACTTCTTCCCGTACATCCTGTCGATCGCGATCATCGGTGTGCTGTGGACGAACATCTACAACCCCATCAACGGCCTGCTCAACGGCGCGCTGCGCGCCGTCGGCCTCGAACAGGTCCAGCCGTCGTGGCTCGGTGACGAACGGCTCGCCTTCTGGGCCGTGCTCGCCGTACTGGTCTGGAACGGCGTCGGCTTCTACGTCGTGCTCTTCACCGCGGGCATCAAGGCCATCCCGGCCTCGCTGCTTGAGGCGGCGGTGCTCGACGGCGCGTCGAGAACCCAGATCTTCTTCCGCATCACGATCCCGCTGATCTGGGAGAACGTCCGGACGGCGACGGTCTATCTGGGAATCGCCGCACTGGACGCCTTCGCCGTGGTGCAGATCATGACCGGCGGCGGGCCGAACGACTCGACCCAGGTCGCCTCGTTCTACCTCTACCAGAACGCGTTCTCCTACGGCCGTTTCGGCTACGCCTCCGCGATGGGCGTCGTGCTCTTCGCCGTCACCCTCGCCCTGTCCGCCTTCACGCTCCGGGCGACCCGTAGAGAGAGGATCGAGTTCTGATGGCCACCGCCACGGGCCCGCGAAGGTCGTCCGGCCCCACGATCGCCGTCGCCCAGGTGTTCCTGGTCCTGTGGGCCGTGATCTCGACCGCGCCGCTGTTGTGGGCCGTCGTCAGCTCCCTCAAGTCGGATCCCGAGATCGTCGCCGACCCGTGGTCGCTGCCCGCGGCCCTGCGCTGGGAGAACTTCGCCCGGGCCTGGGACAGCGCCTCCATCGGGACGTACTTCGGCAACACCGTCATCGTGGTCGGCGGCGGCGTCACGCTGACGCTCCTGCTGTCGGCCATGGCCGCCTACGTGTTCGCCCGCTTCGAGTTCCGTCTCAAGGGAGTGCTCTACTACTTCTTCGTCGCCGGGATGACCTTCCCGGTCTTCATGGCGCTCGTCCCGCTGTTCTTCGTGGTCCAGAACCTGGGGCTCGGCGACTCGCTGCCCGGCCTCATCCTGGTCTACACGGCCTACTCGCTGCCCTTCTCCATGTTCTTCCTGGTGGCCTTCTTCCGCACGTTGCCGGGGGAGATCGCCGAGGCCGCCACACTCGACGGCTGCGGAGAGATCGCGACCTTCTTCAGGGTCATGCTGCCGATGGCCAAACCGGGACTCATCAGCGTCGGGATCTTCAACTTCATCGGCCAGTGGAACCAGTACCTCATCCCGCTCGTCCTCGTCAGCGACGACAGCAAGTTCGTGCTGTCACAGGGACTGGCCAACCTGGCGGTCGAACAGGGCTACGCCGGTGACCGCTCGGGCCTCTTCGCGGGTCTCACGATCGCCATGGCGCCGATCCTGATCGTCTACGCCCTCCTGCAGGGCAGGGTCCAGGCGGGGATGACGGCCGGTGCGCTCAAATAGGAGCTCGCCGGTCTGACCCGGAGAGTGCGGGCGGTGGCGTAACCTCCTGGGCGGAAGCCTGAGCACGACGGAGGGGACGGCGAAGAGGAACGTGGCGCAACGTCCGACGGCCGAGCAGATCGAGCGCCTGTTCGTCGGCACCTCGCCCCGCTACACCCGGGTCGAGGTCGCCGAGCTGGCGCGGCTGCCGCAGGAACTCACCGAACGGATCTGGCGGGCGCTCGGCTTCGCCACGCTGGCCGACGACGCGGTCGCCTTCACCGACGCCGACGTGGCCGCGCTCGGCCGGGTCAGGGCGATGCTGGAGGACGGCCCGCTGGACGAGCGGGCCGTCATCAGGATGACCAGGGCGATCGGCCAGACGACCGCCAGGCTGGCGCAGTGGCAGGCCGAGATCATGGTCGGCGCCGTGCTCGACGGGCAGGGACGGCCGAGCGACGCCGACCTCGCCGCGGTCCTGGAAGCCTCCCGCAGGCTGTTGCCCGACTTCGAGCAGGTGCTGGTCCACGTCTGGCGGGCCCAGCTCGCCGCGGCCGGGACCCGCCTGCTCGCCACGACCGACCTCAGCGAGGAGATCGTGCCGAACCGGCTGACCCTCGCGGTCGGCTTCGCCGACCTGGTCTCCTTCACCCAGCTCTCCCGCGAACTGGACGAGAACGGCCTGGCCGACCTGGTCGAGGGGTTCGAGTCACGCGCCGCCGACGTGGTCGCCACGTACGGCGGGCGGCTGGTCAAGACGCTCGGGGACGAGGTGCTGTTCACCGCCGCGGAGCCGCGGACGGCCGCGGGGATCGCGCTCGGCCTGGTCGAGGCGATCCGCGACTACGGCCCCGAGGTACGCGTCGGGCTCGCCTACGGCCCCGTGGTGCCGATGATGGGCGACGTCTTCGGGACCACGGTCAACCTGGCCGCGCGGCTGACGGCCATCGCCCGTCCCGGCACGATCATCGCCGACGGCGAGCTGGCCGAGGCCGTCGAGGGGGCGGCGGGGGTCACGGTCCAGCGCATGCGCCGCCGCCCCGCGCGCGGGCTCGGCATGGTCCAGCCGTACGTGCTCAGAAGGGCCTGACGGGAGCCCGGTCCGGCCTGGTAAGCATGGACACCGGGGTGCCCGGTGAGGCACCGCCACGATGCCAGACGATCAAGGACGAGGTGCAGACATGCCGTACACCGTGCAGGGCGTGGTCGCGCGAGGCAAGGGGGAGCCCGTCTCCCTGGAGACCGTCCACGTGCCGGACCCGGGTCCGGGCGAGGCGGTGGTGAACGTCCAGGCGTGCGGGGTGTGCCACACCGACCTGCACTACCGCGAGGGCGGGATCAACGACGAGTTCCCGTTCCTGCTCGGCCACGAGGCCGCCGGGGTCGTCGAGGCGGTCGGTGAGGGTGTCACCGACGTCGCGCCCGGTGACTACGTGATCCTGAACTGGCGGGCGGTCTGCGGGCAGTGCCGCGCCTGTCGCCGGGGCCGTCCGTGGTACTGCTTCAGCACCCACAACGCCACCCAGCCGATGACCCTTGAGGACGGCACGCCGCTCAGCCCGGCCCTGGGCATCGGCGCCTTCGCCGAGAAGACCCTGGTGGCCGCCGGGCAGTGCACCAAGGTCGACCCGGCGGCCCCGGCGACGGCCGCCGGGCTGCTCGGCTGCGGCGTGATGGCGGGCATCGGCGCCGCGATCAACACCGGCGGCGTGACCAGGGGCGACAGCGTGGCCGTCATCGGCGTCGGCGGGGTCGGCGGCGCCGCCGTGCACGGTGCCCACCTGGCGGGCGCGACGAAGATCATCGCGGTGGACATCGACGACCGCAAGCTCGCCTGGGCCAAGGAGTTCGGCGCGACCCACACCGTCAACTCCCGCGAGAGCGACCCGGTCGAGACGATCAAGGAGCTCACCGGCGGCAACGGCGCGGACGTGGTGATCGAGGCGGTCGGCCGTCCCGAGACCTACCGGCAGGCCTTCTACGCCCGCGACCTGGCGGGCACCGTGGTCCTCGTGGGCGTCCCGACCCCGGAGATGACGATCGAGCTGCCGCTGCTCGACGTCTTCGGCAGGGGCGGGGCGCTGAAGTCCTCCTGGTACGGCGACTGTCTGCCCAGCCGTGACTTCCCCATGCTCATCGACCTCTATCTTCAGGGACGGCTGAACCTGGACGGCTTCGTCTCCGAGACGATCGGCCTCGGTGACGTCGAGGAGGCCTTCGCCAAGATGCACCGCGGCGAGGTGCTGCGCTCGGTGGTGGTCCTGTGATCGACCGGGTCGTCACCTCGGGGACGTTCTCGCTGGACGGCGGGACGTGGGAGGTGGACAACAACGTCTGGCTGGTCGGTTCCGAGCGCGAGGTCGTGGTGGTCGATGCCGCGCACGACGCGGCGGCCATCGCCGGGCGGATCGGCGACCGGGAGGTCAGGGCGATCGTCTGCACGCACGCGCACAACGACCACATCGACGCGGCGGCCGACCTGGCCGCCCGGGTCGGCGCGCCGATCATGCTCCACCCGGCGGACCAGGTCCTGTGGGAGATGGTCTACCCGGACCTGCCGTACACGCCGCTCGGGGACGGGCAGGTGATCACCGCGGGCGGCGTCGAGCTGACCGTGCTGCACACCCCCGGCCACACGCCGGGCGCGGTGTGCCTGCACGCGCCCGAACTGGGCGTGGTCTTCACCGGCGACACGCTGTTCAACGGCGGCCCCGGGGCGACGGGCAGGTCCTTCTCCTCCTTCGAGACGATCATCGGGTCGATCGGGGAGAGGCTGCTCACCCTGCCGGGTGAGACGGTGGTCGAGACCGGCCACGGCGAGTCGACCACGATCGGCGCGGAGGCCCCGCATCTCCAGGAGTGGATCGCGAGGGGGCACTGATCGTCTGACGCGCCGGGACACGCGCGGCGGGGAAATGTTCTTCGTGTGGTCTACATCACATAGGAAAGCCTTACTGAATGCGTTATGTTAGGTATGCCTTACCTAGTTTGTAGTGCACCTGAGAAAGGCCTTTTCCCGCCGTGTATGTCTGCGTCTGCCGCGCTGTCACCGAAAACGAGGTGCATGACTGCATAGCGTCGGGAGCCCGCAGCGCGCGCCAGGTTCGTGACCGGACCGGTGCGGGTGGTGACTGCGCCTCCTGCGTGCGGAAGATCTGTGCGATCCTGAAGCGGTCTGAAGACTTGTTGCCGACCGCTTAGCCCGAGGAGCCCGCCATGCAGGGCGACAAGAAGATCATAGAGTTGCTGAACGAACAGCTCACGGCAGAGCTGACCGCGATCAACCAGTACTTCCTGCACGCGAAGATGCAGGAGAACTGGGGATACACCAGACTCGCGAAGTACACCCGCGAAGAGTCCATCGACGAGATGCGCCACGCGGAGAAACTGACGGATCGAATCCTCTTTCTCGAAGGCCTGCCCAACTATCAGCGGCTCGGTACGCTGCACATCGGCCAGACCGTCGAGGAGCAGCTGAGATCCGACCTCAACATCGAGCTTGAGGTCGTCAACCGGTTGAAGCCCGCGATCATTTTCATGCGGGAAAAGGGCGACGCCACCTCCGCTCGCCTCTTCGAGGAGATCCTTGAGGACGAGGAACACCACATCGACTATCTGGAGACGGAGCTGGGGCTGATCAGCAGCCTGGGCGAGCAGCTCTACCTGGCTCGCTACGCCGAGCCACCGTCGGCCTCCTGAGGTTGATCGTCCGAACACGCCCGCCGAATTCCTTTCGGAGGGCGTGTTCTGTTTTGTCGGAAACATTTGAGGGAACGGCCGGCGGGGCTGCCCTTTCCAGGCGGTTCTGATGCGGGAGCGCTACCGCGAAGGCTCCAGCCGTTGCGGGACGACTATCCGGGATTTATCAGTGTTTGCCCAGGTCAATGGATAGGTCAATGACGAGTCAAACCGCGCGCTGTGCCCGGGAAACGATCCCTTAAGGTCCTACGATCGCAACATGACCTGTGTACTTCTCGCCGAGGACGATACCTCGATCTCCGAGCCACTGGCGCGCGCGCTGCGTCGGGAGGGCTACCAAGTCGAGGTGAGCCCCGACGGCCCGCAGGCCCTGGAACGGGCGCTGTCGGGTGGCATCGACTTGATTGTTCTTGACCTGGGCCTTCCTGAGATGGACGGCCTGGAAGTCGCAAGACGCATACGCGCAGAGGGGCACGGCACGCCCGTGCTCATCCTCACCGCCCGTGTCGACGAGGTCGACACCGTGGTCGGCCTCGACGCCGGGGCCGACGACTACGTCACCAAGCCGTTCCGGCTCGCCGAACTCCTGGCCAGGGTTCGCGCGCTGCTGCGGCGCGGCACCTCTGAGACGCCCGTCGTCCAGGGGGTGCGCATCGACGCCGACTCCCGTCGCGCGTGGATGGGCGACAAGGAGCTCCACCTGACGACCAAGGAGTTCGACCTGTTGCGCGTCCTGGTCCGCGACGCCGGGAAGGTGGTCACCCGCGAGCAGATCATGCGCGAGGTGTGGGACACCAACTGGTGGGGCTCGACCAAGACCCTGGACATGCACATCTCATGGCTGCGCCGCAAACTGGGGGACGACGCCGCCAAGCCGCGATACATCACGACCGTGCGAGGGGTTGGCTTCCGCTTCGAACGCGAGTAGGGAATGCGCCGCCGCCTGCTCTCCTCAACCCTGCTTGTCGCCGTCATCGGGGTGTTGCTGCTGGGCATCCCCCTGGGCGTCGCGGTGAACCGGCTGATCGAGGAAGAGGCGACCCAGGAGCTTTCCTCCCAGGCCAAAAGCCTGCTGGGGGAGGTGGAGTATGCCCGGATTCAGGACCAGCCCGTCGATCCGGAGCAGCTCAAGCGCAAATACCCCGACCGATATATCCAAGTCTATGCGAAAGGGACTCCCCCCCAGGTGACGATGGTGGGGACCGAGCCCCCCGACAGTCGCAAGATGACCCAGGACGCCCAGTCGGAGAACGGCGTGTACGTCGCGGTCAGCCGGGACAAGACGCAGGTGGAGCGGGAGGTCAGGGCATGGCTCCTGCTCATCCTGGCGCTGGCCGCCGCGGCCCTCGCAGTCGCGGTAGGGCTCGCGGTCGTGCAGTCACGCCGGCTGACACTGCCGCTCAGCGACCTGGCCATGATCGCCGAGCGGCTGGGCTCCGGCGACGCGAGACCCAGCAAGCACCGCTACGGCATCCAGGAGCTCGACCGGGTCGCCGAGGTGCTGGACCGCAGCGCCACCCGGATCTCGGACCTGCTGGCCAGGGAACGGGAGTTCGCGACCGACGCCTCGCACCAGCTCCGCACCCCTCTCACAGGTCTGACCATGCGACTTGAGGAGATCGTGGCGGCCGCGCACGAGCCGGGAATCGTCAAGGAGGAGGGCGAGGCGGCCATCGTGCAGGCGGAGCGGCTCACGGCGGTGATCGACGAACTACTGGCGGCGGCGAGAAGGCAGCGGCAGGCGCAGGCGGACGCCGTCACTCTGGACGACGTGCTCGACCAGCAGTTCATCGAGTGGGGCCCGGCCTTCCGCAGGGTGGGACGCAAGCTGAAGCTGTCCGGGACGCGTGGCCTGCAGGCGCTCGGCACCAGCGGAGGCGTCAGCCAGGTGATCTCCACGCTGCTGGAGAACTCCCTCGAACACGGCGGCGGCACCGTGACGGTCACCACCAGTGACAAGGACAGGTCGATCGTGATCGAGGTCGCGGACGAGGGGCAGGGGGTCTCCGACGAACTCGCCGGACGGATCTTCGAAAGGAACGTCAGCGGAGGTGGGGGCACCGGACTCGGGCTGACCCTGGCGCGGGCGCTGGCCGCCGCGGACGGCGGCCGTCTCGAACTCATCCGTCCTCGCCCGGCGGCCTTCGCGCTGTTCCTGCGACAGGTGGACGACACCACGAGAAACCGGGTGGTCAGCGGCCCCGCGTGAGCCCTAGAGGACCCGGGTGTTCTCGTTCGGGAGCTCCCTGGGGATGTCCTCGGTCGCGGCCAGGAAGACCCACTTCTTGTAGGACCAGAACCTGAAGAGCGTCCCCAGGCCGACACCGACCAGATTGGAGATGTTGAAGCTCAGCGGGTCGGTCAGTTTGAGGGTGTACTGGGTGAAGCCGATGCACAGCAGCCCGATCAGCAGCCCGATCCCGTTGAGCAGGAAGAACAGGAAGTACTCCCTGGCCAGGCCGCTCTGCTCGCGGTGCCTGAAGGTCCAGTAACGGTTGCCGAGGTAGGCGAAGGTGGCGGCCACGGTCGTGGCGGCGACCTTGGAGGTCAGCGGCCCCTGGTGCAGGACGTACTGCATGAAGTTCAGCCCGCCGGTGTCGATGACGAAGGCGATGGCTCCGATGACCCCGAACTTGGACAGCTCGTGGATCAGGCCGACGAGCTGCTCGTAGGCGCGTCGCAGAAACAGCACGTCTCCCACACGGTCCCTTCGGATGGCTGAGGCCGTCGCTGGGAGGACCTCGGACGTTGTTCTGTCAGGTTACCGGCGCACCCGCTCGTCCCGTGTTTCGGCTGACCAGATGTTCCGCAAGCAGTCAGTTACGGTGTTTCAAGAAATATCGGATTTATGGCGATAAATCTAGGCGTATGACGTTACTCCGGCCCGGGATGTCACGCCTGGCACTCAGGGCAAAACATGACCGGCCCCACGCCGTACCCGGTGGCGCGGGGCCGATGCCCCTGCCGGTTCCCGTGCGGAGGGCCGGTAAACTCGACCGACGTGAGCAGCCCTTCCCCGGTCAGTCCCATCGGTCCCGTCGTCGGCGTCATCGGAGCAGGTCAACTGGCCCGGATGACCCAGCAGGCGGCCATCGCCCTCGGGATCGAGCTGCGGGTGCTGGCCAACTCCCTCGACGAGAGCGCGGCCAGGGTGATCGCCGACACCAGGCTCGGCGACTACCGCGACCTGGCGGTCCTGCGTGACTTCGCCAAGGGGTGCGACGCGATCACCTTCGACCACGAGCACGTGCCGACCGAGCACGTCCGGGCGCTGACCGAGGACGGCTTCGCCGTACACCCCGGTGCCGAGGCGCTGGTGCACGCCCAGGACAAGGCGGTGATGCGTGAGCGGCTGACCGCGATCGGCGCTCCCTGCCCGCCGTGGCGGAGGATCGCCTCCGTGGAGGACGTGACGGGGTTCGCCGCAGAGCACGGCTGGCCGGTCGTGCTCAAGGCGGTGCGCGGTGGCTACGACGGGCGGGGCGTGTGGGTCTGCCGGTCAGCGGAGGAGGCCGCCGAGGTGCTGGCCGGCGGGGTGCCGCTGATGGCCGAGACGTTCGTGCCGTTCGAGCGTGAGCTGGCCGTCCTGGTCGCCAGGTCGCCGCACGGACAGGGTGTCAGCTACCCCGTCGTGGAGACCGTCCAGCGTGACGGCATCTGCGTCGAGGTGCTCGCCCCCGCCCCGGGGCTCGACCCCGAGCGGGCCGCGCAGGCGCAGCGGATCGCCCTGAAGATCGCCCACGAGCTGGGCGTGACCGGGCTGCTGGCCGTCGAGATGTTCGAGACCGCCACCGGGCTGGTCGTCAACGAGCTGGCCATGCGCCCGCACAACAGCGGCCACTGGACCATCGACGGCGCCCGCACCTCCCAGTTCGAGCAGCACCTGCGCGCGGTGCTCGACCTGCCGCTCGGCTCGCCCTCACTGGCGGCCCCCGTCGTGGTGATGGCCAACCTCCTGGGCGGCGACGACCCGGACCTGTTCTCCCGCTACGAGCACGTCATGGCGCACGACCCGGGAGTCAAGATCCACTTCTACGGCAAGGACGTACGGCCCGGCCGCAAGATCGGCCACGTCACCGCCCTCGGCACCGACCTGGACGAGGTCAGGGCGCGCGCCCAGCACGCCGCGGTCTACCTGTCCGAGGGCCGCTACACGTGAACGTCCGTAAGCGCGGCCGCGGGCTGCGAGGCGAGGAGAGAGCATGACCGCCGTCGGTATCGTCATGGGCAGCGACTCCGACTGGCCGGTGATGCGGCTGGCCGCCGAGGCGCTGGCCGAGTTCGACGTCCCCTTCGAGGCCGACGTGGTCTCGGCGCACCGCATGCCCGAGGAGATGATCGCCTACGGCAAGCAGGCGGCGGGGCGCGGCCTGAAGGTGATCATCGCGGGGGCCGGGGGCGCCGCCCACCTGCCCGGCATGCTCGCCTCGGTGACCCCGCTGCCGGTGATCGGTGTCCCGGTGCCACTGAAGTATCTCGACGGCATGGACTCCCTGCTCTCGATCGTCCAGATGCCCGCCGGGGTCCCGGTCGCGACCGTCGCCGTCGGCGGCGCACGCAACGCGGGGCTGCTGGCCGTACGGATTCTGGCGGCCTCGGATGAGGCGCTGCGGGTCCGGATGGAGGGCTTCCAGGAGTCGCTGCGGGACCAGGCCCACGCCAAGGGCGCCAAGCTGCGCGCCGAGGCCGCCTCCCTCGGCGGCTGATCCCTCCCTCCTCATCCGTGTGGATATCTCCCGCCCTTCGGGGCAGGAGAGGACCTTCGGCGGGATGAGGAGGGAGGAACCATGAGAAACGTGATACGGACCACCCTCGGGGTGACGGTCCTGATCCTGGCGGTCCTCGGAGGCATGGGAGCCGGCACCCGCCGCCCCCTCACCTCAGGGCAGGCGGCACTCCCGGCCCCCACGCCGGGAGAAGCGGGCAACAGCCGGATCCTCCAGCGGCGCGCCCCCGACGGGCTGGTCGAACGCCCGGCGGGCCGCCACGTGCCCGGTCACCGCGACCCTGGGCTTCGGCCGGCGTGGTGACCGGTCACCGGGCAGGCACTCCACGCACGACGCGGGGCGGCGCGGGCGGGTGGGAGACGGCCTAGCGGGAGCCCGTCGAGGCGGACGGGGCAGGGGCGGAGCCGTACGCGAGGGCGGCGGCGACGCAGAGGTACGGCGCGGCGAACAGCGCGAAGATCACGCCATGCGCGGCGAACGGCGAAAGAGCGGCGTAGACGCCGTAGACCACCACCGTGCCCGCGTCCATGCCGATGCCCGCGAACGAGGTCACCGTGGCCCGGCTCGGCCCGGTGATCCGCCGCTGGAGCCTGGCGTCGGCGATCACGCTCGCCAGCTGGAAGACGCAGAAGCCCGCGCCGACCGCGACCAGCCCGGCGGGCCGCTCCGTCAGCGCCCCGGCCGCCATGACGAGCGAGGCCAGGGCGAGCACCGCGGCGAAGGCCCTGACCGGCATCCTGTTCGCGACCCCGGCCAGCAGGCCCCCGACCGCGACGCCACCCCAGACGATCAGCACGAGCAACGGCACGGTCGCCTCGGAGACGCCGGTCGCCGCCGCGAGCAGCGGGACGTACTCCTCAAGACCACCCCAGACCGCCGTCACCACCGCGACGAGCAGCAGGGCGCCCCGGACCGGCCGGTTGTCCCGCACCTCGCCCAGGCCCGCCCGCAGCACGGCCACATACCCGCTCGCGTCCTCGTGCCGCGCCGAGGCCACCCGGTGCTCGGGCAGCGCCATACCGGTCAGGGCGCACAACACGCAGGTCAGCACACTGGCCACACCGAGGGCGAAATACCCGCCGACGCTCAGCACCGGGGTCGCCGCCGCGGTGGCCGCCGCGACGGCGACGAGCCCGATGGCACGGACCCTGCCCATCACCGTGGCATAGCGCCCGGCCTCACCCAGATGGTCGAGCTCCTCGTAGACGAGCGCCTCCATCGAGCCGGAGCGGAGCGAGGAACCCGCGCTCCAGAGCACGAACCCGAGCGCGAACGACCAGTAGGCCGGAACCAGGAACCACAGGGCGTAACCCACCGCGGACAGCAGCGGCCCCACCGACAGCAGCAGACGACGGGAGACGGCGTCGGCCCACGCGCCCGAGGGGACCTCCAGCAGCATGCCGCAGACGGCGCCGATGACGAACAAGGAGGAGATCTCGGGCACCGACAGGCCGTGGTCGGCGAACAACAGAGCGTAGACCGGATAGAGGAGGACAAAGTCCTCAAGGGCCGCGTAGAGGTAGAGGGGACGGGTCAGCCGCTTCACGCGGGCGCCCGACGCACGCGGAGAAAGTGCGATCATGAGGTCTTTCCACGAGACGAGATGGGACGGGGCTCCAGGTGCTCTGAGGCGCCAGGTGGCCCACGGCATCCGCTCTCGTTTCGACCTCTGGTCGTTCATCAATGTCGTCGGATCATGCCAGGAGTATACGGACGTTCTGCCCGTGTCCGTCCTCCCGTTTTTCCCCTCGGCCGTCCGGCGGAACGCCCCGTCAGCCCTTGACCAGGTCAAGGATGTCGTTGTTCAGCTGCTCGCTGTGGGTGGCGAACAGGCCGTGGCCGCCGGTGGGGTACTCCTTGTAGACGCAGCCCGGCACCAGCTGCGCGGTGCGCCTGCCGGTCATCTCCACGATCGCGGACTGGTCGGCCGTGCCGTGCACCACCAGCGTGGGGACGGTGATCGCGCGCAGGCCCTCGCGGTGGTCGGCGTGGAAGGTCGAACGCCACACCTCGATCGTCGCCCACGGCGCGGTGTCCAGGCACCGCCGCAGCGTGAGGTCGACCAGCGCGGGCGAGGCGTCGTTGCCCAGGTGGGTGGCGTAGAACCCCTGCGCCCGCTGGGCGAACCACTTGGGCCGATCCTTCCTGAACCGGGTGATCACCGCCTCGCAGAGCATCTCGGGCGCGCCCTGCGGGTTGTCGTCCGTCCGCTTCAGGAACGGCAGCACCGCCGAGACGAACGCGACCCGCGAGACCCGCTCCTCACCGTGCCTGACCAGGTAACGCGCCACCTCGCCGCCACCGGCGGAGTGCCCGACCAGGGTGATCTCCCGCAGGTCGAGGTGCTCGATCAGGGTGGCGAGGTCGTCGGCCCTGGTGTCGATGTCGTATCCCCCCGAGGGACGGTCGGAGCGGCCGTGCCCACGCCTGTCGAGGAGGACGCACCGGTAGCCCTGCTCGACGAAGAACGGCACCTGGTACTCCCACATGTCGGCGCCCAGCGCCCAGCTGGCCACGAACACGATCGGCTTTGCCGGTGCCGTAGTCCTCGTAGGCGAGACGGGTGCCGTCGGCGGTCTCGAAGTACGGCATGGCAATCTCCTCAGGATCTTTCGGTTGTTTCGCTGATCAGAACGTTATTGAAGTCCATCAAGGGAGGAATCAGTCATCCGTTAGGTAATCGCGTACGGTCCTGTCCGCCGCCGGTCGTCGCCGCGGATACTGTGTGCGGGAATCCGGCGCGGGGGAGAACGTCACCGGTCATCCTGGATCTCCGTATGAAGGTGCCCGGCGCGGCGCCGACCCGACAGCGAAGGTGATGAGAGATGGACGTTGACCTGAGCAAGGCCGTCTGGCGCAGGGCGGTCACGGGTGACGACCCCACCGAGGACTGCGTCGAGGTGGCCGTGATCGACCCGGTCGACTCCGGCCACAAGGCGGGCCTCGGCTCGCTGTACGTGCTGCGCGACTCGAAGAACCCCGAAGGCCCGAAGCTCTTCTTCACCCGCTCGGAGTGGGAGGCCTTCGTGGGCGGCGTGAAACTCGGCGAGTTCGACAACTGATCGACGCCGGGGTCGAAGTTTGGGTCTGGTGGCGGGCCGGGTGAGGATCAACAATCCCGATCGTGACCTTGACTTCGATCGCTCTCGCCCTGTCCCTCGCCCTGCCCGGCGCCCTGTCCGGTGTGTCCGCCCCCGCCCAGGAGACCACCTGGTGTCCTGAGGTTCCCGGCCACCGGGTCGAGTGCGGAACGCTTCCCCGGCCCCTCGTCCAGGGAAGGCCGGACCTGGGCGCCGTCACCGTCGGATACGCACGAATCCTCCGGCGGGAGACGGCCGGCCCCGCCAAGGGGACGATCCTCGTCAATCCCGGTGGCCCGGGAGGACAGGCGATCGCCCAGCACGAGACGTTCACCGCCCTGCTCGGGGGCCTGCTCACCGACCACGACCTGCTGCTCGTCGATCCCCGGGGAGTGGGCCGGTCGGGCCCCCTGACCTGCGGCGTTCCCGCGGGTGCCGTGGTGACCGAACCACGGGAGGGCCTGTTACGGCTGGTCGGCCGCTGCGCGGACAACCTCGGCCCGCGCGCCGCCGGCTACACCTCGGCCGCGACCGCCGACGACCTCGACGCCGTCAGGGCCGCCCTGGGCATCCCCAAGGTCATGCTGTACGGACTCTCCTACGGCACCTACCTGCTGCCCGTCTACGCCCAGCGGCATCCGGAGCGGGTCCAGTCGGCGGTGTTCTCCGCCGCCTACCCCATCGGCCTCGACCCGCTGGGCAGGGAGAGCGCCCAGGCCGTCTCCCTGACGCTGCGGCGGATCTGCGAGCGGAGCGGGGCCTGCGACGGGGAGCGGGCCGTACGGGACCTGGGCAGGGTGGCCGCCAGGCTGCGGGCCGTACCCGCGCGGGTGCCCCTCACCGTCGGCGGACGGAACAGGTGGGTCGCGCTCACCGAGGACAGGTTCGCGCAGCTGGTCTACTCCTCGGCCAGCGTCGCCGTCGGGGCGGTGCCCTCGGAGGTCCCGGTCGTCGGCAGGCTGCCCAGGGCGTTGCGCGGCGCGGCCCGGGGGGACGACCGTGAGCTGGTCGCGCTGATGGGGGAGATCATGGCGGGAGACCTGGCCGCCTACGAGGGCATGGACATGGGCATCGCGGCCACCGTCTCGTGCAACGACTACCCCCGCCCGTGGCCGGTCGGGGCCTCGCTCGCCGAACGGCGCCGCCACTTCGAACGCGCGGTCGGACGGGCCAGGCCCGGCGAGTTCGGCGCGTTCAGCCCCCTGGGATTCGCCAGGGCGCAGGCCGACGCCGGGGACTACTGCCTGCGCTGGCCCGCCAAGGGCACCGGCAGGCCGTACGTCTCGACCGGGAGCTTCCCCGACGTGCCGGTGCTGGTGCTCAACGGCGACCTGGACGGCATCACCGCCGAGGCCAACGGGCGCAAGGCCGCCGCGCAGTTTCCCCGGGGGGTCTTCGTGTCCGTGCCCAACGTCGGCCATGTGTCGGAGTTCGAACCCAGCGGGTGCGTCGCGGGCGTTGTGACCGCGTTTCTCCGTGACGGCCGGACGCCGGACACCTCGTGCCTGGCGGCCATCCCCCCGGTCAAGGTCTCTGGGTGATCGCCGGGGTCTCGCTTTGCTGATCTTGACGTGTTTTGGGGATGCGCTTCCAAACGAGACGGTGTCACATTACCGTGCGTGATGCAGTTGTCACTGAAGGCATGATCGTGTCCCCTGATGACCGGTCATGCTGCGATACCGGTGTGAGACGTAAGACAGGAGTTCGGATGCCATCGTCGCGTGAGCTCGACAGCGGGTCAGGCCCGCTGGCGTTCTTCGCAGCAGAGCTTCGCCGCCTGCGCGACCAGGCCGGATGGACCCAGGAGCAGCTCGCAGAGGCGATCTCCTCCTCCGTCTCCCTGGTCGGGATGGTCGAGACCGCCAAGCGCAATCCGTCGCGTGACTTCATCGAGCGCTGTGACCGGATGCTCAACACCGAGGGGACGCTCATGCGGATCTGGCCGATTCTCAGCCAGGCCGCCTATCCCGTCTGGTTTCGTCCATGGGTGGGGATCGAACGCAGGGCGCACGTTCTCAAGAACTGGCAGCCGCTGGTCTTCCCCGGCCTGCTGCAGACCCCCGACTACGCCCGCGCCCTGCTGAAAGGCAGGCGGACGATGCCGGAGGAGCGGATCGAGGAGCTGGTCGCCGCCAGGATCGAACGGCAGAGCCTGCTGCACGGCGCCAATCCACCCCTGTTGTGGGCGGTGCTGGACGAGAGCATGCTCTACCGGCGGGTCGGCAGCCCCGAGATCATGCGCGGTCAGATCGCGGCCGTCATCGCGGCGATGGAGAACCGTCACATCTCCATCCAGGTGATGCCGGGGGACGCCAGCGTCACGGCCGGTCTGAGCGGGGCGTTCGTCATCGCCGGAATCGAGGGCACCACGGACACCGCCTATGTGGAATGCGCGATCGAAGGGCGGGTAACGGATCATCCGCGTGACGTGGCGGAGGTCAGCAGACGCTACGAGGAGCTTCGCACCGAGGCCATGTCCCCGGGGGCGAGCATCGATCTCATGACGAAGGTGATGGAGACATGGAAGCAGACCTGAGCGGGGCCGTGTGGCGTAAGGCGTCGTTGAGCAGCGACAACGGCGGAGAGTGCGTCGAGATGGCCGCGGTCGGCCCGCTGTTCGCGCTACGTGACTCCAAGGACCCCGACGGGCCGAAGCTGATCCTCACCCGTACGGCGTGGCGGGCGTTCCTCGGTGAGGTCAGGCAGGGTTCGTTCGACGTCTGATCAACCGGCCCCCTGACGCTCTCACGCGCAGGGGGCCGTCGCGTGTGTCAGGGGCGCCCCAGGGCGCGGTAGTGCCAGCCGGCCTCGCGCCAGACCTCGGCGTCGAGGGCGTTACGGCCGTCGACGATCTTGCGCCTGGCGACCACGGAGCCCAGGGCCTCGGGGTCGAGGTCGATGAACTCCTGCCACTCGGTCAGCAGCAGCACGACATGGGCGTCGCGGGCGGCGTCGAGGGCGGATTCGCCGTAGGCGAGCTGGGGATGTGCCCGGCGGGCGTTCTCCTGGGCCGCCGGGTCGTAGACGGTGACCTGGCCGCCCTGCCGGCTGATCGTGACGGCGACGTCGAGGGCGGGCGAGTCGCGGATGTCGTCGGAGTTCGGCTTGAACGCGGCGCCGAGGACGGTCACCGTACACCCGTGGAAGGAGCCGCCGGTCAGCTCGCGGGCCAGGTCGACCATACGGGCGCGGCGGCGCATGTTGATCGCGTCGACCTCGCGCAGGAAGGTCAGCGCCTGGTCGGCGCCGAGCTCTCCGGCGCGGGCCATGAAGGCGCGGATGTCCTTGGGCAGGCAGCCGCCGCCGAAGCCCAGGCCGGGGTTGAGGAACTTGCCGCCGATGCGGTCGTCGAAGGACAGCGCCAGCGACAGCTGCTTGACGTCGGCGTGGGCGGCCTCGCAGACCTCGGCCATCGCGTTGACGAAGGAGATCTTGGTCGCGAGGAAGGCGTTGGCGGCGACCTTGACCAGCTCGGCGGTGGGGTAGTCGGTGATCACCAGGGGGGTCTGGCGTTCGAGCATGGCGGCGTAGACCTCGCGCATGACCTTCTCGGCCTTCTCCGAGGCGACGCCGAGCACGATCCGGTCGGGATACAGCGTGTCCTTCACGGCGAAGCCCTCGCGCAGGAACTCCGGGTTCCAGGCCAGCTCGGCGCCGGAGCCGATGGGGGCGAGCCGTGCGAGCTTCTCTGACAGGCGTTGCGCGGTGCCGACCGGGACCGTCGACTTGCCGACCACCAGGCACTCACGTTCCAGGAACGGTGCCAGCGACTCGACCGCGGCGTCCAGATGGGAGACGTCCGCGCCGTACTCTCCGGGCTTCTGCGGGGTGCCCAGGCACAGGAAGTGCACATCCCCGAAGGCCGCGGCCTCCTCGTAGGAGGTGGTGAAGCGCAGCCGTCCGTTGGCGAGATTGCGCCGGAGGATCTCCTGAAGGCCGGGTTCGTAGATAGGCAGGTCCCCGGCCTGCAGGCGGGCGATCTTCTCCGCATCCACGTCGACGCCGAGGACTTCGAAGCCCAGCTCCGCCATGCATGCCGACGTCGTCGCACCCAGGTATCCGGTTCCCACCATCGTCAGGCGGTAGGCCACTGGTGTTCCTTTCGGTTTCTGCCCGATTCTGTGCCGTCAGAGTAGCGGTATCCACTTGTCTGTACTCTCACGCCACCTGCACAAACATCTGGCTGCACTGATCTACCACCCTGGAGCGGTCCATATTTTGTTGGACGTCCTAGTATTTCTCCATGAGCTTCCCTCTCTACGAGCTGCCCGAAGAGCACCAGATGCTCCGGGAGACCGTCCGTGCCCTGGCCGACGAGAAGATCGCTCCGCGGGCCGCCGAAGCCGACGAGACAGGGGAGTTCCCCTGGGACGTCTACAAGGCACTCGTCGCGGCCGACCTGCACGCCGTACACGTCCCGGAGGAGTACGGCGGCGCCGGGGCGGACGCGCTCGCGGCCGTCGTCGTCATCGAGGAGGTGGCGCGGGCGTGCGCCTCGTCCTCGCTGATCCCCGCGGTCAACAAGCTGGGCACCGTCCCGCTGCTGCTGTCGGCCTCCGAGGAACTCAAGCAGCGTTACCTGCCGCCGGTCGCGCGGGGCGAGGCGATGTTCTCCTACGCCCTGTCCGAGGCGGAGGCGGGCAGTGACGCCGCGGCGATGAAGACCCGAGCCGTGGCCGACGGCGACCACTACGTGCTCAACGGCGCGAAGATGTGGATCACCAACGCCGGGGTCTCCGAGTACTACACGGTGATGGCCGTGACCGAGCCGGGCGTGGGCGCCAAGGGCATCTCCGCCTTCGTCGTGGAGAAGTCGGACGAGGGTGTCAGCTTCGGGGCCAAGGAGCGCAAGCTCGGCATCCGGGCCTCCCCGACCCGTCAGGTCATCCTTGAGGACGTCCGCATCCCGGCCTCCCGCATGATCGGCGCCCCGGGCACCGGCTTCAAGACCGCGCTGGCCACCCTGGACCACACCCGCGTCACGATCGCCGCCCAGGCGCTCGGCATCGCCCAGGGGGCGCTGGACTACGCGATCGGCTACGTCAAGGAGCGCAAGCAGTTCGGCAGGCCCGTCGCCGACTTCCAGGGACTCCAGTTCATGATCGCTGACATGGCGATGAAGCTGGAGGCGGCCAGGCAGCTCACCTACGCCGCGGCCGCCAAGTCCGAGCTGGCCATGCACGGCAAGCCGCAGAAGGACCTCACCTTCATCTCCAGCGCCGCCAAGTGCGCCGCCTCCGACGCGGCCATGGAGATCACCACTGACGCGGTCCAGCTCCTCGGCGGGTACGGCTACACCAGCGACTACCCGGTGGAGCGCATGATGCGCGACGCCAAGATCACCCAGATCTACGAGGGCACCAACCAGATCCAGCGCCTGGTCATGGCCAGGCAGCTGCTGAAGTAGGTCGCTGAGAACCGTCCGCCGGTCTTCGTGGCTTCCATGAGGCTCTGTTCCGTCCCCGTTCCGTGAGACGCGGAGCGGGGACGGAACGGGGAGCGCCCCGTGTCTCACGGAGCGGGGGTCGTCACGATGGACAAGGTCACCGGAACGGTCGTCCCGGGGGGTCCGAGGAATCCGGCCTCTCCAGATGTTCCGGGGTGTGGGTGCACGAGACTCTGTCCGGCCGGTACCGAACCTTCATTCTTCGACATGCGGTCTTCGGACCGGGAAACCGGCTTGGTCATGGTGCGGGCGGCTTCAACAATGAGTGGCATGCCACAGATCGTTGTCGAGTACTCCGCATCCCTCGCTGAGGCGTTCGACCGGCGCGGATTCGCGTCGGTACTTCATCCGGCCGCGGCCGAGTTGATCGGCAGTGCCCTGCCGGATTTCAAAACACGCTTTCGTTCGATCGCCGAAGCGGTCATCGGTGGCGGTGCCGCCACCGAGGCGATGGTCCACGTAGATCTGGCGATCCTGCCCGGGCGCGATCCGGAGGTCAAAGCTCGTCTGGGAGATCTGACCCTTGCGACGCTGTGCGACCACCTCAGGCCCGGGACGGGACTGAACACCCAGGTCACCGTCGAGGTCCGGGACATTGAGAGCTACCACAAACGGGTCCTGACACGATAACCGCTGATGGAATCCGGTCATATCGTGGAGGGCTTTTTTGGAAGTCTCCGAACCCTGCTGAAGATCGGTGACCACAGCTGTGAACTCCTCACAGAACGATCTTTCTGGGTGTTGTGGCGGTACGGTGTGCCGATGGGAGACGTCTACGAACTCGTGCTTTCGGCGGACATTCGCGCTGACGTGACCGACGACGAGCTCGCCGAGCTGCGGTGGCATGTGGGGGAGGGGCCACGGCCTGAGTGGCTGCCGATCGGCTCCGACAGATACGTGGAAACCTATCCGCTCGGTGATCCCGATGACCCCGATTGCGAATGGGAGAACGCGGAGGCGGAGCCCGTGTTCGCGCAGCGGGGCGCTGCCCGGCGGGTGGGGGGCGCGCTCGTCGCCGAGTTGGTCGCGCGAGAGCGATCGGACGGCTGGGCGCTGACGGTACGCCAGGAACTCCATCCCGACGACTTCTACCGGCTCCGGACATTGCTGGACTGGCTTGGCCGGTGTTCGGTTGACGCACATGCCGGTGGCGCCGGATTCTTCGTCGGTTACCTGCGCTTCCACGAGAGCGTTGAGATCGCGCCACTTGTCCTGTCGAACGGGCGGATTCACGTGCCGGAGGACATCGAAACGCACACCCCGTACTGGGAGGACACCGGGTTGTGACCGGCCAGGCCCGTGACACGTCGGAGGAGAAGAAACGGACATGGCGCTACCGGCAGATGTTCGTTCTGGGCGCCGCATTGCTGCTCACAACCGGAGACCATATGACCGACCGCGACGATCCGGGGAAGGCGAGACAATCGGTGGTCACACCGGCAGGGAAGGACGACACGTCGAACGCTAAGGTCATCGACAAGGACCAGCTCGTCGAGATTGACGAGAACAGCCCGCTTTGGCCGCTGTTCGAGGGGCTTCCTTACGGCGATTCCACCGCCACGGATTCCAAGAAGGAATGACCGCCGGTCTTCGGAGAAATCATCGAACGATCATGTTCCGGGTGACTGTGACCGAGGGGTTTTCACGGTTCGGAGCAGGTGTCTGATCGCTTTCCTGAAGCAGGCGGCTTTCGAACCGGCCATCGCCGCATGAAGGGCGGCCTTTGACGACCTCATCTGAATCCAGGGCCGGGTCCGCTGGTGGAAGAGCCCCAGGGCGATTGCGAGGAGGGCGCAGGCCGCGGCCGTTGTGGTCAGCACGGGCCAGGGGAGGGTGCCTCCTGCTGTGATGGAGACGAGGAACAGGCCGTGCCAGGCGGTGATGACGATCACCAGGGCGGTCATGGCGAGCAGGGGGACCGTCAGGTGCCACCAGGCGGCCGGCCCGGAGGCGTCGCGGTCTTCGGCGAAGCCGATCCAGGCGGCCTGGAGCAGCGCGAACACTCCCACGAGGCCGAGCAGTGTCAGCCACGTCCCCAGCCCGGTCCGCCGGACCGCCCCGTCGATCCAGCCGCCGCCCGGGGCCGTGGTCTCCAGCACGGGCAGCGTCGCGTAGGCCGCGCGGGCGACCCGTGGGTACTGCCCCCTGGTGTCGCTGACGACCACGACCAGGTTCCTGGTCCGTTCGGTACGGCCCCGGCCGACCTGGCCGGTCAGCGTCCGGATGCCGTACCAGCTCCGGAGCTCCTTCAGCCTGTCGTCCTCGTGGTTCCCGGGGACCAGCGCGCCGGCGCACGGCAGTTTCAGCATCCGGAGCGTCCGGCACGGCCCGACGAGCGTCGCGAGCCTGCCGTCCTCACCGATCGTCAGCACCGCGAGCGCCGACGTGCGGGGAAGGGCCCGGGAGAACCTCTCCAAGTCCGGGTGCCCCGCCGTACGCACGACCAGGAGGGTGTCGCCGATGCGCCGCTCCGTCGTCAGGGCCGCTCTCGCCGTGTCTCCGATCCGTCCCTCCCAGATCTGGATGAGGGTCAGGACCCCCAGCAGGACGACCAACGCCGTGAACAGGCGCACGAACGGGGCGGGCCGCGCCGCGAGCCGCAGACCGCCGGTGAGGAGTCCGGGGCGCCCCGAGTCCGCGCCGCGCCTGGCGAGTTCGCGGCCCCCGGACACGGTGAGCGCGGTGGCCGCCGAGGGCAGCAGGGCCCACATGCCGGCCGTGCCCACGGCGAAGGCGATCAGTTTCCCGGCCGGAGGGAAGTACTGGCTGAGGGCGACGGTCCCGGCCGCGAGAGCACATGCCACGAGGCGCCGTTTCGGAACGGAGTACGGCGGGGCGCCGGGACCCCTTTCCGCCTCTCGGTCTCCTTTCTGTGCCGTCTCGTGGTCCGCCTCCACCTTGGAGGTCTTTTGCTCCGTCCGGCGCGGGGCGGCCACGAGGACGAGCCCGGTGGTGAGGCTCGTGAGGATCGCCGCGCAGCCGAGAGGCCAGGCGGCGCGGACGTCGGCGGAGTTCAGCACGTAGCCGGTGGTCGGCACGGGCAGGTCGACGCACGCGGCCAGGACGAGCACGAGACCTCCCGCCACGCTGCCGATCACAAGCGGCGGAACCTCCTCGCCGAGCCCCGTCAACGCCCGGCGCCACCGTGGTCCGGCCCGCTCGCTCCGACGCGATCGGGTCCGCGGGCGCCACCGTGGTCCGGTACGGTTCCCGGTTCGCGGGGCGCGTCGGGCGGCGACCGTCATGAGCGCCAGGGCGGGCACCAGCGTGAACGTCCCGAGTGCGAGCAGCACCTCGGACAGGTCACGCTGGTCCAGCGTCTCGACCAGCGGGAAGGGCCGTCCGAACCCGGTGATCGGCAACCATGATTCGCGTTCCACCGCGTTCGGGGAAGTGGGTGGGCGAACGTAGGCGAGCCGCTCCGAGGGTGACAGGAGCCCCTCCGGCCCGATGAGCCCGCCGAAGCGCCCGTAGCGGGTCCGGACCTCCTCCGTGGCCCCGCGTCTCAGCAGTTCCGGGGAGAGCATCGCCTCTCCCGGCGCGGGCCACCGGGTCAGCCCGGGAGGCGGCGGCGCCGAGGCGTCCAGCGGTTCCACGAACACCACGCTGTGCTGCAGGCCCCCCACCGCGTCGAATCTCGACGCCCACCAGGCGACGGCGTCCCGTGCCGTCTCGGCGATGACCGGGCCGCGCGCCCGGTCCCTGGCCGCGCGCCCCTCGTATGTCGCGACCGCGAGAACCATGGCCGACATGACCACGGCCAGCACGCACGAGGCGGCCAGGAGGGCCCACCGGCCCGTCACGGGACCGGACCCCAGGTCTCCGGGGCTCGTACGGCTCCGCGGTACGCCATGGGAACGCACTTGCCTCCCGTCGTCGGTTCCGGGCGTCAGGACGAAGGCCGGGTCGACGGTGTCGGCCCGGCCAGGTGATGGACTTCGGGTCAGGGGGAGACCCAGGGCCCGACGTCGTCGGGAGCGTGGTTGTTCTCGTCGATGGCGCGAAGCTTGATGATCTTCGAGCCGCTCCCGGAGTAGACGGTTCTTCTGTAGCCGCTGTGGTTCCAGAGGGTCCGCTTGGTCCCCGGGCTGCTCTGCCGGTAGTACTCGGCCTTGACCGGGTCACCGTCGTCGCTGTTGTCCTTGACCGCGATCTTCCCCGGGTTGCCCTGTGCGGGCGCCCAGGCGTGGGCGCCGCCGCCGTAGGAGCTGACCGCGACCGCGTTGGCGGTCGGAATCACGAGTCCGGCTGTGAGCACCGCCCCCGCGACCCATCTGATCTTCACCATAATGCCTCCCGTAGCGCCGTTCTGGTTTTGGAACCACTCGAACTTGATTTGGAGAGTGGTCAATTAAAGAGAGCGGCTGTAATAACAGTATGTTTTTGCCGCGCTTCGTCAAGGCGGTATGTGTTGTGAATCGGGTGGGCATTGAATTGTGTCCTGGCCGGTCAGAATGGCACGGCGGTTGTGTCATCGTTTATTTGTCTGCTTATTTCCACATAAAAGGGGATGTGGAAGAAAGCGACGGACCCGGCCGGAGGGTGTTTCCCGTTCCGTGGAATACCGGCCCTGGTCGCCGGTCGGCCGAGGTGTTTTCACGGTGACGGGCACGGGCGGGGCCGTCGGGGAGAGCGCGTGGTCGGTCTCGGAGCGGCGACTCGCTAGGGTGGGGCCTTCGATCTTGACCCCCTTCGATCTTGACCCCCGGGAAGAGCCGCATGTTACGTCGTCATCGTTTCGGTGTTCCCGCCCTGCTCGTCATGGGCGTCTACCTCGTCGCGGTGGTGGTCGCCGCCGGGGCCGCGTGGGTCACCGGTGATCTCGGTGCGCTGTGGTGGCTGACGGTGTTCACCGAGGCGGACGCGGGCGCGGCGGTGACGTGGCCGAACGTGGTCGTCCTGGTCCTGGCCGGAGCGCTGTGGGCCTGGGCGCTGTGGCAGTGCCTTCGCGGGCCGCTGGCGGGGCCGTCGCCCACCCTGGACCGGGACGAACGGCGGCTGAGGGCGGCGCTGTACGCGACCGCGGCGACCTGGTTGCTCTACTTCGCCGTGCCGTCGTGGCCCTGGTGGGTGACGGTGCTCGACTCCCTGCTGATGGTGGTGGTCGTGCTGCTGTTCCGGCCGGTGCTGACACGCGGTGTGAAGGGCGCCGACCGCACGGGGGCCGTGGGCGTCCTGGCGTACGGGGGCGTCGCCGTCTCCGAGGTGCTCGCCCTCCTCGGCCGGGACACGCCCGGTCAGCTGAACCTGATCTGCGCCCTGGCGACCCTGGTCTGGACGGTGCTGGTGCTGCGGGCGCAGCGGATGGACGGCCGCTGGCGGATGGCCACCGTCCAGTACGGCATCGCCGCCCTGCTGCTGCCCGTTCTCTGGCCGCTGGCCGGGCTGCTCGCGGGAGGGGAGGCCGTCCGAGACGCACTGACGGTCGTCGACGCCCTGGGCATGGTCTGGCTGATCCGTTCCGCCCATGACCTGGCCGACCCTCGGCCGTCGGCCGACTCCACGCCCCTGCCGGTCGCGGCGGAGGGCTCATCACCTCACCGGTGAGCCCGGGAGGCGTGGGCGGATCTCCTCGGCGTCGGGAAACGGCTCAGGCCGTCGTCCCGCTCTCCCGCAGGTTGAGGAAGTCGGCCTCGAAGGAGACCGACAGGTCGTCACAGCGGGCCGCGAAACGCTTGACGTGCTCAAGCTCGCGGTGCGCCTCGAAGGCGGCGCGGTCACGGTACGGCTCGTGGAAGATCCGCTGAGGCGGCCGCCCCTCGACCGTGTGCGTGGTGTAGATCGGCGTGTCGGGTTCGCTCTCCCGGACCTTCGCCACGGTCCGGGCGGTCAACCGGTCGAACCGTCGGCGCCCGCCTGGTCCTCGCACGTGAAACGCACCATCGATCCGAACACGGGTCTCTCCCGCGTCAGCGGGTGGGGAAGGCGATCACGCCTGCCTCGGCGCACAGGACATCCTGGGCGGGGGTGGCGCCGCTCACGCCTATGGCGCCGACGGGATCGCCGTCGTGTTCGAGGAGGAGACCGCCGGCCAGGGTGGTCGGGCGGAAGGGCAGCTGGTCGCCCGCCAGGTCGAACACCTCGGGGTAGTTCTCCCTGAGCCCGGCCAGGTCGGCGCTGTCGCGGCGGAAGGCGGCGGCCGTACGGGCCTTGCAACGGGCGACCTCGGGGGTGAACCAGGTGGCGCCGTCACCACGGACGACGAGGACGTCCCGGCCGAGGGCGTCGACCACCGCGACGCTGACCCGCAGGTCCTCCTGGGCGGCGCGGGCCAGCGCGGCCTCGGCCATCGCGCGTGCCTCGTCCAGTCTCAGTTCCCGTGCCACGACATTTCCCTCCCGCGTCGAGTCGTACGGTCCCACTATGTAGGACATCACAGCAAAAGTCGTATACGACCGGACCCGGTGGGAATCAGGGAAATCGGCGTCGTGATACTGGTTCTGACCCGAGCGCCCCGCCGGCTCCCGCACGGACCGGAACCCCGCGAGAAGGAGATCCATGAACGTCGGCACCCCCGGCCAGGACGGACGGCACCAGGACGGGCGGACGCGATGACGGTCGCCGCACGGCCCGCCGCGCTGTCCGGGCTCCGGCGGGTACGGGTGCTGGTCACGCTCGGCGCCCTCTCGGCCTTCGGCCCGCTGTCGATGGACCTCTACCTGCCGGTCCTGCCCGAGCTCGGCAGGGCACTGCGGACCACCGACGCCCTGGCCCAGATGACCATGTCGATGTGCATGGTCGGGCTGGCGCTCGGCCAGCTCCTGGCCGGTCCCATCAGCGACCGGATCGGCCGCCGCCGCCCGCTCCTGCTGGGGGTCGCGACGTACGCGGTGGCGTCGGTGCTGTGCGCGCTCGCCCCCGGGATCTGGTCGCTGATCGGCTTCCGCCTGGTCCAGGGACTGGCCGGGGCGGCCGGGCTGGTCATCGCCAGGGCGATGGTCCGCGACCTGTTCGACGGCGACGAGGCGGCGAAGGTGTTCTCGCTGCTCATGCTGGTCGGCGGCCTGGCGCCGGTGGTCGCCCCGCTCGCCGGTGGCCAGCTCGCCCGCTTCACCGACTGGCGGGGCATGTTCGTCGCGCTCGCCGTCATCGGCGTGCTGCTGTTCCTGGCCGGGCTCACCCTGCCGGAGACGCTGGAGAAGCAGGCGCGGCACACCGGCGGGCTGCGCGAGACGGGACGGCAGTTCACGGTGCTCGTGCGCGACCGGGTCTTCGTCGGCTACGCGATGCTGCTGGCGCTGGCGGGCTGCTCGCTCTTCCTCTACATCACGCTCAGCCCGTTCGTGCTGCAGGAGGGCTACGGGGTGACCGCGCAGACCTTCTCGGCGATCTTCGCGGTCAACTCCGTCGGCATCGTCCTCGGCGGCAACGTCAACGGTCTCCTGGTCGGCCGGTACGGCGCCCGCCGGATGCTGGGCTCGGGACTCGTCGTCGGTCTGGTCGGGGCGGCGGCCGCCCTCGCCGGGGTGCTGGCGGGCTGGGGCCTCTACGGCCTGCTGCCCGGCCTGTTCCTGGCGGTCGCGAGTGTCGGCATGTCCACGCCGAACGCCAACGCGCTGGCCATGACGCCGCACGGCGAACGGGCCGGGACGGCCTCGGCGATGCTGGGCGTGCTGCAGTTCCTGCTCGGCGCCGTGGTGCCGCCGCTGGTCTCCCTGGCGGGCGCGAGCGCGCTGTCCATGACGCTGGCGATCTGCGTGACCTCCGTCACGACGCTGGCCGTGCTGTTCGCGACGCTCCGGGCGCGGCCCCACGCCGCCTGAGCTGGGGTACGGCCCGGCGCTGGGCGCGGGAGACCACCTCGCGCAGCACGTCGGGCCGGTTGGTGATGACGCCGTCGACCCCCTGGGAGATCACCCGGCGCATGGCCTCCCGGTCGTCGACGGTCCAGGTGAACACCTCCATGCGGTGGTCGTGGACGTTCCTGACGTAGCCGGGGGTGAGATCGCCGTACGTCGGATTGATCTGACGGGCGAACCTGGACAGATCGTCGAGCCGGGAGGCCGGAGGCGTGCCGAGCAGGCCGATCGGGACCTGGGGCATGATCCGGTGGAACGTCCGCATCGAGTCCCAGTCGAACGACTGCACGACGAGCCGTCCCGGGGCCAGCCAGGCCGGATTGCGGCGGAGCTCGTCGGCGACGCGCTCCTCGACGCCCGGATACAGGCTGGGCGCCTTGATCTCAAGCAACAGGCCGAGGCCGCTGCCGTCCATCGCGCGCAGCGCCTCACCCAGGGTGGGCACCCGCTCGTCCCGGTACTTCGCGGCGAACCACGAGCCCGCGTCCAGCCTGCGGATCTCCGCCAGCGTGAAGTCCCCGACCCGCCACGGCGACCGGCTGGGGAAGACCCGCTCGACGTCGGTGGTGCGGTTCAGGGTGGTGTCGTGCACCACGACGAGTTCGTGGTCCCTGCTCTCCTGGACGTCGAGCTCGAACAGGTCGGCGCGCTGCTCACGCGCCAGTTCGAAGGCCGTGACGGTGTTCTCCGGCGCGTACGCCGACGCCCCGCGATGGGCGACGACGCTCACCGGCCGTGCGGCGGCAGCGGCGGGGGCGGCGGGGGTGGCCGTCAGCGCCGCCACGAGTGCGGTCGTGACGAAGAGGCCGAGTCGTCGGAACATGGGTCTCCTCGGGTCGGAGGGATGACCTACGATTCCAAGCTGACTGATGCCTGTGACAACGAGTTGAGGAACAAGTAACCCGGCGATGCCGGGCAGGTGAGCAGACGCGACGGCGGTTTACCCGGACCCGGGCGGATCTTCCCCTCGGGGAGGGGAAGATCGCCGGTCTCAGCGGCGGCCGGACAGGTTCGCGGTGTAGGTGGAGTAGCCACAGGGGTAGCCCCCGAAGCCACGTATCGAGATCCGTCCGGAGACGGTGCCGTCGTTGCGGAAGGTGTAGGAGGCGCCGCCCTCCGTCGGGAAGTAGACGCAGCTGGTGAGGGTGCCGGTCGCGGTGAAGTTGTTCGAGCCCGAGGCGCTGATCCGGCTGTCGGGGGAGACGGTCGCGGTGTTCCCGCTGGTCCTGACATAGGCCATGTCGAGGGCCGCGGTGCCGCCGAAACAGGCCGAGTTGCTGCCGTACCAGATGGCGCCGACCTGCGGGGCTCCGGCGGGGAAGCCCGACTTCAGGCAGACGTCGACCGGGTTGGTCCCGTTCGTGGTGACCCGGGTGACGGTGCTGCGCAGGACGAGCGTGGCCGAACGCCGGAAACTCCTGCCGCTGACGGTGCCCGAGATGACGACGCTGTAACTGACGGCCGTGCTCGACCGGCCGGTGGCCGTGCCCGCGTGGGCGGTCGTGGGGAGTGCCGCGGCGATCAGTGCGGCACCGGCGAGGGTGGACGTGATGACGCGTGTGCGCATGGTGTGCTCCTGACGGAAAGGGCGGACCCCCAAGGGGATTTTGGGATGGCCGCTCCTTGGGCCGCCATCCCCAAACATGGGGATGCCACCGGGGGAGGGGGGACGGGAGGATCAGCACAGGCGCAGCTCCATCGCCCAGCGCAGCGCCGCGGCACGGGGGGAGAGGTCCTTCTCCCCGGGGTGGGAGGCCAGGTACTTCCGTTTGGCCGCCTCCAGGTGGTCGGCGACGGTACCCGGCCTGATCCCCAGCTCCCTGGCGGTCTCCTTCAGGCCCAGGCCCCGGCCGCCGACGACGGCGACCACGTCCAGCTCACGGGGGGAGAGGCGGTTGATCCTGCGGCGGCGGGCCGTCAGGGCGAACGCCCCCGCGAGCGCGGCCTCAAGCTCTGCCTCACCGGTCCCCGAGACGTTTCCCGAGAGGTTTCCCAAGGCGGCGAGGACCTCCTCGTGGCCGTCGCCCTCGGCCAGCGCGCGCAACGCCGTACGCTGCCTGGCCGACAGGTCGCCCGCACCCAGAGGGCGGGCCGCCGCGTCGTCGAGCAGGAGGGCGGCCAGCAGCGGGGAGACGTGGTGACGGCCCGCGCTGACCAGGCCGACGGCGTGGACGTACTCCGCGTGGGTGGTGAAGCGCTTCTCCACGTATCCCCAGGCTCCGGCGGCGACCACGTCGAGCACCTGGGCACGGCCCGCGACCCCGGAGGTGGCCAGCACCCGCCAGCCCCTTGAGGTCAGGTGGGCGACGGCCTCCGCGCCCGAGCGGCCCTCGGGAAGCGAGTGGTCACAGACGGCGACGTCCCCCGGGCCGCCCTCAGGCAAGGACTCCACGGCGGTCACCGGTTCGAGCACCGTGTGCCCGGCGCGGCGCAGGGCGTCGGCCAGCGGGTAGGACACGATCGGATGGTCGTCGACGATCCCGACCCGTGCCCGGCTCACTCCCGGTCCCCGGGCCAGCGCAGGACGACCTTGGCGCCGCCGCCAGGGGGGCACTCGATCGTCCAGCTCCCGCCGTGCCGTTCGACGGCGGCGAAGCTGCGCGACATCCCGCCGCCCCGCCGTACGGGGCTCTCGGGCAGGCCGCGGCCCCGGTCGCGCACGACCACGGTCACACCGTCGTCGTGCGCCTCGGCGTACAGGTGCACGCCGTCCGGGTTGCCCGCGTGCCTGGCCACGTTGTTCAGCGCCTCGCGGGCGGCGGAGGCGAGCGCCGCGCCGACCTCGGGGGGAGGGTCGTGGTGGACGCGCAGCACGTGGGTGAGCTCAAGCCCCAGGTCGGCGGCGCTCTCGGCCACCTCGGCCATCAGGTCGGCGAACGCCGTCGCGTGCTCGTCGGTGATGAACCGCCTGGCCCGCTGGGCGGCCCTGCGGGCGGCACGGGCGGTCGGCGGATCGAGGGACGGGCTGCCCGCGACCCGTTCGACGATCGGCAGCAGGTCGTCGTGGATGGCCCGGTGCGCCGACTCGCGCTGGCGCGCCGTCTCCTGGCGGCGTTTGTACTCGGCGATGAGCTCCTGGCGTTCCTCGGCCAGTCGCTGCGCCAGCACCGTCTGGCCCGCCAGGTCACGCAGCTCCCTGCCGATCAGTACCGCGATCAGGAACCACAGCATGAAGCCCAGCAGGTCGGACAGCAGCTTCTGGGTGAGGTTGGGATAGATGGAGGCGGTCCACGCCACGGCCAGTACGGCCACCGCCGCCACGGCCCTGCGGCTCCAGCCGAACCCGAAGCCCAGCACCGCCGAGGTGGCCAGGCAGAAGGGCAGCAGGGCCGTCAGGACGACGTTGCGTTCGTGGGGGAGAGCGGCGCGTGAGCCGATCGTCATCACGACCAGGCTCACCAGGACGTCGGCCCAGACGAGCGGCGGGTCGTGCAGGGTGCCGTGCCAGGCCCTGGCCGTGAACCACACGGCCTCGACGGCGGCCAGGAGCGCCACGCAGGCCGCCGCCCAGGGAAGGGCGAGCCGGTCCCACGAGACCAGCGGGACGAGCAGGAACGCCGTGGTGCCCGCCCTGGCGTAGACGATCATCCTGGCCATGCGCCGTTCGGTGGCGGCCTGGACGTCGTGCCGTAGCAAATCCACGTCTAGGCGACGTGCCTGGGCCCTCGACCGGGTTACCGCGTGCCCTGATCGTTACCCCCGCGCGGGCACGCGCCCTGTTGTACGTGACCCCCGCGCGGGCGCGCGGGGGTCAGGCGACGGACAGAGCCTCCCGCAGGCTGCCCCGGGTCTCGATGTACCTGTCGAGATTGGTCATGGTCAGCAGACGGGCGACCATGCCGGGCCGTACGACCAGGATGAGGCGGCCCTGGGCGTCCCTGGCACGGGTGAGCGCGCCGACCAGGACACCGAGGCCGACCGAGTCGCAGAACGAGATCTCGGTCAGATCGAGCACCAGGCAGGGATGTTCGACCATGCCGAGGGCACGGCCGATCTCCGTGTCGAGACGCGGCGCGACCGACATGTCCAGTTCCCCCGCGGCGTGGACCACGACACAGGGACCCCTGCGCCATCTGCGGACCTCAAGAACCGTCATGGCCATCACCTCCTCACCGGATTCCTGCCCTGGGAGGAGCCGGACTCACTTCTTGCAGATGTTCTCGGTCGCGGTCTTCGCCTCGGGAAGCGTGCTCGCCGAGGGGCTCGGGGTCGGAGCCGGGGTCGCCGAGGGGGCCGTGACGGTGACCTTCCTGGCTCCCGGGTACTTCTGGCCGACGACCACCTCGATCCGGTCGCCGAGGTCGTCGACCACGCGCACCTCGGCCCCCGGCAGCGCGGCGGCCAGGGTGCGCGCGGAGTCCTCGCGGCCGGGGCCGTACCGGATGAGGGTCTTGTCGTGGTCACGCTCGCGGGTGTCCCCGGCGGGCTGCGGCACCCGGAACCCGGCCTTGATCAGGTCGTTCCTGGTGCGCGCGCCCAGGCCCCTGATCAGGGTTCCGTTGAGCACCTTGACGGCGATCCGCGACGGCGGCACGGTCAGCGGGGTCGCCGACGGCTTCGCGGACGGCTTCGCAGAAGGGGTTACGGAAGGTTTCACGGAGGGGGTCGCCGAGGGGCTGTTCGTGGGCTTGGCGGGCTTGGTGAGCGGGTCGTCCGCGGCGATCCTGCGGAACATCTCGGCCGCGGCCTCCTTGTCCCACAGCACGGCCGACTCACCGGTCGGCGTCTTGTAGTCGACGTCGGCGAGCGGGACCGTCGCGAAGGAGACGTCGTCGGTCGAGACGTTCTTGAGCTGTTCGGCCAGGCCGAGCAGGTCCCTGCGGAGCGCGTCGTCGACACTGAGCGTGCCGAGGGTGCTGTTGACGAACGCGCTGAGCCTGACGGGATTGGCCAGCGTGCCGCCGCTCAGCGCCCGCTGCAGCAGGGCCGAGATGACCTGCTGCTGCCGGTCGATGCGGTCCAGGTCGGAGCGGGCGGTGGCCCGGGTCCGGGCGTAGGACAGGGCCTTGGCGCCGTCGAGGGAGTAGCTGCCCGCCTGGAGCTGCAGCCCGGTCTTCGGGTCGTCGATGGCCACGGGGGTGCAGACGTCCACGCCGCCCAGGGAGTCGACGACCTGGATGAAGCCCAGCACGTTGACCTCGACGTAGTGGTTGATGGTCAGCCCGGTGACGTTCTGCACCGTCCGTACGGCCAGCTTGGGCCCGCCGAGCTGGTAGGCCGCGTTGATCTTGCGCATGCCCTGGCCGGGGATCGTCGTCCAGGTGTCACGGGGCAGGCTCACCACGGTGACGCGGGTGTGGTCCTCCGACAGGTGCAGGACCATCATGGTGTCGGTGCGCTGTCCGCTCTCCCGGCCCAGCTTGAGCTCGTTCTGCTGCTTGCGGGTGAGGTTGTCGCGCTTGTCCACGCCGACGACCAGGATGTTCATCGCGCCGGTGGCCTGCGAGCCGGGCACCCCCGCGTCGACCGACTTGATCTGGCTGCCCACGTAGTTGGTGAACGCCCAGGTCGTCCCGGAACCGCCGAGGACCAGGCAGGAGAGCGCGCCGGCCAGGACGAGGCCGCGCCGCCGTGACCGGGCACCCCGGGCGGGCCTGCGCTCACGCCGGGGGGCGACTCGGACCTTGCCGTAGGCGTCGCCGCCCACCCGCACCCCCGAGTCCTCTTCTCCCGACTCGCGCATGCGTGGCCCCCTAGGCTTGCTGGGTCGATGAGGTACCCGTCCGTACAGTAGCGTGAGCGACGCCATGAAGCAGTTCCCCGACTCGCCCGCGCCGGCGTCGTCTCCCGAGACACGTGTCTGGCCGCCCATCTCCATCGTCATCCCGGTGCTGAACGAGGAGCGCCATCTGCGGGAGGCGGTGCGCCAGGTCCTGTCGCAGCGTTACGACGGCCCGATCGAGGTCGTGCTCGCGATCGGGCCCTCGAAGGACCGCACCCAGGAGGTCGCGGACGCGATCGCCGCGGAGGACCCCCGGGTGGTCGTGGTCCCCAACCCGACGGGCCGCACGCCCAACGCCCTCAACGCCGCCATCGCCGCCTCGCGCAACGCCATCGTCGCCCGGGTCGACGGCCACGCCATGCTGCCCGAGGACTACCTCAAGGTCGCGGTCGAGACCCTTGAGGAGACCGGGGCCGACAACGTCGGCGGCGTCATGGCGGCCGAGGGCGTCACGCCCTTCGAGCAGGCGGTCGCCCGCGCCATGACCTCCAAGATCGGCGTCGGCGGGGCCAGGTTCCACACCGGCGGAACCGCCGGGCCCGCGGACACGGTCTATCTCGGGGTGTTCCGCAGGGAGGCGCTCGAACGCGTCGGCGGCTACGACGAGCACTTCCAGCGGGCGCAGGACTGGGAGATGAACCACCGCATCCGCGAGACGGGCGGCCTGGTGTGGTTCCAGCCCAGGATGCGCGTGTCCTACCGGCCGAGGCCGAACGTCAAGGCGCTGGCCAAGCAGTACTTCCACTACGGCCGCTGGCGCAGGGTGGTCGCCCGCACCCACGAGGGCACGATCAACCTGCGCTACCTGGCGCCGCCCGCCGCGGTGCTGGCCATCATCCTGGGGCTGGTCGTCTCGCCGTTCTTCTGGCCCGGCCTGCTGCTGCCCGGTGGCTACCTCGCGGCGATCCTCGCCGGGTCCGCGCTCACCGGGAGCGGACTGCCGACCTCCGCCCTGCTCAGACTGCCGCTGGTCTACATGACCATGCACATGTCGTGGGGGTGGGGCTTCCTGACGAGCCCGCGCAGCCTGGTCAAGCCCGCCAAGGGCTGAGGTTCCCGGCGGGCCGTACGGCTCGCCCCGGAGTCTCAGCGGGCCGTACGGCTCGCCCCGGAGACGAGGACGTCGACCACCGTGCGGGCGAGGTCCGCACGCGACGGCTCGGGCGCCGGTGCCGTCAGGGGTCCCGCCGGTTCTGGGGCCAGGCAGCTGACGCGCACGCCCTCGGCCGCCCACTCCACGGCCAGCGCCCGGGTCAGGGCGACCACCGAGGCCCGCGCGGCCGACCGCAGGGCGTGCCCCGCCCCGGGGTACGGCACGGCGGAGTGGAACAGCAGGTGACCCCGTCGCTCACGCAGGTGGGGCAGGGCGGCGTCGGCGACGACGACGGGACCGAGCTGGGCGGCGCCGGTCCTGCCCAGGTCACCGGCGGCCGGCGCCTCGACCACGCCGACGACGTGGTCGATCCCGCCGCTCTCCTTGGCCACGCGTGCCAGGGCCTCCTCGACGGAGCGCGGGTCGCTCACCAGCGTCCAGGGGAAGGAGAACACCGCGGCGCCGTGCCGTCCGGCCAGCTCGGCCACCGCCGCGCCCACCCCGTCCCCTTCGCCTTCGCTCTCGCCTTCGCCGAAGACCACCACGGTTCCGCCGTTCAGCGCCGCGCCGTACGCGGCGGGCGGCTGCTCCGGCACCCGCTCGGCGGCGAGCTGGAACAGCCGCTCGGCGATGAACACGTCGACCGGGTGGGTGACCTTCATGTTGCGCTCACTGCCGGGCACGACGTGGATCGGCACGTCGGGCAGGTAGCGCAGCACGACGCCGCAGTCGTCGGTCGGCGGCCGGTCGGCGAAGCCGGGATCGGCGAACGCCCGCTCGTAGGCCTCGCGGATCACCGGCAGGCGGAAGCACTGCGGGGTCTGCACGCGCCGCAGCGCCGCCCGGTCCGGGACCTCACGGACGACCTCCCCGTCCGGTCCCCGCCCGACGACCACGATCGTGTCGGAGGTGGGGATCGCGACCTCGACGGCCCGGTGGGTCCGCAGCGCCTCGACGCACTCGGTGATGACGCGCGGTTCGAGCAGCGGCCGTACGGCGTCGTGCAGCAGCACGTCGCACTCGCGCTCTTCGTGCTCTTCGTGCTCTTCAAGGGCCCGCAGCGCCCGCCAGGTGGTCTCGGTACGGCTGGCGCCGCCCTCAAGGACCCGGCTGACCTTCGTGAACCCCCCCGCCGCGACGACGCGCTCCACGTCCTCGGTGAAGCCGGGCGTCATCAGCACGAGGATCTCGTCGATCTCCGGGGCGTCCTGGAACACGGTCAGCGTGTGCTCGATGATCGACCTGCCCGCGATCTCGACGAGCTGTTTGGGGGTGTCGAGCCCGACCCGCCTGCCGACCCCGCCGGCCAGGAGAACCCCGACGGTGTGCGGGCGTGGTTCAAGAACGGTCAAGGTCTGACTCCTCCAACGGTCTGGATACGGCGAGCGTAACGGTTGACCGTCCGATCCCGGCCCGCGGTCCCGTGCTATGCGGTCAAGATCTCGCTACCCTGAGTGCGCACTCCCCGATTCGTACGGCGAAGCCGTCGGATACGAAGGAGCTCTTCTTGCCCGATCCCGATGCCTCCCTCCCCGCGGAGGGCCTCCCCCCAGACATTCCATCCGACGGCTCCACACCCGTTCCCGCCGCCCGGACGGCCACCGTCGTGCTCGCCACGACGGACGCCGCGGGACTGCGCGGGCAGGGCGGCACTCTGCTCGACCGGCTGACCGCCCAGCTCTCCGGGCTGCCCACCGGGGACGTGCACGTGGTCACCCGCTCAGGCGACGTCATCCGCGCGCCCGGCGGCGCCTACATGATCGGCTCGGAGGGGTCCGGCGGCCTGGCGGACGACCTGCGCAGGGTCGCGGGCGTCGCCCGTACGGCCACGGGACCGGTCGCGGTGCTCGCCGGGAACCTGGTGGCCCACACCGAGGCGCTGGCGCTGCTGCTCGAACGCCCGGGACGCGACACCGGCGCCCTGGTCACCAGGGGGGACGGAACCCCGCCGGTCAGGATCGACAGGGGGCTGGTCTCCGCGGCGGGGACCTCCCTCCACGACGTGGAGGGCCCGAACGGCGCCTTCCACGGTGCCTTCCAGGTGGGCGCCGACGACGTGCGGACCCTGGCGGCGACCGCGGAGACGCTGGCCGACCTGGCGGAGGCCGGTGGCCTCGGCACGACGGACGGCGCGGAGGCGGGCGAGCTGCTGCTGTCCGGCCTGCTGCGCTCCGGTGTCGCGGTGCGGGCCGTCGGGCTCGGACGGCTGCGCTGCGACCGGGTGACGACGCAGGAGGAGGCGAACGCGGCCCTGCGGCGGCTGAGCGAGGTGGACGAGTCCGAGGCCCGGCTGGACGCGGCGATCAAGAGCGACGACGGCTTCTTCGCCACCTTCTTCGTCAGCTCGTGGTCCGGACACGTGGTCAGGGTCGCGGCGCTGCTGGGCCTGCGGCCGAACGCGGTCACCGGTGTCTCGGTCGGCCTGGCCGTACTGGCCGCCGTCTGGTTCTCCGCGGGCACCCGTCCCGCGCTGGTGACCGGGGCCGTGCTGGTCTACCTGTCGTTCGTGCTCGACTGCGTCGACGGCCAGCTCGCCCGCTACACCCGGCTGTTCTCCCCGCTCGGCGCCTGGCTCGACGCCACCTTCGACCGGGTCAAGGAGTACGTCGTCTATCTGGGACTCGCCCTCGGTTACCAGGGGGAGGGCATCTGGCCGCTGACCGTGGGGGCGCTGATCCTGCAGACGCTGCGGCACACGGTCGACTTCTCCTACGTGGGCGCCAGGGCGGACGCCGAGCGGGCGGGCCACGCCTGGGCGGGGGCCGCGGGTTCACCGGCCGCCAGGAGCGACGTGGCCGTGGCCGCCGAGGGGCCCCGGCGGCGGGGGCGCGATCCGTACGGACCGGTCGCGACGCCCGCCGAGCCGCCGGTGCCTCCAGCGCCCCCGGCGTCTCAGGTGCCTCAGGAGCCGCCCGCACGGCGGGCCAACGCGGTCGTACGGCTCTCGCACCGCCTGGAGCAGGACTCCCTCACCCGCTGGCTGAAGAAGATCATCGTGCTGCCGATCGGGGAGCGGATGGCGTTGATCGCGGTGACCGCGGCGCTCTTCGACGCGCGGGTGACGTTCCTCGCGCTGCTGGGGTGGGGCTGCGTCGCCATGCTCTACACGCTTTCCGGCCGGGTCGCCAGGTCGATGAGCAGGTGAGAGGGGAGCCATGGTCACCGTTCACATGACGCCGGTGCCGCGCGGCAACGTGGTCGCCTACCGCGACGACGGGGTGCTGTCGCGGGGGATGGGCGCGCTGGTCGTCGGGCAGTTGCCGCCGCTGCCGCCCGTGCTGGTCGGCACGTTCGTGACCGGGGTGCTGCTGCTGGTCGGGGTCGCGGGCACCGACGGGCTGGCCGTCCTGGCCCCCGCCGTCGCGCTGCTGCTGGCGGGCCCCGGCAGCTCACACCCGCACGACGGCCGTCTCGACTGGCTGGTGCCGCCGATCCTGCGCCTGACCGAGTACGGCTTCGTGGCCTCGGTCGGGTTCGCCCACGACGTGCCGCCCTGGTTGATCTTCACCCTGCTCGGCGCGATGGCCTTCCACCACTATGATCTTGTCTATCGTCTGCGGCAACGCGTCTATCCGCCGCAGTGGCTGGCGACCTTCGGGCTCGGCTGGGACGGCCGGATGCTGCTGGTCGCGCTCGGCGGGCTGACCGGGCAGGTCACGCTGGTGTTCGCCCTGCTTGCGCTGTATCTGTGGGGTCTGTTCGGGTGGGAGAGCGTTACCTGCTGGCTGGCCGTACCCCGCTCGAAGGCGGGTTCGGCCGGCCTGGAGACGCGTGACTGAGAACACCCGGCAAACCTCCGATTACACGATCAAGGCCTGAAGGCAACTAACCTTTGGGACCAGGAGTGCCCGTCGAGGGGCTCACTTGGATGAGGAGTGCACGTTGCTGGGAATGGTGCTGGCCGCCGGGGCCGGACGACGCCTGCGGCCGTACACCGACACGCTGCCCAAGGCGCTCGTGCCGGTCGACGGTGATACCACGATCATGGACATCTCGCTGCGGAACCTCGCCGCGGCCGACCTCCGTGACGTCGTGGTCGTCGTCGGATACCAGGCGCAGGCCGTACACGAGCGCAAGGCCGAGCTGGAGCGGCGGCACGGCGTGAAGCTCACCCTCGTGCACAACGACAAGGCCGAGGAGTGGAACAACGCCTACTCCCTGTGGTGCGCCCGTGACCACTTCGACCAGGGTGTGCTCCTGGTCAACGGCGACACCGTGCACCCGGCCTCCGTCGAGGAGACGCTGCTTTCCGCGCCGGTGACCGGCGACATCCTGCTCGCGGTCGACAACGTCAAGAAGCTCGCCGACGAGGAGATGAAGGTCACCCTCGACGACGACGGTCACCTCAAGCTGATCACCAAGCTGATGGACCCGGCCGCCGCGGCCGGTGAGTACATCGGCGCGACGCTGATCCGTCCGGGTGCCGCGGAGCGGCTCGCCGACGCCCTCAGGGCCACCTTCGAGCGCGACCCGCAGCTGTACTACGAGGACGGCTATCAGGAGATGGTCACCCGCGGCGAGAAGATCGCCGTAGCCCCGATCGGGGACGTCCCGTGGGTCGAGGTGGACAACCACGACGACCTCGCGAGGGCCCGGGAGATCGCGTGCCGATACTAGCCAGGATGCTGCCCGCCCCGCTGACCATGGAGGTACGGCGGGGCGCGGTCGCCCAGCTCGGCACGCTGCTGGCCGACAGCAGGGTGGCGACCTCGGGGCGGGTCGCGGTGGCCGTCGGAGTGGGGCAGGGCGACCGGATCGCCTCGGTCATCGCCCCCTCGCTCGGTGAGGCCCAGGTCTTCCGGGTGGCGAACGGCTCCGTCGACGCCGCGGTCTCGCTCGGCGCCGACCTGCGCAAGGGCGCCTACGAGGCGGTGGTCGGCATCGGCGGAGGCAAGACGATCGACGCGACCAAGTACGCCGCGTCGCTCGCCGGGATCCCCATGGTCGCGGTGGCGACCAACCTGTCGCACGACGGCATCTGCTCGCCGGTCGCGTCGCTGACCCACGACGGCGGCAAGGGCTCCTTCGGCGTGCCCATGCCGCTGGCCATCGTGGTCGATCTCGACTTCGTGCACGACGCGCCCGACTCCCTGGTCCGTTCCGGGGTCGGCGACGTGGTGAGCAACCTGTCGGCGATCGAGGACTGGCAGCTCGGCAACACCGAGCGGGGCGAGCCGATCGACGGTCTGGCCTGCGCGATGGCCCGCACCTCGGCCGAGGCGGTGATCGGAAGGAACGACTCCATCGAGTCCGACGCCTTCCTCACCGTGCTGGCCGAGGCGCTCATCATGTCGGGGATGGCGATGGTCATCGCCGGGTCATCCCGTCCTTCGAGCGGCGGAGACCATGAGATCCTGCATGCCGTGGATCAGCTTTTCCCCGGCACCTCGAACCACGGCGAACTCGCCGGAATCGGTGCCGCCTTCTGCTTCTTCCTCCGCGAGGACTCGCGGAGACTGACCCAGGTCGTCGAGTGCCTGCGCGGGCACGAGCTTCCGGTCACCCCCGGCGACGCCGGACTGACCGAGGAGCAGTTCACCGAGGCCGTCATGCTGGCGCCCTCGACGCGTCCGGGACGTTACACGATCCTGGAGCACCTGCGCCTGTCCGAGCCGGAGATTCGCGAGCGGGTGGGGGACTATGTCCGGGCCGTCGGTCGCTGAGTTCCGCGCGGTCGCCCAGCCGCAGTCGACCATGGGTCGCAACAGCGGCGAGCACTGGGCGGGCTCGCTGTACATGCGCAAGCTGTCGATCTACGTCACCTGGTTCCTCGCCAAGACGCCGATCACCCCCAACCAGACCACCTGGCTGATGATCCTTTCCGGACTGCTGGCGGGCGTGGTGCTCACGGTGCCGGGGTTCTGGGCCGCGGTGGGCGCGGCCCTGCTCATCCAGCTCTACCTGCTGCTCGACTGCTCCGACGGGGAACTGGCCCGGTGGACGGGCCGTACCTCGATCACCGGTGTCTACCTGGACCGGGTCGGGCACTACTTCGCCGAGGCCGCCCTGCTCATCGGTCTTGGCTTCAGGGCCTCGGAGGTCCTGCCCGACTGGTACACCGTGCTGGGCTTCGCCGCCGCGCTCGGCGCCATCCTGATCAAGGCCGAGACCGACCTGGTCGACGTGGCGCGTGCCCGCTCCGGGCTGATCGCGGCGACGGAGAGTTCGGCGGAGCAGTTCCGCTCGCGGGGCCTGGGCATGGCCCGCAGGGCCGCGGCGGCGCTGAAGTTCCACCGGCTCGTCCAGGCGGTCGAGCTGTCCCTCATCGTGGTGCTCGTGGCCCTGTGGGACGCCCTCAGCGGCGGTCTGGCCGCGACGCGGGTGCTCATGGTCGCCTGCGTGGTGGTCGCCGTGCTGCAGACCGCTCTGCACCTGGTGAGCATTCTGGCCTCCAGGCGGCTTTCGTGAGGAACCGGATGGCGTTTCGGTGCGTCGTAGGTGCGGACGTCCCACTGTTTGGTGGGTGTTCGCCGGAGGTTCCGATACGCTTATTTCCCGGTAAATCAGGAAGTTGTACTGAAGCCAGAATCGCCCCACCCAGCAGACTCGGTGATCATGAAAGTATGCCCCGCACGTGCTCTCGACGCGTCAAGGCGATGACGCGTTGAAGATCTCGTGCGTCATCCTCACCATGGGCAACCGGGTCCCTGAGCTGGCCCGGGCCGTCGAGTCGGCCGTCAACCAGGTCGACGGCGATGTCGAGATCGTCATCGTCGGCAACGGCGCGGACGTGCCCGAACTGCCGGTCACCGTGCCCGCGGGATCGGCGGCCTCGATCAGGACCGTCCGGCTCAGCCACAACACCGGCATCCCGGCCGGTCGCAACCGCGGCGTCGAGGAGTGCTCCGGCGACGTCGTCCTCTTCCTGGACGACGACGGCTGGTACGGCGAGAGCAACGTCATCTCCCACCTTCGTGAGCGCTTCTCGACCGAGCCGGACCTGGCGGTCGTCTCCTTCCGCGTGATGGACCCCGAGGGCGGTGTCGGTCAGCGCCGTCACGTCCCGCGCCTGCGCGCGGGCGACCCCGAGCGGTCCTCACCGGTCACCACCTTCCTCGGTGGCGCCTGCGCCATCCGCCGGTCGGCCTTCCTCCAGGTCGGCGGCCTCCCCGAGCGTTTCTTCTACGCCCACGAGGAGACCGACCTGGCCTGGCGGCTGCTCGGCGAGGGCTACCGGATCGAGTACGACGCCCAGACGGTCATGTACCACCCGCAGGTCCCGCCGACCCGCCATGCGGACTTCTACCGCCTCAACGCCAGGAACCGCGTCTGGCTGGCCCGGCGCAACCTCCCCTGGCCGCTGGCGGCTTTCTACCTCCTCAACTGGATCGTTCTCACCCTGCTCAGAGAACGTTCCCGTCCGGCGTTGCGCGCCTGGTTCACCGGCTTCACCGAGGGGATGCGCGAGCCCGCGGGCGAGCGCCGTCCGATGGGCTGGAAGACCGCCTGGCGCATGCTCCGCCTGGGCCGTCCCCCGATCGTCTGAGCCGTCAGCCGGGCGCGGCGGCGTGCGGCTGACCGAGATCGTCCTCTCCTTGCCGAGGAGCGGTTCCACCGGTTTCGAACCGGTGGCCGCACGGGCGCGACCGGTCGGTCATACGCCTCGGGCGTGCGGATCCTGGGGGGCTGCCAGGAAAGGGGCGAGGCGTTCGAGCTGGTCGACGGCGGAGACCAGGTCGTCCGCCAGGGGATGCACGAGGACGTGGTCGGCGCCCGCCTCCAGGTGGGCGCCGAGCCTGTCGGCGACGGTCTTCTCGTCCCCCCAGCCCAGGATGGCGTCGATGAGCCGGTCACTGCGTTCACCCGCGAGGTCGTCGTCCCCGTAGCCCAGGCGCCTGAAGTTGACGGTGTAGGGGGTCTCGACGTCACGGAACCGGGCGGGGGTCAGGGCGCGCATCCGCGCCCTGGCGGAGACCGGGTCGGTGTCGAGGACGACCGCCTGGTGAGGGATCAGCAGTTTGCCGGGCCCCAGCCGCTCGCGCGCGATCGCGGTGTGCTCGACCGGCTGCATGAACGGGTGCGCTCCGTCGGCGTGGTCGGCGGCGAGCCGGTGCGCCCGGGGCCCCAGGGCGGCCAGGACGAGGGGATAGCCGATTTCCGGGAGCAGCGTCGTCGCCGCGGTCGCCATCGCCTCTAGATAGGCCTGTAGCTCTCCCAGCGGGCGGTCACCGCCGTGCCCGCCGAGACCGAGGACGAACCGCCCGGGGTAGGCCTCGGCGAGGGTGGCGGCGCCGCCGTGCGCGGCGAGGGGCTCGCGCATCCGGATGTTCGCCACCCCCGTTCCGACGACGATCCGGTCGGTCGCGGCCAGCATCACGGCGTGCTGGGTGAACACCTCACGTCCGGCGCCGAGGGAGGTCGCCGGGGGTTCGCCGCTCCACAGTGAGCCGTAGCCGAGCCGTTCGACGCGGGAGAACTGCTCACGTTGCACGCCGACAGGGGTCCTCAGCAGAGTGGGCGGGGCCAGCCAGACACCGAACCGGCCCAGCCTCAGACGTGTCTCTTCCACGGTCACGATCGCCTGCCTCCGGGGTATGGGAGGACTCTCCATTATTCGGAGAGGCCCTCCGTTTTGTGTACACCACAATACGGAGGTTGCCTCCGTTTGGCAATCGGCGCACGTCGTCGAGCGGCCTGTCACAGGCGGCTGCTGTGTCGTGAGGAGAGGCCGGGCCGACGAGCCCTGTCCCAAGCGGCCGGGTTGCCCGGCCTCTCCCGAGGGCGGGTTGCCGGGGCCTTGTCCTGAGGAGGCCGGGTGGGGGCACCTTGCGCCATGGACGGGGCCCCGGGGCGACCGGAGGGGGTCGCGGTGGGGCGGACGGAGGGAGCCGTCGGCCTGGGCGCGCCGGGCGGAAGGCGCCGGGTGGGGCGCGTCGAGTGGGGGCGCCGGGCGGAGGGTGTACTCGCCCACCTCGACCAGCCGCTGTTCCGGGTGCCGCTGCCGGTCGAGGTGGGCGAGGCGCCGATGGCGGCCGTCCGGGCCGGGCGGCCGCCATCGCTGTGGTCCGTGGACCAGTTCGTGAGAGGGACTAGGGAATCCAGTTGAAGGTGTCCGGGTCGGGGCCGACCCGCTCGCCGCGGTTGAGGGCGGAGATCGTGTTCATCTCCTCCTCGGAGAGCTCGAAGTCGAAGATGTCGAAGTTCTCCTGCATGCGCTCGCGCCTGAGCGACTTGGGGAAGACGATGTCGCCCCGCTGGATGTGCCAGCGCAGCGTCACCTGGGCGGGTGTCCTGCCGTGCCGTTCGGCGATCCGTACGATCGTCGGGTCGGTGAGCACCTTGCCCTGCGCGATCGGCGACCATGCCTCGGTGGCGATGTCGTGCTCGGCGTCGAACGCCCTGATGTCGTCCTGGGTGAGGTACGGATGCGCCTCGATCTGGTTGACCGCGGGCACGGTCTCGGTCTCCTCCAGGACCCTGCGCAGGTGGCTCACGTGGAAGTTGGAGACGCCGATGGCCCTGACACGCTCCGAACGGTAGATCTCCTCCAGGGCCCTCCAGGTCTCCACGAAGTCACCGACGGCGGGCAGCGGCCAGTGGATGAGGAACAGGTCCAGGTAGTCGAACCCCAGCTCCTCCAGCGTCCGGTCGAACGCCTTCAGGGCGTCGTCGTGGGCGTGGAAGCCGTTGTTCAGCTTGCTCGTGACGAACACCTCGCCCCGGTCGAGACCGGACGCCCTGACCGCCTCGCCGACCTGTGCCTCGTTGCCGTACATCTCGGCGGTGTCGATGTGCCGGAAGCCGACTTCGAGCGCGGACAGCACCGCCGCCTTCGTCTCGCCAGGTTTGACCTGGTAGGTCCCGAACCCCAGCTGCGGGATCTCGACGCCGTTGTTCAACCTGATGATGGGTACCGAAGTCATCCGATTTCCCCTTGATGTCTGTGTGTTGAGCCCCAAGCATGCCGGTACCCGGCTTTGTGCCGTTTAACAGGTGCCCCTCGACATCGCCGACCGGCATCGTGATCCCGCTGACCTGGAGAGAAGGGACAAATTTCCCTTATGCGGTGATAAGTGGTGAGAAGCGGGAAGGGGTGCGGCACCCAAGGGCGGGGAAGAGCCCCCGGGCCGCAAGGTCCGCCGAAGCCGTACGAGGGCGGCGCCGGTGGTCGTCCGGCCCGGGGGTTCCGCGCGCCTCGCGGCCTCTCCGGGGTTCACGCGGCGGCGTCCGCGGGCTCCGGGTCGGAACGGGGAGACGGGAGGGGGCCGGAGGGCTCGGGAAGCCTCAGTGCGATCAGGACGGCCACGGCCAGGACCGCGACGAGGCAGACCAGTACGGTGCGCACCCCCCAGGCGTCGGCCAGGGCGCCGAAGGCGGGGGAGAGCAGGCCGCCGACCGACAGGGTCAGCCCCAGGGTGAGCCCGCTGGCCGTTCCCACCCGGTTGGGAAGGTAGTCCTGAGCCAGGGTGACCTGGGCGGCGAAGGGCACGAACAGGGCGGTGCCGAACAGCGCCGTACAGCACAGCACCCCCGCCAGGCCGGGTGAGAACACGACGCCCGCCACCGCGAGCGCGGCCGTCAGATAACCGAGGCGGATCGTGCTCAGCCGTCCCCGTCGTTCGGCGAGCCATCCGCCCGCGAGGGTGCCGACCACGCCGCCCGCGGTGAAGACGGTTAGCGTGGCCGTCCCGGTGGCGGTCGAGACGTGGAAGCGGCCGATGACGTTCAGGGCGGCGAAGGAGCCCATGACGACATAGGGGATCGACCAGAAGACCGCCAGGGCCGACAGCCGGGCGAACGCCCGCCAGTCGTCGCGCCCCGTGGCCCCCTCCGCGCCCGCCGGGGTGGTCGCGGTTGCCGGGCCGGAGCCGGAGGCGCGCCGGGCCAGGAGGTAGCCGACTCCGGCCACCACGGCGGGCACGGCAAGCAGCCAGGTGCCCCGGGTTCCGGCGGCGTTGAGGACGAGGGCGACGAACAGCGGGGCGAGCGCGCCTCCCACGTTGCCGCCGACGGAGAAGACGCCCATCGAGCGCGCGGAGCCGCCGCCGGCGATCCGTGCGGCCTTGGCCGCCGCGGGATGGTAGGCGGCGACGCCCAGGCCGGAGACCGCGATGGCGAGCCATGTCCACGCGTAGTCGTCGACCAGGCCGGACAGGCCGACCCCGACGCCGGCCGCGATCATGCCCACGGCGACCAGCCAGCTCATCCGGCGGCGGTCCACGGCCACGCCGAACAGCGGCTGCACGACGCTGGACAGCCCCGTGGCGGCCACGATGATCCCCGTGGCCAGCGCGTAGCTGTAGCCGCGCTCGGCCACCAGGAAGGGGAGCAGGGCGGGGACGGCGCCCTGGTACATGTCGTTGACCCCGTGGGTGACCGTGAGCAGCCCCAGGGCCCTGCGGTTCTTCACTCTCTCGTGCGTCCTTCTCGTGAAGGTCTGAGGACTGTCCTCAGACCTCAGACAACATAAGGTGTCGATCTTCCCTGGAGTTCCGGAACTCCCGGGAAGAGGTCAGGGGGTCGCCAGCAGGGTGGCGGCCTTGGCGCTCCAGCGGCCCTCGCTGCGGGTGATCCGCACCGGGTGGTCGAAGCACGCGCTGATCAGGTCGGTGGTCAGGACGTCGTCAACCGGGCCGGAGGCCAGGCAGTGGCCCTTCCTGAGCAGCATCGCGTGAGTGGTGCTTGCGGGAAGCTCCTCCAGGTGGTGGGTGACCAGGACCGTGGCCAGCGAGGGATGCTCGTGCCTGAGCAGGTCGATGCTGCCGAGGAGCTGCTCGCGGGCGGCCAGGTCAAGGCCCGTCGCCGGCTCGTCGAACAGCAACAGCCGTGGCCGGGGCATCAGCGCCCTGGCGATCAGGGCCCGGCCACGCTCGCCCTGCGACAGGGTGGGCCAGCGCGCCTCACCCCTGGCGCCCATGCCCAGCAGCTCGATCAGGTGGTCGGCGCGCTGGGTCTCCTCGGCGGTGGGCGCCCAGCGGGGCACGAGCGCGATGGTGTTCGTCAGGCCGGTCAGGACGACCTCCCTGACCCGCAGCGGGGAGTCAGGGGCGTGACGCGGGTCGACGTGACCCAGGTAGGAGCGCAGCTCCCGCATGTCGACCCGGCCCAGCCTGCGCCCGAGCACCTCGACGACGCCGCGGGTGGGGTGGGTGACCGCGCCCAGCAGGTTGAGCAGTGTGCTCTTGCCCGCGCCGTTGGCGCCGAGCAGGGCCCAGTGCTCACCCCGGTGCACGGTCAGGGAGATCTGCCGCAGCAGGTGGTTGCCGTCGCGCACGACGTCGACCTCCTGCGCGTGCAGGACGGGCCCGGTTTCCGAGGGCTGGGAGACGATCATCGGTCGGCCATCTCCGCCCTGATGAACGCCATGGTGCCCTCCAGGTTGTCGGCCGTGGCGGCCACCGCGGCCTCGGCGTCGCCGCGCGCCAGCGCCTCAAGCACGTCGGCGTGGGCGCACGAGACGTCGGGCAGGGCGGCCTCGTGGGTGACCATCTCGATCAGCGCCGCGCGCAGCACGGGGCGCACCACGTCGAACAGGCCGACGAGCACGGCGTTGCCGGACAGCTCCACGATCGCGTGGTGGAAGTCGAGGTCGGCGTCGACGAAGGCGGCAGGGTCACCGCCGACCCGCTCCTGGCGCTCGCGCAGCCTCGCCCTCAGCCGCTCGACGTCCTCGGGGCGGATGCGCCGCGCGGTGAGCCTGGCGGCCTCGACCTCAAGGGCCCTGCGCACCTCGTAGGCCTCAAGCAGCCGGGCCCGGCGCAGGAGCTGGCGCACGTCCGGCCCCTCGTGGGGGATCGCGGACAGGTCGGTGACGAACGTGCCCGAGCCGTGCCGTACGTCGACCAGACCGTCACGGGCCAGCAGGCGGATGGCCTCGCGCACCGAGGAACGGCCGACGCCGAGCTCCTCGGCGAGCCGCACCTCGCTGGGCAGCCGTTCACCGGCCTTCCAGCGCTGCTCCCTGAGCAGCTCGCGCAGCAGGCTCTCCAGTTGCGGCACGACGGGTCCGTGCCGCAGGCCGGGTGACTCGGCCATCTCCCACCTCCCATGGGCTCTCCTCGATGGGAGAACCCTAACAGGTCCTCAGACCTCTGAAGACCGACGAAGGTCCTCCGGGAGCCCATGAAGGCACCCGGGACCATAAGGCTCCGATAGCCCGGGAAGGCCTTCCTGGCGAAGGCTCCCAGCACCCCTGGAGGTCAGAGCACGCGGAGATCACCGGCCGGTTGCTGTTGTGCTCCCTGGGAAGAGCGGGACGGGGAGAATCGCTAGAGTTCGAAAATCCGAACATGGCTCCATCGGCGTCCTACGGCGCCGCGAAAGGTTCCGGCGTGGACGTCTACACCCTCGGCGAGGCCTTCGCCATCGTCAGCAGCAGCCGGATCCGTCACGAGAACGAGGTCAGGCTGGACGTCACGGGATCGGAGTTCACCGTCGCGGTCGGCCTGGCCAGACTCGGCCACAAGGTCGCGTGGCTGGGCAAGGTGGGAGCGGACGAGCTGGGCCAGCGGGTGCTCACCGCGCTGCGCGGCGAGGGAGTGGACGTCTCCGACGCCAGGACCGAGGACGGCTCGGCGACCGGGATGATCCTGCGGGAGACCAGACCGGGACAGGCGGCCAAGGTCACCCACTACCGGGGAGGCACCCGGCTCGCCCAGGGGAACGTTCCCATAGACCGCATCGCGGCCGTGCGCATCCTGCACGTCAGCGGGGTCACCGCCGCGCTGAGCGCGCGCGACGCCGTGCAGGCCGCGGTACGGGCGGCGCAGGCGGCGGGGGTCGTCGTCTCGGTGGCCGTGGACTACCACGACCGGCTCTGGCCCGATCTGCGGGAGGCGGAGGAGGTCCTCGGCGCCCTGGCAGGCTCGGCCGACCTGCTGTTCGTACGGCAGAGCGAACTCGACCTGGTCAAACCCGCCCTCGGCGGCGGCAGGCAGGTCGTGGTGCTCAGGGGGACCAGGGGGGCGAGCGTGCGGGTGGACGGCGTCCGCCACGACGCCCCGGGCATCGTGGCGCCCGTGGTCGACCCCGGAGGGTGCGAGAACGCCTTCGTCGCGGGCTATCTCAGCGCCCTGCTCGACCGGCTGCACCCGACGGACAGGCTGCGCAGGGGCGCCCAGCTCGCGGCCTTCGCCGCGTCGAGCCCCAGCGACTGGCAGGGCCTGCCGACCCGCGCCGAACTGCCGCTCCTCGAACTGGAGGGCTGACCTACAGCTGCTTGGCCTCGCCGAGCGTCATGGCCAGGTGGGAGACCGTACCGGTCAGCACCGCGCGCCTGGGCAGGCCGAGCTCGCTCAGCTCCTTGGCGATCGGGTGGTTGCCCAGGCGGATCAGCGCCCCGCCGAGGCGGGCCCGGACCCCGCGCAGGGTGGCCGACCAGGGGACACGGCGGGTGACACCGTCGAGCTGGCCGTAGGCCCTCGGCGGCGTGACCCTGCCCACGAAGGGGACGGCCGCCCCCGGCTTGACGAGCAGATCGAGCACCAGGCGGCCGTCCCTGCGCACCACGCACCGCTTGTACGGCGAGGCCATCCGCAGGTCGATGTCGGCGACCTCCCGGGGGAAGCCCCAGATGGCGCGTCCCGCCTCCGCGGCGAATTCCCGGTCGGACGGCAGCCAGTGGACGAACGACCCCGCCCCGGCCCGGCGCAGCTCGGCGAGGTTGGCCCGCAGGCCACGAGCCCTGGGCGGCGGCCCGGCGTCGGGCGGCCTGGTCAGGAAGGAGACGGCGAACTCCCGGCAGGCCTCCAGGTCACCGTCGGCGTGCTCGGCGAACGCCAGCGTGCACAGGGCCCTGCCCGGCAGCACCTCGGCGACGTCGAACCCCGAGTAGGCGATCACGGCCCGGGCGGCGTCCGCTCTGACGAGATAGGAGGCCGCGCACGCCACCGCGTCGCGGACGCGGACGGGGGTGGATATCTCACGTCCCTGGATCAGATGGCGTGCCATGCCTCCAGTACACCAATCTCCACGGCGGACGTCACCGGTTTGCCGGCCCATTCCTCAAGGCGGCCGACGAACTCACCCGCGTGGTCGGGCCAGTGGTGCTCGTTCAGCGCCTGCTCGTACCCGCGCTTGCCCATCGCCGTGGCCCCGCCGGGGTCGTCCCGCAGCCCGAGCACGGCGTGCAGCGCCGCGTCCACGTCCCCGAACGGCACGACGACGCCGCAACCGACCCGCTCGACCATCGAGGCGGCGGCGGGCAACGGCGTGGTCACCACCGGGACACCCCTGGCCATGTACTCCACGACCTTGGTCGGCATCGACTGCCGGTAGTTGGGCACGTCGTGCAGCAGGGAGAGCCCGGCGATCGCCCCCTCGGCCATCCGCAGCGCGTGCTGGTTGGGCACGTAGCCGTACCAGTCGAGCACGCCCTCCCGCTGCGCGTCCCGCAGCAGCGGCCTGATCTCCTGGTCGGCCGCCCCGACCAGGTCGGTCCTGATCCCGTGCGGCAGCAGCCGCCTGGCCAGCTCGACCAGCTCGACGGCCCCCCTGGCCGCCGACAGCTGGCCGACGTAGATCACCCGGTTCCCCCCGGGCGGGGCGGGCGGGCGCCGGGGCACGTAGGTGGTGTTGAGCACCACGGGATGGGGCCTGGAGAAGCGCTCCTGGTAGGCCTCCTCGGCCAGGATCAGGTGCATGCGCCGCTCGGCCCTGGCCTCGACCCCGCGCACCAGCGACGGCAGCGTACGGCGCAGCACCTCAGGCAGGTACGGCTTGGCCTCAAGGGCGGCGGCCGTGTCCTCGTGCACGTCCCACACGGTCGCGGGCCTGCGCCTGGGCAGCCGGAACAGCAACTCGATGTCGTGGACGATCAGCAGGTCGGCGCCCTCGATCCCGCGTTTGAGTGCCTTCCTGGCCGCCTTGAGCGCGCGCCTGCGGCGCCGCCCGGTCGCGCGGGGAACGTCGATCGCCCTGATCCCGGGATCGGGCGTGACGTTGCAGTCGGTGAAGGGCGCGACATAGGTGATGTCATGCCCGGCGTCGAGGAGCGCCCGGATCTGCCGATGCATGATCCGGGCGTCTTCGGGGTGATGGACGATCGTCCCGACACATACCCGCATATGCCGATGCTGAGTGCCGGTTCCGTCCGCACCGGATGCGTTGAGTGAACTACCGGGGAACGGCGGCTGAACTCTCCTTCGAGGAGGGCCTGCGGTACAGCCAGACCAGGCGGGGTTCGAGCAGCCATTTGAAGAGCGTGCGGGTCTGCGGCAGGCTCAGGATGATCGCCAGTACGAGCGAGCTCGACGCGATCGCCAGCACGCCGAGCGGGCCGTACAGCCAGGGGAGGCTCAGCCACTTCTGGTCCTTGGCGATGAGCACGACGACACCGTGCAGCAGGTAGGTGTAGAGCGTGCGGGTGCCCAGGTCGGAGAACCAGGTCTCGCGCCTCGGCACGAGCGCCAGCAGCGCGACCGAGAGCGCCAGGCCCGCCAGCAGCATGGCCGCGCGCACGCTCAGGCCCATCCACCAGCTGAGGTGCATGTACTTGAAGCTGTAGCGGTAGTAGACCGGGTCGAGGCCGACCCTGGGGGCGAGGTAGACGGCCACCGCGACGCCTCCGGCGACGACGAACCCGGCGGCGATCCGCACCCAGAACGGCTTGAGCAGGTCGAAGTGCTCGGGCTTGAGCAGCAGGCCGAGCACGTAGAACGGCAGCAGGCCGAAGAACCGGTCGAGGCTGAAGTCGCCGGATATCTCGGAGAAACCGGCCACCATGTATATGGTCACCGCGACCAGCAACGGCTGGCGCATCCGCGTCCAGATGGGGGTGGAGATCCGCCAGAGCACCAGCGCGACGAGATACCAGTTCAGCCAGGCCGGGTCGATGATCGTCAGGGTCCACTTCTGGCCGAGCGCGTAACGCAGCAGGGCGTAACCGATCTCGATGAACGCGTACGGCACCAGCATGGTGTCGACCAACTTGTTGATCTTCGCGTTCGAGTTCCAGAAGTTGCGTCCCAGATAGCCGCTGATCAGCACGAACGCCGGCATGTGGAACGTGTAGATGAACAGGTAGGCGGCCCTGGAGGAGTGCGCGGCCAGGGTCGGCACCAGCGAGTGCCCGATGACCACCATGACGATCAGGACGAACTTGACGTTGTCGAGGTACGGCTCGCGCTTCTTCTTCGCCGGGGGAGCGGTGGGCTCCTCCTCGGCGTAGGCCCGCTGCTCCCACTCCAGGGCCGCCGGACCTCCGACGGACGAGGGGGCGACGACCGGTCCCGCGGCGTGCGCGCCGACGGGAACCGGGGCCCTCTGCTGCTCGGTGACCTGGGGGTGTTCGTCCAGGTAGGCAGGGATTCTGGGCCGGGCGTTCAGGTGCGAGGCCGCCCGTGAGCCCCGGCGGCGCGGCGTGGTCCGCTCGGGGAGCTCGGCGGGAGCCGGTGCGGTGTACCCGGCCTGCTCGGCGGGCGCGGGGGGTTCCTGAGACGGGACGGGGGAGGGGCGGTCCCAGGGGGAGACGGTCGCCTCTCCCCACGCGGAGGGCCGACGGTCGGTCTCCTGGGGCTCGGGCTGCTGCCGGGCGGAGTTCTCCCAGTAGGAGAAGGTCTCCGAGGAGGGGGGCTCGGACGGGGTGCCCGAGGTCCACGCCCGTGCCTGGGCCGCGCCGAACTCCTGAGCCCACCGCGCGTCCCGCTCCCGGGCCTCCGGCCTCTGAGAGGCGGGTTCCTGGGACGCGGTGGTGTGCGGGGGGTCGTGAGGGCTGGGGTAGGGGCTGCGCGCCTGCCGTGCGGCGGACGGCGCCGCGCCCGCCCCGGAGGTCTCCTCACCCCCGAAAGCGGATGACCCCTCCCAGTACGGCGTGCCCGTCTCCCCGCCGGGCGCGTTCTCCGGGTCCCGGTAGGCGGGGTAGCCCCACGCGGTCACCTCGCCCGCCCCCTCCGCGGGGTCGGGGGCCGGAGGCTGGGGCCACGGCGCCGCCCTTCCGTCCTGTCCGCCGGTTTGCCCGCCGCCTCCGGCGCCACTGGCGCCGTCGTCCCATGGGGCCGGTACCGGGGAAGAGGGTCGGGTGTCGCTCACGAGGAAAACGCTCAGCTATCTGTCGGAGACGGGGAAGCGGACCGGCGAGATCGCCCGGGACACGGACGGATGACGGAGTCGTCCACCGGTCGGACCACCATAAACGCTCTTGGACGCCCTGTCGCACGAGCTCGCCGCGTTTCACGGGGTTTCGTGACCGTCGGGGCGGCCCGGAGCTGGGAGAACGGCCCCGTTCCCGGAGGAACGGGGCACGGGGCGGTGCCGGAGGGCACCGGGGACAGGGCTCAGAGACAGGGGTTGGTGTTGGCGTCGACCACGTCGCCCTTGATGCTGTCCGGGATCTTGATGGGAGCGGCGACACCCTGCCAGTCGGCACCGATGACCAGCTGGATCACCGGCCCCTGGCCGTCCGTCGTGGTGGCCGGGGCGCTCGCCGTCGGCGTCGCGGTGGGCGCGGTCGAGGCCGTTCCGGTGGCCGACGGGACGTACGGCTCGCTGCCGCCCGGCTTGAGCTTGCCGCCCTCCGGCTTGACCTTCTCCTTGTTGAGGAGCTTGGCGGCCACCGGGGCGGCGTAGTCGGCGCCGTCCTGGGCGTTCCTGGCGTACAGGATGCGTGTCTTCGGCTGGTCGGCGCCGCTGGGCAGCCGCGCGTTGCCGACCTCGGTCACCGTGAAGCCCTGGGCGGCCAGCGCGTCGGCCACCTCCTGCGCCCTGCCGGCGACGCTGGTGCCGTTGAGCACCTGGACCCTGACCTGGGAGGGCTTGATCGCGGGTTTGGCGGGGGCCGAGGTCTGGCCTGGGCTGGCCGAGGGCTTCGGCGTGGCGGTCGGCTGCACCTCGATGTCGCTGCGGATCGCGGCGAAGAGCTGGTCGGCCTTCGGCTGGGCCCACTCGACCCGGCCGGGGTCGGGCGCGTACGGCTTCCAGGGGACGGTGACGGACTTCAGGCCCTTGGCGTTGAGGGAGGCCGCGCTCTGCGCGATCTCCAGGAGCCGTCCGGTGGTGAGGTTGCGGTCCATCGTCACCGAGGAGGTCGCGGCCTCAAGGAAGCTGGTCAGCTTGCCGAGGTCGGTGAGCAGGTCGGAGCTGGTCGCCTTCTTCATCACCTGGGTGAGGAAGACCTGCTGGCGCTTGATGCGGCTGATGTCGCTGCCGTCGCCGAGCGTGTAGCGGGCGCGGACGTAGGCCAGGGCGGTCTCGCCCTTGACGATGTGCTTGCCCTTCTTCAGTTCGAGCTTGGCCTTCTTGTCCGTGACGTCCTTGGGCAGGCAGATCTCGATGCCGCCGAGGGCGTCGATGATGCCCTTGAACCCGGAGAAGTCGACCTTGACGAAGTGGTTGATGTGGATGTCGGTCAGCGTCTCGATCGTCTTCCACGTGCAGGTGATGCCGCCGTCGTTGAAGGTCGCGTTGATCTGCCGGAGACCGGCGGGGATGATCGCCTTGGTCTTGGGGTTCTGGCACTCGGGCGCCTGGACCATCGAGTCGCGGGGAAAGCTGATCAGCGTCGCCTTGTCGCGGTTCGGGGAGATGTGCAGGAGGATGATCGTGTCGGTCCGCTCACCCGTTCCCTGCAGGTGCTGGCCGTACTTCTTGTTGCCCGCGCCGTCGCGGCTGTCGGAGCCGACGACGAGGACGTTGAGCGCGCCCGTCTCCGGCGGGCGGTCGGCGCCCAGCTTGCCCTCGACGTCCTCACGGGTGATGTTGCCCTCGATGTCCCGGTAGAACTTGTAGCCGGTGAGGGTGCCGACCACCATGACGCCGGTCAGCGCGACGCTGACCCAGGCGCCGACGCCGAGCTTGGCGGCCTTGCCGCCCGACCCTCTCGACCGGCCGCCGCCGTTCCTTCTGGGAGGTTCCTGGTAAAGAGGGGAGATCTCCTCAGGCGTCACGCCGTTCCCGGCCGCGCGCCTGGACGCCCTGCGCCCAAGGGCCGGCTGGGTGGTGTGATCGCTCATGGCGACGTGCCGCTGGTCGCTCATGCGATCTCCTTGCTCGGCGGCGACACCCGCTGTCTCGGCTCGCTCATAGCGCCCAAAGAGTAGGTCACGAAGTCGGCGTGGGGAGTCGTGATGGTACGAACTCAGCCATGATCTCCCCCGGGGACTGCGCGGTGATCCGGCCGCCCAGCATACTCAAATACGGACATTTCTTGGAATGTTACTGAAGGAAGGTTTACTTGCGGCGAAAGCCGCAGCAAGGCAGGCCAGTGGTACGGCGGGCAGTACGTAGCGGTAGTCGAACTCCGCCACCGCCGCGGGCATGACCAGCAACGTCACCGCCGTCGCCCAGGGCAGCGCCCACACCACCGGGACGGATCCGGCCGACCTGGCCCGCCGTACCCCCGCGACGACCGGAGGGAGGAGCAGGATCACCAGCAGCGCGGCGCCGGGCAGTGCGGCGACGCCCTGGTAGGCCCGCATCCAGCCCGCGTACGGCTCGACCACCTCGGTCTCGATCGGCCCCCGCTCGTAGAGCCGGGCGAAGGAGGCGCCGACCAGGGCCGGGTAACGTCCCGGCGGCTCGGGCGTCGCGGCAGGGAAGAGGTAGTGGTCGTAGATCTCCTGGTCGGGGTAGACGGGCCGGTCCAGCGTGAAGGAGCGGCCGAGCTCCGTCAGGACCGAGCCCAGATAGTCCAGCGGCTGACTGCGGATGGCCAGCGAGGCGAACTCCCCGGCCAGCGCGTCGGTCTCCCGGGTGAAGGTGATGCCGGGCAGCCTGACCAGCGGGGAGTCCTGACCCCAGAGATACTCCTGCGAGGGGGGCCGCGACGCGGGCGGCCGGGGGTCGCACAGGACGGCCAGCTCCGCCGACGGCCTCATCACCGCGCAGTCGGCGAACGTCATCGTCTTGGCGTACAGGAAGGCGCCGTTCGCGCCGACCAGGCCGATCCTGCCGGTGGTCGCGTGGAACCAGACGCCGTAACCCAGGATCGGCAAAGCCGCCGCGGCCAGCGTCACCGCCGCGACCGCCACCCGGCCCCGCTGCCGGTAGAGCAGCCACGCGCCCAGGAGCGCGACCAGCGGCAGCCCGACCGTCCTGGTCAGCGTCGCCGCCGCGACCAGCAGGCCGATCGCGCACGCCCCGGCCATCCGCCCCCGCTGACTCCCGGGCTCCCGTACGGCCAGGCAGACGGCGGCCACCACGAGCGTCGTGAACAGCGTGTCGGAGACCAGCAGGTGCTCCAGCTCGATCTGGTAGGCGTCCAGCAGGACGGGGACGCAGGCGAGCGTCGCGGCCCAGGCGGGGGCGCGCAGCCGCCTGGCGGTGAGGTAGACCATCACGCCCGTCAGGAGCCCGAGCAGGTGCTGGACGCCCGCGACGAGGGCGAAGCTGTGCAGGGGCTCCAACAGCCGCAGGAACATCGAGTAGCCCGCCGGGCGCACCAGGTCGGGCCTGGGCCGCATCGCGGTGACCACGTAGGTGTAGGAGTCGGGGAACCACAGCGCGGGCCGGTAGCCGAGCATGGCGAGCGCCCGCAGGACGACGCCGAGACCGAGCACCACCAGGAACCACCGCTGCCTCAGCGGTTCCAGCGCGGCCCGCTCCGGCACCGGGAAGAGCCCCCTGCGCCCCCGCACCCACCCGACCACTACCGCCCCCTTCGCATGCTGCGCGTACGCTACCGGCTCGGCCCGCCCGTCGCGCGCCCCCGTCGCCGTCACGCGGCGGGGCCGCTACGCTCGGGGCCAGCCATGAGGATCGGCCCGTGGGACAGCGCGCGCGGACCCACGGCGGGCAGGGTGCTCGCCGTGCTCTCGGCCGTGCCCGCGCTCGTCCTGGCGGGCTGGCTGCTGGCCGGGTTCGCGCTGCTCATGCTGGGCTGGTTCAGGCCGGTCGCCGCGCTGCCGCTCGGCCTGCTGGTCGCGGCGCTGCTGTGCCGCTACGGCCTGCGCCGCCTGCCGGAGACGGTCGAGGCGACCGCCGGGCAGACGGCCGCGGTCGTCGCCGTCGCGGCCGGTTCCGCGATCTTCAACACCGTGTTCGGCAGTGAGCAGCTCATCGTCCGCCGCGACCCGGCGACCTACGCGCAGTACGCCGTCTGGCTGGCCGAACACGGCTCGCTGCCGATCCCGTACCAGGAGGCGGCCTTCGGCGGGGCCGACCCGGCGCTGGTCTTCGGCAGCATGGGCTTCTACGACTTCGGCGGCGTGGTCGTGCCGCAGTTCATGCCGGGGCCGCCGATGATCCAGGCGCTCGGCCACTGGCTGGGCGGGCTGGGCGGCCTGCTGCTGGTCCCCCCGCTGCTCGGCGCCATGGCGGTGCTGGTCGTCGCCGGGCTCGTCGCCAGGTTCGTCGGCGCCCGCTGGGCGCCGCTGGCCGCCCTGGTGTTCGCGGTCAGCCTGCCGATCCTCTACACCTCGCGCACCACCTTCAGTGAGATCCCGTCCCTGATCATGCTCTTCGGCGGGCTCGTCCTGCTCCACGACGCACGGGCCAGGTTGCGCTCGGGCGTCATGGGGCTCGGCTACCTGCCGCCGGTCCCCTCGGGGGAGCGGCCGGGGCTGGTCCGCGCGGCCCAGGCCTACGGCGCCGTCGCGGGAGCCGACCTGGCGGGCCTGGTGTTCGGGCTGGCCGTGCTGGTCAGGATCGACGGCCTGCGCGACATCCTGCCCGTGCTCGCCTACGCCGGACTGCTGATCGCCATGCGCAGGGTCGGCGGCCGTCAGGAGGGACGGCTCGGCCTGCCGCTGCTGTGCGGGCTGGCCGTGGGAACCGGGGTCGGCCTGGCCGCCGCCTACTTCCTGTCCCGGCCGTACCTGACCTACCTGGGAGCCTCGGTCAGGCCGCTGCTGGCCATCTGCGGGGCGGTCCTGGCCCTCACCCTGGTGGCGGCGGCCCTGGCCCCGGTGCTCGCCCCGCCGCTGCGGCGGGCCGTACGGCTGCGCGGGCTTCCCGAGATCGCCGCGGGTCTGGTGGTGCTGGTCGTCGCGATCTTCGTGGCCCGGCCCTGGCTGCAGACCGTGACCCGCATCCCGGTGACCGCCGACGACGCGCTGAACGCCGCGTTCATCCAGCGAACCCAGGCGGACAACGGCCTGGCGGCCGACCCGACCCGGCTCTACTACGAGGAGTCGCTCTACTGGGTGATCTGGTACCTCGGCGTTCCCGCCGTCGCCCTGGCCACCATGGCCGCCGCCCTGCTGACGCGCAGGCTGGTCAGGCGGCGCGGGTTCGGCTGGCTGCTGCCGCTGGCCGTGATCGGCTGGACCACGGTCGCCACGCTGATACTGCCCTCCATCACCCCCGACCACCCGTGGGCCTCCCGGCGCCTGGTGCCCGTCGTCATCCCCGGTCTGGTGCTGCTGGCGGTCTGGGGGCTGCGCTGGGTCAGGGACAAGGCCCGCAGGCTCGGGTACGGCAGGCCCGTGCAACGCGGGCTGGTCGTCGCGGGCGTGCTGCTGCTGCTCGTGCCGCCCGTGGTCACCTCGGCGGGCGTCGCCTTCACCCCGGTCGAGCGCGGTGAGCGCGCCGCGGTCGAGGCGATGTGCGCGGCCCTGCCCGCCAACGCCTCCGTGCTGATCGTCGAACGGGTCACCGGTGACCGGTTCACCCAGGTCGTCAGGGGCACCTGCGGCGTGCCGACCGCCAAGGTCTTCCACCGGCAGGGCGCGGACATCCCCATCCCCTCCGACGTCAACCGCCTGGTCGGCCGCGTCCGGGCGGCGGGCCGGGTGCCCGTCCTGCTCGCGGTCAGGGCCGACCAGCTCGCTCCGTACGGCGATCCGGTCCAGGTGATGAAGCTGCGGGCCCGTCAGGACGAGCGTTCCCTCGTCGAGCCGCCGAACGGCACCTGGTCGATGGCCGTGGACGTCTGGATGACCGTCCCGCCCGCCTCCTGAAGGCCCGTAGGTAACGGTTTCGCCCGCCGGGGACCACCTCGTCAAGCGGTGATCGAATCCGTGATATCCATTCATGGCTGTTGTGAAGGACATCTGGTTATCGCGGTGGGTGACGCATTGGACACGATTGTTCCCGGGAGCGGGTCCGGTGGCTCGCGGAGACGGGCACGGGCCCGCCGCGCCGTACTGAGCGGGGTCGCGGCCGTGGCCGTACTGCCGGTGCTCCCGCCGACGGCCGCGCAGGCGGTGTCATCCCCCAAGGCTCCGTCCCCCGAGGCGTCGGCTGCCAGGGCGTCGGCTCCCCGGGCGGAGTCCCCGCGGGGACGCTCCCCCGAGGCCGCGACTCCCACGGCACGGCCTCCCAAGGCCCCGTCCCTCAAGGCGCCGTCCCTCACGACGGGGTCCTCCGCGACCGGCCAGAAGTTCTCCCCGCCGCCCGCCGGTCCCTGGCCGAAGGGCGGGACGTTCTCCGTCTTCCTGTGCTGGGACGACGCCCCGTGGGAGAACTGCCACGGCAGGGCCGTGACCGCCGAGCAACGGCGCGCTCTCGGGGAGAGGCTGCGGGCGATGCCCCAGGTGAAGGACGTGCGGTTCGTCTCCCGCCAGGAGGCCCTGGCGGACTACCGCAGGGCCTACGCGGGGGACGAGGTCATGCTCTCCGTCCTCAAGGCCGGGGACCTGCCGGAGTCGTTCGTCGGGACGCTCCGTGACCGGGCCGACATCGCCCCCTTCCCCGCCGCGCTCAACCGGGCTCCGGGCGTCGCCAACGCCGGTGCCTTCGGCCACCCCTTCTGGCGGTACAAGGCCGACGCCTACCTCACGCTGTGCGGGGCGGACGACTGCGCGGGACGCGGCCGGGCCACCTCCCAGGAGAGGAAGGCCGTCGAGGCGAGGCTGGCGGGCATGGAGGAGGTCGAGCACGTCTACGTCGAGGACGCCGCCCACGCCCGGCGCGTCCTGTCCTTCATGTGGGCAGGGCGCCTGCCCGACTCAGCGACCGTGTCCGAGGGATACTTTGTAAAGCTCGCCGACCCGACGGACGCCCGGTCATTCGCCGCGACGATGGAGGAACTGCCGGGCGTCGGCGGCGCCGGTGTCGTGGAGACAGGCTGAGCCGGACGGCGAAGTGCACTCGCCTCCCAGCCGGGCAGAGTATCCTCGCCCGTCGTGAGCACGCCCGAGACGCCGAAGAGTGGAACCGCCGTGGACGCAACACCGTACGTCACAATCGTCCTGCCCTGTTACAACGAGCAGAACCACGTCATCGACGAGGTCGAGCGCATCTGCCGGGCGATGGACGACAGCGGTTACACCTACGAGCTCGTGGCCGTCGACGACTTCTCGACCGACGCGACCCTGGCCAGGCTGCACGAGGCCGCGCCGCGTTTCCCCAACATGCGGGTGCGGGCCTTCCACCGCAACGGCGGCTCGGGCACCGTGCGCAGGATCGGCACGCAGGAGGCCAGGGGCGAGATCGTCGTGTGGACCGACGCGGACATGACCTACCCGAACGAGCGCATCCCCGAGCTGGTGGCGATCCTGGACAAGGACGCGGCGATCGACCAGGTCGTGGGCGCGCGGACCACCGAGGAGGGCTCGCACAAGTTCCTGAGGGTGCCCGCCAAGTGGTTCATCCGCAAGGTGGCCGAGCGGCTCGCCGGGCAGAAGATCCCCGACCTGAACAGCGGGCTTCGAGCCTTCCGCAAGTCGGTGGCCAAGCCGTACCTGCGGCTGCTGCCTCCCGGTTTCTCCTGCGTCACCACGATCACGCTGTCGTTCCTGTCGAACCAGCACGACGTCTACTATCTGCCGATCGAGTACAGCAAGCGGGCGGGCACGTCGAAGTTCAGCTTCGTCTCCGACGCCTACCGCTACATCCTGCAGGTGCTGCGGATGGTCATGTACTTCAACCCCCTCAAGGTCCTCATGCCGCCCGCGCTGTGGCTGGTCGGCATCGGCCTGGTCAAGGGCGTGGTCGACATGATCCGCTACGGGTTCTACCTGACCAGCAACACCATCGTCATCTTCCTGTCCGGTCTGCTCATCGGCTCGCTCGCGCTGCTGGCCGACCTCATCGTGCGCTCCAGGAGCGAGTAGATGCGCGTCGCGATCGTCGGGCCCGCCCACCCCTACAAGGGCGGCGGGGTCGCGCACACCACGGAACTGGCCCACCGTCTGCGGGCTGCCGGGCACGACGTGCTGATCGAGTCGTGGCGGGCGCAGTACCCCTCCTTCCTCTACCCAGGCACCCAGACCGTGGACACCCCCGACGGCGCCCCCTTCCCCAACGTCCTGCGCGACCTCGACTGGCGCCGTCCCGACGGCTGGGTGCGCGCGGGGCGCCGCCTGGCGGGGGCCGACCTGGTGATCCTCGTCGTGCTCAGCCCGGTGCAGGTGCCCGCCTACCTGGGCATCCTGTACGGCCTGCGGCGCCGTACCCGGGTCGTCGCGCTGTGCCACAACGTGCTGCCCCACGAGCGCAAGCCGTACGACGTGCCGTTGATGCGGGCGCTGCTGCGCAGGGTCGACGGGGTGCTGGCCCACTCGCGGGCGCAGGGGGACCTGGCCCGAGGGCTGACGCCCGCTCCGGTGACGGTGGCCGAGATGGCGCCGCACCTGCCCGCCGCCCTGCGCGGACGTGCCCGGGGGGCGGGTGAGGAGGTGGCCGGCCGGCTGCTGTTCTTCGGCCTGGTCCGTCCGTACAAGGGGCTCGACGTGCTGATCAGGGCGCTGCCCGAAGGGGTCTCGCTGCGTGTCGCCGGAGAGTTCTGGGGCGGTCTCGACGAGACGAAGGCGTTGGTCGCGCAGCTCGGGCTGACCGACCGGGTCGAACTGCGACCGGGTTACGTGGCCGACACCGAGGTGCCGGAGCTGTTCGCCGACGTGGACGCGCTGGTCCTGCCCTACCGCGGCGGTACGGCCAGCCAGCAGGTGTGGCTCGGCCACGAACAGGGCGTGCCGGTGATCGCCAGCCGGGTGGGGACGCTCGGCGACCACGTGACCGACGGCGTGGACGGCCTGCTGGTCGAGCCGGGCTCGGTGGAGTCCCTGCGGGCCGCGCTTGAGGCCTTCTACCGGCCGGGAGAGCCGCAACGGCTGCGGTCCGGGGTCAAGCCGGTCGACCCCGAACCCTACTGGGACGCCTACCTGGCGGCTCTGGTCGGTGACCGGTAAGGGACACGGCACGCCGGTACGCTTGGGCCGCGCGCCCCGGCGGGCAGGGGCGGGCCGTGATGGCGACGAGGAACGGTGAACGGACGATGAGCGGCGAGCGGGTTGCGCAGCTGGAGTACTCCGAGTTCCAGGCGGCCATGCTGGACGAGGAGAAACGCCGCCGCAAGGCCGCGAAGATCGTGGCGGTGCTCGGCCACTTCCTCGGCAGGAGGGAGCGGGTCCTCGAAGGGCTGACGGTCGCCGACATCGGCTGTTCGGCCGGGTTCATCGCCGACGAGCTGGCGGCGGCGGGCGCGCGGCGGACGTTCGGCGTGGACATCGACGTGCCGGGCCTGCGCAAGGCCTCGACGCGGTTCGGTGAGCGGGTCAGCTTCGTCTGCGCCGACGGTACGGCGCTGCCCTTCCCCGACGACTCCATCGACGTGCTGGTCTTCAACCACATCTACGAGCACGTGGTGGACCCTGACGCGATCATGGCGGAGATGCGCCGGGTGCTGGCCCCCGACGGCGTGCTCTACCTGGGCCTGGGCAACCGGCTCGGGGTGATGGAGCCGCACTACAGGCTGCCGTTCCTGTCCTATCTGCCGCCCGCGCTCGCCGACCGTTACGTGCGCCTGTCCGGGCGGGCCGACAGCTACTACGAGCGCTACCGGACCCGCAGGGGGCTGCGCCGGATGGTCAGGGGGCTGCGGGTGTGGGACTACACCTTCCCGGTGCTGGCCACCCCGGCGGAGTTCGCCGGGTCCGAGCTGTTCCCCGGCGCGGTCGGCCGGGCTGCGGAGGGTGTCCTGTCCCGGCTGCCCCGGCCGGTGCTCGGCGCGCTGCTGCCGGTCGTGCCGACCTACCTGTGGGTGGCGACCAAGGGGCGGCGCCGTCCCGCGGGGGCCGCCCTGCCGCAGCCGCCGGAGCCGGTGCTCCCTCTGTGAGACCCCTGTGAGATTGGAACCGTGAGAGCGTGAAACGCCTGGTCCGGATCGCGTTCCTGGTCGTCGCGCTCGGCTTCGGCGCGTGGGCGGTCGCCCGGCAGTGGGACGACATCCGCGCCGGGTTCGCCCGGCTCTCCTGGCCCGGCCTGGTCCTGTCGCTGCTGGCCGTCATCGCCGCGCTGGGCGGCGGGATGATGACGTGGCGGGCGCTGCTGGCCGACCTCGGCTCGCCGCTGCCGTTCCGCCCCGCCGCGAAGGTCTTCTTCGTCGGCCAGCTCGGCAAGTACATCCCCGGCTCGCTGTGGCCGGTCCTGGCCCAGATGGAGATGGGCAGGGAACTCGGCGTGCCCAGGTCGCGCAGCGCGGCGGCGTTCTTCCTGACGATGCCGGTGCAACTGGGCAGCGGGCTGGTGGTCTCGGGGGTGACGCTGCTGGCCGCCATGCCGGGTTCGGCGGCGCCGTACGCCTGGGTGTTCCTGCTGATCCCGGTGCTCGCGGTGGCCTTCGAGCCCCGGGTGGTCAACGCGGTCCTCGGGTTCGGGCTGCGGAAGCTGGGGCGTGAGCCGCTCGAACGCCCGCTCACCCGCGGGGGCATGCTCACCGCGCTCGGCTGGGCGCTGCTCGGCTGGACCGCCTACGGCCTGCACCTGGCCGCCGTCGTCCGTGACTTCGGCCCCTCCGGGCTTTCCGCGATCGTCTTCTCCATCGGGGCGTTCGCGCTCTCCTGGTGCCTGGGCATCATGACGTTCGTGGTCCCGGCGGGGGCGGGGGTGCGCGAGGTGGCCATGGTCGCGGTGCTGGCCCCGGTGCTGAGCCAGGGACAGGCGATCACGGTGGCGCTCTGCTCCAGAATCGTGATCGTTGTCGGTGACCTTGTTTGCGCCGGTGCGGCCGGGATCGCGGCCCGTCGTGACGTCGGTCCCACGCACGATCAAACAACGGGAAAACCCGTGTGATATACCCCACGTTTTCGAAGACGCTCGCAATAGAGTGAGGGGGAAATGGGAGAAGGAGCCCGCGCTGACCCTTGAGGGGGAGTGATCGTTCTTGACGCCCCGAGTGCTCGTCGACGCGGCCGCGGTTCCGGCTGACCGTGGTGCTCTGATCAGATATGTCGACGGACTTCTCGCCGCGCTTGACCGGGCGGGAGCCGATCTGGCGATCGTGTGCCAACGTGCCGACGCCGAACGTTACGCCGGGCTCGCCCCTTCGGCCAGGATCGTTCCAGGGCCGCTCGGCATCGCCAACCGGGCCGCCAGGATCGCCTGGGAGCAGACCGGGCTGCCGGTCGTCGCCCAGCAGGTGGGCGCCCAGGTGATCCACGCCCCCTACTACTCGATGCCGCTGCGTTCGGGGCTGCCCGCCGTGGTGACCGTGCACGACGTCACGTGGTTCACCGAGGCCTCCCAGCACGACACGGTCAGGGCCTCCTTCTTCCGCTCGGCGACCCGCACCGCCGTACGGCACGCCGCGCGGGTCGTCGTTCCCTCGAAGGCGACGAGGGACGAGCTGGTCAGGGTGCTGACCGCCGACCCGACGAGGATCGACGTGGCCTACCACGGGGTCGATCCCCGGCTGTTCCACCGGCCCTCGGAGCGGGAGCTGGCGCACGCGGCCGACCGGCTCGGGCTGCACGGCACGCCGTACGTTGCCTTTCTCGGCCCGATGGAGCCGCGCAAGAACCTGCCGAACCTGATCAGGGGGTTCGCCAGGGCGGTGCGCGAACTGCCCTCGCCACCCGCGCTGGTGCTGGCGGGCGGGGTCCACGAGGCCGACGTGGACGCCGCGATCGACGAGGTGCCCTCGGACGTCAGGGTCGTCCGTCCCGGCTTCCTGGCCTTCTCCGACCTGTCCGGTTTCCTCGGCGGCGCGCTGGTGGCGGCCTTCCCCTCCAGGGGGGAGGGCTTCGGGCTTCCCGTCCTTGAGGCCATGGCCTGCGGCACACCGGTGCTGACCACGCACCGGACCTCGCTGCCCGAGGTCGGTGGGGACGCGGTCGCCTACACCGAGCCCGACGAGGCCAGCATCGCCGACGCGCTGCGTTCGCTGCTGACCTCGCCGGAGCGCCGCGCGGCGCTTTCCGAGGCGGGGCACTCCAGGGCGAAGGAGTTCACCTGGGACGCCTCGGCCGAGGCCCATCTGTTGTCCTATCAGCGTGCGCTCGATTAGCGAAAGAATCGATCTTCCATCGGTTAATGGGCTATTCAGCACGCCGTTGAACGGTGAGCTAATCTCGCGGGATGATGGAGACCTCTTTGTCGGAGCTTGAGGCGATTCTTCTTGTCGGAGGACAAGGAACGCGACTGCGTCCGCTTACCCTGGGCACCCCGAAGCCGCTGCTGCCCACGGCGGGGGTCCCCTTCCTGGCGCACCAGCTGGCGCGGGCCCGTTCGTTCGGGGTACGGCGCATCGTGTTCGCCACCTCCTACCGGGCCGAGATGTTCTCCGAGGCGTTCGGGGACGGCTCGGCGTTCGGGCTCTCGCTGGAGTACATGACGGAGGAGACGCCGCTGGGCACCGGCGGCGCCATCAGGAACGCCGCCGACGCGCTGACCTGCGGCCCGGACGCCCCGGTGCTGGTGCTCAACGGCGACATCCTGTCCGGCCACGACATCGGCGACCAGGTCGCCAGGCACATCGCCAGACAGGCCGCGGTGACGTTGCACCTGACCGAGGTCGATGACCCCTCGCGGTTCGGCTGCGTGCCGACCGACGGGGACGGCCGGGTGACCGCGTTCCTGGAGAAGACACCGAACCCGGTCACCAACCGGATCAACGCGGGCTGCTACGTCTTCACCCGCTCGGTGATCGACACCATCCCGGCGGGGGAGGTCGTCTCCGTCGAACGGGAGACCTTCCCCGGCCTCATCGAGGACGGCGCCCTGGTGCTCGGCTACGCCGACGCCTCCTACTGGCTGGACGTGGGCACCCCCGCCGCGTTCGTCCAGGGTTCCCGCGACCTGGTCCTGGGCCGGCTGGCCTCCCCGGCCCTGCCCGGGCCGACCGGTGACCTGCTGGCACTGCCCGGCGCCGTGGTCGACGCGGGGGCGAAGGTGGACGGCGGTTCCGTCGTCGGCGCCCGCGCGGTCGTCGAGGCGGGGGCGCAGGTCTCCGGCAGCGTGCTCGGCGACGACTGCGTGATCCGCGCCGGGGCGTCGGTGACCGACTCGGTCGTGGGCATCGGGGCCAGGGTCGAGCCGGGCGCGGTCCTGCGGGACGTGGTCATCGGTGACGGCGCCGTCGTCGGGCCGGGCAACGAACTGCTCGCGGGCAGCCGGGTCTGGCCGGGTGTCGTGCTGCCCGAGTGCGCCATCCGTTTCTCCAGCGACCGCTGACCCTCTCCCTTGGCGGAAAGACGGTGGCGGCCGGACCGGCCGCTCGATCTCAGGGCGACTCTGCGTCCGTTGCGGCACGGTCCCGGGGACCCCGCCTGGCGGCACACCCCCGACGGGGCGTTCTGGCGCACCTGCGCCACCCCCGACGGGCCGGGCACGCTGCGGGTCGCCGTCGCCGACGGCCGCGTCACCGGTGCGGCGTGGGGTCCCGGAGCCGGATGGCTGCTGGAGACGCTGCCCGCGCTGCTCGGCGAGGACGACGACGTCTCGGGCTTCGTCCCGGAGCACGAGGTGGTACGGCGCGCGGCGAAACGGCACGAAGGGCTCAGGATCGGACGGACTTTCCGGGTCTTCGAGTCCCTGGTGCCCGCCGTACTGGAGCAGAAGGTGGTCAGTGAGGAGGGCTGGCGGGCGTGGCGGTGGCTGCTGTACCGCTACGGTGAGCCGGCTCCGGGGCCCGCGCCCGAGGGGATGCGGGTCTTTCCCGGACCTGAGGTGTGCCGGTCGATCCCCTCGTGGGACTGGCACCGGGCGGGGGCCGAGGCCGTACGGGCCAGGACGATCGTGAACGCCGCCCGGTACGCCGCGAGGCTGGAGGCGGCGGGGGACAGCGCCGCCACCGATCTGCTGCTGCGGGCGCTGCCGGGGATCGGGGTGTGGACGTCGGCCGAGGTGCGCCAGCGCTCACACGGCGACGCGGACGCGCTCTCCGTCGGCGACTATCACCTGTCGTCGCTGGTCGGCTGGGCGCTGACGGGGCGGCGGACCGACGACGCGGGGATGTTGCGGCTGCTCGCCCCCTACCTGGGGCATCGTCACCGGGTCAGCAGGTTGCTGAGGTCGGACGGCGAACGCCCGCCCGCACGGGGGCCGAGGGCACGGGTGCGGGACTACCGATCCTTCTGACGGGGAGCCTTCTCCTGGACGTGGCAGGGTCGTCGTCGCGCCAGTCACGGCCGTCACGGGTGTCGGTGCCTATCAGCGGGGCCAGCGCGGACACGGCGAGCAGGGCGAGGAGGAACCAGAGCATCGTGAACTCCTGTGGAGCGGTTTCCGGGGATGCCTCCAATATATGCAGGTGCAATAATTTACGTCTATCGAGATTTGCTTGAGGGTCCACTTAAGCAGTGCTGAAGTCGGAGCCGTACCCCGCGCCCGGTCCGTCCGGAGCAGGGTCGTAATGTGCCGTCATGAGCGACAACCCCACCGACAGCGCGATGCGTAGGGCGCTGGCCCGCGCCCGTGACGGCAAAGCTCTTGATCTCACCGAAGCCACCGTCCTCCTGCACGCCAGGGACGGTCATCTCGACACCCTGCTCGAACACGCGGGCCGAGTCAGGGACGCGGGTCTCGAAGCCGTCGGACGGCAGGGAACCATCACCTACAGCCGCAAGGTCTTCATACCGCTGACCCGCCTGTGCCGTGACCGCTGTGGGTACTGCACGTTCGCCACCGCTCCGCACAAGCTGGAGAGCGTTTTCCTGAGCCCCGACGAGGTGCTGGAGATCGCCAGGCAGGGCGCCGCCATGGGGTGCAAGGAGGCGCTGTTCACCCTCGGCGACCGTCCCGAGGACCGCTGGCACCAGGCCCGCGAGTGGCTGGACGCACACGGCTACGACGACACGCTCTCCTACGTCCGCGCGATGGCCATCCGGGTCCTTGAGGAGACCGGCCTGCTGCCGCACCTCAACCCGGGCGTCATGACCTGGCGTGACCTGCAACGCCTCAAGCCGGTCGCGCCGTCGATGGGCATGATGCTGGAGACGACCTCACGGCGCCTGTTCGAGGTAAAGGGCATGCCGCACCACGGCTCTCCCGACAAGGACCCCGCCGTACGGCTGCGCGTCCTTGAGGACGCGGGCCGCAGCAACGTGCCCTTCACCACCGGCATCCTCATCGGCATCGGCGAGACCGTCGAGGACAGGGCCGAGTCGCTGTTCGCGCTGCGCAGGGTGGCCCGCGAGTACGGCGGTCTCCAGGAGACCATCATCCAGAACTTCCGCGCCAAGCCGGACACCGCGATGCGCGGCATGCCCGACGCCGACCTGCAGGAGCTGGCCGCCACGATCGCGGTCTCCCGGCTGGTCCTCGGCCCCCGGATGCGGGTGCAGGCCCCGCCGAACCTGGTCGACGCCGAGTACGACCTGATGATCAGGGCCGGGATCGACGACTGGGGCGGTGTCTCGCCCCTGACCCCCGACCACGTCAACCCGGAACGGCCGTGGCCGCAGATCGAGGAACTCGCCGCCCGTACCGCCGCCTCCGGCTTCACGCTGCGTGAGCGGCTGACGATCTACCCCGAGTACGTGCTCGCGGGTGAGCCCTGGCTCGACCCCCGCCTTCACGCGCACGTGGCGGCCCTCGCCGACCCGGAGACGGGGCTGGCGCGGGAGGACGCCGTCCTCGTCGGCCGTCCCTGGCAGGAGCCCGACGGCGGCTTCGTCTCGGCGGGCCGTACCGACCTGCACACCGCGGTGGACACCGAGGGGCGGACCGCCGACCGTCGCGAGGACTTCGACGACGTCTACGGTGACTGGGACGCGCTCAGGGAACGGCTGCCCGTGGCCGCCGCTCCCTCCGTGCTGGTCGGGGAGGTCGGCCGGGCCCTGCGGAAGGCCGCGGAGAGCCCGGCCGCGCTGACCGAGGAGGAGGCCGTCGCCCTGCTCGACGTGGCGGGCGACCAGAACGGGGCAGGGGCCGACGACGCGGCCCTCGACGAGCTGTGCCGGATCGCCGACGACCTGCGCAGGCAGGCGGTCGGCGACGACGTGACCTTCGTGGTCAACCGCAACATCAACTTCACCAACGTCTGTTACACCGGCTGCCGCTTCTGCGCGTTCGCGCAGCGCCGTACCGACGCCGACGCCTACACCCTCAGCCTGGAGCAGGTCGCGGACCGGGCCTGGGAGGGCTGGCAGGCCGGGGCGACCGAGGTGTGCATGCAGGGCGGCATCCATCCGGACATGCCGGGCGACGCCTACTTCGACATCGCTAGGGCGGTCAAGGCGAGGGTGCCGGGAATGCACGTCCACGCCTTCTCCCCGATGGAGGTCATCAACGGTGCGAGCCGTACGAACCTGTCCATCGAGGACTGGCTCGTCGCGGCCAGGGAGGCGGGGGTCGACTCGCTGCCCGGCACCGCGGCCGAGATCCTCGACGACGACGTGCGCTGGGTGCTGACCAAGGGCAAACTGCCGGCCAGGGAGTGGATCGAGGTCATCTCGACCGCGCACCGGGTCGGCATCCCGACGACCTCGACGATGATGTACGGCCACGTGGACACCCACGCCCACTGGGTACGGCACATTCAGCTGATCCGCCGCATGCAGGAGGAGACGGGCGGTTTCTCGGAGTTCGTCCTGCTGCCGTTCGTGCACCACAGCGCGCCCATCTATCTGGCCGGGATCGCCAGGCCGGGACCGACGGCGCGGGAGAACCGCGCCGTGCACGCGCTGGCCAGGATCCTGCTGCACGGCGCGATCGACAACATCCAGTGCTCGTGGGTCAAACTCCGTGACGACCTGTGCCGTCAGGTGCTCCAGGGCGGCGTCAACGACCTGGGCGGCACGTTGATGGAGGAGACGATCAGCCGGATGGCGGGCTCGGAGAACGGCTCGTTCAAGACGATCACCGAGATCGGGGAGATGGTGGCCCCGACCGGGCGGCGGATCCGTCAGCGGACCACGGAGTACGGCACGCCGGACGCCGAGCGGCTGGCCGCCTCGGCCGCCAGCGACGGTGTCTGCCGCAGTGTCCGGGGCCTGCTGCCCCTCGAACAGGTCTGAGTCGCTGGGCGGGGCCCCTCGGCGGGGTTCCCGCCCAGCGTGTCATCTTCTCCGCGTGAGTCCGTCGAGGATCAGGTCGAGCCCGAAGTCGAACTCGTCGCCGAAGTCGTAGCCGGGCTTGAGAACGTGCTCGGTCGCCATCTCGACGAGGTGGGGATATCCCTCGGCGAAGGCCTGCTGCGCCATCGGTTCGACGATCTCGGTCACGTTCCGCGGGCCGTCGAAGGGCAGAGACGCCTCCTGGAGGGCGAAGCCGTACACGTAGCTGTCGAGCAGCGCGTAGGCGTGGGCGGCCATCCGCACCGGGAAACCCGCCCCGCGCAGGATGCCGAGGACCGCGTCGTGGTGCCGCAGGGTCGCGGGGCCGGGGGTGGTCCGCGACTCCAGGAGCCCGAGCGCCCAGGGGTGGCGCCGCAGCACGAGACGGGCCGAGGACGCCCGCCGCCGGATCTCCTCTCGCCAGTCGCCGTCGGCCGACGGCAGCTCGATCTCCTGGAAGACGAGGTCGACGATGCCGTCGAGGATCTCCTCCTTGCCGGCGACGTGATGGTAGACCGACATCGGTTTGACACCGAGCTCCTGGGCGAGCGAGCGGATCGTCAGCGACCCGATTCCCCCCGCGTCGGCGACCGCGAGGGCGCCGCGCAACACCCGTTCACGGCTGAGCTGAGCCATCGCGCCCTCCTGGACGATTGTCGTTTCGTACTTAGTACGTTACCGTGACCGTACTTAGTACGAGCGCACTCCGGACCGGGCTTCGCCGGGCCCGGTGAAGCCCGGCCCGGTGAAGCCCGGCCCGGTGAAGCTCGGTCCGGTGAAGCTCGGTCCGGTGAAAGAGGGAAGAGATGTCAGCCAGAGCAACGGGACGAGCCGTGGGCGCTCTTTTTCTGCTCGCGTTCGTCGTGTACATCCCCGGCAACGCCCTGACCGGTGCCGCCGCCGACCAGATGCGGACGTCGGCGGGAGCACTGTTGATGCTGGTCAACTCCGTCGCCGTCGCCGGCATCGGAGTGCTGATGTTCCCCGTCCTGAAACGCCACCACGAACTCTCCGCCCACGCCTACCTGGTCTCCAGGGTCGTCGAGGCGGTGATGCTGGCCGTCGGGATCGTCTTCCTGCTTCTGCTGGTCCCGCTCGCGCGGGACACCTCCCTTTCCCCGTCGTTGGCCGCCGTCCTGCGGCAGGGGAACCTTTACGCCTACCAGATCGCCATGGTCTCCCTGGGCCTTGGCAGCCTGCTGTTCTGCCGCGTTCTGTTCCGGGCGAAACTCGTGCCCGGATTCATGGCGGTGTGGGGGACGGTGGGCTACGCCGTTTTCGCGGTGGGTGCGATTCTCGAAATCCTCGGGTACGGCGTCGGCACGGCCCTTTCGGTTCCCGGCGGCCTTTTCGAAGTCGGCCTGGGAGTGCTGCTGACGGTGAAGGGATTTCCCGCCGAGTCCGAGGAGGCCGAGTCCGAGAAGGCCCGGGCTCTACCGGCGGTCACCGGGTGATCAGCGTGGCCGCCGCAGCGTTCGCCTGAGCGTCTCGAAGGCGGTCGGGCGCGGCAGGTCCGGCAGCGCGTCGCTGATCCGGACGGCGCATCCCCGCGGGCTGTGGACGCTCGTGTCGACGTCGATGTCATGCAGTTCGTGGGAATGGACCCGGTGGTACTGCAGAGCCGCCAGCCCGGGTCGCCGGTCGCCACGTTCGGCCTCACGGCGCTCCAGTTCGGGCAGTGGGCAGCGCACCGCCACCAGCACCGTGTTCTCGGGCACGAGCACATCGAGAAGGTCCAGCAACCGCCAGCGTCGGCTGAGCGGATGGTCGACCACAAGGTTGTTCCCCGCCGCGGCCATACCGGCGACGGCGCGGTGGAAGCCCTTCACGGTGCGGTCGACCTCGGCCTGCAGGTCCTCCTCGGCTATCTCACGCTTGCACCGCATCGCGTGAAAGGCGTCAACCGGCATGTGGAACCACGTCCCGTCCAGGACGTCGAGCAGTTCCCCGGCGATGCTGCTCTTGCCGGAACTGGACGTGCCGTTGAGCAGAATGACCCTGCCTCCGGCCGGGGTTCCGGGAACGGAGGCATGATCCGGATCCTGCGCCATGTCACCCTTCCCCTGGTGATCACCGAACTCGATCATCGTAGATGGGCAAGATCCGCCAGGGCGACCGCGAGACAGGCGATGCCGCCTCCGGATGACCGTACGGCCGGTCGCCGGAACTTCGCCACACGCGTTGCCGAGCGACACGAACCTCTTTCCGGTGGTCGTGTGGGACTACTCGACGACCTTGTTCAGGAAGTTCGTGAGGTTGGTGGCGGTGCGGGTTATCAGTTCCTCCAGGGTCAGGGACTCGTGGAGGCGGGCGCCGGGGGCGACTTCCTTCTTGCCGCGGAGGTAGAGGGAACAGGCCAGGTCGGTGCAGATGTAGGCGCCGACGGAGTTGCCCTGCTGCCCGGTCTTTCCCGCCCTGCGGGCGGTCAGCAGGCTCACGCCGTCTCCGGGGTGCACGGTCAGGCACAGCGAGCACATGCTGCGCCGTACATGACCGGCGTGGGGGGCGGCCTGGCGCAGGGCGATCGCCACGAGGCCGTCGCCGGACTCGGCGACCATGTAGGCCCGCTCCGGTGAGGCGGGGTCGCGCCAGCCGAGGAAGTCCAGGTCGTCCCAGGGTCGCATGGCCAGATCCCGGGGTACGGCCAGCCGCTTCGCCTCTCCCTTGGTGCAGTTGACGAAGGCCGCGCGGATGTCGCGCTCGGTAACCGGTCTCATGGTTGGGACGCTATCCTTTCCTAGGAACTCTAGGCAAATGGTTAATTCATCTAAGTTTTGAGAGGGAGGCGTATGGCGCGCGCGGGAGTGACCGTCGAACGGCTGACGCGGGCGGCGGCGGACCTGGCCGACGAGATCGGCTTCGAGAACGTGACCGTCTCGGCGCTCGCGCGGGGATTCGGCGTCACGGACGCGAGCCTGTACTCCCACGTCAAGAACGTGCGCGACCTCAGGACGAGGGTGGCGATCCTCGCGCTGACCGAGCTGGCCGACCGGGCCGCCGCCGCGCTGACCGGGCGTTCGGGCAAGGACGCGCTGGTGGCCTTCGCCAACGCCTACCGCGACTACGCCAGGGAACATCCTGGGAGATACGCCGCGGCGCGCTTCGAACTGGACCCGGAGAACGCCTCCGCCGAGGCGGCCACCCGGCACTCGACGATGACGCGGGCGCTGCTACGCGGCTACCACCTGCCGGAACCCGCCCAGACGGACGCCGTACGGCTGCTGCACGGCTTCTTCCACGGGTACGTCAGCCTGGAGACGGCGGGCGGGTTCAGCCACTCGAAGGCGATCGACGAGTCCTGGGCCAGAAACCTGGACGCCCTCGACGTCCTCCTGCGGAACTGGCCGTCGCAAATGTGAGGTCCGAGGAGCGCCGGTGCCCGGGTGCGGGCGGTACGACGATGGCGGCATGGGATATGAGATTCGGGCGATCGACGCCCAGGTCGTGAAGGAGTTGCTGGAGGGCGACGACGCGGGCCGTCCGCCCCGGGTGTCGACCGAGCGGGAGGGTGCTCCGCTGCGCTGCTGCCTGACCAGGGCGGGAGCGGGGGAGAGGGTCGCGCTGCTGTCGTACGCGCCGCTGCGCCGGTGGGCGGCGGAACGGGGCGTGGACCCGGGCGCCTACGACGAGCAGGGGCCGATCTTCGTGCACGCCGGCGACTGTCCCGGCGCCGGGTCCGACGGCTGGCCCGCGGGGCACGAGTCGCACCGGATGCTCCGGGCCTACGCCACGGACGGGCACATCCTGGGGGGACGCTACCTGGCCGCCGGCGAGGACCCGGACACGGCGCTGCGGGAGGTGTTCGAGGACCCGGAGACGGCGGTGGTCCACGTCCGCGCGATCGAATTCGGCTGCTTCCACTTCGAGGTACGGCGCGGCTGAGGACAGACCGCACACGGTGACGATGTCAGGTGTGGTATGAATCCCGGCGGTGTTTGACGACCTGAACTGTCACCGTGTGCTTGTCCTCATCGATGCGGTAGATCACCCGGTAGGTCCCGCGTCGGGCGACGTGGAGTCCCTCATATGGCTCCTGGAGGGGTTTGCCGACGCGCCACGGTTCTTTGGCGAGCGCGCCGGTGATCAACTCCCAGGCCGCGACCGCCACTGTCTCGGGCAGACTCGCCGTCAGGGCACGTCGTGCGGGAGGGGCCAGGAGGACGGTGTAGCGGTCGCTCACGCGCTGGCCCTGCCAAGACGGTTCGCCATGATGGCGGCCATCTCCTCCTCGGTGGTCACATCGCCGCGGGCCTCGGCGGACGCCGCCTCGACCAGGTCGGCGCGCATCTGTGGGTCGGCGAGGATTTCCAGGGTCTCCTGGAGGGACTCCCACTCGGCCACGGACACGATCACGGCGTGTGGCCGCCCGTTCCGGGTCAGGGTGAAGTGGTCATGCTCGCGAGCGGCCCGGTCGGCCAGTTCGGTCAGCCGATCCTTGGCCTCACTGATCGGGATGATCTCCATACGTCCATGATATCTGCTTGGCCGATATGACGGCCAGATTCTCGGCCATTGCCCTCCCTGGGCGACGTCCACGTGACCTGGAGCCCCTGGGGATCGGGTCCGGTGAACACGGTTCGGCGCCCGACGTGGTTTTCGTGGGATGGCACCGTGTGACCTGGGGCTCAGACCTCTGGCGGAAGGGTTCAGCCCTCCGGGTAGAAGAGGAAGAGGGTGCAGCCGACGGTCGTCCGGGGGACGTGGGAGGAGCCCGCGGGGGCGTGGATGAAGGTGCCAGCGGGGTAATCCCGGTCGCCGTCGTTGAAGACCCCGGAGACCACGAAGACCTCCTCGGGGCCCGGGTCGTGGACGTCGATCCCCTGCCAGGACGTGTTCGGGTCCATCTGGAGCACGTAGGCCTTGGCGCCGTTGCCCCCCTTCCACAGGGAGTGCAGGCGAATGCCGGGAAAGAGCTCACGAACCGGGGCGTCCTGGACGGTGGACCACACATACCGCTCTGTCGTCATGTGGCCAGCCTGGTGGCCGGCCGTCTCCCTGCCGAGTGTCAGGAATGACGTCGTACGGTACTTTCTTGCCATGCATCGGATGACGGCGCTCGTCCGCCCCGGGCAGTCGACCTTCGAACTCGCCTGCGCGGCCCAGGTGTTCGGGGTCGAACGGCCGGGCCTTCCCGTCAGGTACGCCTTCGGCGTGTGCGCGGAGCGGCCCGGCCCGATCCCGACGCTCGCCGGGTACGACATGCTCGTGAACGACGGGCTGGAGGCACTCGACCAGGCGGACACCGTGGTCGTCCCGGGCTGGCTGCCCGTCGAGGAGCCGCCGTCTTCCGAGGTCGTCCGGGCGCTGCGCCGCGCGCACTCCCGTGGCGCGCGGGTGGTCAGCATCTGCTCCGGCGCCTTCGCGCTGGCGTACGCGGGTCTGCTCGACGGGCGGCAGGCGACCACCCACTGGGCGTTGGCGGGGGAGTTCGCCAGACGCTTCCCGCATGTCCGGTTGGACCCGGACGTGCTGTACGTGGACCACGGCGACGTGGCCACCAGCGCCGGGGCGGGGGCCGGGTTCGACCTGTGCGTGCACCTGGTCCGTGGCGACCAGGGGGCCCGGTACGCCGCGCACATCGCCAGGACCATGGTCATGCCGCCGCACCGTGAGGGCGGGCAACTGCAGTACTCGGCGCCGCCGCACCCCGAGCAGATCGACGGCACGCTCGCGCCGTTGCTGGAGTGGGCCGCCGGGAGGCTCGACGAACCGGTGACCGTCGAGGACATGGCCGGGTGGGCGGGGCTTTCGGCGCGCACCCTCGCCCGGCGGTTCACCGACCAGCTCGGCACGAGCCCGGGACAGTGGCTGCTCGCCCAGCGGATCGCCGTCGCCCAGGACCTGCTGGAGTCCTCCGACCTCCCGCTGGAGGCCGTCGCCCGCCGGGCCGGCCTCTCCTCCTCGACCAACCTCCGCAGGCGGTTCCTCACGGCCCTGGGCACGACCCCGGGCGCCTACCGCCGAGCGTTCCGGGCCCGGTCGCGGTGATCAGACCATGAACAGCAGGGCGGCGCTGAGGAGGACGGTTACGGCGGTGGCGAAGTGGATGCCGAAGGCGACGGCCTTGGTGCCGCCGTGGCGTAGGACGATGACCGTGTCCACGAACGGGACGATCGCGACGACGAGCATGAACCACGCCTCGGCCCTGGCGCCGGCGAAGGCCAGCAGGGCCAGGCCGAGGAGGCCGTAGGTCAGGTCGCGCAGCCCCTTGATGGTCAGGTAGGCGGCGTCGCCGTTCTCCTTGGCGGGGACGCCGTAACCGGCGGCGGCGGGGCCCGGCGTCAGGAGGAACCTGAGGCCGATGAAGGCGATGAGGAGATCGAGGAGTACGGCCAGCCCGTAGGCGACGGGGGTGAGCATGAGCATCTCTCTTTGCTAGCAACGCTAGGAACAGGAGTGAAGCTAGCATGCCTTAGGCAGGAAATCTAGCGGCGCTAGTAATGGGGTGGAGGTACTCCTGGAGGGCGGACGGCGACGGCCTCCGGGAAACGGGGACGAGTTGTGTGGGGGGTGATGGCGGGGTTCCCGAGAAGGCGACGGCTCCTGGGGAACGGGGCGAGTCATGCGGGAGGCGACGGCCTCGGAGGGGACGGCGCTTCGGAGGGCGTTCCCGGAGGGGAGCGGGCGGTTGTGGCGCCTCGGGAAAGGGGTGGCGAGCCGTGGGTGTGACGGTGTTCCCGGTGGAGGGAACGTTCCCGAAGCTCATTGAAAAGAGCGTCGGGCGCTTCCCCGCCGATACCTCCGGATTATTCGTGTGGCAATGGTTGACATATTCTTGAAAAGAATTCCTCCGGTCCGGAGTCGATGGGCGACGGAGAGTGATACGCCTTCGTCCGTCCTGTCTAATAGGCGGATCGGGTGCCGGGGGAAGGGGTGGAAGAAGAGCGTGTGGCCTGCGTGTTACGCCGAAGTTAACGCTGTGAGGTGTGTCGTTCCGTAGTGCGGGGGACACGGGAATGAATCATCGTGTATTTTTCACGGTCAAGATCATGATGTGGTCACATGGTTTCACAGATGGATGTGTGTAAGGCTCTGAGGGTGCTGGACAGGGAGTTGAAGACGTCAGATGTAAAGTACCTGTAAATAGAAGAGGGGGTTATCTGTTGGATATCAGTGTCCTTGGTCCGCTGAGAATCAGTGAAGGCGGAATCTCCGTGGTGCCGAGCGCGGGCAAGCCACGGCAGGTCCTCTCCCTTCTCGCGCTGCGCGGGGAACGGGTGGTCCAGGTGTCCACCCTGATGGAGGAACTCTGGGGGGACCGCATACCGCGCAGCGCCTCCACGACCCTGCAGACCTACGTGCTCCAGTTGCGTAACAAGATCGCCGCCGCGCAGCCCAGGGAGTCGGGACGTTCCCCCAAGGAGCTTCTTGTCACCTGTTTCGGCGGCTACATGCTCAAACGCGGCCCGGGGCTCTCCGACGCCGAGGAGTTCGAGGCGCAGGCCACCGCGGGCATCGCCGCGCACGAGGCGGGTGACCCCCGGGCACTGGCCACGCTCGAACGGGCCCTGCGGCTGTGGCGGGGGCCGGCCCTGGTGGACGTCCCGCACGGCAGAATCCTGCAACGCGAGGTCATGAGCATGGAACACCTGCGGATGAGCGTGCTCGAACAGCGGATCGACGCCGCCCTGCAACTGGGCAGACAGGCCGCGCTGCTCCCCGAGCTGAGTGTCCTGGTCGCCGAGCACCCCATGCACGAGGGCTTCCGTTCCCAGCTCATGCTGGCGCTGTACCGCACGGGCAACGTGTCACGGGCGCTTGAGGAGTTCCACCGGCTGCGGGCCAAGCTCGTCGAGGAGCTCGGCATCGAACCGTCGGCCCGCCTGCGCCGCCTGCACCTGGCGATGCTCGCCGGGGACCCGACCCTCGACCTGGTCACCGACGGCGGAGGCATCCGGCCCAGGCCGTACGGCGTCGGCCTCCCCGAGAGCTTCTCGACCAGGGTTTGAGCGCGCTGCGGCACTCTGCACGTGAGGTGTTCGCCGAAGCGAGGGAGCCGAGTTGACCGACACGACCGACATCACGCCGACCGACCGTCCCGCGCGTCCCGTCGCCCTCGTCACCGGGGCGACCAGCGGGATCGGGCGGGAGATCGCCGAACGGCTCGCCCGCCGTGGCGCCGCGGTCTTCGTCTGCGCCCGCGGGGCCGAGGACGTCGCCGCGACCGTCAAGTCCCTGCGTGAGCAGGGGTACGAGGTGGACGGCACGACCTGTGACGTCTCCAGGCCCGAGGAGATCCGCGCGTTCGTGCGCACGGCCAGGGAGCGGTACGGCCCCGTCGACATCCTGGTCAACAACGCCGGGCGCAGCGGGGGAGGAGCCACCGCCGAACTCGACGACGACCTCTGGTTCGACGTCATCAACACCAACCTCAACAGCGTGTTCCTGATGACGAAGGAGGTGCTGAACGCGGGCGGGATGCTGGCGGCGGGCCGGGGCCGCATCATCAACATCGCCTCGACGGGCGGCAAGCAGGGGGTGGTGCACGCCGCTCCGTACTCGGCCTCCAAGCACGGTGTGGTCGGTTTCACCAAGGCGCTCGGCCTCGAACTGGCCAGGACCGGCATCACCGTCAACGCGGTCTGTCCCGGGTTCGTCGAGACGCCCATGGCCGAGCGGGTGCGCAAGCACTACGCCGCGATCTGGGGGGTGGACGAGGAGGAGACCAAGAGCCGCATCACCACCCGTGTCCCGATCGGGCGTTACGTGGAGCCGAAGGAGGTGGCGGCCATGGTGGACTACCTCGTCGACGACGACGCCCAGGCCGTGACCGCCCAGGCCCTCAACGTCTGCGGCGGCCTGGGCAACTACTGACGGCTCCCGGCCGGGCTCGACCTGACGAGGAGGGGCGGCGCCGCTCAAGGGCGGGGTCGTCCAGGACGGGATCGCCACGGCGCGATCGCCCTAGACGGACAGTGCCAGACAGACAGTGCCAGACAGACGGTGCCGCCCCGGAGCCCGCTCGGCTCCGGGGCGGCGTCATGTCATCGGGGCGTCACCGGGCGGCCCTGGCCTGGGCGGCGGCCGCCTCCAGAGTGGCCAGGCTGTTGCGGCTCAGCGCCGTGCGGACGTACTCCCGGGCGTCGGCGAGCGTACGGCCCGGCCCGAGGACGGCGGGCACCGCCTCCGGCGAGATCACCGCGGTGTGCCGGGAGGTCACGACAGCGCCGCCGGTGCCGCCGGGGCCGTCGGTGAACGTCCACAGTCCGCTGTGGCCGAGCAGCAGGGCCGGGGTGAGCTGCTGTTTGTAGGCGATCCAGGCACCCGGCTCGCAGATCCGGATCGAGCGGGTCTCGTGCGCCGCGCCGTCCGCCGTACGGGTGCTCATCTCCAGCACCTGCGCGCCCTGCGCGTCCTCACGCAGGCTGACCCGTTCGACGTGCGGCAGCCGCCGCTCCCACAGGTCGGCGCGGTGGATGAAGTCGTAGGCCTCGGCGGCGGTCCCCGGCACCTCGACGGTGTCGGTGAAGGAGACGACCACGTCCTGTGGGCGCGGTGCCAGGGCGGCGATCCGGGCGAGGGCGGCCAGTTCCTCGGGACTGTTGCGGTCGAGCGCGGCGGTGACCCAGGTGAGGGCCTCCGGCGTGCCGTCGGTCTCGAAGACGTGCTCAAGGACGATCTCGGTCCGGCCGCCGGGAAGCTCGCGGAAGCGCCAGCCGCCCCCCATCGAGGAGAGCGGGGGCCTGCTGTGCTCCTGCCGGAAGGTGACCGAGAGCCCCTGCGGGTCCAGCTCCCTGCGCGAGGTCCAGCTCCGCACCTCGTCGTTCACCACGGCCCAGATGCGGAAGCGCTCCCGGTTCGCGTCGCGTTCCAGGTGCCGGACGTACACGCTGGGCCCGAAGACGGCGGGCCAGGTCCCGGCGTCGGAGACCAGGTCGTACAGCACGCGGGCCGGGGCGTCGACCGTGAGCGTGTGCTCGGTGCGGTGTGTGCTCATCTACTGGCCTTTCGATGTCACGTCGGGGAAGGTCCCGTCCCGGGAGGGCACCATGCCCGGAAAGTCCGAGGAGGTCCTGGGAAGGCGCCGAGACCCGGGAGGGTCGGGGAGGTCTCAGGAGCGGGCCGCCGCGTTGGCCAGGGACAGCAGCGCGGCCGGGGTCTCGGCCGCCATGACGTCGCCGTCGTCGAGGTCGATGCCGTAGCGCTGCTTGAGCCTGGCGGCGGTCTCGATCAGGGCGAGGGAGTCGTATCCCAGCTCCTCGAACGTCCGGCCGTCGCCGTCGAACTCGGCTCCCTCGGCCTCCCCGGCGCACTCCACCAGGACGCGGCGCAGGTCGTCGATGCTCAGTGCGGACATGGTCGTGCTCCTTTCACACCACGCCGTCTTCCACGGCGTGGTTCGGGCTGGGAACGGGATCAGTTCGTCCAGGCGCGTACCACGACGGCCGCGTTGAAGCCGTGCCTGCCACGGGCCACGACGAGCGCGGTCGAGACCGGTAGGGCGCGCGGCTCCCCGACGACGAGGTCGATGCCGTAGGAGCCGGGGACGTCGCTGGTGTGCGCGGTCGGCGGGATCACCCCGTCCCTGATGGACAGCAGGGCGGTCACGACGTCCAGCGGGCCGCCACCCGCGTAGAGCCGTCCGGTCAGGGCCTTGGGCGCGGTCACCGGCACCGCCCCCGGGCCGAAAAGGCCGCTGATGGCCTGGGCCTCGGCCAGGTCGAGGCGCGGCACGCCCGCGGCGTCGGCGAAGACCACGTCGATGTCGCCGGGCCGCAGACCGGCGCGGGCGATGGCCTGCTCGGCGGTGTGGCGCAGCGCGGGCGGCCGGTCGGAGCCGGGAGGCGGGTCGAAGGCCGCCGCGTATCCGGCGATCTCACCGTAGATCCGCGGCGCTCCCCGGCGTTCGGCGGCCTCGGCGGACTCCACGACCAGTACGGCCCCGCCCTCGCCGGGCACGTAGCCGCCGGCCGCGGCGTCGAAGGGCAGGTAGGCGCGGCGCGGGTCGGACTCCGCGCTGACCAGGCCGCCCGCGAACTGGGAGAGGTACCCCCACGGGTCGAGCGCGGAGTCGACCCCTCCGCTGATCACCAGGCCGGTGCCCTCCCGCACCGTACGGCAGGCGTGCCCCAGCGCGTCCAGCCCGCCCGCCTGCTCGCCGACCAGGGCGGCACCGGGGCCGCGCAGCCCGTTGCGGATGGAGATCTGGCCGGTGTTGACCGCGTAGAACCAGGCGAAGGACTCGTAGACGCTGACGTAGGACGGCCCCTGGTCCCACAGCTTGTGGAACTCCCTGTGGGTGAACTCGAACCCGCCGGTGGCGTTGGAGGTGATCACCCCCATGTCGTAGTTCTCCCCGTCGCCGGGTTCGACGGCGGCGTCGGCGAGCGCCCAGTCGGCGGTGGCCAGCGCCAGCCGGGTCGAGACGTCGGTCTGCGGCAGCAGCCTGGCGGGCAGGTGGTCCTCGGCGACGAACCCGGTGATCTGCCCGGCCAGCTTGAACGGGTAGCCGGAGGTGTCGAACCTGGTCATCTCCGTGATGCCGCTGCGGCCTTCGAGCACGTTCCGCCAGTACTCCTCGGTGCCCAGGCCGTTGGGCGCGGCCACGCCGACGCCCGTGACGACCGTGGGAACGTGCCCGGCCGGCGCGGGCCGTACGGCCGGGCCGCTCACGCGACGGCTCGCAGGACCATGGCGCTCTGGAAGCCGCCGAAGCCGCTGCCGACCGTGAGCACGGTGCGCACCGGCAGCTCCCTGGCGGTCAGCGGCACGTAGTCGAGATCGCAGGCGGGGTCGGGTTCGTGGAGGTTGGCGGTCGGCGGCACGACGTCGTACTCGATGGCCAGCGCGCAGGCGGCGATCTCGATGGCGCCGATCGCGCCGAGCGAGTGGCCGACCATCGACTTGATGGAGCTGACCGGCACCCGGTAGGCGTGGGAGCCGAGCGCCAGTTTGAAGGCGGCGGTCTCGTGCCGGTCGTTCTGCTGGGTGCCCGAGCCGTGGGCGTTGACGTAGTCGATGTCGGTGGCGTCGGCCCGCGCGTCGTCGAGCGCGTTCCTGATCGCCTCGGCCATCTCCCGGCCGTGCCTGGTCAGGCCCGTCATGTGGTGGGCGTTGCACCGGGTCGCCGAGGCGCCGAGTTCGGCGTAGATGTGCGCGCCCCTGGCCCGCGCCGCCTCGTACTCCTCAAGGACGAACACGGCGGCACCCTCGGCGAGGACGAAGCCGTCACGGGTCCGGTCGAAGGGCCGGGAGGCGTGCTCGGGGTCGTCGTTGCGCGGTGTGCTCGCCTTGATCGCGTCGAAGCAGGCGACGACGATCGGCGAGATCGGGGTGTCCGTCGCCCCGGCGATCATGATGTCGGCGCTGCCCTCCCGGATGAGCCGTACGGCGTGGCCGACCGCGTCGATGCCGGAGGTGCACCCGTCGGAGACCATCGTCACCGGCCCCTGCGCCCCGACCGTCCAGGCGACCTCGGCGGGCATCGCCCCCGGGCTCAGGTAGTCGAACATGTGCGGCGACAGGTAGGCGGGGTCGACGAGCCAGTTCCTGCCCGCGTCCGACATGACGAGGTACTCCTTCTCCAGGCTGGTCGCCGAGGCGACCGCGCTGCCCAGGCTCACCCCGACCCGGTAGGGGTCGAGCGCGTCGAAGTCGAGTCCGCTGTCGGCGACCGCGTCCCGGGTGCAGGCGACGGCGAACTGCGTCGCCCGGTCCATCCTGCGGATCTGCCGGGGGGTCAGGCCCTCGGCGACGGGGTCGAAGGCGGCCTCGGCCGCGACCTGCGAGCGGAAGGGCGAGGCGTCGAAGAAGGAGATCCGGCGGGTGGCCGTCCTCCCCGAGGTGAGCAGGTCCCAGAACTCCTTGGTGCCTGCCCCGCCGGGAGTGCGGACGCCCATCCCCGTCATGACGACGCGCCGGCCTCTGGCTGAACTTTCCATCGGCGTACCTCCAGGCTGTGTACCCGTGTGCGGGCGTCCGTCGATCGCGGAGCCAGCAGCAGCATGGGTCAGCCGCCTTGAGCACAGCTCGAAATCGGCTCGGGGACCCGATGGAGGAAGGCTCGACCGCGCTTCGAGTCGTGTCGGAGACACTCGCGCCGTCCGATCGTTCCCGGCGTCCACGAGGGCGCCGCGGGGCACACGGGAAGGAGCAGGCACATGCCCGACCTCGTCTCCGACGAAGTGGTTGAGCGTTATCGGCGGGAGGGGTTCATCCGAATCCCCGGCGTACTGACGCCGCAGGAGGTGGAGAGCCTCCTGGCGGTCTCCCTTCTCCGTCTCGACGAGGCGGAGAAGGTGAACTGGGACCGGGCCGACGGGCGGGTCATGGACTGGGTTCCCCACGTCGACCGTGTCAGTGAGGAACTGCGCGGCCTGGCGCTGCACCCCCGGGTGACCGCCGTCGCCGAACGGCTGGCGGGAGGCCCGCTGCGGCTGTTCAAGTCGGAGCTCCTGCGCAAGGGCACCGCGGGGTCGGCCCTGACCCCGCTGCACGCCGACGCCCCGGCCATCCCGTTCGCCGGCCGGTCCATCGGCCTGACCGCCTGGGTGGCGCTGACCGACGTCCCGGTCGAGCGGGGCTGCATGAGCTACATCCCCGGCTCGCACCTGGTCCCGCACGAGCGGGACGACTCCGGGGACCAGGACCCCTTCCGCTGCCCGGTGAACCTGGTCTGGGAGCCGCGGGTCACCGTCCCGGTCCGGGCCGGGGACGTCACCTTCCACCACGAGCGGGTCCTGCACCTGGCGGGCCGCAACGACACCGACGAGGTCAGGGTCTCGCTGGCCACCGTCTACATGGACGCCGAAGCCGTCTACGAGCCGAGCGACCTCGTCCCCGACGACCTGGGCGGGCTGCTGCCCGGCCAGCCGCTCGACGACGACCGCGTCTTCCCCCTCATCGGAGCCCACAGCTGACCACCGGAAGGACCGGGAGCACGTTCATGAGCACCTACGTCTGGAGCTACCTGGCGGAGTACGACAACGAGCGTGAGGACATCCTCGACGCCGTGGACACGGTCTTCCGTTCCGGCCAGCTGATCCTGGGGCCCAGCGTCAAGGGTTTCGAGGAGGAGTTCGCCGCCTACCACGGGCTCAGGCACAGCGTCGGCGTGGACAACGGGACGAACGCCGTCAAGCTGGGGCTTGAGGCGCTCGGGGTCGGCCCCGGCGACGAGGTCGTCACGGTGTCCAACACCGCGGCCCCCACCGTGGTCGCCATCGACGGGGCGGGGGCCAGGCCCGTCTTCGTGGACGTCCGCGAGGAGGACTTCCTCATGGACACCGCCCAGGTGGCCGCCGCGATCACCCCGCGGACCAAGGCGCTGCTGCCGGTGCACCTGTACGGCCAGTGCGTGGACTTCGCGCCGCTGCGCGCCCTGGCCGACGAGCACGGGCTGAAGATCCTTGAGGACTGCGCCCAGTCGCACGGCGCCCGTCACCACGGCAGGCTGGCCGGGACGCTCGGGGACGCCGCGGCCTTCTCCTTCTACCCGACCAAGGTGCTCGGCGCGTACGGCGACGCGGGGGCGGTGGCCACCTCCGACGACGAGATCGAGCAGAACCTGCGGCGGCTGCGCTACTACGGCATGGAGAAGGTCTACTACGTCGTGCAGACCCCCGGGCACAACTCCCGGCTCGACGAGGTGCAGGCCGAGATCCTGCGCCGCAAGCTCCGCAGACTCGACTCCTACATCGCCGCACGTCAGGCGGTCGCCAGGCGGTATGAGGAGGCGCTCGGCGACCTCACCGGCCCCGGCGGGCTGCTGCTGCCGTCCACGGCGCCGGGCAACGAGCACGTCTACTACGTGTACGTGGTCCGCCACCCGGAACGGGACCGGATCATCGAGCGGCTCAAGTCGTACGGGATCTCCCTGAACATCAGCTACCCCTGGCCGGTGCACACGATGACCGGCTTCTCCCACCTGGGCTACGGCGCCGGGTCGCTGCCGGTGACGGAACGGCTGGCCAAGGAGATCTTCTCCCTGCCGATGTACCCGGCGCTGTCGGAGGAGCTGCAGGACAAGGTGATCGCCGCGCTGCGCGAAGTGCTGTCCACGCTGTAGGAGCCGACCCGTTGGAGGGCGTCAGATGAACGAGAGCGAGGTCCTCGGGGCCTACGACAGGGCCGACCTCTACGAGGTGGTCTACGAGGGCAGGGGCAAGGACTACGAGCGGGAGGCCGCGGTCACCTCGGCGCTGATCCGCGAGCGCAACCCCGGCGCGCGGAGCCTGCTCGACGTCGCCTGCGGGACCGGCTCGCACCTGCGTCACTTCGCCGGGACGTTCGGCGAGGTCGCCGGGGTCGACCTGTCCGAGCGGATGCTCGCCAGGGCCCGCGACCGGGTCCCCGGGGTGCCCCTGTGGCAGGGCGACATGCGCAAGTTCGACCTCGGCGTCACCTACGACGCGGTGACCTGCATGTTCAGCTCGGTCGGCTACCTGGCCGACGTCGGTGAGCTGACCGCGACGCTGGAGAGCTTCGCCAGGCACCTCAACCCGGGTGGCGTCGTGGTCGTCGAACCCTGGTGGGCGCCGGAGAACTTCCTCCCCGGGCACGTCCAGGGGGACGTGGTGAAGGTCGGCGGCCTGACGGTCTCCCGGGTCTCCCACTCGACGTGGCAGCGGGAGGGAGCCGCCAGCCGGATGGAGGTGCACTGGACGGCCGCCCACCCGGAGACGGGGATCAGCCACCACTCCGACGTCCACGTCATGTCGTTGTTCTCCCGGCGGGAGTATCTCGACGCCTTCACCCGCGCGGGCTTCGCCGCGGAGTTCGTCGAGCACGACTGGGCGGGGCCCGGCCTGTACGTCGGCGTCCTGGGCGCCGGGTGAGCGGGATGCGCGTCCGCGAGCTGAAGGTCGAGGGGGCCTACGAGCTGACCCCCGAGGTGTTCGGGGACGAACGGGGCTTCTTCCTGTCGCCCTACCAGGAGGAACCGTTCGTCAGGGCGGTCGGGCGCCCGCTGTTCCCGGTGGCGCAGGCCAGCCACAGCCGGTCGCGGCGCGGGGTGGTCCGCGGCGTCCACTTCACCGCCACACCTCCCGGCATGGCGAAGTACGCCTACTGCGCCGGGGGCGTCGCCCTGGACGTGGTCCTCGACACCCGGGTGGGGTCGCCGACCTACGGCGTGTGGGACAGCGTGGTCCTCGACCAGCGGGACTTCAGGTCGGTCTACCTCCCGGTCGGCGTCGGGCACCTGTTCGTCGCGCTTGAGGACGACACGGCCGTCTCCTACCTGCTGTCCACGGGATACGTCGCGGAGAACGAGCTGGCGGTCTCGCCGCTCGACCCGGCCCTGGGGCTGCCGTTGCCGCGCGACCTGGACCTGATCCTGTCCGAGCGCGACCGGCGGGCTCCCACGCTCGCCGAGGCGGAACGCGCCGGGATCCTGCCGGACTACGCCGCGAGCCGGGCCCTGGACGGTCTGCGGGCCGCCGGGCACGGCGCGTGAGAGAGGAGCCGTACGGCATGGGCCTGCGAGAGGCGGCGGTCGTGGTCACCGGCGCGGGACGCGGCATCGGGGCCGCGCTGGCCAGGCGGTTCGCCGAGGAGGGCGCCCGGGTCGTCGTCAACGACCGCCATCCTGAGCGCGCCGAGGAGGTGGCCGGGGAGATCGGCGGGATCGCCCTGCCCGGCGACGCGGAGCGGGGCCTGGTGCCCGAGGCCCTGCGCCTGCTCGGCGGGCGGATCGACGTCTACTGCGCCAACGCGGGAGCCGTACGGGCCGGCGGTCCCGAGGCGCCCGAGGAGGACTGGGAGAGCGCCTGGCAGGTCAACGTGATGGCCCACGTGCGGGCCGCGCGGGACCTGCTGCCCGGCTGGCTCGAACGGGGGCAGGGGCGTTTCGTCTCCGTCGTCTCCTCGGCGGGACTGCTCACCATGGTCGGGGCGGCGCCGTACGCGGTGTCCAAGCACGCGGCGCTGGCCTTCGCCGAATGGCTGTCACTGACCTACCGGCACCGCGGCGTCAGCGTGCACGCCGTCTGCCCCCGCGGCGTCCGCACCGAGACGCGCAGGGCCGCGAGTTCGAGCGGGTTGACGCTCACCTCCACCGCCATCGGCCCGGAGGAGGTCGCCGACGCGCTGCTCAAGGGAATCGCCGAGGAGCGGTTCCTGATCCTTCCGCATCCCGAGGTCGCCGACCAGGCCGCCGAGCGCGTCACCGACCACGAGCGCTGGCTTGAGGTCGTCAACGGGTTCCAGCGGCAGCGGGAGAGCACATAGCGGCCCGGCGCCGCGATCGTCGAGATCGTCCAGAGAGGACTCCGCCGTGAAGGCTCTGGTGCTGGCAGGCGGGACGGGAACCCGCCTGCGCCCTTTCAGCTACTCCATGCCAAAACAGCTCATCCCCATCGTCAACAGACCGGTTCTCGAACACGTCCTGGACAACCTCAGGGCCGTCGGCGTCACCGAGGCCGGGATCGTCGTCGGCGCCGGGGAACGGCAGATCCGCGAGGCGATCGGTGACGGCGGCGGGCTGGGGATGAGCGTGACCTACATCCCGCAGGACGAGCCGCTCGGCCTGGCGCACTGCGTCACGATCGCCAGGCCGTTCCTCGGGGAGGACGACTTCGTGATGTACCTCGGGGACAACATGCTGCCCGAGGGGGTCGCCGAGCCCGCGGCGCGCTTCACCGCGAACCGGCCCGCCGCACACGTGGTGGTACGCAAGGTCGCCGATCCGCAGTCGTTCGGGGTGGCCGAGTTCGGCCCCGACGGCAGGCTTGAGCGGGTGGTCGAGAAGCCGCGAAGGCCCCGCAGCGACCTCGCCCTGATCGGCGTCTACTTCTTCACCGCCGCCGTCCACCGGGCCGTCGCCGCCATCCGGCCGAGCGCCAGGGGCGAGCTGGAGATCACCGACGCGATCCAGTGGCTGGTCGACGACGGGGCCGAGGTCACGGCCGCCGAGTACCCCGGTTACTGGCGGGACGTGGGCCGGGTCGAGGACGTCCTCGACTGCAACCGGCGGCTGCTCGGCGGCCTGCCCCCGCGTCTCGACGGCTCGATCGACGCGGCCAGCGGCGTCACCGGCCCGGTGGTCGTCGAGGCGGGCGCCCGTGTCGTACGGTCCCGCATCGAGGGCCCGGCGCTCATCGGCGGCGACAGCGTGGTCGAGGACAGCGAGATCGGCCCCGGCACGACCGTCGGCAGGGGGTGCGTGATCAGCGGCACCCGGCTGCGGGACTCGGTCGTGATGGACGGGGCCCGCCTGACGGGCGTGGCCGGGCTGCGTGACTCCGTCATCGGGCGCGGCACGGTCGTCGGGGGGCGTCCGCCGGACGGCGTGTTACGGCTCGTGGTCGGCGACGAGGCCAGAATCGAGACGGCGGCATGAGACTGCTGGTCACCGGCGGCGCCGGTTTCATCGGCTCACACTACGCGCGCACCGTTCTCGACGACGGCTACCCGGGCTTCCACGACGTCCGGGTCACCGTGCTCGACAAGCTCAGCTACGCCGGCAACATCGCGAACCTGCCGATCGGGCACCCCCGCCTCGAATTCGTGCACGGCGACGTCTGCGACCTGCCGCTGCTGCTCGACCTGCTGCCCGGGCACGACGCGGTCGTTCACTTCGCCGCCGAGACGCACGTCGACCGCTCCCTCAGGAACGCCGCCGAGTTCGCGCACGTCAACGTGGGCGGCACCCAGACGCTGCTGGAGGCCTGTCTCGCGGCCGGGGTCGAGCGGGTGGTGCACGTCTCGACGGACGAGGTGTACGGCTCCATCGAGGAGGGCTCCTGGCACGAGGAGTGCCCGCCGCTGCCCAACTCCCCCTACGCGGCCTCGAAGGCGGCGGCCGAACTGTTCGTCCGCTCCTACTGGCGCACCTACGGGCTCGACGTCTCGATCACCCGCTGCTCCAACAACTACGGCCCCCACCAGCACCCCGAGAAGATGATCCCGCTGTTCGTCACCAACCTGCTCGAAGGCGAGCCGCTGCCCCTGTACGGCGACGGCCTCAACGTCCGCGACTGGCTGCACGTCGACGACCACTGCCGGGGCGTCCAGCTCGTCCTGACCCGGGGGAACGCGGGTGAGGTCTACAACATCGGCGGCGGCAGCGAGCAGACCAACATCGCCGTCACCGAACGGCTGATCGCGCTGCTCGGCGCCGACCGCTCGGTGATCCGTCCCGTGGCCGACCGCAAGGGGCACGACCGGCGCTACTCCCTCGACGACACCAAGATTCGTGAACGACTCGGCTACCGGCCCGCCGTACCGTTCGAGCGGGGGCTGGCCGAGACGGTCGCCTGGTACCGGGACAACCCCGGCTGGTGGGGGCCGGTCAAACACGCCCTGCGGACGGCGGCGGGGGTGGGGGCATGACGGCCGGGCTGTTCGACCTGCCGAGGCTGCGCGCCAGGGAGGACGCCGGACTGGCCGAACGGCTCGCGCGCTCGCTGGCGGAGACGACGGCGGGCTGGCAGCTGAGCACCGCGCAGGTCACGGACTGGCTGGCCGAACGCGCCCTGGCCCACCGCTTCGTCGTCGAACGCATCCCGTTCGCCAGACTCGACCAGTGGGACTTCGTCGAGGACGGCGCGAGGCTGGCCCACCACAGCGGCAAGTTCTTCACCGTCGAGGGGCTGCGTGTCACGGCCGACCAGGGGCCCGTCCTGAGCTGGGACCAGCCGATCATCAAACAGCCCGAGGTCGGCATCCTCGGCCTGCTGCTCAAGGAGTTCGACGGGGTTCCGCACCTGCTGATGCAGGCGAAGATGGAGCCGGGCAACCCCAACCTGCTGCAACTGTCGCCGACCGTCCAGGCCACCCGGAGCAACTACACCAAGGTGCACCGGGGCTCCGAGGTGCGTTACCTGGAGTACTTCGTCGATCCCACCAGGGGGCGGGTCCTGGCCGACGTGCTCCAGTCGGAGCAGGGCTCGTGGTTCCACCAGAAGATCAACCGCAACATGATCGTCGAGGTGGACGAGGACGTCCCGATCGGCGACGACTTCCGCTGGCTGACGCTCGGGCAGATCGGGGAGCTGCTGCGCCGGGACAACGTCGTCAACATGGACGCCCGTACGGTCCTGGCCTGCGCGCCGATCGGCTCCGACGAGGCGGGCGCGCTGCACAGCGACACCGAGCTGCTGTCCTGGTTCACCGCGGAGCGGGCCAGGCGGGAGATGCGGGTGGAGCTGATGCCGCTGACCGGGGTGAACGACTGGCGGCGCGGCCCCTGGTCCATCGACCACGACGCGGGCCGTTACTTCAGCATCGTCGCGGTCTCCGTCGCGGCGGGCAACCGTGAGGTGACCCGCTGGACCCAGCCGCTGCTCGAACCGCACGGCCTGGCCGTCACGGCCTTCCTGACCAGGCGCATCGGCGGGGTCCCGCACGTCCTGGTGCACGCCAAGGCGGAGGCGGGACTGCGCGACACGATCGAGCTGGCCCCGACCGTCCAGTACACCCCGGAGAACTACGCCCACCTGAGCGGCGCCGACCGGCCGCCCTTCCTGGACCTGGTGCTGACCGCCAGGCCGGAGAGCGTCCGCTACCGGGCGATCCACTCGGAGGAGGGCGGCAGGTTCCTCAACGCGGAGGGCCGCTACCTGGTGGTGGACGTGAACGAGGCGGACGCGCCGCTCGACCCGCCGCCCGGCTTCCGCTGGGTCACCCCGGGGCAGCTGCGCTTCCTGGCGCGGCACCCGCACTACGTCAACGTCCAGGCGCGCTCCCTGCTCGCCTGCCTCAACACCGGCGCGGTCGGCTGGTGAGCCCGACAAGCCCGACAGGGAGGACGGAACGGATGGGAACGCGACCAGGCGCCGTGACGGTCATCGGCGCGGGCACGATCGGGCTGGGCTGGATCACGTTGTTCGCGGCGCACGGGCTGGACGTCACCGTCAACAGCAGGCGCCCCGACGCCTGGCGGGTCGTCGAGGAGGGGCTGCGGACCTTCGCGCCGACGCTGCCCGGCGGCGGGCGTGACCCGGAGGAGCTGCTGGCCGGGCTGCGTTTCGAACCCGACGTGGCGCGGGCGGTCTCCGGCGCCGACGTGGTGCAGGAGAACGCCCCGGAGGACCCGGCGCTGAAGCGGGAGCTGTTCGGGGTGATCGCGGGCGCGGCCCCGCCCGGGGCGCTGCTGCTGTCCTCGACCTCGACGCTGGTGCCCGACGACTTCGGCGAGCGGGTCCCGGACCAGGGCAGGCTGGTGGTCGGCCATCCCTTCAACCCGCCGCACGTGGTGCCGCTGGTCGAGGTGGTCGGCGGCACGCGCACCACCCCGGAGGCGATCGAGGAGACGATCGCCTTCTACCGCTCGGTCGGCAAGGTCCCGATCGCGCTGCGCAGGCCGGTGCCCCGGTTCGTGGCCAACCGGCTGCAGACGGCTCTGCTGCGGGAGAGCATCCACCTGGTCCGCGAGGGCGTGGTCACGATGGAGGAGCTGGACAGCGTCGTGGTCAACTCGATCGGCCTGCGGTGGGCGACGGTCGGGCCGTTCCAGGCCTTCCACCTGGGGGGCGGCGAGGGAGGTCTGCGCCGCTGGCTCGGGCACCTGGGCCGGGGACTTGAGGCGAGCTGGCGGGAACTCGGCAGTCCCGAGCTGACGGAGGAGACGATCGAGCTGCTGAGCTCGGAGGCGGAACGGGTCTACGGCGTGGGAAATTACCCGGAACTCTCCACAAAAAGGGACATTAGGCAGAATGCCATCCTTGATGCCCTTGCCTGTGTTGAATCCGGAAATATCCGGCAACTGAACGGGGCTCGCGGCACCGTGGCGGAGCCCGGATGAGCGGCCGGCCACGTTTCTCAAGTGTCATTCGAGCGCCTCTTTCTAGCATTATGAGGACTTCTCGAAAGGAGTCCGCCAGATGAGAGAAGTTACGGCCCCACCGGATTTGTACGCGCGGATACAGCAGTTCCACGCCACCCAGATGCACGCGCTCGACGGTGGTGAATTCGACGCCTACGCCGAGACCTTCACCGAGGACGGCGAGTTCCGGCACACGCCGGGACGGCCCGCGGCCAGGACCCGCGCGGGCATCGCCGAGGAGCTGAAGGCCTTCCACCGGGAGCGCTTCGCCGGCGACCCCGTGCAGCGGCGCCACTGGTTCAACATGCTGCGCGTGGAACCGGGCTCCGGCGGCGAGATCCACGCCACCTTCTACGTGCTCGTCGTCGCGACCCGCCCCGGGGTCAGGCAGCCGGAGATCGCGCCGAGCTGCGTGGTCCACGACGTGCTGGTCGAGGACGCCGACGGCGGCCTGCTGGTCAGGTCCCGATGGGTCGAGCACGACTGGCAGCCGGAACCGGCCACCACGGTCGGCGCGGCGGCGGGCGGCCCAGTGAACGGCCCAGTGAACGGTGAGGTGTCGCGGTGAGCGTGCCGTACCTGGCCAGGACCAGGATCGACGGCGAGTGGACGCCGATCGAGTACTCCAGGGACTTCACGGTGACCGCTCCGGAACGGGTCGCGCCGGGAGAGGAGTTCACGGTCGTCTTCGCCAGCGCGCCGATCCTGGCCCTGCCCGCGTTCAACCGGACGCTGACCGACCTGCGGATCGCCTACCGGGTCTCCGGCCAGGCGGCCGTACTGGAGTGGGAGCTGCGCGGGGGCGACACCCCCGGCGGGCTGGAGTTCACCGCCGAGCGGCAGGACGACGACCTGGTGGTCGGCTTCGGCGGGACCATCGCGGGCGGGGTCGAGGTCGCGGTGCCCGACCTGGTCGTCACGGTGCGCGCGGAGGAGCCGGGCACGGTCACCACGTCGCCGGGGGGCTCCGGGTTCGACCGGCCCGCCTTCGGGTGGACGCGTGAGCACGCGGTCAACGGCCAGTGGGACCCCTTCCAGTGCTACGTCCCCGTTGACGCGCCGGTGGTCTTCACCACCACCCTGATCTCCTCCTGACCTCGTGTCTCTCCTACGCCGGGGACGGCTCACGCCGAAAAACCCGGAAAACCTCCTGGAAAACAATGGGTAACGAACGAAGGAAACACGCATGAACAAGTGGACCCTCCGTACCGCCGCCGCGGCCTGCCTCGCCGCCGTGGCCCTGACCGGCCTGACCGCCCCGGCCGAGGCCCGGCAGACCACGACGACGGGGGCGACGGGGACAGCGACGGGGGCCGTGCGGACCACCGCGACGGTGACGGTTCCGTACATCTCGCGGACCCGCATCGACGGCGTGTGGACCCCCATCGAGGGCTACACCCGCGACTACACCGTGACCGCCCCCGCGACGGTCGAGCCCGGCGACGACTTCCGTGTCAGGTTCGACTCGGCGCCGATCTTCGCGGTGCCCGCGCACAACAAGACGCTGACCGACCTGCGGATCGCCTACCGGGTCTCCGGTGACGCCACCATCCTGCGCTACCGCCTCGAAGGGGGCAGCAACCTCGGCGGCGCCCACTTCTGGGTCGAGCGGAACGGCTCCGACCTGGTCCTGCGCAGCAACGGCACCTTCCAGGGCGGGGTCGAGTTCGACGTGCCCGACCTGGTGGTCAAGGTCCGCGCGGGTGCCACGGGCACGGTCACGACCTCGCCCGGCGGTTCCAGCTTCGCCGACCCGGCCTTCTACTGGTACCGCGAGCAGACCGTCAGCGGTCAGTGGGACCCGTTCGAGAACTACGTGGACCCGGCGAGCCCCGTGACCTTCACCACGACCACCATCGGGTGATCCGACATGCCGGAAGCCACCCCCGCCTCCCTGTCCCCTGACGCCGTCAGGGAGACCGCCGCCGTGGCCGCCAAGCGTGCCGCGGAGGCCGAGGCGAACAGACAGCTCACCCCCGACGTGGTCGAGGCGATCGTCCACGCGGGCTTCGTCAGGCACTTCGTGCCCGCCGGGTACGGCGGCGCGGCGGGAGGCTTCGCCGAGTTGCTGTCCGCCGTGACACAGGTGGGGGAGGGCTGTGCGTCCGCCGCCTGGTTCGCGTCCCTGACGGCGGGCACCGGCAGACTGGCCGCCTACCTCCCCGAGGAGGGGCGGCGGGAGGTCTGGGCCGAGGGCCCCCACGCCGTGATCGTGGGGGGCCTCGTCCAGGCCGGTACGGCCGAGCGGGTCTCCGGCGGCTGGCGGGTACGCGGCCAGTGGCCGTACGTCAGCGGGATCGCCCACTCGGACTGGGCGCTGCTGTGCGCGAGAACGGAGCGGGGGGCCAGGTTCTTCGCGGTCCCCCGCGCCGCGTACGGCGTCGCCGACACCTGGTTCAACAGCGGCATGCGGGCGACCGGGAGCAACACCCTGATCCTCGACGAGACCGAGGTCCCCGAGGCCCGTTCGGTCGCGCTCGACGACCTGCTCGCCGGTGAGGCCCCCGACGCGCGGGCCGTCTGCCACCGGGTGCCGATGAAGGCGGGCAACGGGCTCACCCTGACCGCCCCGCTGCTCGGCGCCGCGCGCGGCGCGCTGCGGCGCTGGTCGGAGCTGGTGCGCGACAAGCTGCTCGCGCCCGCCGGGGCGATCTCCGGTGGGGTCGGCAGGGACTCCTACGAGCTGACCCTGGCCCGCGCGGACGGCGAGGTGGACGCGGCGGCCCTGCTGCTGCGGCGGGTCGCCGAGGTCGCCGACCAGGCGCCCGTCGACGCCCTGCTCACCGCGCGCAACGGGCGTGACTGCGCGCTGGCGGCCGACCTGCTCGCGACCGCCGCCGACCGGCTGCTGCGCAGCTCGGGGAGCAGGGGCCAGTCGGAGAGCGAGCCGCTGCAACGGCACTGGCGCGACGTGACCACCGGCGCGGGTCACGCCGGGCTGCAGCTGCCCGCCGTGGCGGGCGCGTTCGTGAGCCGGTCCGCCCTGCCGTCGGCGGGGTGACCGGCCACAGGAACGACCACAGAAAGGGGAACGTCTCATGGTCGCGCCTGAGCTGGTCGAGGTGGCCGAGGGCGTCCACGCCTACCTCCAGCCGGACGGGGGCTGGTGCCTCAACAACGCCGGAGTGATCACCACGCCCGACGGGGCCGTGGTCGTGGACACCGCGGCCACCGAACGCCGGGCCCTGGCGCTGCGGGACGCCGTCGACGGGGTCGCCGGGGGAGACCGCAGGCTCGTGGTCAACACCCATTTCCACGGCGACCACGTCTTCGGCAACGCGGTCTTCGGCCCCGAGGCGACCGTGGTGAGCCACGCGGGCACGCGCGAGGAGATCGCCGAGACCGGGCTCGCGCTGACCGGGCTGTGGCCCGACGTGGAGTGGGGGGACGTCGGGGTCGTGCCGCCCGGCGTCACCTACACCGACCGGCTGACGGTGCACGCGGGCGGCAGGCGGATCGAACTCATCTCGGCGGGTCCCGCGCACACCCGGCACGACACCGTGGTCTGGCTGCCGGAGGAACGCGTCCTGTTCGCCGGGGACATCGTCATGCCGGGCTGTACGCCGTTCGTGATGATGGGGACGGTCAGCGGGACGCTGGCCACCCTGGACCTGCTGCGGGAGCTGCGCCCCGAGGTCGTCGTCGGCGGCCACGGCCCCGTCGCCGGGCCGCACGCCTTCGACGAGACCGAGGCCTACCTGCGCTGGCTGCTGCGGGTCGCGGCCGACGGGGCACGGCGCGGGCTCGACGCCCTCGGCACGGCCCGCGAGTGCTCCCTCGGCGAGTACGGCGGGCTGCTCGACCCCGAGCGGCTCGTGGGCAACCTGCACCGGGCACTGCTCGAACTCGGCGAACCGGGCGGTGAGCCGGGCCTGCCGCTGGACGTGCCCGCCGTGTTCGGGGAGATCGTCGAGTTCAACGGCGGCCTGCCCGCCTGTCACGCCTGACCAAACCCTCGACAGAAACCGGGGACGTGCGCATGAGAGTTCTCTTCGTGGCGGGCCACACGGCCGGGGCCTGCCATCCACTCGTCCCGCTGGCCCAGGCCGTACGGCTCGGCGGGCACGAGGTCTTCGTCGCGGGTCACGAGGACGTCCTTCCCGTCGTGGCCGCCGCGGGCCTGCCCGGGGTCGCGATCTCGTCGAGGACGCTGTCCGACTTCCTCGTGGACCGCAGGGGGCGGACCGTCGAGCTTCCCGAGCCGGGACACGAACACGACCTGGCCGTGGGCCGGGTGTTCGGCCGCTTCGCCGCCGACGGCCTGGACGGGCTGCTGGCCCTGGTGCGGGACTGGCGTCCCGACCGGGTGGTAGGGGTCGCCACGGCCTACGCGGCGCCGCTGGCCGCGCACGACGGCGGTGTGCCGTACGTCCGGTTCGCGACCGATCTGGCGGAGCCGGTCGTCCACATGCTGGCGGCCGTCGCCGAGCTGGGACCGGAGCTTGAGAAACTCGGCCTGTACGAGCTTCCCGCGCCGTGGCGCTCGGTCAGCGTGGCGCCGCCCAGCCTGCGTGCCCCCGACGCGGCCCCCGCCCTGCCGCTGCGGCACATCCCCTACGAGACGCAGAGCGCCCTGCCGCCGTGGGTCCACCCCGGACAGGACAGGCCGCGTGTCCTGGTGCACGACCACGGTGAGACGCGGCCGGACCTGCTGGAGGGGCTGCGGGAGCTGGAGGCCGAGATCGTGGTGACCGGCCGGGAGGAGGGGCCGGTGCCGCCCGGCGTGCGCGCAGGCCGGGTCCCGCTCGGCGTCGCCGTACGGCCCGGGGACGTCGTGGTCCACCGGGGGCGCCCGGACGTCGTCCTGACCTGCCTGGCACGGGCGGCGGCGCAGGTCCTGCTGCCCGGCGACCCCGGCCTCGACGAGCACGCCGACAGGCTGGCGCGTCTCGGGGCGGCCAGACAGGTCGGAGCCTCGGCGGTCCCGGGGGCTCCGGTGGAGACGGAGGAGGTCGTCGCGGCCTGCCGGGAGGTGCTGGCCGATCCCGCCTACGGGCAGGCGGCGCACCGGCTGCGCGCCGAGATCCACGAGATGCCGCTGCCCGCCGACCTCGTTCCCCTGCTGACCGAGGAGGTCGTGGCGTGAGAGTCCTGTTCGTGGCCGGGGGGACGTCCGGGGTGATCTTCTCGATCATCCCGCTGGCCCAGGCGGCGCGTAACGCCGGGCACGAGGTGGTGATGGCGGCCCCGGAGAACGTGGTGCCGACCATCACCTCGGCCGGGCTGACGGCCGTCGCGGTCACCTCGCGCAAAATGCTGGACACCCTGCTGTACGACGACGGCGAGCGCCGCCCGATCCCGACCGACCTGCACGAGCGCTACATCTTCAACGGGCGTTGCTTCGGGCGCTACGCCGGCTGGTGCCTTGAGGGGCTGCTCGACTTCGCCGACCGCTGGCGCCCTGACGTGGTGGTCGGGGGCACGCTGGTCTTCGCCGCGCCGCTGGTCGCCCGCCACGCGGGCGTGCCGTACGTCAAGCAGGCGGTCGACATGGGCGAGCCCCGCACGATCGACCTGGCCGCCGCCGCGGAGCTGGGACCCTGGCTGAAGCGGCTCGGCTTCCACGAGATGCCGCGTTCCGATCTGTTCGTCGACATCTGCCCGCCCAGCCTCAGGGAGGCGGACGCGCCGCCCGCCCAGATCATGAGATACATCCCCTACTCCACCAAGGGCCGCGTCGAGTCCTGGATGTACACCAAGGGGGACAGGCCCCGGGTGCTGGTCTCCGCGGGCAGCCGGGTCACCCCGGACCGCGACTTCGAGATCCTCAGCGGCCTGGTCGCCAAGGTGGGCGCGCTGGACGTGGAGCTGCTGGTCGCGGCGCCCGCCGACGTGGCGGAGGCGCTGCGGCCCCTGCCGGACAACGTCAGGGCCGGCTGGCTGCCGCTGGACGTGGTGGCCCCGACCTGCGACCTGGTGGTCAGCCACGCCGGAGGCACCACGGTCCTGGGGAACATGCACTACGGAGTGCCCCAGCTGCTCATCCCCTACCTGCCCTACGCGCTCGGCTTCACCAGAAGGCTCACCGACTACGGCGCCGCCAGGATGCTGCCTCCCGAGGACGACTCCCCGGAGAACGTGGCCGAGGCCTGCCGGGAGGTGCTGGGCACCCCCTCCTACCGGCAGCGCGCCCGCGACGTCGCCCACGAGATGTCCCTGCTTCCCGGCCCCTCCCAGGCGCTGGCCGCCGTCGAGCGGCTGGTCCACACCTCCCGATAGGAGTCCCGATGACACAGACACCCCTGCACCTGGCCCTGGTCGTGGGAAGCGTGCGTGAGGGCCGTTTCGGGCCGACCGTGGCGAGCTGGTTCGCCGAGCAGGTCGCCCAGTACGGGCGGTTCACCACGGACGTCGTCGATCTGGCGGAGTTGCCGTTGCCGGTCGTGCTGCCCGCCTTCGGGAGCGACCCGGCCCCCGAGGTCGCGGCCGTCGCGGCCCGGCTCTCCGGACGGCTCGCCGCCGCCGACGCCTTCGTCGTGGTCACCCCCGAGTACAACCACAGCCTGCCCGCCTCGCTGAAGAACGCGCTGGACTGGAGCGACGCCGAGTGGCGGGCCAAGCCGGTCGCGCTGGTCTCCTACGGCGGGCGTTCGGGGGGCATACGGGCGGCCGAGCACACCCGGCAGATCCTGGCCGCCCTTGAGGCGGTCACGGTGCGCGAGGTGCTCACCTTCCAGTTCCCCAGGGAGGTCTTCGGCGAGGACGGCAGGCCCAAGGACCCCGAGGGCTACGCCTCGACGGCCAAGGAGATCCTGCGGGAGCTCGAATGGCTGGCGGGCACCCTGCGTGAGGGACGTGGACGGCGGCCCCATGCCGACTGAGGGGACGATGCTCGCCGTCCGCGTCCACGAGTACGGCCCGCCCGAGGTGCTGCGCCCCGAGGAGGTCCCGGTGCCGAGGCCGGGACCCGGGCAGGTGCTGGTCGAGGTCGAGGCCGTCAGCGTGGGGTTCGCGCAGACCCAGATGCGGCGTGACCTCTTCCCCGCCCCGATGTGGCGGCCGACGTTCCCCATCGTGCTCGGCGGCGACGTCGTCGGCGTGGTCGTCGAGACCGGCCCCGGCGTCGAGGACGTACGGCCCGGCGACCGGGTGGGCGCCTACACGCTGCACGGCGCCTACGCCGAGTACGCGGTGCTCGACGCCGCCTCGCTCGTGTCGGTGCCGGAGGACCTGGACGCCGTGCGGGCGACCGTACTGCCCGGCTCGGGGCCGATCGCGATGGGCACGCTCGGCGTGGCCGACCTGCGGCCGGGGGAGCGGGTGCTGGTCCACGCGGCCTCCGGCGGCATCGGTCACCTGGCCGTGCAGCTGGCCGTACTGGCGGGGGCGGGGCAGGTGATCGCGACGGCGGGGTCGGCGGCCAAGCGCGACTTCGTCCGGGATCTGGGCGCCGACCTGGTCGTGGACTACGGCGAGGACGACTGGGCGGAGCGGGTGCGGGAGGCGACGGGCGGCGCCGGGGTGGACGTCGTCCTCGACAGCGTCGGGGGGCAGGTGCTCCGGCAGGGGATCGGTCTGCTGGCGCCGTTCGGACGACTGGTGTTCTACGGGTCATCGCACGGTGGATTGGATATTCCTCACATATCGCCCATGGAGTTGATAGGGATTAAATATGTGACGGGATTTGCCCTTTCCGCCTGGCGGGCCGCCCGTCCCGATCGTTATCGGACGGACCACAAATTGCTGGTGGACCATCTCAGGGACGGCAGCGTCAAGGATGTCGTCCACGCCGTCCTCCCTCTCCGGCAGGTGGCCAGGGCACACGAGATCATCGAGGGCCGTCGCCATATCGGGAGGGTCGTCCTAAGGGTTGGCCGAAACGCCGACAATCACTTCCCGGCTTGACCTCTAGCGTGCTTGAGGTTGCAGCATCGAAGGCGTCGAAACCCGTTTTCCGAGTTCGCCGCGCACTGGCCGCGGGACGGGAGGATTCCCCATGTCTACCGATAACCAGACCAGGACCGTCGAGGTCTACGCCGACGTGTTGTGCCCGTGGAGCTACATCGGCAAAAGGCGTCTTGAGACGGCCCTGGCCGGGACGGAGGGCAGGGAGCGGCTTGAGATCGTCTGGCGCAGCTACGAGCTGTCGCCGGAGGAGGGCCGTACTCCCGGCAGGACGGCGGCCGAGGCGATGGGCGACTGGTGGGGCGAGCAGGGCAGCGCCAGGGTCGAGCTGATCCACACCCTCGGCCGGGCGGAGGGCGTGGACATCGACCTCACCCTCGCCAGGCCCGTCAACACCTTCGACGCCCACCGGCTGCGTCACCTGGCCGCCGACCACGGCCTGGCCGACCAGGTGATGGAGCGGCTGCTGCGCGCCTACCTCTGCGAGGGCGGCAACGTCAGCGACCCCGAGGTCCTGGAGCGCGTCGGCGTCGAGGCCGGTCTCGACGCCGGGCAGGTCCGCGCGCTGCTCGACGGCGACGCCTACGCCAAGGACGTCCGCGCCGACGAGCGCAGGGCGAAGGAGCGGGGCGTCAACGGCGTGCCGATGCTCATCATCGACGGCAGGCCGCCCGTCAGCGGCATCCAGCCTCCCGCCGACCTGACCCGCCTGCTCCAGGACGCGCTGCGCCCGGCGCCCGTCGCGGGCGACTGACGGGTTCGACACCTCACCGACACGACAGCACGAGAGGAATCACACCCGCATGGACATCGGTATCGGGCTTCCCGGGCACGCCCCCTGGACACAGGGCCGGGCCCTGGTCGACTGGGCACGCCGGGCGGAGGAACGCGGCTTCTCCACGCTCTCCGTCAGCGACCGCCTGGTCTGGACGACGCCCGAACCCCTGATCACGCTGGCCGTCGCGGCCGGGGCCACCTCCCGCATCCGGCTGCTCACCAGCGTGCTGCTGGCACCGCTGCGGGCCAACCACGCGCTGTTCGCCAAGGCCGTCACCACCCTCGACCAGCTCGCCGGTCCCGGCAGGCTCCAGCTAGGCCTCGCCCCCGGGCTGCGGGACGACGACTTCACCGAGAGCGGCGTCGACTACGCCACCCGGGGACGGCAGTTCGACCGGCTGCTCGACCGGCTGGCCGGGGTCTCCCGGGGAGAGGACCCGGTCGGCCCCCGCGCCGCGACGGACGGCGGGATCCCGCTGCTGTTCGGCGGGCACTCGGAGGCGGCCCTGCGGCGCATCGCCACCCGGGGCACCGGGTGGATCGCCGGCGACGCGACGGTCGAGGGGGTGCGGGAGTTCACGCCCGGCCTGGCCAAGGCCTGGGCGGACGCGGGCAGGCCGGGCGCCCCGAGGGTGGTCGCGACCGTGATGTTCGCCCTGGGACCGGACGCCCGCCGGGCGGTCTCGGCCGCCATCGAGCCCTACTACGCCTTCGCCGGCGAGGAGTACGCCTCCTACGGCGCCTCGGCGGCGCTCACCACGCCCGAGCAGATCACGACGGCGGTCGCCGGGTTCGCCGAGATCGGCGTCGACGAGCTGATCTTCGCGGGCAACGACCCCGACCCCGCCCAGGTCGACCTGCTGGCCGACACGATCGGGCTGTGAACCCGGGGGCGTGAGGACCGCCCCCATCCCACGCGGACCGTCGCGGCGCGGCGGCCTTCCGGACGAACTCGACGAAGGGATCAACCGATGGTCGCCGCTGCACCGGCGCGCGCAACCACGCGCGACTGGCTCGGCCTGGCGGTGCTGGCACTGCCGACGGTCGTGATCGCGATCAGCATGACCGTGCTGAACCTGGCCGTGCCCAAACTGAGCGCCGACCTGCGGCCCGACAGCACGCAGCTGCTGTGGATCATCGACGTCTACGGGTTCGTGATCTCCGGATTCCTGATCACGATGGGCAACGTGGGCGACCGCATCGGCCGCCGCAGGCTGCTCATCTGGGGGGCGGGCGCGTTCGGCCTGGCCAGCGCGTTCGCCGCCCTCGCCCCGAACGCCGAGTTGCTGATCCTGGCGCGGGCGCTGATGGGCGTCACCGCGGCGACCCTGATGCCCTCGACGATGTCGCTGATCCGCACCATCTTCGAGGACCCGCGTCAGCGCGCGGTCGCGGTCAGCGTCTGGATCTCCAGCTTCACCGCGGGCGCCGTGCTCGGCCCGGTCGTCGGCGGGGCGCTGCTGGAACGGTTCTGGTGGGGGTCGGTGTTCCTGCTGGCCGTACCGGTGGCCGTGCTGCTGGTCGTGCTCGGCCCGATCCTGCTGCCCGAGCAGCGCGACCCGGAGCCGGGACCGCTGGACTTCCTCAGCGCCGGGCTGCTGCTGGCGACCGTGCTGGCCGTGGTCTACGGGCTCAAGCGGATCGCCGCGGCCGGGGTGAGTCTGCCCGCCGTGGCCGTCACGGTCGCCGGGGTGGCCGTCGGTGTGGTCTTCGTCCGGCGGCAGCGGGTGCTGCGCGACCCGCTGCTGGACACCAGGCTGTTCGCCAACCGGGCCTTCACCGCCTCGCTGGGCACGACCGCCCTGGCCATCGCGGCCTCCGCCGGCATGCAGTTCTTCATCAGCCAGTACCTGCAGACGGTGCTCGGGCTGTCGCCGCTGCGGGCGGGCCTGGTGGTCGTGCCCAGCGCGGTGGCGAGCATCACCGGCACCATGCTCGCCCCGGTGCTCGCCCGCCGGATCCCCAGGGCCTACCTCATGGCGTTCGGGCTGGCCCTCTCGGCCCTGGGCATGGGGGTGCTGACACAGATCAGCGCGGACGCCGGGGTCGGGATCGTGGTCGCGGCCACCGTGATGACCTCGCTGGGGTTCGGGCCGACGCTCGCGCTGGGCAGCGACCTGGTGCTCGGCTCGGTCCCCATACGGCAGGCGGGGGCGGCCTCGGCGATCTCGGAGACCGGCTCCGACCTGGGTCTCGCCCTGGGCATCGCGGCCATCGGCAGCGCCGGGATGGCCGTCTACCGGGGCGAGGTGGCCGGGAACCTGCCCCGGGGCCTGCCCCCGCAGGCCGTCGCCGCGGCCCACGACACGGTGGGGGCGGCCTTCTCCGCCGCGGCGCGGCTGCCCGGTGAGCTGGGCGAGAGCCTGCGCCTGGCCGCGGGGCAGGCGTTCACCCACGGGCTGCGGCTCGCGGCGGGCATCGGCATGGTCACCGTCTTCGGCCTCGCGGTCGCGGTGGTCCTGCTGCTGCGCGGTGTACGGCCCGCGGACGCCCATGGATCAGAGCAGTCGGATAAATCGGAGAAGCCCGAATTAGTAGAACATCGCGCCGAAGCACCTGACATGTCATGAAAAGAAGGCTACATTTCCTACCAGGAAGATATGTAATTTGGACGGCCGGCCCCGGGCCGGTTCCTGGCACGCACTACCCGTAAAGGTGCTGACGGAGTGTACTTGACCGGCAGATTCGCGCCTCCCGCGTTGCTGCTCATCACCGCCCTTGCCCTCTCCTCATGCGGCGCCGCCGCTGAAAGCGACACGAAATCCACCAAACCGGTCAGCGGGGGAATTCTTCGCTACGCGGTCAATACCGAACCGAGTAATCTCGACCCGCACGCGAGCCCCTCCGACATAACCGCCGTTTTCACTCGGCCCGTGCTCGACTCCCTGGTCTCCCTGGACCCCAAGGGCGGGGTGCACCCCTGGCTGGCGACGTCATGGCAGGTCTCGCCGGACGGGAAGAGCTACACCTTCGAACTTCGCAAGGACGTCACCTTCAGCGACGGCACGCCGTTCGACGCCGCGGCGGTGAAGGCCAACCTCGACCACGTCGTCGACCCGAAGACCAAGTCCGAACTCGCCGCCGGGCTCATCACCCCCTACAAGGGGACCGAGGTGATCGGCCCGCACACGGTGCGCGTCGACCTCTCCCGGCCGCACTCCCCGCTGCTGTCGGCCCTGTCCACCCCCTACCTCGGCATCCAGTCGCCCGCCTCGCTGAAGCTCGGCGCCGACGCCCTGGCCAGGAAGGTCGTGGGCTCGGGGCCGTTCGTGATCGACGCCTTCACCCCGCGTCAGGGCATCACCTACCACCGCAACCCGAAGTACGCCTGGCCGCCGCGGGGCACCGCGCACACCGGCCCCGCCTACCTCGACAAACTGGAGTTCAAGGTCCTGCGGGAGGACTCCGTCCGGGTCGGCGCGCTGACCAGCGGCCAGGTCGACGCCATCGGAAGCGTCCCCCCGGTCAACGTCAGCCAGGTCAAGGCCGACTCCAGACTCTGGCTTGAGACCCGTCAGGCCCCCGGCGGCAACTACAACTACTACCCGAACACCGCCAAGGGCGTCTTCTCCGACGTCCGCGTACGGCAGGCCTTCCGCGCGGCGATCGACCTCAAGACGATCATCGGCAAGCTCTACTTCGGCGTCTTCCAGCCCGCCGCGAGCCCCATCGCGCCCAGCACCTTCGGCTACGACCCCGGCACCGAACAACTCGGTGGATACGACCCGCAGGCGGCGGCGAAGCTGCTCGACGAGGCCGGGTGGACCGCCCGCGACGCCCAGGGCTACCGGACGAAGAACGGCGAACGGCTGACCGTCCGGTGGATGTTCGTCAAGATGATCGCCCGCGAGCAGCGCGCCGTACTGTCCGAGCAGGTGCAGGCCGAGGCCAGGAAGGCGGGCATCGACGTCCAGTTCCTCGACGTCACCCCGAGCAACTACGCGCCCATCGCCCTGCGGGGCGACTACGACCTGTCCGACTACAGCTGGCAGCGGGTGGACGCCGACGCCCTGCGCGACCTGTTCGCCTCCGCCAACATCCCCGACGACCAGGGCGGCTCGGGGGCCAACGCCTCCCGCTACTCGAACAAGGACGTCGACGCCTGGCTCGACCAGACCCTCGACACCGTCGACCCGGCCAAGCGCGCCGAGCTGTACGCCAAGGTGCAGCGCAAGGTCGTCGAGGACGCCGCGGTCTTCCCCGTCTACACCTTCAACTACGTGCTCGGCGCCGCCAAGAGGGTGCACGGCGTCACCTGGGAGGCGCAGGCCTACCCGAGCTTCTACGACGCCTGGGTCGCCGCGCGATGAGCGGGACCGTCCCCGGCCTCCGCCACCGGCGCCGCCTGCGCGCGGCGCTGGTCAGGCTGGCCACCTCACTCCTGGTGATCTGGGGGGCGGCCACGGTCTCCTTCGCGGCCCTCCAGCTCACCCCGGGCAGCGTGGCCGACGCACTGGTGGGAACCTCGATCGTCTCCCCGCAGGTCAAGGCGCAGATCATCGCCGACTACGGGCTCGACAGGCCCGTCCTGACGCAGTACCTCTCCTACCTCGGCATGGTCGTCAGGGGCGACCTCGGCCACTCCTACCAGCTCAACGAGTCGGTCGGCACGGCCATCTGGTCGCAGCTGGGCGCCTCGCTCCAGCTCACCGCCGCCGGGATGGGGCTGGCGCTGGTGCTGGCGACGGTGCTGGCGCTGCTGACCGCCAAGCGCTCCCGCTGGATCCGCGGGGTCTCCTCCGGCGCCGAACTCGTCGGCACCTCCGTGCCGATCTTCTGGGTGGGCATCCTGCTGCTGACGGTCTTCTCCTTCCAGCTCGGCTGGTTCCCCGCGGCGGGCGGTGACGGCCTCGCGGGGCTGGTCCTGCCCGCGATCTCCATGGCCCTGCCCGTGACGGCCCTGCTGGCCCAGGTCATGCGGGAGGGACTGGAACGGGCGCTGGACGAGCCGTTCGTGCTGACCGCCCGCGCCCGCGGCATGTCCGACGCCGCCGTACGGCTCAGGCACGCCCTCAGACACGCCCTGCTGCCGGTCGTCACCCTGGCCGGATGGCTGTTCGGGCTGCTGCTCGGCGCCATGGTCGTGATCGAGCAGGTCTTCTCCAGACAGGGACTCGGCACGCTCATGCTCGGCGCCGTCACCGGCAAGGACCTGCCGGTCGTGATGGGCGTCACGCTGCTCACCGCGACCGTCTACGTCGTCGTCAACGCCCTGATCGACCTGCTCTACCTGGTCATCGACCCCAGGCTGAGGGAGGCCACATGACGGCCGTCACCCTGCGGGCCGCGACCCGTGAACGACCCGGCGTCCGGCCGGGCGTCTGGGCCGCGGGCATCGCGCTCTCCCTGATCGTCCTGGCCGCCGTGGCGCCCGGCCTGCTGACCGACGGCGCCCCCCACGAGTCGGACGCGCTGATGGCGCTGCGACCTCCGGGGGAGGGCCACCCGTTCGGCACCGACGCCATCGGCAGGGACGTCTTCACCCGCATCGTGTACGGCGCCCGCCAGTCGCTGCTGGCCGGGGTCGGCGCCACGGTGCTCGCGGTGGGCGCGGGCACCCTGCTTGGGCTGCTGGCCGCGCTCGGCGGGCGGGTCGCCGACGAGATCATCATGCGGCTGACGGACGTGACGCTGTCGCTGCCCACCCTGCTGCTGGCCCTGCTCGTCCTGACGATCACCGGCCCCGGCACCCTCAACTCGATCTACGCCATCGCGCTGTACACGATGCCCAGCTACGCCCGGCTGGTCAGGGTGCAGACGATGGTGATCCGCCGCTCGGGCCACGTGGAGGCCGCGACCTCGCTCGGCCTCACCCGCAGCCGGATCGTCCTGCGTCACATCCTGCCCAACGCCTTCGCCCCGCTGCTGGTACTGGCCACCATCGAGGTCGGCACCGCGCTGGTCGCGGCCTCCTCGCTCAGTTTCCTCGGGCTGGGCGCCAGGCCGCCGGCCCCCGAGTGGGGGGCGATGCTGGCCGGCGGGCGGGACTACTTCTCGGTCGCGTGGTGGGTCGCGGTCTTCCCCGGCGCGGCCGTCACGCTCACCGTGCTGTCGATCACGGTCGTCGGACGCGCCCTGCAGCGGCGCCTTGAGGGGAGGGACCGATGAACGGTGACCCGCTGGTCGAGGTCGAGGACCTGACCGTGTCCTTCGGGGCGATCGAGGCCGTACGGGGAGTGTCCCTGGCGGTGAGCCCCGGCGAGTGCGTGGCGATCGTCGGGGAGTCCGGCTCGGGCAAGAGCGTCACCGCCCGCAGCCTCATCGGGCTCACCGGAGAGGGCGCCACGGTCGGCGCCGCCCGGCTGCGCGTCGGCGGGCAGGACGCCCTGGCGTTCGGCGAACGGCAGTGGCGTCAGGTGCGCGGCACCGGGATCGGCTACGTCCTGCAGGACGCGCTGGTCTCCCTCGACCCGCTGCGGCCGGTCGGCAGGGAGATCGCCGAGACGCTCAGGCTGCACCGCGCGGTGCCGCGCGCCGAGATCGACGGGCGCGTCATCGAGCTGCTGCGCGAGGTCGGGGTGCCCGAGCCCGAACTGCGGGCCGGGCAGTACCCGCATGAGCTGTCCGGCGGCCTGCGCCAGCGGGCGCTGATCGCCTCGGCCATCGCCTGCGACCCCGAGCTGCTCATCGCCGACGAGCCGACGACCGCGCTCGACGTCACCGTGCAGGCGCAGATCCTGCGGCTGCTCGACGAACGGCGGCGGGCGGGCACCGCGCTGCTGCTGATCAGCCACGACCTGGCGGTCGTCGCGCGGCTGGCCGACCGGGTGCTGGTCATGAAGGACGGGACGGTGGTCGAGGAGGGGCCGACCGGCCGGGTCCTCACCGCCCCGTCCCACCCCTACACCCGGGCGCTGCTGGCCGCCATCCCGGGAGAGCACAGCAGGGGCACCCGCCTGTCGGCGACCTCCGGGCACGTACGGCCCGAGCCGCGCCGTGCCCCGGGGGAGGTGGTGATCGAGGCGCGCGGCCTGGTCAAGGACTTCCGTGGGCGGCGCGCCGTCGACGAGGTCTCCTTCGAGCTGCGCGCGGGTGAGACGCTCGGACTGGTCGGCGAGTCGGGGTCGGGCAAGACGACCGTCGCCAGACTGGTGCTCGGCCTCCTCGAATCCGACGGCGGGCAGGCACTGGTCGAGGGCAGGACCTGGGGGGAGATGACGGCACGGCAGCGCCGTGAGGCCCGCCGTCACGTCCAGGTGGTCTACCAGGACCCGCTCAGCTCCTTCGACCCCCGCTTCAGCGTCAGGCGCATCCTCGACGAGGCGCTCATGGTCGGCGGGGTGCCCCGCGCGGAACGCCGCGACCAGGCCCTGCTGCTGCTCGACCAGGTCGGGCTCGACGGCGGCGTGCTGGAACGCCGCCCCCGGCAGCTGTCGGGAGGCCAGCGGCAGCGGGTCGCCATCGCCCGCGCCCTGGCCCCGCGGCCCCGGGTGCTGGTCTGCGACGAGCCGGTCTCCGCCCTGGACGTCTCGGTGCAGGCGCAGGTGCTCGACCTGCTGGCCGACCTGCAGGCGGAGCTGGGGATGGCCTACCTGTTCGTCTCCCACCACCTGGGCGTCGTCCACCACGTCAGCGACCGGGTCGTGGTGCTCAAGGAGGGTCGCGTCGTCGAGACCGGCGACGTCGGCCAGATCTTCACCGCGCCCCGGGCCGACTACACGCGCGAACTGCTGGCCGCGATCCCCAGACTCGACCGGCCGTCCGAACAGGCGGGTACGGCCCACCTCGTCCCGGCCGCCCGGCCCCGACCAACGACGGAGGCAATTCAGTGAACGGTTCCGCGCTGAAGGGACGTGTCACCGCCGACGGCTCAAGCGGTTACCCCGCGGAGCCCGGCCGCTACCACCTCTATCTGGCCTGGTCGTGTCCCTGGGCGCAGCGGACGGCCATCGTGCGCGACCTCAAGGGTCTGCGGGAGGTCGTCACGCTGTCCTACGTCGAGGACGACCTCGGCGCCGAGGGGTGGACCTTCGGCCCCCGGCGCGGCCCCGACCCGGTGAACGGCTTCGGCCGCCTCAGGCAGGCCTACGAGGCGACCGTGCCCGGCTACGACGGCCCGGTCTCGGTGCCCGCGCTGTGGGACCGGGTGACCGGCGGCCTCGTCAGCAACGACTACGCCGCCATCACCGTGGACCTCGGCACCCAGTTCGAGGAGTGGGGCGACCCGGAGGTCCGGCTCTACCCGCCCGAGCTGCGCGCGGAGATCGACAGGCTCAACGCCTACCTGCACGCCGACCTCAACGGCGGCGCCTGGGAGGTGGCGATGACCACCACCCAGAAGGGGTACGAGGCGGCGCGCGGGCGTGTCGTCGCCGTCCTCGACCGGATGGAGAGGCGCCTGGCCACCCGCCGGTTCCTGTTCGGGGACACGATCACCGAGTCCGACGTCTGGCTGTGGCCGACCCTGGCCCGCTTCGACCTCCTCGACAACCCGCTCGGGAAGATCAGCGAACGGAGCCTGAGCGACTTCCCGAACCTGTGGGCCTACGCCCGCGACCTGTACCAGCGGCCCGCCTTCCGCGACACCACGGACTTCGGGACCTTCCGCAGGGACCGCTCCTCGATCCGCAGGCCGGGTCCGGCGCGGATCGAGGTCGAACCGGTCGAGGCGGACTGGGAGCTGCCACACGGCCGCGACTCGGTCCTGTGAACGGCACGCCGCGCGTCTTCGGCGGGGCCCGCCCGCGATCCGGTCCTGTGAACGGCGCGGCCGGGCCGTCCACGTCGCGTGTCTTCGGCGGGGCCGTCCACGGTTCGGTCCTACGGGTGGCGGGACTCCCGGGGAAGCCCCGCCCAGGAGGGGTGCTCACCGGAGGCCCAGGAGCCGGGCGGACGGTAGCCGTCCAGCCCCTCCGACCATGGGACGGGCCGTGAGGCGCCCTCGCCGGGCGGTGTGGCACCGGGTGTGCCCCGCCTGCCCAGCGCGAGCAGCACGACGGCGAGAGCGGCGAGCTCCTCGGCTCCCGCCTCGCCCCGGACGACCAGGATCGGCGTCGCTGTCACTGTCACCGTCACCGTCGGCGTCACTGTGGCTGGTTTCCGTGCTTGCGCGAGGGCAGCACCCGGTGCTTGCCGCGCAGCATCGCCAGGGCGCCGATCAGCGCGGAGCGGGTGTCGGCCGGGTCGATGACGTCGTCGACGAGGCCGCGTTCCGCCGCGTGGTAGGGGTGCATCAGCTCCTGGCGGTACTGCTCGGTCCGCAGGTCGAAGACCGCCTTCGGGTCCTCGGCCGCGGCGATCTCCCGCCTGAAGATGACGTTCGCGGCGCCCTCGGCGCCCATCACCGCGATCTCGTTGGTCGGCCACGCCAGCGAAAGGTCGGCCCCGATGGAGCGCGAGTCCATCACGATGTAGGCGCCGCCGTACGCCTTGCGCAGGACGAGCTGGACGCGGGGGACCGTGGCGTTGCAGTAGGCGTAGAGCAGCTTGGCGCCGTGCCTGATGACGCCGCCGTGCTCCTGGTCCGTCCCGGGCAGGAAACCCGGGGTGTCGACCATCGTCACCAGCGGGATGTTGAAGGCGTCGCAGAACTGGACGAACCTGGCGGCCTTCTCCGAGGCGTCGATGTCGAGCACCCCGGCGAGACTGGCGGGCTGGTTGGCGACGATGCCGGTGACCTGCCCGTCCAGCCTGACCAGCGCGCACACGACGTTCGGCGCCCACTGCTCGTGCAGCTCCAGCATCTCGCCGTCGTCCACGATCTCCTCGATCACCGCTCGCATGTCGTAGGCGCGGCCGGTCTCGACCGGGACCAGGTCGAGCAGCCGTTCCACCCGCCGGTCCGGCGGGTCGGCGGGCGCGAGGACGGGCGCGGACTCCCGGTTGTTGGACGGCAGCAGCGACAGCAGGTACCTGACGTCCGCCAGGCAGGTCTCCTCGTCGTCGTAGACGAAGGAGCCGACGCCGGAGCGCGCGTGCACGTCGGCGCCGCCGAGCTCCTCGTGGGTGACGCTCTCTCCGGTCACCGTCTGGACCACGTCGGGGCCGGTGATGAACATCTGCGCCACCCCGCGCACCATGAAGACGAAGTCGGTGAGCGCGGGGGAGTAGGCCGCGCCCCCGGCGCAGGGGCCGACCACCACGCTGATCTGCGGGATCACCCCGGAGGCGCGGACGTTGCGCTGGAATATCCCGCCGTAGCCCGCCAGCGCCGTCACCCCCTCCTGGATGCGCGCGCCCGCGCCGTCGCACAGCCCGACGATCGGGGCGCCCGTCGTCTCCGCGAGGTCCATCACCTTGTGGATCTTCTCGGCGTGGGCCTCGCCGAGGGCGCCGCCGAAGATCCGGAAGTCGTGCGCGTAGGCGAAGACCTTGCGCCCGTGCACCCGCCCCCACCCGCACACCACGCCGTCGGTGTACGGCCTGCGGTCCTCAAGGCCGAAGCCCGTCGCGCGGTGCCTGCGGAAGGCCTCGATCTCGGTGAAGGTCCCCTCGTCGAACAGCAGCCTAAGCCGTTCCCTGACGGTCAGCTTGCCCTTGGCGTGCTGCGCCCGGGAGGCCTGCTCGCCGGGCCCCACCCTGGCACGGGCCCGCATCCACGTCAGCGCGGCGACGCGCTCGCGCATCGGAGAGGCGGGGCCCGTGGTCACGGGCTCGGGCGGTTCGTGCGTGACGGTGCTCATCGACATCCCCCTCGGCGGCTCGGCCTCCGGCGTGCGTTCGACCGGGTCCCAGCATGGCCGGAGCCGATCGAGGAACACTTGAACCAGCCTCGCACCCGACCTATTTGGTGGGATATGACGGCTTTTAAAGCGCTACAGGTGGATTTTTCGCAGAAAAGCGGCACACCAGCCAAGGGGGCGTAGTGATCCGAGTCCTGATAGCCGAGGACGTCAACATGATCCGGGGCGCACTGGTGGCCCTGCTCGAACTCGAAGACGATCTCAAGGTGGTCGCCGAGGTCGGCGACGGCGACCGGATCGTCTCCGAGGCCGTACGGCACCGGCCCGACGTGGCCCTGATCGACGTGGGCCTGCCGGGACTCGACGGCATCAGCGCCGCCAACAGGCTGCGCGAGACCCTGCCCGGATGCCGCACCCTCATCCTCACCGGCCTGGGAAGACCGGGGACGCTGCACCGCGCCATCGAGGCGAAGGTCTCCGGATACGTCCTGAAGGACGCCCCGCCTGAGGAACTCGCCCACGCCGTACGGGCCGTGGCCGACGGGCAGCACGTCTTCGACCCCAAGCTGGCGCTCGCCGCGTGGAACGACGGGGCCAACCCCCTCACGCTGCGCGAGGCCGAGGTGCTCAGGATGGCCGGGTCGGGGGCGGGAGCGCGGGAGATCGCCGCCCGCCTGTCGCTGTCGCCGGGGACCGTGCGCAACTACCTCACCGCCATCGTCGGCAAACTGCGCGCGCGCAACCTCATCGACGCGCTACGTCTCGCACAGGAATCGGGGTGGCTCTCCTGACGTCCGCTCGGCCGGGGCGCCGGAGGCACCGGAGGAGCCCAGGGAGTTCGGGGACCCCGGGGAGCCGGGGGAGAAGGTGTCCCTGGGGATCGCGACCTCAAGGACGAACCGGCCGCCGGAACGGGCCGCGGAGAAACGGCCGTTGACCGTGGCGACCCGGGACGCGAGGTTGGCCAGCCCGTTGCCGTCCTTCGCCGGGCGCCAGGGGCTGCCCGGCGCGCAGTCGTTCGCCAGGACCATCGTGACCGCCTCGCCCGTGGACCGGACGGAGACCTCGCACCACCGGCCGGTGCCGTGTTTGAGGAGGTTGGTGACTCCCTCGCGCAACACGATCGCCAGGACGGTCCCGGTGTCCGGGTCGAGAGGCTCGGGGGAGATGTCCGCCTCGACCCTGATGCCCAGGCCGGACAGCGTCGAGAGCACCGAGTCCAGTTCGTCCCGCAACGACATCCTGCTGTGGTTGTGCGAGAGCTCGCGGACGTCGGCCAGAGCCTTGCGTGAGATCTCGATGATCTCCGAGAGCTCCTCCCTGACCCGGGGGGACTCCGCGGGGGTGATCCGCCGGGCCAGCTCGCCCTTGAGGGCGATCGTGGAGATCCCATGGCTGAGCAGGTCGTGCAGGTCGCGGGCGATCCGCTCGCGCTCCTGCGCGATGGCGGCGGCGCACAACAGCTCCGCCCTGGCCGCCTCAAGGGCCGTCCGGTGCCCCCGCCACCTGACCAGGGCGTCTCCCAGCCGCCTCAGGGTGAGGAAACCGATCCCGGTCGCACCGGCGACGGCCAGCGCGACGACCCCGCCGAGCAGCAGGTCCTCGCCGAAACTCGCATCGAGGACACGGCCACCCCAGAAACCGCACTGGGCGGCGATCAGGACCGTCGCGAGCGAACGCAGCCGTGCGGGCATCCGACGCGGAGCATCTGACCTTGCGATTTCTTCCATCGTCACACTCCAAAGCACATGCTGGGGCGTCGACTGCAACGGATACGTAGATCAGCGGTCCATAGCAACTGTACGAGGGCCGTGCTTGGGGCCGCTCCGCGCCGCCACGGGGCCGCCGGGCGGCGGGGACGCGCTCGCAGGAGTGACGTCGTGGAGGAGTGGGGCCGGGCGCCGGGGGCGGACTCCACCCCGCGAGGGCGTCGCCGTACGGGGAGACCGGGCCGGTCCCGCGCGACCGGGGCGGGCCGTCGTGCCCGCCCGTGGGCCGGGCCCGGTCGTCCGCGGAGAGTTCCCCGGCGGGGGGTGCCCAGGAGGGGACTGGAAACCGGGGGACGGTGAAAGGGTCAGCGGACGACGATGAAGTCGTCGGCCTTTCTCGGGGCGCGGTCCCTGGGCGGGGCCGCGGGGCGGCCGACGGCGACGGCGCCCATCGGGTCCCAGTCGCCGGGCAGCCCGAGCACCTCGCGGACCACGTCGCGGCAGAACATCGTCGAGGAGACCCAGGCCGAGCCGAGCCCCTCGACCGCGAGCTGGACCAGGAGGTTCTGCACCCCGGCACCCGCCGCGACCACGAACATCTCCCGCTCGGCCGCGTTGCGCCGCTCGTCGCGGTAGGTGTGCGAGCCGTCCGTCACCAGGCAGGGCACCACCAGGTACGGCGCGCCGCGCAGCACCTCCCCGCGCGCGACCCGCCTGGTGATCGCCTCCTCGGAGAACCCGTCCCCCCGGAGGTCGGCGATCCACGCCTCCCGCATGGCGTCCAGGAGCTTGGTCCTGACCTCGGGCGACTCAAGAAGGACGAACCGCCACGGCGTGGTGTGGTGCGGGGCGGGGGCGGCGATCGCGGCCTCCACGGCCCTGCGGACCTTGGCGCCGTCGACGGGCTCGGCGGAGAAGGAACGCACGGTCCTGCGGGCGAAGAGCACGTCCCGCGAACCGTACCGGAACATGTCCTCCTCCGACGGGCGGACCAGTTCGCGGACGCCGGGGCCGTCCTCCTGGGTGGTGTACTCGGCCATCCCCCTGATCACCGCCACCGGGGTCTGGGCGAGCTTGCCCTTGACCAGGTCACCCGCGGCGGCCAGCTCGTCGGCGACCGCGGTCAGGGTGACCTCAAGAGCGTTGCCGTGGTCGTCGGACATGCCCCGGTAGTCGAGGATGGGGGTCACCCCCGCCACGCCGATCGCCACGTCCGTCTGGCCGTTGCGCCACGGGCGGCCGAAGGTGTCGGAGACGATGACGCCGACCGAGACGCCGAGCCTGCGCCGTACGCTCTCCCGCACCGCGGTGGCGGAGGCGTCGGGGTCGACGGGCAGCAGCACGACGGTGCCCGTCTCGGTGTTGGAGGCGTCGACCCCGGCCGCGGCCATGACGAACCCGTGCGTGGTCTGCGCGATCACCGTCTCGCCCCAGCGGGCCACGACCCGGGTGGTCTCGGCGGCGATGGCCTCGGCCCGGGTGATGCCTCGCCTGACCCGCCCCTCGGCCTTGCTGGAGATCTTGGAGGTGACGACGAGGATGTCGCCGTCACGCAGGTCGGGCACGGCGTCCGCGATCAGCCCGCCGACGTCGTCGCCCTCCCTCACCTCGGGGATGCCGGGGACGGCGAAGATCTCCAGCCTGGCGTCCTGGGAGCCGGCCCTGGTACGGCGGACCCTGCTCATCGGGCCTCCCCGTCCGAGCCGCCGGTCCCGGCCAGGGAGACGGCAAGATCGAGGGCGGCCCGCGCGATGTCGGCGGCGGCCTCGACGTCGTGCATGATCAGGGGACGGGCCTCGACGCGCACGCCGTCGAGGGCGACCCCGGCGTCCTCCTCGGCGACCAGCCAGCCGTCGATCAGCGGCGAGCCGTACAGGTCGAGGACCGCCTGGGCGGTGGTCTCCACGCCGATCGCGGTCAGGCAGGCGTCGGCCATGCCGCGTACGGGGGCGCCGCCGACGATGGGGGAGACGCCGACGACCGTCTTGGCCTCAAGGGCCTCGCGGATGCCCTTGATCTGCAGGATCGTGCCGATGCTCACCACGGGGTTGGAGGGGGGCAGGATCACCACGTCGGCCTCGGCGACGGCCTGGAGCACGCCGGGGGCGGGACGGGCCTCCTCCGCGCCGACGAGGATGATCCGCTCGGCGGGGACCGAGGCGCGCAGCCGTACCCACCACTCCTGGAAGTGGACGGCCCTGCGGCCCCGCTCGTCGGAGATGACCACGTGGGTCTCGGCCCTGTCGTCGGTCATCGGGATCAGCCGCACGCCGGGCTGCCAGCGGGCGCACAGCGCCTCGGTGACGGCCGACAGGGGGTATCCGGCGGAGAGCATCTGGGTGCGCACGATGTGCGTGGCGAAGTCGCGGTCCCCCAGGCCGAACCACTGCGGTTCGACGCCGTAGGCGGCCAGCTCCTCCTTGACGACGTGGCTCTCCTTCTGCCTGCCCCAGCCCTGCTCCTCGTCGATGCCGCCGCCCAGGGTGTACATGACGGTGTCCAGGTCGGGGCAGACCTGCAAGCCGTACAGGGTGATGTCGTCGCCGGTGTTGCCGATGACGGTGATCTCTGAATCGGGGACGACGGAACGGAGGCCGCGCAGGAAACGGGCACCGCCGATCCCACCTGCGAGGGACACAATGCGCATGCGGTCCAGTGTTCCACTGCCGTACCGGTCCCGCCCTGATGGGGTATGGGAGCGTTCGTCAAGGGGACGGGACGACTTGTCTTGATCGTTATGCACGGCGTCTTCGCTGGCAGGCTGATCTTCAGGGCTGCCCGAAATATGTCCGAATAGGATGCTATGTAGTACTTATGGGATAAGTGGGCTTGCTGGGACTCCAGACACCTAAGTCGGCCATGTGCAAAACTTGCCCCGGGTTTACCTGAGAACCCTTTGGGAGTAATCGTGATCAATGCGGAAGCGGGCAGGCTCAGGGAGCCGGCCGCGTGGCTCATGATCGCCGTAGCGTCCACGGGCGTTCTCGTCGATGTCGAGCGGCTGCTGTTCGGTACATCGCTCGGAGGGTCCTTCGCGTTTCGCGCGGCCGGCCAGGTGGGCGGACTCACCTCCCCGGTGACCACCGCGCTGCTCGTCGGCGCCGTGCTGCTGGCGGCAAACGCGGGCCCGGCGATCGCGCGGCTGAAGCTCATGACGCAGATCGCGGTCGGCACGCTCGGCCTGGCCGCCCTGTTCGGCACGGTCGGCCTCTTCGGCGGCCTGTTCGCCGGTGAGACCGGCCTCATGGAGAAGGTCGAGTTCCTCCTCGTCAGCCTCCCCACCCTTGGACTGACCGGCCTCGCACTGGCCTATCTCCTGCCCAGGATGGCCGCCGCCGGGCCCGCGCGGAAGGAACCCGCCTTCTCCCACGGCCAGGCCTTCCCCACCCCGCAGCCCGGCGCGCACTCCGTTCCGCAGCCCGGCGCACAGCCCGGTGTGCCCTTCCCGGGGGCCCACCCCCAGGAGCAGGTCCCGCAGCACGGCTTCCCGCCCCAGGAGCAGCACGGCTTCCCGCCGTACGACCAGCAGGGCGCGCCGCAGGGGGCCAACGTCCAGGAACAGCCCCCCTCGCACGGCCGGCCGCCGCACGAGCAGGTCCCGCCGCAGTACGAGCAGGCGGCCCGCCCCCAGGAGACGGCCCAGCACGGCTTCCCCGTCCAGGACCAGGGCGGCCACGGCTTCCTGGTCCAAGACCAGGGCGGCCACGGCTTCCCGGTCCAAGACCAGGGCGGTCATGGTTTCGCGGCCCAGGACCAGGGCGGTCACGGCTTCCCGGTCCAGGACCAGGGGAGCCACGGGTTCGCGCAGCAGGCTCCGCCCGCCCCCGCGAGCAGGCCCGCGCACAGCCAGCCCGCCCTTCCCCCCGGCCCGGCCGCCGCCGAGGCGTACGGCGCCGAGGGATACGGCGAGAGGCACGGCCAGGACCTGCTGACCCCGCAGACCGGCTCCCACGCCTCCCCGGCCCCCTCCTACGGCGCCGCGGAGTCCTACAACGATTCCTACGGTGAGTCCTACAACCCGGGGCCGTACGTCCCGGCGGACGTCCAGCCTCCGGCGCCGTCCTACGACCCGCCCGCCTACGACCAGTCCGGTTACGGGCCGAGGACGGAGCCGCAGCCTCAGCAGCAGCCACCGTCACAGCCGCAGGCCCCGTCCTACACCGACGCCTACGCCGACCCCCAGCCGTCCGCCTACCCGCCGCCCGCCGAGCCCCAGGCCACCGGGTACGGCCGGCAGGCCGGGCAGTTCCACGGCGCCGACTCCTACGGCGGCCGCCCCGAACCGCAGGCGGCCGCGCCGTACGGCTCCGACAGCGAGCCGCGGCTGACGTTCGACGCGCAGGGGCAGCACTCCTTCCCGCAGCCGCCGGACAACTACGGCCAGCCGTTCACCGGCTACTCCGGCTCCGAGTACGTCCGCCAGACCGAGCCGAACCTGCACTACCCGGCGCCCGACCCGGTCGACCCCCGCTCGCAGCAGATGGCGCAGGCCTACCAGCAGGCGGAGAACTACCAGCAGTCGCAGGCGGGCACGCCGGAACCGCAGCTGCGCGTCCCCGAGTACACCTCGAACCCCCAGACCCCCCAGCAGGGCGGAAACTACGACAACCTCGGGTACCCGCAGGCGCAGCCGTACCAGCAGGGCGGCGGCCAGTGGGAGGCCCCGGCCGAGACGACGCTGAGGTTCGACCCCGCCGCATACCAGGGCGACCCGCTCAACGGCCCGAGCCCCTCGGGGCGCTCGTGGGACTCGCAGCCCCCCATCGACCCCACCGCGATTTACAAACCGGAGCGCTCGACCCAGGTAACGGGAGAGGAAAGTCCGGACAGAGAAAGGGTGGGTCCCGGTCAGGAGCAGAACATGTCCTGGTACGGTTCCGACCGCCGAGAGCACTGAAGAGCCAGGCGATCGTCACGGGAGACCGGGGTGAACGCCGTATTTGGCAGTAGGACGATCCACTACCGGGGAGAGCAGGTCTTTCCCCGGATACCGGCATGCCGCTTGACGTCACACAGGCCACGCGCGTGTAATTACACACGTGTTGTTACGCCTTCCCGCTGGTGGGTAAGAGGGGAGGCGTTCATAGGGGGGCTCCATTTGCGGGCAGGCGGCAGGGAGGTGTGCAGTGGCCGACCTGGTCATCGCACAGGACAGCATCGCTGAAGAGCAGCTTGGTTGGCAGGAACGCGCGCTGTGCGCGCAAACCGACCCCGAGGCGTTCTTCCCCGAGAAGGGGGGATCCACTCGGGAGGCCAAAAAGGTCTGCCGCTCGTGCGAGGTGCGTGCCGAATGCCTTGAGTACGCTCTGGAGCACGACGAGCGGTTCGGGATCTGGGGAGGGCTCTCCGAGAGGGAGCGCCGCAGGATCAAGCGCGAGGCGGTCTGAGCGGACGATTGACGCGCTCACCGGGGGCCACGGGTTCACGGAGAGTGCTTGATCATATATCGACGGAGCATGTGGCCGACCGGCCACATGCTCCTTTTTTGGTGCATCAGGCATACCTCAACAGAGGGTGCCGTATCGTGGTCGCGCCGATCATCAGCCCTTCCTGAACACGGGACGCATGTCCAGCACCGACTCCCCCCGCCCCAACCACACCGTCACCGCGATCGTCGTGGCCCACGACGGCGCACGCTGGCTTGGGGAGACCCTCGCCGCGCTGCTGCGGCAGACCCGCCCCATCGACCGGGCGGTCGGGGTCGACAACGGCAGCAAGGACGGCAGCGCCGCGCTGCTGACCGGTACCCTCGGCCGCAACGCCGTGCTCACGCTGCCGCGCTCGACGAGCTTCGGCCAGGCCGTGGCCGAGGTCCTCGACCGGCTCGGGCCCTCTGAGGGAAACGAGTGGCTGTGGCTGCTGCACGACGACTGCGCGCCGGACGACGGCGCCCTCGAAGCCCTGCTGAAGGCCGCCGACGACGACCCGGGCGCGGCCGTACTCGGCCCCAAGCTCCGCGACTGGCTCGACCGGCGGCTCCTGCTTGAGGTCGGCGTCACCGTGGACCTGCGAGGACGCAGGGACACCGGCATCGAACCCCGCGAGTTCGACCAGGGCCAGTACAGCGGCGCCAGGGACGTGCTCTCGGTCTCCACGGCCGGAATGCTGGTCCGCAGGGACGTCTGGGAGGAGGTCGGCGGCCTCGACCCCTTCCTGCCGTTGTTCCGTGACGACCTCGACCTGTGCTGGCGGATCAGGAGCGCCGGATACCGGGTCCGCAACGTCACCCAGGCCGTCGCCTGGCACGCGGAGGCGGCCGGCAGGCGCCGCCGCCGCATCACCGTCAGCGGCGACCACCCCCGCCGCCTCGACCGCCGCAACGCCATGTTCGTGGTCATGGCGAACCTGCCCGCGCGGTCGCTGCCGTGGGCGCTGCTGCGCAACCTCTTCGGCTCGCTGGTCAGCACACTGCTGTTCCTGCTGGCCAAACAGCCCGCCGACGCGCTGGACGAGGCGCTCGCGCTCGGCTCGATCCTCAGGCACCCGGGCAGGCTCGTCAGGGCCAGACGCGTCCGCGCCGCGGGCAGGAGACGCGGCGGCGCCGCGGCGGCCAGGCTGCTCACCCCGCCGGGCGCGGGCTACCGTCGGCTGGCCGACCGGTTCCAGGGCTACCTGGCGGGCAACGGCCTCGTCGAGTCGGCGGGACGCCACCACGCCGCGACCCCCGTCCAGGAGGACGGGGAAGAGCTGCTCACCGACGACGTCGGGGCGACCCGGCGCCTGTTCGGCAGTCCGGGCATGGCGCTGTTCCTGGTCCTGGCCGTCGTCACGCTGGTCGCGGAACGCGGCCTGCTCGGCGGCTCCCGGCTGGGCGGTGGCGCGCTCGTCCCCGTGATCGGCGGCGCCTCCGACCTGTGGGACCTCTACACCGAGGGCTACCGTCAGGCGGGACTCGGCGGTGACGGGTGGGCGCCGCCGTACGTGGCGGTGCTCGCCGGGCTGTCCACGGTGCTGTTCGGCAAACCCTGGCTCGCCGTGACCGTGCTGCTGCTCGGCTGCGTGCCGCTGGCCGGGCTCTCCGCCTACACCGCGACCAGGGCGATGATCCCGGGCCGCTGGACCCGCGTCTGGCTCGGCGCCTCCTACGCGCTGCTGCCCGTCGCCACCGGGGCGATCGCGGCCGGGAGACTCGGCACCGCCGTGGTCTTCACGCTGCTGCCCTGCTACGCGGCGCTGGCCACCAGGATGCTGACCGCCGACCCGCGCCGGGCGCGCCGCGCCGCCTGGGGACTCGGCCTGCTGCTGGCCGTCGGTACGGCCTTCGCCCCGCTGATCTACCCGCTCACGTTGGTCCTGGGCGCGCTGGCCGCGCTGGCCTTCCCCCGCAGGGGACTGACCGGCTCGGTCGTCATCGCCTTCGGCGTCCCGGTGGCGCTGCTGCTGCCCTGGCTGGTCCAGGTGGTCTCCACCCCCGGCCTGCTGCTGCTCGAAGCGGGCCTGCACCGGCCCGAGCTGGTCGACGCCGCGCTGCCCGCCTCCTCGCTGCTGCTGCTCAGCCCCGGCGGCCCGGGGATGCCGCCGCTGTGGGTGACGGGCGGCCTCATCGCCGCCTGCCTGGCCGCGCTGCTGATGCGCCGTGACCGGACGGTCGTCGCCGTCGGCTGGGGTGTCGCGCTCTTCGGCACGCTGGTCGCGATCCTGGTCAGCAGAACCCCGGTCACCTCGCTGAACGCCGACACCCGGGCCCCCGCCTGGCCCGGCGTGCCGCTCGCCCTCGCCGCGATCGGCATGCTCGTCGTCGCCGCGCTCACCGCCAACCGCATCGCCGACCTCAGGAAGGCGGGCGGGCCGCGCAGGGCCGTGGCGGTCGCCGTCGTCGCCGTCGCGTTCTCGACCCCGGTCCTCGCGGCCGGAATGTGGATCACCAGGGGGGCGGGCGGCCCCCTCGGGGGTGACGTCGGCGACGTGATGCCCGCGCTGGCCGCCCTCAACTCCGGCGGCGGCGAACGGACCCTGCTGCTGCGCGAGAAGGACGGCGCCCTGGCCTTCACCGTGCTGCGGGGCCGTACCCCGCTGGTCGGCGAGGCCGACATCCCCACCCCGCCCGGCCCCAGGGAACGGGTCGCCGTCGCCGCGGGAGGACTGGCCTCGGGCAGGGGCGGTGACGACGCCGACGTGCTCGCCTCCTACGGCATACGGTTCGTCGTGGTCGTCCCGCCGGTGACCGAGACGATCAGCCACGCCCTCGACTCCCAGCCCGCCCTGGCCAGGATGAGCCTGTCGCGTGCCATAGGCGTGTGGCAGCTGACCCAGCCGGTCACCGTGCCCCCCACCCCGCAGGACGACCCCTGGCACGGCCGCTGGCTGTGGGCGCAGGCCGTACTGCTGCTGGTCGTCTCCGTCCTGGCCGCCCCGGCCTCGCGCGGCGCCGACAGTCAGATTCGCACCGAGGTCCCCGAGCCAGGCAGGGAGCCGTCCAGCCGATGAAGTCCCTGATCGAGAACCGGTTCAGCCTCCTCGCGCTCGTCCTGGTCGCCCTGCTGGCCCTGTACGGCGTCGCCTCCGCGACCAGGCCCGCTCCCGAGGCCGAACCGGCCAAGGGCCTCAGGCGGGTCCCCGTCGCCTCGGTGACGGTCGTCTGCCCCGACCCCGGTGACACCGACGCCGCCGTCGTCACCCCGCCGGGCGGCCAGGACGCGGGAACCGCCACACTCGTCACCGGGGACACCACGGTCACGGCCCTGCGGACCCCCGGCACCCTCTGGCACGAGAAGATCCCCGCCAAGTCGGCCCCGCTCGTCGTGACCGCCAAGGCGAACATGGCGGCGGGCCTTGAGGCCTCCCAGACCCGCAGGGAGACCTCGGGCAGGCACCGCGGGCTGGCCGGAGTGCGGTGCGTCGAGCCCGCCGCCGACACCTGGCTGGTCGGCCCCGGGCCGGCGGCGGCCGACGTCACGCTCTACCTCGCCAACCCGGGACTCGCCCAGGCGACCGTCGAGCTCACGGTCTACGCGGGGGAGGGGCCGGTGGTCTCCGACTCGGGCGACGTGATCACCATGAAGCCGGGCGAGACCAGGGCGATCGACCTCAAGGACGTCGCGCCCTCACCGCTCGTCATGGCGGTCGGGGTACGCACCGTCTCCGGCCGGGTCACCGCGGCGGCCCGGGCGATCATGCACGGCGGAAAGGGCGTGGACTGGCTGCCAGCCTCGGCCCCTCCCGCGACCCGCGTCGTGGTCCCCGCCGTCCCCGGCGGAGGCGGCACCCGCCAGCTGCTGGTCGCCTCGACCGCCGAGACCGACACCCTGGTCGAGATCAAGGCGATCACCTCGGACGGGACCTACGCCCTCAAGGGCAAGGAGGTGCTCGAAGTGCCCGCCGAGTCGGTCGCGACCCTGGACCTGTCGAACGCCGTGGACGACCGGTCGGCCGCCCTCGTGCTGACCTCGGAGACCCCCATCCTCGCCGGGGTGACGGTCACCGGGACCGGCAAGAAACCCGATGTGGCCTTCACCGCCGGAGCCGCCCCCATCGACCTGGGCAGCGTGGTCGCCGACAACCACACCGGCGGGGACAAGGGCGCGAGGCTCGTGCTGAGCGCGCCGGAGACGGCAGGCAAGGTGAGCGTGCGGGTCCTGCCACGCAAGGGAAAGGCACCGGAACCGTTCGAGGTGGACATCCCCGCCGCCCGCACCAAACAGGTGAGCCTCCCCAAGGTCGACGGCCCCTTCGGGGTGCTGGTGCTACCGGTGGAAGGATCGGGGCCCGTGTACGGCGGGCGGGTGATGGACGAACGAATCAAGAAGGGCCTGGCCCTGACCGTCCAACCCCTCGCCGCGGCCCGAGTGTGGGCTCTGGTGCCACCTACGACGGAATCGATGGGGGTGGTGTTGTGACTCTTTGCGCCGCCTGCTGTGACTCTTTGCTCCGCCTTCGGCGTCGCGGGTTCGGGCGCTTCGAGCCGACGCTTTCCCTCGTCGTTCGTCCGCTTCGCTCCCTCGCTCCTCAGTCCAAGCGCCGACGCGCCCAAGCCGTGTCTCTTTGCTCCGCCTGCGGCGTCGCGGGCTTGGGCGCTTTCGAGTCGGCGCTTTCCCTCGTCACTGCGTCGCTTCGCTCCTTCGCTCCTTCGCTCCTTCGCTCCTCAGTCCAAGCACCGACGCGCCCAAGCCGGACACTCCTCACACACGGCGCCGGTAGGGCACAAGGGCAAAAGCTTCACACCGGGAGCTGGTAAGGCAGGGGGCCGAAACCCTCACACTTGGGGGCGGTAAGGCACAAGGGCAAAAGCCTTGTGTGCGGTGCCGGGAGTGGTCGGGTTCTTGGGGGAGTCCGCTCTTGGCGCCGGGGTGAGTTCCCTGGGGGTCGTACTCGGGGGAACCTGGGGTGGCGTGGGGCGGGGGTGGTGGAGGGGAGTGGTGAGGTAAGGGAGATCTGGCGGTGAGGTAAGGCAGCCCGATTGGGCTAGTCGTCTTCCTCGTAGCCGGGGTCTACGGATTCGGGGGACAGACCCAGGAGACCGGCGATCTGTTCGACCACGGTGTCGTGGACCAGGGCTCCCAGCTGGTCGCGGTCGCGGGCCCTGGCCTCAAGGGGGCGCCGGTAGACGATCACGACGGCGGGGCGCTTGCCGACGGCGGGTTCCGAGCGGCCGAACGGGATCGGCTCGCCGGACAGCAGGCCCGGGCCGTCGCCCAGCTCCGACAGCGGCGGCACCTCCTCGATCGCGAACTCGACGGACGCGAGCTGGGCGCCCCAGCGGGGCTTGAGACGGTCCACGGCGTCCAGGACGAGATCGTCGAAGCGCTCGCTGCGCGACTTGGCGATCGGCACATGGGAGGGTGCCAGCGGGCCCCGCATGCCACGACCGTGTCGGTCGCGTTTGCGAGGAGGGCGAGGTCTACCTGGTGCCGGGCTCACGGGCCAAGCTTAGACATGCCTGGTGGGAAGGTGGAAAGGGGTTGACGGGAGGGTGTGCAAGCCGTACAGGCGGGTGGAAGGCGGGACACGTGTCCGAATTGTGGCGACACGCTCGTTAAGAGCGCTCAGATAGTGGCGCCCTGGACGCTTACCGGATACGGTCCCACCGTGAGCCCCGTCCGCCGCTGTTCCCGCACCGCGTGCAGTCAGCCTGCCGTATTCACGCTCACGTACGTCTACGCCGACTCGACCGCCGTTCTCGGGCCCTTGGCGACGTACGCCGAGCCGCACTGTTACGACCTGTGCGCCGAGCATGCGGAGCGGCTCACCGCCCCACGGGGCTGGGAGGTCGTCCGGCTGCCGAGCGACGGAGCGCCGCCGAGCACCGACGACCTCGAAGCGCTCGCCAACGCCGTCCGGGAGGCGGCCAGGCCCGCGACGAAGGGCACCGAGCCCGTGGGCCAGGGAGTCGAGGTCGGGCGTCGTGGACACCTGAGAGTGTTGCGCTCAGCCCAGCCACAGCCCCACCCCGCGCAGCCCCAGCGCGACCGCTGAGCCGTACGTCCCCACCCCCCGGAGCGGCGAGGGTTCCGGAACCCGGGACACAGCTCAGAAGAACCTCATCACGGAGACGCCCACCTTGCGCCCCCGACAACGGTGCCCGCAGTGGAGAGCCCACCCAGAACGGCCTTCTTCGGCGCGGCGAGTGAAGAGTTTCGCATGTGCCTTACCGGCGCCGTGTGTGAGGAGTGTCCGGCTTGGGCGCGTCGGTGCTTGGACTGAGGAGCGAAGGAGCGCAGCGGATGAGCGACGAGGGAAAGCACCGACCCAGGGCGCCCAAGCCCGCGACGCCGTCAGGCGGAGCAAGGAGACACAGCAGGCGGCGCAAAGGGACACCGACCCCCTAGGCTTGGGGGCGGCAGAGACGAGTCAAAGGGGCGGAGCTGGAGTGGGCGACCTCGCCAGGATCTTCAAGGCGTACGACGTGCGCGGCGTCGTGCCGGACGAGTTAGACGAGGAGACCGCGTGGGCGGTCGGCGCGGCCTTCGTTGAGGTCACCGGTGCCGGGTCCGTCGTGGTCACGCACGACATGCGTGCCTCATCGGCTCCGCTGGCCGCGGCCTTCGCCAGCGGAGCCGTCTCACGTGGGGCCGACGTGGTGGACACCGGTCTCGGCTCGACCGACATGCTCTACTACGCCAGCGGCAGTCTGGGCATGGCCGGGGTGATGTTCACCGCCAGCCACAATCCGGCCCGTTACAACGGCATGAAGATGTGCCGTGCGGGCGCGGTGCCGATCGGTGGGGAGACCGGGCTCACCGAGATCCGCGACCGGGCGGCCGAACTGCTCGCCTCGGGCGGCGAGGGCGGCGAGGGCGGCGGTACGGTCTCCCGGCGTGACCTGCTGCAGGGCTACGCGGACCACCTGCGCACGCTGGTCGACCTGTCCGGTGTCCGGCCGTTGAAGGTCGTGGTCGACGCGGGCAACGGGATGGCGGGGCACACGGTGCCGGTGGTCTTCGAGGGGCTTCCCGTCGAGCTGACCGCGCTCTACTTCGAGCTCGACGGCGACTTCCCCAACCACGAGGCCAATCCGATCGAGCCGGAGAACCTGCGTGACCTGCAGAAGGCCGTGCTCGACGTGGGCGCGGACATCGGCCTCGCCTTCGACGGCGACGCCGACCGCTGCTGGGTCGTGGACGAGCGCGGCGAGTCGGTCTCGCCCTCCACGATCACCGCGCTGGTCGCCGCCCGTGAGCTGGCCAAGCAGCCCGGCGCCACGATCATCCACAACCTGATCACCTCGCGGGGCGTTCCCGAGATCGTCGCCGAGCACGGCGGGGTCCCGGTCAGGACCCGGGTCGGGCACTCCTTCATCAAGGCCGAGATGGCCAGGAGCGGCGCGGTCTTCGGCGGTGAGCACTCCGCGCACTACTACTTCAAGGACTTCTGGTTCGCCGACACCGGCATGCTGGCCGCGCTGCACGTGCTGGCCGCGCTGGGTGAGCAGGACAGGCCGCTGTCGGAGATCCTCGCGGGTTACGCCCGCTACGCCGCCTCCGGGGAGATCAACAGTACGGTCGCCGACCAGCGGGCCGCGACGGCGCGGGTCAGGCAGGTCTTCGAGGGCAGGGACGGCGTCACCTTCGACGACCTGGACGGTCTGACCGTCTCCGGCCCCGGATGGTGGTTCAATCTTCGTCCGTCCAACACCGAGCCGCTGCTCAGGCTGAACGCCGAGGCGGCCGACGAGATTCAGATGGCGGCGATCAGGGACGAGGTCCTCGCCGTCGTGAGGAGCTGAGCACGTGAAGATCGACGAGTGGTTGCTGGAGATCCTGGCCTGCCCCAACTGCAAGTCTCCGTTGCGTGCGGAGCCGGAGGTGGACGAGCTGTCGTGTACTTCGGCCTCGTGCGGGCTGGTCTATCCGGTTCGTGATGACATTCCGGTCCTGCTGGTCGACGAGGCTCGGAAGTCGTGAGCTGGGAGTCGGATCGGCTCGACGACCAGGGGTGGCTGACCGAGGGCGACCCCTCAGGCATGTTGCGCGCCGTCGCCGCCTCGGCGGCGCAGGTGCGCATCTCACATCGGGGTGTCCGTGAGGCCGACCTCACCCGGGTGATCGGGGAGGGCAGGCCGAGGGCGATCGTGGTCGCGGGCATGGGCGGTTCCGGCATCGCCGGTGACATCCTCGACGCGGTGTGCGGCAACGGGGCTCCGTTGCCGATCGTGACGGTGCGTTCCTACCAGTTGCCCGGCTGGGTCGGCGCGACGGACCTGGTGGTCGCCGTGTCGTGTTCGGGCAAGACCGAGGAGACACTCGCGGTGGCCACGGAGGCCGTCCGCAGGGGGTGCCGCCTGCTGGTGCTGGCCGCGGCGAACTCTCCGCTGCACGCGGTCGCCAGGCAGTCGGGCGCGCCGTTCGTGCCGGTGACCACCGGCGGGCAGCCCCGGGCGGCGGTCTGGGCGCTGTCGGTGCCGTTGCTCGTGGTCGCCGCCGAACTCGGCGTGCTCCAGATGGACGACGGGGTGATCGAGGAGGTCGCCAAGCGCCTTGAGGAGATCGCCCACCGCTGCCGTCCGGTGAGTGAGTCCTTCATCAACCCGGGCAAGACGCTGGCCATGGAGCTGGCGGAGACGGTGCCGATGATCTGGGGTTCCTCCCGGCTCTCGGCCGTGGCCGCCTACCGGTGGGCCAGCCAGCTCAACGAGAACGGCAAGTACCCGGCCGTCTGGGGGCAGATCCCGGAGGCCAACCACAACCAGGTGGTGGCCTTCGACGGTCCGCTGGCGCAGCGGGACATCTTCGCCGACGACGCGGGCCGGTCGCTGCGGCTGTTCATGCTGCGTGACACGGAGGAACATCCGCAGGAGGCGCGGCGGCGTGAGGCCTCGGTGCGGATGGCCGAGGACAGGGGCGTTCCGGCCACCCAGCTCGTCGCGGAGGGCGCTCATCCGCTTGAGCGGCTCGCGACGCTGATCGGGCTGGGCGACTACGCGAGTACCTATCTCGCCCTGGGGTACGGGATCGATCCGACCCCCGTGTCGGCCATCACGGAACTAAAGGCGAGAATTTCCCAATAGTATCCTCTCGTCTTTTTCGGACTATGTAAGCGGAGGCTGTCGTGAGTGCGGGCGGCGGTACAAAGGCGATCATCGCGGCGTTGAGCGCGAACCTTGCGATCGCGGCGGCCAAGTTCGTCGCCTTCCTGGTCACGACTTCGTCGTCCATGCTCGCCGAGTCGATTCACTCCCTCGCCGACTCGGGGAACCAGGTGTTGCTGCTGGTCGGCGGGAAGCGGGCCGAGCGCAAGCGCACCCCGGAGCACCCCTTCGGCTACGGCAGGGAACGCTACTTCTACGCCTTCGTGGTCGCGGTGGTGCTGTTCACGATCGGCGCGCTCTTCTCCCTCTACGAGGGCTGGCACAAGATCAGTGACCCGCACCCGGTGGAGACGCCGATCGTGGCCTTCGCGGTGCTGATCTTCGCGATCATCGCGGAGAGCTTCTCCTTCCGCACCGCGATCAAGGAGTCCAACCCGCTGCGCGGCAAGCAGACGTGGACCCAGTTCATCCGCAGGTCCAAGTCGCCCGAGCTGCCGGTCATCGTCCTGGAGGACCTGGGCGCCCTGGTCGGCCTCATCCTGGCGCTGGTCGGTGTGACGCTGGCCGTCGTCACCGGCAACGGTGTCTGGGACGGCGTCGGCACGATGGCGATCGGCGTGCTGCTGGCCGTCATCGCGATCGTGCTGGCCGTCGAGATGAAGTCGCTGCTGATCGGCGAGAGCGCCGGCCCCGAGGTCGAGGGTCAGATCATCGCCGCCCTGGAGAGCGCCCCCGAGGTGGTCAGGGTCATCCACATGCGCACCCTCCACCTCGGCCCCGAGGAGCTTCTGGTCGCCGCGAAGATCGCGGTCGATCACGACGACACGGCCGCCGAGGTGGCCAGGGGCATCGACGAGGCGGAGCAGCGCATCCGCTCCGCCGTGCCGATCGCCCGCGTCATCTACCTGGAGCCCGACCTCGACCGGGCCAAGACGGGCGGGATCACCCCCGGGCCGCACGCGGCCAACGGCCGGGTGTGACCCGGGAGGTTCACGCGCCGGGGACCACCAGTCCCGTCTCGTAGGCGTGGATGACGGCCTGCGTGCGGTCACGCAGGTTCAGCTTGGCCAGCAGCCTGGCCACGTGGGTCTTGACGGTGTGCTCGGTGACCACGAGGCGGGAGGCGATCTCGGCGTTCGACAGCCCCTGGGCGATCAGCCGCAGCACCTCGACCTCACGTGGGGTCAGCGGCCCGCCGTCCGCGGCGGGCCTTCGCTGCCGGGAGAACTCGGCGATCAGTCGCCTGGTGATCCTGGGGGCCAGCAGCGCGTCCCCACGGGCCACCGTCCGCACGGCCTCCGCCAGATCTCCGGCCCTGACGTCCTTGAGCAGGAACCCGCTCGCCCCCGCGGTGAGCGCGTCGTACACGTAGTCGTCGAGGTCGAACGTGGTGATCATGATGATCCTGGTCGCCTCGGTCTCCAGGATTCGGCGGGCCGCCTCGATGCCGTTCATCTCCGGCATCCGGATGTCCAGCAGCGCGACGTCGGGACGGGTCCGCCGTGCCAGCCGTACGGCCTGGGCGCCGTCGGGGGCGGTTCCCACGACGGTGATGTCGGGCTGGGCCCTGAGCACCGCGGCGAAGCCCCGCAGCACGACCGGCTGGTCGTCGGCGATCAGCACCCGGATCCGGCCGTCCACGGCCGTCCCGGGAGGAGCCCCGGAGGCCGTCCCGGGGAGGGCCTCGGCTTGAGGACCGGGGAGGGCTTCGGCCGGAGGGCCGGTGACAGCCTCGGCGTAAGGGGCGGGAGGTTCGGGGGAGGTCATTCGAGGGGGAGACCCACCTGGATGAGGAAGCCACCGGAGGGGCCGGGGCCCGCCTTGAACCAGCCGCCGAGGGCGAGGGCGCGTTCGCGCATGCCGACCAGGCCGTGCCCGTTCTCGGTGTCGCCGGAGGGGCCGGGGCCGTTGTCGGTGATCCGCAGCGCCAGCAGGGCAGGGCGGTAGGCCAGCTCGATCGAGACCCGGGCACCGGGCGCGTGGACGCGGACGTTGGTCAGCGCCTCCTGGATGATCCGGTAGGCGGAGACGTCCACGGCCTGCGGCAGGGGAACCTCCTCCCCGATCACGTCGAGGTCGACCTCGCCCTCGTGTCGTCCGACCAGTTCGGGAAGCCGCGCCAGCCCCGGTTGTGGCGCGGTCTCCGGGGCGGTGACGACGTCGGCGCGCAGCACGCCGAGCAGGCGGCGCATCTCGGTGAGGGTGGTCCGGGCGGAGGTCGCGATCTCGGCGAACTCCTGGAGGGTCCGCTCGTCGAGGCCGTCGAGCGTGTAGGGGGCGGTCTCGGCCTGCACGGCGATCTTCGAGACGGAGTGGGCCACGATGTCGTGCATCTCCCTGGCGATCCTGGCCCGCTCGGCCATCGCGGCCTGCTCCCTGAGCGTCTCCAGGTTGCCCGCGCGCATCTCCGTGATCGTGCTGGCGCTGCGCCGTACATGGGCGAGGAAGAGCAGCAGGACGGTTCCGAGGAACAGGACGACGAGCGGGGAGACCGCCTGTCTGTCGAGCGTGGCGATGGACAGCAGCTCCCTCCCGTTCAGCAGGAACACGGCCGCCAGGAGCAGGATCGTCAGGGCGCCGATGACCAGCCCGACGACGAGCGGGCCGACGATCCGCGCGATCGTGTAGAGGGTGAGCGCGCCGGACAGCACTACGCCGAACGGGGGGTAGTCGGGCAGTACGCCGGTGTAGAGCAGGCAGAGCGCGCCGAAGGAGACCAGAGTGACGACCGCCCAGGGATGCCTGCGCCGTACGACGTGCGGCAGCGTGGCGAGCACGGCGGCCAGCATGGTCAGGGAGGACCGGCCGCCAAGCTGGGCCAGGGCGAGGAACATGAGCAGGACGCCGACGGCGACGTCGGTGAGGGGGGAGGCGATGACCCGCCGGAGGTTCAGGGCGTCGACCCTCCGTTCGGCCTCGGTCAATACGGTTGCGACGTTCATGGGGAGAATTGTCGCGACGGAGGCCGTCCGGCGTCGTCACTCCTGGGAGCGACGTTCCCCTCCTGCGGTCAGGAGCGCCCCTGGAGCAGGCGCAGGGCCTTCTCCTTCTCGAAGTCCAGCGCCCTGCGCGGGGCCTGGAGGCGGCCGATCCGCAGCCCGAGATCCCGTACGGCCTGCGCGACGGCGGGCTCGCTCAGCACCCGCAGCGCGAACGCCAGCTCGGCGGGGGAGACGTCGAAGCGCTTCTCCAGCTCGACGCCCTGCGCCACGGCGGCCAGTTCCTCCTGGCCGAAGCGGCGGTGCGCCCCCTGGGTCCTGACGGGCGGGAGCAGTCCCAGGGCCTCGCGGTAGCGGAGCATTCTGGGGGACATTCCCAGCCGTTTCGCGGCCTCGGTGATCCGCATATCGCGCCTTTCCTGGAAACCTCACATTCTTGTGTAAGGTTACCGCCTCACAAGGTGCGCGGAGCCGTATCGGGCGCCTACACTCACTTCGTCTGCTTTCCGGTGGAGTGAGAGCCGTGCCCGGAGGCGAAGCGGGGCCGCGCACGCGGCGAGCCCGGCGGGGGCATGCGGCGCCAGACCATCAACCAGAGGGGTTAATTCATGGACTTCAAGGTCGCCGACCTTTCCCTGGCCGCTTTCGGGCGTCGGGAGATCCAGCTCGCCGAGCACGAGATGCCGGGTCTGATGGCCGTCCGCAAGGAGTACGCGGACTCCCAGCCGCTGGCCGGTGCGAAGATCATGGGCTCGCTGCACATGACCATCCAGACCGCCGTGCTGATCGAGACGCTGGTCGCGCTCGGCGCCGAGGTTCGCTGGGTGAGCTGCAACATCTTCTCCACCCAGGACCACGCCGCCGCCGCCGTGGTCGTCGGCCCCGAGGGCACCGTCGAGGACCCCAAGGGCGTTCCGGTCTTCGCCTGGAAGGGCGAGACCCTGGAGGAGTACTGGTGGTGCACCGAGCAGGCGCTCGTCTGGCCCGGCGGTGACGGCCCCAACATGATCCTCGACGACGGTGGCGACGCGACGCTGCTCGTCCACAAGGGTGTCGAGTACGAGAAGGCCGGTGCCGTCCCCGGTGCCTCCGAGGGCGACTCCGAGGAGTGGCAGGTCATCCTGGAGCTGCTGCGCCGTACGGTCGGGCCGGACAAGCGCTGGACCGAGATCGCCTCGCGCATCAAGGGCGTCACCGAGGAGACCACCACCGGTGTCCACCGCCTGTACGAGATGTTCAAGGCGGGCTCGCTGCTCTTCCCGGCGATCAACGTCAACGACTCGGTGACCAAGTCGAAGTTCGACAACAAGTACGGCTGCCGCCACTCGGTCATCGACGGCCTCAACCGCGCCACCGACGTGCTGATCGGTGGCAAGGTCGCGGTCGTGGCCGGTTACGGCGACGTCGGCAAGGGCTGCGCCGACGCCCTCAGGGGCCAGGGCGCCCGGGTCATCGTCACCGAGATCGACCCGATCTGCGCGCTCCAGGCGGCCATGGACGGCTTCCAAGTCACCACGCTCGACGACGTCGTCGGCATCGCCGACATCTTCGTCACCACGACCGGCAACTTCGACATCATCACCGCCGACCACATGTCGCGGATGAAGCACAACGCGATCGTGTCCAACATCGGGCACTTCGACAACGAGATCGACATGGCCGGCCTGGCCAAGATCCCGGGCATCGTCAAGACCGAGGTCAAGCCGCAGGTCCACACCTGGGCCTTCCCCGACGGCCGTCAGATCATCGTGCTCGCCGAGGGCCGTCTGATGAACCTGGGCTGCGCCACCGGCCACCCCTCGTTCGTCATGTCCAACTCGTTCACCAACCAGGTGATCGCCCAGATCGAGCTGTTCACCAAGACCGAGCAGTACCCGGTCGGCGTCTACGTGCTGCCCAAGCACCTGGACGAGAAGGTCGCCCGCCTCCACCTCGACGCCCTCGGCGTGAAGCTCACCAAGCTCACCAAGGAGCAGGCGGAGTACATCGGCGTGGACGTCGAGGGCCCCTACAAGGCCGACCACTACCGTTACTGATCGAACCGTCAGACCCGGCCCCCGCGTGGCACGCGGGGGCCTTCGGGCCATCTGGGGAGGACCGTGGACAGCGCGCTGACGGCCGCCGGGGAGCGGCGGATCGGGTGGGCGGCGCGGGCGATGCCGGTGCTCACCGCGATCGGGGAACGGTTCGCGGCCGACGAGCCGTTCGACGGGCTGCGGATCGCCGCCTGCCTGCACGTGACGGCGGAGACCGCCGTCCTCATGGGTGCCCTTCGGGCGGGCGGGGCCGAGATCGCGCTGGCCGCCTCCAACCCGCTGTCCACCCAGGACGACGTGGCCCAGGCCCTCGGCGCGTACGGCGTGCGCGTGCACGCGCTGGCGGGGGTCGACCGGCAGACCTACTACCGGCACATCCACCAGGCCCTGGACATCGTCCCCGACCTGGTTCTCGACGACGGCTGTGACCTGGTCAACATCCTGCACACCGAGCGGACCGAACTCCTCGAAACGGTCTCCGGCGGCTGCGAGGAGACCACGACCGGGGTCATCAGGCTCCGGCAGATGGCGGCGGAGCGGGCGTTGCGCTTCCCCGTCGTCGCGGTCAACGACACCCGGACCAAGCGGATGTTCGACAACCGGTACGGCACCGGCCAGTCGACCCTGGACGGCATCATGCGCGCGACCAACACGCTGCTGGCGGGCAAGGTCGTGGTCGTCGCCGGGTTCGGCTTCTGCGGCCGGGGGGTGGCCGAGCGGGCCAGGGGCCTGGGCGCCCGGGTCGTCGTCACCGAGATCGACCCGGTCAAGGCGCTCGACGCCTCGCTGCAGGGTTACGACGTGCGGACCATGGCCGCCGCGGCGGTGGTCGGCGACGTGTTCGTCACCGTGACCGGCAACCGCGACGTCATCAGGGGTGAGCACCTGGCGGCGATGAAGGACGGCGCGATCCTGGCCAACGCCGGCCACTTCGACGTGGAGATCGACGTCAGGGCCCTTGAGGAACTGGCCCGCGAGGTGCGGCCCGGGGTGCGGCCGAACACCGACGAGTACGTCCTGGCCGACGGGCGCAGGCTGTTGCTGCTGGCCGAGGGTCGTCTGGTGAACCTCACGGCCGCCGAGGGGCACCCGGCCGCCGTGATGGACATGTCCTTCTCCGCCCAGGCCCTCGCCGTGGCCTGGCTGGCCCGTGAGCGGGCCCGGCTCGAACCCGGCGTCTACGACGTTCCCGAGGAGGTCGACGTGGAGGTGGCCAGGCTCAAGCTCGCCGCCGCGGGCATCGAGGTCGACCACCTGACCACGCAGCAGGAGGAGTACCTGCGCTCCTGGCGCCTGGGCTCCTGACCTCAGGGGGAGGCCAGGAGGCGGGCCATCCTGCGGATCTCCCCGGCCTGGACCGTGGCGATCTCGTTGGCCATCTCCTCGATCCTCAGGTGCGAGCCGTTGGTCAGGACCTCCGCCGACATCGTGATCGCGCCCCGGTGGTGGGCCGTCATCAGCCGCAGGAAGAGGCGGTCGAACTCCGGGCCCGAGGCGGCGGCCAGGGCGCCGAGCTGCTCGGGGGTGGCCATACCGGGCATGGCGCCGTGGTTCGTGTGGTGGTCCGGCAGCCGCATGCCCTGCTCGGTCAGCCACCGGGACATGACCTGGATCTCCGGCCCCTGTGAGTCCCTGATCCGGGAGGCCAGGGCGCGGACCGTCGGGTCGCCCGCGTGGGTGAGGGCCAGGGTCGCCATCTCCAGGGCCTGCCGGTGGTGGACGATCATGTCCTGCGCGTACCGCACGTCGGCCGCGTTCGCCGTGGGGGTGGGCACCGCCGTCGCCGCCTCGTCCGCCCCGAGCGTCCTGGCGGCCTCGCCCGGCCTGCCGGGCGCGATGACGGGCGCGGTCGGCGACGCGGCCGACAGCGGGGCGGACAGTGCCGCCGGTCGCCCGCCGGTCGAGCAGGCGGTGGCCGACAGGGCCGACAGGGCCGTGAAAACGGCGAGCACCAGTCTGACGCGCACCCGGCCTCCTTCGTGATCTCCCGACTCCCCCGGGCAAGGACGATAACCCGGGGAGAGAAAGGAGTAAAGGCCGCAGAGCGGGAAAATTTACTGACGTGGTCAGGTCTTGTGGTGTCTGCCGTTCGGATAAACAATTCAGTTATTTATCTGTGCTTTATGGCATAAGCGGCAAGGAGGATCACCGGTGTTATCCCCTCTCAGGAAGGGCCTTGGTGGCCGATTCCTGATCGCGGCCGCGGCCGCGGCGGCGCTGGTCCTGGCCACCGTACCGGCCCAGGCCTCCGATCTCCCGGCCCCCGGCCAGGTGGTCACCAGTGCGAATGTGGCGCATGTGACGAATGTTCCCAAGCCCGCCGGGCTGGAGAAGACCATCAACACCGACATCGCATTCCAGGGTGACTATGCGTTCGTCGGAAATTACGGCGGTTTCTCTATCTACGACATTCGCGACCCGAAACACGTCAAGGTGGTCAGCAGCGTCGTATGCCCCGGTTCCCAGATGGACGTCACCGTCCACGACAACCTGCTGTTCACCGCGGTCGACTCCTCCCGCAACAACGACTCCTGCAGCAGCACCGCGCAGAGCGCGTCGGTCAAGGAGTCGTGGGAGGGCGTCCGGATCTTCGACATCAGCGACAAGGCACATCCGAAGTACATCAAGTCGGTCGAGACGAACTGCGGCTCCCACACCCTGACCCAGGTGCCGGGCAAGGGCAGGGACCGCTGGAGGAACGTCTACCTGTACGTCTCCTCCTACAGCCCCAACGCGGCCTTCCCCGACTGCCAGCCGCCGCATGACAAGATCTCGGTCATCAAGGTGCCGCTGCACAGGCCGGTGGACGCCGCGGTCGTCACCACGCCGGTCGTCTTCCCCGACGGCGGCAACGAGACCCAGCCCGGTCTGCTGCTGCCGACCACCGGCTGCCACGACATCACCGTCTACGCGGAGAAGGACATCGCGGCCGGGGCCTGCATGGGTGACGGCGTGCTGCTGGACATCTCCGACCGGGAGAACCCGGTCGTCACGGCCCGGGTGACCGACCCGAACTTCGCCTTCTGGCACTCGGCGACGTTCAACAACGAGGGCACCAAGGTCATCTTCACCGACGAACTCGGCGGCGGCGGCGCGGCCACCTGCAACGAGGAGACGGGACCCAACCGGGGAGCCGACGCCATCTTCGACATCAGGCGCGGCAGGCTGGTCTTCAAGAGCTACTTCAAGATCTCCCGCTACCAGGGGGAGACCGAGAACTGCGTCGCGCACAACGGCTCACTGATCCCGGTCAGGGGCCGCGACATCCTGGTCCAGGCGTGGTACCAGGGCGGCGTCTCCGTCATCGACTTCACCGACTCGGCCCACCCGAAGGAGATCGGCTTCTTCGAGCGCGGTCCCGACCCCAGCGGTGGCTCCGGCGGCATCTGGTCGGCCTACTACTACAACGGCTACGTCTACGGCAGTGACTTCAACTTCGGGCTCGACGTCCTCAACATCAGCGACAGGCGCACCGACCCGGCGAGGTGGGTCCGCTTCGACCGGTTGAACGTGCAGACCCAGACCTCCTACAGGGGCTGGTTCGGCGTCGGGGCGGAGTGACCGTTCCCCTTCTCCGGTGCCCCGGTCCGCCATGGCCGGGGCACGTCGGTGTTCAGGCGGGCGGGACGAAGCCGCCGGGGGTGGTCGTGGGAGGCGCCTGCGGGACCTGCGGGGGCCGAGGGGGCTGAGGGGCCTGCGTGGGGGGAGCCAAGGGCGGGCCGTACGGCGGGGGCGGCGGGGCGGGCGGCTGCGGATACGGCTGGTACGGAGCCTGGGACGGGGCCTGGAACCGGGGGTCGGGCGGGGGAGCGCCGATCCGCTGCGCCAGCCGTACCTGGTCACGCCTGCGGCGCTCGGCCAGTACGGCGGTCAGGTAGGCGAACGGCGGCACCCCGGACGGTGGGGGCGGTGAGACGAAGGCCGACATCTCGGTGGCGATGCGCACCCCCATCTCGTGCTGCACGGCGGGCGAGAGGTCGTACCAGCGCATGAGGTACTGCCTGGCGGTCGCGGCGACCCCCTCGGGCAGCCGGGACAGTTCGAGCGTCGCGGCCCAGGCGGCCAGCGGCGGGGGCATCTCCAGGGGCGGGCCGTACTGCCTGGGGGAGCGCTCGGCGATCACGACGGTGCCCGCGAAGACGTCACCGAGCCGTTTGCCCTTCTCGGAGATCAGCGAGCCGATCAGCGCCGGGGCGCCGCCGAGCATCCAGAACTCCACCATTCCGGACAGGCCGCGGAACAGTGCCTGCCGGAACCGCTCCGGGCCGCCGTCGTCGCTGACGACCCTGAGCCCGAGGGCGAGTTTGCCCAGGCTGCGGCCCCTGCTGAGGGTCTCGAAGACCACGGGGTAGCCGACGAGCACGGACACGGTGAAGGCGATGTAGAGCATCACGACCAGTGCCTCGTCGGCGTTCCAGGCCAGGACGCCGATCAGCTGGGAAACGCCGAACAGCGTCACGAACTGGACCGTCATGTCGATCAGCAGTGCCAGGGCCCGGCTCGGTAGCTGGGCGATCCTGACTTCGACGACGACGGCCTCGCCGGTTACGACATCGGTCACATCAGCACCCTACCTATGACGGACCATCCCACTCCCCTACGCAGTTGGTCACTCTCCCTCGAACCGCCAGCGTGTCGCCGTCGAGCCGTCGGCGCCGTAGCCGAAGGCACGGGTCGGAACGATCCGGTAGACACCGTACTCGGGGGAGCCGGGCAGGTCGTCGGCGAAGGCCGAACCGTCGCGCACCGACAGCCCCCAGCCGTACTTGGCCCCGAACGCGTCGAGGACCCGCCTGATGCCGTCCTCGTCCGTGATCCGTACGGCCTCGCCCTCGATGACGAGGTCGAGTGTCTCGTCGGCGGCGGTGAGGACACAGCGGGGGTCGCCGGCGAGGTTCCTGCTCTTGCGGGAGTGGGGGCGGCTGGTGAAGCAGGGCGCGCCGTCGACCCAGACCGGCATCAACGGCACGGCGTGCGGGCCGCCGCCCGGCCGTCCGGTCGACAGCCACGCCCGGTGCGCCGACTCGACGCACGTCCGTGCCAGGTCCCAGGACTTCACCGTCGCCGGGTCGGTGCTGATGGGGGTGGCGTCGGCCTCGCTGAACAGGAGTTCGGCCACCGGGTTCTTCGACATCGCGGATCAGTCCTCTCCTTGTCAGTTCCCTGAGGGAACTCATAGGGCGACCGTAGCAGAGACCATTCCCTGAGGGAACCCACTCGCCTAGACTGGGCCGATGCAACGCACTCGGTTCGGTGACATGGCCTGTTCCATCGCCCGCACGCTGGACGTCGTGGGCGAGCCGTGGTCACCGTTGATCCTGCGGGACGTCTACGTTGGAATGAACCGCTTCGAGCAGATCCAGCAGGACCTGGGCATCTCCCGCAAGGTGCTCGCCGAACGGCTCAGATGGCTGACCGAGAACGGCGTGCTCGAACGACGGGCGTACTCGGAGCGGCCACCCCGCGACGAGTACCTGCTCACCGCCAAGGGCAGGGAGCTGTGCGACCTGCTGCTGGTGATGGTGCGCTGGGGTGACCGCTGGACCTCGGGAGAGGCGGGGCCGCCGGTGCTCTACCGCCACCACGCCTGCGGCGAGATCGGCCACGTCGAGCTGTGCTGCTCCTCGTGCGGGCAGCCGATGCGCGCCACCGACGTGGACGTACTGCCCGGCCCGGGAGCGGGCGGGGAGCCGCTCAGAACTCCAGACGCGGAGCCGACCGGCTGAGTGTCACGGCCTTGGGCGCGACCGGCCAGACCTCGCCGAGCTGCCCGGCGACCGTGGCCGTGAGCTCCTCGACGTCCCCGGCCGCCGAGTCGTGCAGCGCCTCGGCGACGATCAGGACCGAGGCGGTGCCCGGCCGTACGGCGGACAGCCCGCTCTGCCGGTTCGTCCACCGGCGGGCGTGCGCCCGGCCCTCGGCGTCGGCGAAGACCACCTCGCGCGGCTCCGGGTTCTCGGTCTCCCCGGAGAAGGTCAGGTAGGTCTCCTCGCCGGTCGCGTGCCTGACCTCAAGGCCCCCGGAGACGTTGGCCAGGTCGAACACGGCGATCGGGATCGCGAACGCGATCGAGACCGCGTTGCACAGGTCGATCAGCGGGTGGATCCGGGGAAGGTCCCCCTCCTTCTTGAAGCGCCGCAGCAGCGCCTCGGAGGCGCAGCGGTACTGGGTCGGCTTGAGGCCCATCTTGGAGAAGGTCCGCCGCCAGGCCTGGATCTCGGGGAACTCGGCCTCGGAGCCCGCCGCGAGCCGCCGCCCGGCGACGGCGGCGAACTCCGTGATCCGCTCCTCGACGGACGCCTCCGGGGTGATCCCGGTGGCCAGGACCACTCCGGCGGCGAGGCCGGGGTGCTCCGCCCAGATGTCGTCCGCGTGCTGGAAGTACATGAGGCCGCTCCCCGTGGGTTCATGTGTCTAGGAGGACACCGTAACCGGTGTCGATCACCGGTACGGCTCGCGGGAACGGGCCGGGACGGGTCAGGAGAGACGGGCGGTGAGGGCGGCGGCGTCGGCGGGGCCGAGCCGGACGCCGAAGGTCTCCTCAAGGACCTTCGGCACCTCGCCGGGTTCGAGATGCCGCTCCTCGGCGGAGCCGTCGGGGTGGTGGGCGGTCAGCGTGGTCCCCAGCAGGCCGTACAGGACCCCGGGGCCGGGTCGCCTGACCACGAGACGGTTGACGAACGGCGAGTTCGGATGAGTTGAGATGTAGTGATTTATAACGACATAGTCGACGGGGTAGCGCGGGTCGAGAGTGAAGGAGTGCAGGTCGAGCCAGCCGTCCGCGGGGCTGCGCAGGGAGTTCAGCACCCACTCCCGCCCTGCCCGTTCCAGCCGGAAACGCCGGCCGCCCTGCTCCGACTCGGCGCCCTCGACCAGCTCGATCGGCTCGGTCGGTCCCTCGCCGAAGCCGACGTCGCAGATCCACCCGCTTTCCGGGGACCCGGGCACCTCGACCAGCAGGAGCGCGTGCGTCGCGGCCCGCAGCCTGTCGGAGCCCATCCGCACCCGTGCGGCGAGCCCTGTCACGCCGAACCCCAGCCGTTCGAGCGCCGCCGCGAACAACCGGGTGTGCTCGTAGCAGTAGCCGCCGCGCGCCCCGCGCACCATCTTGTCCTGAAGGGCTTCGAGGTCGAGGAGGACCGGGCGGCCCAGCACGACCTCCAGGTTCTCGAAGGGGATCGCGGCCGCGTGCGCCCGCTGCAGGGCGCGCAGCGTCCGCGCGGTCGGCGTGAGGTCTCCCTCGAAGGAGATCCGCGCCAGATAGGCCGCCAGATCCAGCGTCTCGCCGTCCCAGCCACGCCCCGCCTGGTTCATGTCCCGTCCCCGTCCGGCTCGACCACTCCACAGGTCTCCGAACCTAGGACCTCAATCCCCCTTGAGGTCAAGAAGGGCCCCCGGGCGCGGCATTAGGCTTTCCTGGTGGACATCGACGCCTTCGTCAACGCGCACCGCCCCGTCTGGGACCGCCTTGAGGAGCTGGTACGGCGCCGCAGGTCGCTGAACGGCGCCGAGATCGACGAACTCGTCGAGCTCTACCAGAGGGTCGCGACGCACCTGTCCATCGTGCGCTCAGGCCGGGCGGACCCGTTCCTGGTCGGGCGGCTCTCCGCGCTGGTGGCCAGGGCCCGTTCCGCGGTGACCGGCGCGCACACCCCCGCCTGGCGGGAGTTCGTCCGCTTCTTCACGGTCTCCTTCCCCGTGGTCGCCTACCGCGCCCGCTGGTGGTGGATCGCGACGACCGGGGCGTTCCTGCTGGTCTCGGTGGTCATGGCCGTCTGGGTCGCGCGCGACCCCGCGGTCCAGGCCGCGGTCGGCACGCCGGAGGAGATCCGTCAGCTCGTCGAGCACGACTTCGCCGACTACTACTCGGAGCACCCCGGGGCCTCGTTCGCGGGCCAGGTCTGGGTCAACAACGCCTGGGTCTCGATGCAGGTCATCGTGATGGCCATCCTGCTCGGCCTGCCGATCCCGTACATCCTGTGGCAGAACGCGGCCAACGTGGCCGTCTCCGCAGGTCTGATGGCCTCCCACGACAGGCTGGACGTCTTCTTCGGGCTCATCACGCCGCACGGCCTGCTCGAACTGACCGCCGTCTTCCTGGCCGCCGCCGTCGGCATGCGCCTGGGCTGGACGGTCGTCAACCCGGGGCCGCGCGGGCGGGGCGAGGTCCTCGCCGAGCAGGGCAGAGCCGTGGTGAGCGTGGCGCTCGGGCTGGTCGTCGTCCTGCTGGTCTCCGGGCTCATCGAGGGCCTGGTCACCCCCTCGGGCCTGCCGACCTGGGCGCGCGTCGGCATCGGGGTCGTCGCGGAGGCGGCCTTCCTGGCCTACGTGATCTTCTTCGGCCGCCGTGCCGTGGCCGCGGGGGAGACCGGAGACCTGGAGCGGGCGCCCGACCTGGCCCCGAGCGCCGGGTAGGAGCCCGGAGGCCGGGTCACAGGCGGCCCGCGGCCTTCAGGGCGAGGTAGGCGTCGGCGAGGGCGGGGGCGATCTGCTCGGGGGCGGCGTCGACCACCTCGACGCCGTGTCGTCTGAGCCGGGCGGTGATCCTGCGCCGCTCGGCGCTGTGCCGTTCGGCCGCCGCGGCGTTGTAGACCAGTTCGGCGGTGCCGCGCCCGGCCTCCATCGCCGCGACCTGAGGGTCGGAGACGGCGGCCAGCAGTACCAGGTGCCGGGAGGAGAGCTGGGGGAGCACGGGCAGCAGCCCCTCCTCAAGCGAGGCCGGGTTCAGGTCAGTGAGCACCACGACCAGGCAGCGCCGCTTCGCCCTGGACAGCACGGCCGAGACCATGTCCGCCGAGTCGGCCTCGATCAGCTCGGCCTCGATCGGGGCCATGGTGTTGACCAGGGTGGACAGCAGGTCGCCACGGCCCGCGCCGGAGACCCAGGCCCGCACCGCGCGGTCGTGGGCCATGAAGTCGACCCTGTCGCCCGCCCGCGAGGCCAGCGCGGCCAGCAGCAGGGCCGCGTCCATCGACCAGTCGAGGCGGGGCCAGCCGGGCGCCACCCCGGTTCCACCAGGGATGTCCCGGTTGCGGGGAAGCTCACCCGCGAGCGGGATCGGGGCGGTGCCGACCCGTCCCGCCGAGGTGCGCCCGGTGTCCAGGACGATCAGCACCCGGCGGTCGCGTTCGGGACGCCAGGTGCGGACCACCACGTCGTGGCGGCGGGCGGTCGCCCGCCAGTCGATCGAACGGACGTCGTCACCGACCACGTACTCGCGCAGCGAGTCGAACTCGGTGCCCTGCCCCCTGATCATCGAGGGGTGCCTGCCCTCAAGCTCCCTGAGCCTGGACAGCTTGGCGGGCAGGTGCTTGCGGCTGAGGAACGGCGGCAGCACCCGGACCGACCACGGCACGCTGTGGGAGCCCTGGCGGCCCGCGATGCCCAGCGGGCCCAGCGTCCGCACGGTGACGGTGACCGCCTCCCGGTCCCCTCTTCGGGACGGGGTGAGCGTCGTGACCAGGCGGCGGCGCTCCCCGGGAGGGACGTCGAGGACGAAACGGCGCGGAGCCGCCCCCGCCGACGGGGGCCAGGCGTCCCTGAGCAGTCCCTTAGCCCTGCGAGGGCCGGGGTTCTCCACGATCAGCTCGACCGCCGCGGTCTCGCCGAGCCGTACCAGGCGGTCTCCCGCGCGGCTCAGGCGCAGCGGTCGCACGCCCGCGGCCAGCGCCAGGTCGATCGCGACCAGCGCGACCAGCAGCAGCGCGACGGCGGCGACCGCCAGACCGGGCCTGGGCGCGAACAGCACGACCAGCGTCCCCAGCAGGGCCAGCAGCGCGGCCCGTCCCGTCAGTGCCATGTCCGCACCGCCTCGCCCTCTCCTTCGCGCGTCCTCGTCACGATCGGTGCCACGCTCAGCGGGGGACGGGGACGGAGGCGAGGATGGCGTCGATCAGGCCGTCCGCGGTCGCGCCCTCAAGCTCGGCCTCGGGACGCAGCTGGATCCTGTGCCGCAGCGCGGGCCTGGCCAGGGCCTTGACGTCGTCAGGGGTCACGTAGGAACGGCCGGAGAGCCACGCCCAGGCGCGGGCGCCGGCGAGCAGCGCGGTGCCGCCACGCGGTGAGACGCCGAGTTGCAGTGACGGCGACTGGCGGGTGGCCCTGGCGATGTCCACGATGTAGCCGAGCACCTCGGGCCCGGCGTGCACCTGGCTGACGGCCGCGCGTCCCGCGTCCAGGTCCTCGACGGTGGCGACCGCCCTGATGTGGGACAGGTCGCGCGGGTCGAAGCCGAGCGCGTGCCGTTCCAGCACCGCGATCTCCTGGTCGCGGGCGGGCAGCGGCACGGTCAGCTTGAGCAGGAACCGGTCGAGCTGCGCCTCGGGGAGCTGGTAGGTGCCCTCGTACTCGACCGGGTTCTGGGTCGCGGCCACGATGAACGGCTCGGGCAGCGCGCGCGCCCTGCCCTCGACGCTGACCTGGCGCTCCTCCATCGCCTCCAGGAGGGCCGCCTGCGTCTTCGGAGGCGTGCGGTTGATCTCGTCGGCGAGCAGCAGGTTGGTGAAGACCGGGCCCTGCCTGAACTCGAACTCCGAGGTCTTCGCGTCGTAGATCAGGGAGCCGGTGACGTCGCCGGGCATCAGGTCCGGGGTGAACTGCACCCGCTTGAAGTCCAGGGAGAGCGCGGCGGACAGCGTCTTGACGAGCAGGGTCTTGGCGACGCCCGGCACGCCTTCGAGCAGCACGTGCCCCCGGCAGAGCAGGGCGATGACCAGCCCGGTCACCACCGCGTCCTGCCCGACCACGGCCTTGGCGACCTCGGCGCGCAGCGCGCTGAGGGCCTCACGCGCCTCACGCGCCCTGTCGGTCCCCGCGACGGGAGGCACAGGGGCCCCTGGGGGCACAGCGGGCATCGGGGGCGCCGGGGCCCCTGGGGGCACAGCGGGCCCGGCGGGGAAGGAGGCGGGCGGTCCGGGAGGTGGGGCGGGAGGCGCCGCGAAGCCGCCCTGGCCGCCGGGGAAGGGCGTCTGGGGCCCCGGGGACGGCGTGCCGCCCTGACCGCCGTTGTCCGGCGGCGTGCCCGCGGGGTCGCCGCCGGGCCCGGGATCGGGGTATCCGGCGCCCGGCTCGCTGCGCTCGCTCACGACTCTCTGACCTGCCTTTCCAACATGTCAAGGTATGCGGCCACGGCTATCAGCCCGGCCTCGTCCGCCGGCGCCCTGCCGTACAGGGCGGAGCCCACGTAGGCGGCGGGCTGACCGGTCCTTTCTGCGATCGCGCCGACCACGGCTTCGGGGCCCGCCCCCACGGGCAGTCCGAGCCTGGGGGTCACGCGGTCGACGAAGCCCGTCCTGAGGGCGGAGACGGCCCGGTCACGGGCCCGCCTCGCCCGGTAGAGCCTGGCCCGTCCCTCGACGGTCTCCGCCGCCCTGACCACGACCGGAAGCCGTTCGGTCACCACGGGACCGAGCCTGCGGCCCTGCCAGAGCGCGAGCAGGAGGACCACGACGGCCAGCTGCACGACGGCCCAGACAACCGCGGACGGGATGAGGTCGTACAGGGTCGGCGGTGTGGCGCTCACGGTGGGCGGCGTCTCCGGGGCGACGAGCCAGACCAGCGTGGGCCGCGTCCCGGCCAGGTTCATCGCCAGCGCGGCGTTGCCGTCCTCGGCCAGGCGCAGGTTGCTCATGAACTGGCCGTCGCCGACGACCGTGATCGTACGGCCCGCCTCCTCGTATCTGACCAGGGAGGGGGAGCCGTCCGCCGGGTAGCAGCCGGTCGCCCACGAGGGGGCGGTGAAGGTCGTCCCGCCCAGGTAGGCGCTGCCCGCCCTGACCGCGGCGGGCAGCGCGCAGCGCGGCTCGCGCGAGCGCGCCCGAGTCTCCGGGCCGGGGCTCACACCGGGTGCCAGCCGGCCGAGGTACGGCTGGGCGCCGACCACCAGCCGGTCCGCGGGCGTCGAGGCCAGCTGGTCGGCCTCCTCCTCGGTGAGGAAGGAGGTGTCGCCGAGCAGCAGCATGCTGCCGCCGGGGGCCTTCGGGGTCCCGGCGGCCTCGACGGCCTCGGTCACGGAGGTGACCCTGACGACCCGGACACCCTCGGCCCGCAGCAGCTGCGCCAGGCCCCTCGCCCCGGACAGCGAGGTGCTCTCCGGGTCGAGCGGCTTGCCCTCGCCCTGGCCGCCGCCGAGCAGCACCCCGCCGACGGCCACCAGCACGACCAGGAGGGCGATCGACAGGGCGCCCCTGCCGCCGCGCCACAGGCTCCGCGAGGTCGGCGAGGTCGGCGTCGGCCCGAGGGCGTTCACGGGGGCCAGGCCCGTCTGGGAGCTCACGGGACGGCCACCTTGGAGGTTTCCGGGGAGGTTTCCCGGGCGAACACGGGCCGGGCGGCGCGCAGGCGCTCGTCGAGGTCGCGCATGACCTCGTAGGCGGCGGCGGTCCCCGGCACCTCGCCGTAGGTCACGTCGTCGAAGATCCGCGCGGCGGCGGCCAGGTCGGCGGCCAGGCCGGGCAGCGCGCGCCCCGCCTCGACGGCCAGCTCGTCGGCGGTACGGCCGGGCATCGAGTCGATGACGACGCGGTCCTCCAGGTCCCTGGCCACGGCCCTGAGCCGTTCGCGGATCGCCTCGGCCCACTGCTCCCGCGCGGCCAGGTGCTCGGCCGCCTGCCGGTGCTCGGCCGCGCTGCGGCGGCCGTCGCCGAAGACGCCCTCCCGCCTGGTGGAACCGCGCCCGGCCGTCCTGCGGGCGACCAGGAAGACCGCGGTGAGCGCGGCCAGGACGATCACGCCCAGGACGATCCACGCGGTCACGCTGCCCACGGTGCCCGCCGCCTCCTGGTCGAGCAGGTCGCCGAGGAACTGGTTGACGACCCGCATGACGCGGTCGACGACGTTCTCCTTGGCGTACTCGGCCTTGAGCAGCTCACGGATCGCCTCACCCGCCGCCTGTCCGCGATCGGTGTCGACGGGGACCGTGAGCGCCGACGCCGTCAGCGGCCCGGCCACGGGGCTCCCTGGCCCGGCTGCCCGGGGGTGGCGGAGGAACTCCACAGGTCGTCGGCGGAGGCGTGCACCCACCCCTGGCGCTGCTGCTCGATGGCCGCGGTCTGCAGCACCAGGTCGAAGGCCTCTGCGCGCATCCTGCGGTCGGCGTAGAGCAGGCCGTACACCCCGGCCTGGAACGGATAGGTGATCATCGCTCCGACGGTCCCGCCGATCGCGAGGAGGATCGCGAGGAGGATCTGCACGCCCGTCCCGCCCGAGACGAGAATGCCGACGAAGGCAGCGGCGAAGGAGAACGGGACGGAGATCACCAGGCCGACCAGGCCCGCGAGGATGCTCGTGAGCAGCAGGATGCCGAACAGCCGCCAGAAACTGCCCTGGGTCAGCCGCCACGACCTGCTCAGCGAGGCCATGACGCCCGTCTTCTCCAGCACCGCGGCGGGCGCCGCGAGCACGAGCCGGGTGGTGATGAAGGCGGCGTAGACCATGTAGAGGATCATCACCAGCACCATGACCAGCACGAACATCCCGAGGTCGATGCCGGAGACGGCGGCCGCGTACAGCAGTCCCACGACCGCGGCCAGCGGCAGCAGCAGGATGCCCGCCTCGATGGCGACCAGCCCGAACAGGGTGGGCACCCGTCCCCTGGTCAGCCGCCACGCCTCACCGGTGGTGATCTTCCCGCCGAAGACGGCGCGGCCGAGGATGCGGGTCAGCACGCCGCTGAGCAGGGTCACCGCGACGAACTGCACGGCGTAGGAGATGAGGGAGCCGCCGTAGTCGGCGAGGAAGTCGGTCTGCCCCGTGGCCTGCAGCGCCGTGGGGTCGTTGTTCCTGAAGGCGTCGCCGATCCTGCCGAAGGTCAGGGCCTGGCCGATCGCGACCGGGATGGCGCCGAGAGCGGCGGCGATCGCGGACAGGCCGAGCACGGCCTTGGGGTTGGAGCGGATCAGCTTGATCGCGCCGTCGATGACGTCGCCCACGCCGAGGGGGCGCAGCGGGATGATCCCGGGCCGCAACGCCGGGGGCGGCTGCTGGTAGCCGTACGGAGGCGGGGGGTATCCCTGCCCCGGATGCGGCTGTCCCGGCGGGTACGGCTGCCCCTGGTACGGCTGCTGCCCGGGGTGCTGCTGGTACGGCGGAGGCGGGGAGGAGGGCGGCTGCTGCTGCCCGTGCTGCTGCCCGTACTGTGGCGGGGGCTGGGACGGCGACGGTCCGCCGGGTCCCGATCCGGGCGCGGCCCACGGCGTTCCCTGGGCGTCGCCGTACGGCGGGGGCTGGTTGGACGCCCAGCCGGGTGGGGTGTCGGGAGTGGAGCCGTGTCCGTCTGACATATCCCAATCCTGACATGTGGCCCCACTGCTTGGGCTGCTCGGGAGATCACGGCGAGGTTTCACCGCCCCGGGTGGCCGGGTCCGTCCCAGGGATGGCCGAGACGGTGTCGTTTACCTCAGACTGGGACCGTGACCGTCGCCGATCCGGTGCCCGAGGGCGCCGTGGCCGGAGGTGGCCACGTGGGGGGCTTACGCCGCGTGGGGGTGCTACTACGCGCTTTACGTCGTGTGCGCCTAAAATTCGGCATTCGGATGTCTGGTGGTCAGACTGTGTCATCCGGTGGTCCGGCGAGGGTAATCTTCGACAGCCGTGCCGTTTACCCCAAAAACTCCCAAACTGCGTAAAACGAATGAGGGGCCATGAAAGGACGCGTGCTGGTCGTCGACGACGACGCCGCTCTCGCCGAGATGCTCGGCATCGTGCTACGCGGGGAGGGCTTCGAGCCTTCCTTCGTCTCCGATGGGGACAAGGCGCTGGACGCGTTCCGTGACACCCGCCCGGATCTGGTGCTGCTGGATCTGATGCTTCCCGGGGCCGACGGCATCGACGTGTGCCGGCGCATCCGCGCCGAGTCCGGCGTGCCGATCGTCATGCTGACGGCCAAGAGCGACACCATCGACGTCGTCCTCGGCCTGGAGTCCGGCGCCGACGACTACATCGTCAAGCCGTTCAAGCCCAAGGAACTGGTCGCCAGGGTCCGCGCGCGGCTGCGCCGCACGGACGAGCCGACGCCGGAGATCCTGCAGATCGGCGACATCACCATCGACGTCGCCGGTCACTCGGTCAAGCGCGAAGAGGAGACCATCAACCTCACCCCGCTTGAGTTCGACCTGCTGGTCGCCCTGGCCCGCAAGCCGCGCCAGGTCTTCACCAGGGAGGTGCTGCTCGAACAGGTCTGGGGCTACCGTCACGCGGCCGACACCCGCCTGGTCAACGTGCACGTCCAGCGGCTCCGCGCCAAGATCGAGAAGGATCCCGAGCACCCCGAGATCGTGGTGACCGTGCGCGGCGTCGGCTACAAGGCCGGTCCGGCCTAGGCCTGCGGCCTCCCCGGGACTCCCGAGATGCCCACCCAGAAGAGGCGCCGCCGTACCCTCCCGCAGATCGTCAGGGGGGGACGGCGCAGAGCACGGCGCGCGGTGGGCGGCGTGCGCAGGGTCTGGCGGCGCTCCCTGCAACTGCACGTGGTCACCAGCACGATGGTCATCTCCATCGTGGTCGTCGCCGTGCTCGGCGTCTTCCTCATGCAGTCGATCAGCGCGACCATCCTGGGGGCCAGGGACCGCGCGGCGCGCAGCGAGGCACAGGCCGACCGCAAGGCGGTGCTCGTCTACCTGAACCAGCAGGACGGCGACGCCTCGAAGCAGTCGACCGACCCCGGCCAGGGGGCGCAGCAGGGCGAGGACAGCCCGCTCGGCCGGGCGCTGGCGGCGCTGGCGGCGCGGGCGGGACCCGCGGTGAGATATTCGGTGATCGTCCGCAACGAGAACCGGCCGGGCGAGTTCTACGGCACCACGAACATCGACCCGGCGAGCATCCCTCCCAAGCTGCGCGAGGAGGTGCTCAGGAAGCCCGCGGACGAGGACAGCACCCAGTACTGGAACCTGCGCTACATGGGCAGGCCCGAGCCGGTGCGCGGCCTGGTGATCGGCACCCGGCTCGACACCTACGGCACCGGCCTGGACGACGGCTACGAGATCTACCACCTGATCCCGCTTGAGGAGGAGGAGAAGAACCTCACCTCGGTCAGGCAGATGCTCATCCTGGTCGGCGCCGCCCTGGTCCTGCTGCTCGCGGCCATCGCCTCACTGGTGACCCGCCAGGTCGTCACCCCCGTACGGCTGGCCCGCCAGGCGGCCGAGCGGCTGGCGAACGGGCACCTCGACGAGCGCCTGAAGGTCAGGGGGGAGGACGACCTGGCCCGCCTGGCCGCCTCCTTCAACGAGATGGCCACCACCCTGGCGCTGAAGATCCACCAGCTGGAGGAGCTCTCCCACGTCCAGCGGCAGTTCGTCTCCGACGTCTCGCACGAGCTGCGCACCCCGCTGACCACCGTGCGGATGGCCGCCGACCTGCTCTACGACGCCCGCGAGGACTTCGACCCGATGGCCGCGCGCTCGGCCGAGCTGATGCAGAACCAGCTGAACCGGTTCGAGTCGATGCTCGCCGACCTGCTGGAGATCAGCCGCTACGACGCGGGCGCCGCCGAGCTGGACATCGAGCCGGTGGACATCAGAGACGTGGTGTTGCGCGCGGTCGCCGACTCCGAGGCGCTGGCCGAACGCCACTCGACCCGCTTCGACCTGCGGCTGCCCGGTGACCCCTGCATGGCCGAGATGGACAGCCGCCGGGTCGAGCGCATCCTGCGCAACCTGCTGTTCAACGCGATCGAGCACGGCGAGGGCCGCGACATCGTCGTCTCCGTCGGGGCCGACCGCGACGCGGTCGCGGTGGCCGTACGGGACCACGGGGTCGGCCTGAAACCGGGGGAGGAGAACATGGTCTTCGACCGGTTCTGGCGGGCCGACCCCTCCCGGGCGCGGACCATCGGCGGCACCGGCCTCGGCCTGGCGATCTCCCGCGAGGACGCCATGCTGCACGGCGGCTGGCTGCAGGCGTGGGGAGTACCGGGGGAGGGCTCGCAGTTCAGGCTCTCGCTGCCCAGGGTCGCCGGGGCGCCGCTGCGGGGCTCACCGCTGCCGCTGGTGCCGCCGGAGGTGGAGATGCGGCGCACGTGGCGGGGACAGATGACGCCGGTGCTCTCTCCGGCGGTGGCCGACGGGGGACGCGATGCCGACTAGGACTCTCAGGGCCCGCGCGGGGGTGACGGCCCTGGTGGCCACGCTGGCCTGCGGGCTGGCCTCCTGCTCGGTCATCCCCGTCGGGATGCACTCGACCGTGGGGGAGAACGGCCACAAGGGCAACCCGCTCGGCGACCCGTACGCGCGGGTGATCGCGGTGGCGCCGAGCGCCGACTGGTCGGCGGCCGACGTCGTCAACGGGTTCAAGGCCGCCATGGCGAGCGTGGACGACCCCGGGCGTGAGGTGGCGCGCAAGTACCTCACCGACTCCTTCGCCAGGACCTGGAACCCGCAGAGCGGGGTCACGGTCTACCGGCAGAGCGAGCCCCCGGTCGTGCAGGTCGGGGAGGGGGAGAAGGACACCCGGGTGACCCTCAAGGGGACCGTCACGGCGCTCATCGACCAGGACGGCCGCTACCGGCCGAGCGGCGGACCGCTGAACGAGCCCTTCGTCCTGGTCAAGGGGGCCGGCGGCTGGCGGATCGACAGCGCGCCCCCGGGGTTGTTGCTGTCGGAGGCCGACGCCGAGCGCGCCTACCTCAAGGTCGACCTTTACTTCCTCGACGCCGAGGAGAAGGGCCTGGTGATCGACCAGGTCAGGGTGCCGATCGACCCCGCCTCCAACTTCGCGAAGACGACCGTGGAACGGCTGCTGCGGGGACCGAGCAGCTCGCTCAAGGGCGCGGTGCGCTCGGCGTTCGACGGCACCAGGCTCATCGACGTCACCACCGAGGACAACCGCGTCGTGGTCGACCTGACCAACCGGGTCGCCCCCGACCTCGTCGGGCCGATGACGGCACAGCTCGCCGGGACGCTCGCCGCGCTGACCAAGGGCGGCTGGGGCTTCGAGGTCAGGGTCAGGGGCGAGCCGTACTACACCGACAACCCGCTCACCGTCGACGCCCAGGAGCAGACGAGGTTCGACCCCTGGATGGCGCCCGGCGAGATCTACCCCTACTACGTGGCCGACGACGCGCTGTGGCTGCTGGGCAAGGACAACACCGGTCAGCCCGTGCTGGGCAAGGCGGGGGAGAAGGACGGCACGAGAACCGACATGGCGATCAGTGCCCACGCCCAGGTGGCGGCCCTCTCCCACAACGGCACGGCGCTGTCGGTCGCGCCGCTGGCCACCGGTGGCGAGTGGCGGCAGTGGGCGACGGGGCGGTCGCTGGCCCCGCCGTGCTGGGACCGCTACCAGACGCTGTGGACGGTCGAGCGCCCCGACGACCACACCTCCCGGGTCATCCGCATCCGCGACGGGCAGCGGTACGCGGTCTCGGCCCCCGACCTGGACTCCGTCCACGTCAGCCTGCTCAAGGTCGCGCGGGACGGCGTGCACGTCGCGGTCGTCGTGCGGGACGGCACCGGCGAGCAGGTCAAGGTCGGCACGGTGATAGGCAGGGGCGGCGCGACCCGCATCACGAACCTGCAGGTCGTGGTGCCGGTCGAGGACAAGCAGAAGATCAGGGACATCGCCTGGAAGGACGGCAAGACCCTCTACGTCCTGACCGACAAGTCCGACCTGCTTGAGGTCTCGCTCACCGGAGAGTCGAAGTCGCTGCCCTCCAACACGGGCATCCAGAACATCACCGCCCTGGACGGCTCCCTGCTGGCCGGAGCGGTCGACGACGACGGCAAGCGGCAGATCCTCTACTGGACCTCCTCCAAGTGGGAGCCCCGGGTCAAGAACGAGAACGGCAGGACGGACTTCGCCGAGCAGGGACCGGCCTTCCCCGCCTACCCCCTGGACTGAGGCGCGGCTCGTCGGTGGTTTGTCGGTGGTTTGTCGGTGGCGCCTGGCACGGTTGGTTCCGTGCCGACCGCTCTGCTCGACCTGGTCCTGCCCGCGCGCTGTGCCGGATGCGGCGCGGCGGACGCCCTCGTGTGTCCCCGCTGCGCCGCGCTGCTGCACGGCGAGCCCGAGCGCAGGACACCCGACCCGTCCCCGCCGGGCCTGCCCGAGTGCTGGTCGGCCGCCGACTACTCCGGGGCCGTCCGGCGCGCCCTGCTCGCCTACAAGGAGCACGGCCGTACGGCGCTGGCCGCCCCGCTCGCGGGCGCACTGGCGCTGGCGGTCGCCGCGGGGGCGGGCGGGCGGCCCGTCGTCCTCGTCCCGGTGCCCAGCGCGCGCTCGGCGGGCAGGCGGCGCGGGCACGATCCGGTGAACCGGCTCGCCACGCTGGCGGCGGCCTACCTCCGCTCGGCGGGGTGGCCCGCGACGGTGGAGAGACTGCTCCTGCAACGCCGCCGTGTCGCCGACCAGGCGGGGCTGAGTTCGTCGCAGAGGGCCGCGAACCTCTCCGGGGCATTGAGGGTTCCGGCCGGCCGGAACGGCCCTGTGCCGGGATTCTGGGGTGGCCCAGGGGCGGTTGTGCTGGTCGACGACATCGTCACCACCGGAGCGACCCTGGCGGAGGCCGCCAGGGCGCTGGGAGCGGCCGGGATCACGGCGCGTCTGGCCGCGACGGTCGCCACGACACGCCGGTGGGAGCGACCCCACGATCGTCACCGAGGGTGAGCGGGCAGGGGAACGGGCCTGTCACCACGGCGTCGGATCTCCCTGTCCCAGGCGGAAGTTCGCCGCTGATGGATGGATATGGGAAGTGTCCATATATGGGTATATCGCCTGATCCTGCGGGGCCCTCCGACGGGAGACCTTCCCTGGAGATCACACAACGTGAGGTTCGGGCGGTCTCCCAGGCTGACATTCGGCCCCGATGCGGATAGCGTCTGTGCCATGGCACCCGCTCGGGTCCGTGGTTGCGCCGGACCGACTCCCTCAGGGGGGCCGGCCTGGCTAGCCGATGCCAGCCGCAGGCTAAACGGTCCACGTAAGACGACTTTTCGTCGGTCGATCACGGTGCGGCTTAGAGGTAAGTCCTGCCTTCCCGAGGAGCCAGATGTTCCTCGCCAGAAGAGAAGGGCATGTAGTGGCAAAGAGCTGCGAAACCCTCAGCAGGCGGATGTGGGGACGAAGACCAGGTCGGCCGAGCGGGTGCCGCTGTACCACCGTCGAGGTTCGAAGGGGGGCTGTGCATGGAAATCATCGTCAAGGGTCGGCACACCGGAGTGAGTGACCGATTCCGAGACCACGTGACAACCAAGCTGGCCAAGATCGAGCGTCTGGACCACAAGCTCATCAGCGTTGATGTGGAGGTGACCAGGGAGACCAACGAGCGGATCAACGGATCGCGCGAGCGGGTCGAGCTGACCATCCACTCTCGGGGCCCGGCCGTCCGCGCCGAGGCCGCCGCAGACGACCGCTTCGCCGCCCTCGACATCGCCATCGGCAAGCTTGAGGGAAGGCTCAGGCGCCTGGCCGACCGGCGCAAGGTCCACCACGGCAACCACTGCCCTCCCTCCGTCGCCGAGCTGACCGCGACCGCCACCGCGCTCGCGGAGTCCGCCGAGGCCGACACCGTGCGGGCGGACACCGGTTCCCTCAACGGGACCCGCAGGCGTGAGGACGACGCCGATCACTCCGAGGACAAGGCCATCATCCCGATCGAGATGGACGGCGACGGCCCGCTGGTGGTGCGGGAGAAGCACCACCAGGCCGAGCCGATGACCGTCGACCAGGCCCTCCTGGAGATGGAGCTGGTCGGACACGACTTCTACCTGTTCCGTGACAAGGAGAGCGGGCAGCCGAGCGTCGTGTACCTCCGGCAAGGCTACAACTACGGCGTGCTGCGGCTCGTCGAATCCTGACGGTCGCGTTCGAAGATCCTCTCCGACCAACCCTAGGACCTGAAACCCGTGTAATCATGGCGGTCCAACGGCTCTGGCCCCCCGAGGAGGAGGCGTGACGGAACCCGACGAAGCGACCCGCCCTGCCAGGCGAGGCGACCCGATCCGCGTGCTGATCGTCGACGATCACGCGCTGATCCGCCGAAGTCTGGAGATGGCGCTGAGCGCGGAGACGGACATCGAGGTGGTGGGTGAGGCGAGCGACGGGCAGGAGGCGATCGAGCTCGCCGACCGTCTCACCCCGGACGTCATGCTCATGGACGTCCGTATGCCGCGCAGGAGCGGTATCGAGGCCGCCCGTGAGATCAAGGCCTCGGTGCCGAGCACGCGGATCATCATGCTCACGGTGAGCGACGAGGAGGAGGACCTCTTCGACGCGATCAAGGCGGGTGCCACCGGTTACCTGCTGAAGAACGTGCAGCTCGACGAGGTCCCCGAGGCCGTGCGCGGCGTTCACGAAGGGCAGTCGCTGATCAATCCGGCCATGGCCGCGAAGCTGATCACCGAGTTCGCCAACATGAGCCGCAAGGAGGCGGAGCGTCCCCCCCAGCTCCCGGTCCCGAGGCTGACGGACCGGGAGATGGAGGTGCTCCGCCTGGTCGCGAAGGGCATGAACAACCGCGAGATCGCCAAGCAGTTGTTCATCTCGGAGAACACCGTGAAGAACCACGTCCGCAACATCCTGGACAAGCTGCAACTCCACTCCAGGATGGAGGCCGTGGTCTACGCGGTCCGAGAACGGATGCTGGAGATCACCTGACGGCCGGTTCCGGCCGGGTCCCACGGGAACCGGCCGGAACCCCGGCCCGAGCGCTCAGCGCATCAGGGCCTCGAACAACGGCGCGGCGAGCCGGGGATCGACACGGTCGACCCGCACGTCGTCGCAGCCGACCCAGCTCGCGGCCTCCCACAGGGCCTCGGCCATCCCCTGGGCGGCCCTGCGCGGGCTGACGCCCTCCTCGACGCCGACCTGCCGCGCGACCAGCGTCGTCCCCTGGCGGGCCGGGTCGATCCGGCCGATCAGACGGCCGCCGGAGAGCACCGGCATGGTGAAGTAACCGTGGACGCGCTTGTCCTTGGGGACGTAGGCCTCAAGCCGGTGGTTGAAGCCGAAGACCCTGGCGGTGCGGGCGCGGTCCCAGACGAGGGAGTCGAACGGCGAGAGCGGAGCCGTGCGGTGGCGTCCCTTCGGCTCGGTCTCCAGGGCCACGGGGTCGGCCCACGCGTTCACCGAGCGCTCGGGCCAGCCGGGGACGCGCACGGGGGTGAGCCCCGCCGAGCCGTCGAGCAGCGCGGCGTCGAGCAGCGCCGCCTCCGGGGCACGAAGCCGGAGGAAGTCAACCAGGTCGGCGCGGGTCGCCACCCCCAGCGCGCGGCCCGCGACCGTGGCGAGACGGGTGACGCACTCGGCGTCGGAGAGGTCCTCGGCCAGCAGGTGGGCGGGCACCGCCCGCTCGGCCAGCTCGTAGACACGTCGCCATCCGGTACGGCGGGTGCACACGACCTCGCCCACGTTGAGCAGCCACTCGATGGCGATCTTGGTGTCCGACCGGTCCCACCAGCCGCCGCCCTTCCTGCTGCCGCCGATGTCGGCGACCGTGACGGGGCCGGCCTCGCGGACCTGGTCGAGCACCTTGTCCATGGTCGCGGGGATGTCGTCCCTGCGGTGCTTCCAGGAGCGCATGTGCCTTCTGCGGAAGGCGTACAGCGGCCAGTCCTCGATCGGCAGGACGCAGGCGGCGTGGCACCAGTACTCGAAGGCGCGGGCGGGCTCGTCCCAGTAGGCCCGCTCGATCTCCGCCCTGCCGACGGCGCCGAGACGGGCGTAGGCGATCAGCTCGTGGGAGCGGGCCAGGACGGAGATCGTGTCGAGCTGGACCGCGCCGAGGCGGCGCAGGGTGGCGGCGACGCCCGCGCGCCGGGCGTCGGCCCCCAGGAACCCCTGGGCGTGCAGGATGATCCGGCGGGCCTCGTCCGGGGAGAGGGTGAGCGTCATGGCCGGATGGCGGGGAGAGAACACGTCAGCATGGCCCAGAGGCTAGCGCGCCACACCGACGAAAATGCTACGCCGGTGTCATCAGGGACTTCGGGGCCCGGGCGCGACGCGCCGTACGGCCTGACTCATCGTCATACAACTCTGCAAAGCGACATACCCTTTAAAGTGAGCACTAGCCTCTATGAATAGGGTGCCGGGAACTCCGCGGACACGAAGAGCGTCTTTCAGGTGGCTGTGTCGGGTGGTGGAACCGCCTACGATGGCAGCGGAGAACCATGACTCGTCCTCATCCGGAGCCGTCCGGCCACGGAAGACCTGCGAGGAGCCTTACCTAAAGTGCCAGCCTTTCTCGATAAGATTCTTCGCGCAGGCGAAGGCAAGCTTCTGCGTAAGCTCAAGCGGATCGCCGACCAGGTCAACTCCATCGAGGACGACTTCATCGGCCTGAGCGATGCGGAGCTGCGCGCCCTCACCGCGGAGTACAAGCAGCGTCACGCCGACGGCGAGTCCCTCGACGACCTGCTGCCCGAGGCCTTCGCCACCGTTCGCGAGGCCTCCAAGCGTGTCCTGGGCAAGCGCCACTTCGACGTACAGATCATGGGCGGGGCCAACCTGCACATGGGCAACATCTCCGAGATGCGCACCGGTGAGGGCAAGACCCTGACCTGTACGCTCCCGGCGTACCTCAACGCCATCTCGGGCAAGGGTGTCCACGTCATCACGGTCAACGACTACCTGGCCAAGCGTGACGCCGACGAGATGGGGCGCATCCACCGCTTCCTCGGTCTTGAGGTCGGGGTGATCCTGGCGAACATGCCGCCGGATGAGCGCCGCAAGCAGTACAACTGCGACATCACCTACGGGACGAACAACGAGTTCGGCTTCGACTACCTGCGCGACAACATGGCCTGGTCGCTGGAGGAGTGCGTCCAGCGCGGCCACAACTTCGCCATCGTCGACGAGGTCGACTCGATCCTCATCGACGAGGCCAGGACGCCGCTGATCATCTCGGGTCCCGGTGAGCAGTCGGGCAAGTGGTACTCCGAGTTCGCCAAGATCGTGCCCAGGCTCCGCAGGGGCACCGAGGGCAAGGACGGCGAGGAGAACACCGGCGACTACTCCGTCGACGAGAAGAAGCGCACCGTCGGCATCTTCGAGTCCGGTGTGGAGAAGGTCGAGGACTGGCTCGGCATCGACAACCTCTACAAGCCCGAGCACACCCACCTGGTCGGCTTCCTCAACAACGCGTTGAAGGCCAAGGAGCTCTACAAGAAGGACAAGGACTACATCGTCGTCGACGGCGAGGTCCTGATCGTCGACGAGTTCACCGGTCGAGTCCTGCACGGCCGCCGCTACAACGAGGGCATGCACCAGGCCATCGAGGCCAAGGAGGGCGTGAAGATCAAGGACGAGAACCAGACTCTCGCCACGATCACGCTCCAGAACTACTTCCGCCTCTACACCACGCTGTCCGGCATGACCGGAACGGCGACCACCGAGGCCAACGAGTTCCACCAGACCTACAAGCTCGGCGTCGTCCCGATCCCGACGAACCGGCCGATGATCCGCAAGGACCAGGCCGATGTGGTCTACAAGACCGAGGACGCCAAGTTCCTGGCCTGTGTCGAGGACATCAAGGAGCGCTACGAGCGCGGCCAGCCGGTCCTCGTCGGCACCACCAGCGTCGCCAAGTCCGAGCGCCTGTCCAGGGAGCTCAAGCGCAAGGGCGTCAAGCACGAGGTCCTCAACGCCAAGAACCACGCGCGTGAGGCGTCGATCGTCGCGGAGGCGGGCCGCAAGCACGCCGTGACCGTCGCGACCAACATGGCCGGTCGAGGCACCGACATCATGCTCGGCGGCAACCCCGACTTCCGCGCCGACCTGGAGCTGCGCGGCCGGGGCCTGGACCCCGTCGAGACTCCGGAGGAGTACGACAAGGCCTGGGGCGAGGCGCTGGAGAAGGCCAAGGAGGCCGTCCAGGCCGAGCACGAGGAGGTCACCGGGCTCGGCGGCCTCTACGTGCTGGGCACCGAGCGCCACGAGTCGCGGCGTATCGACAACCAGCTGCGCGGTCGTTCCGGCCGTCAGGGCGACCCGGGCGAGTCGCGCTTCTACCTCTCGCTTGAGGACGACCTCATGCGCCTGTTCAACTCGGCCAGGGTCGAGATGATCATGACGCGGCTGAACATCCCGGACGACGTCCCGATCGAGTCGGGCATCGTCTCCAAGGCCATCGCCTCCGCCCAGCACCAGGTCGAGCAGCAGAACTTCGAGATCCGCAAGAACGTTCTGAAGTACGACGAGGTCATGAACCGGCAGCGCAAGGTGATCTACGCCGAGCGTCGCCGCGTGCTTGAGGGCGCCGACCTGCAGGAGCAGATCCGCACCTTCGTCAACGACGTGATCGAGGAGTACGTCGGCGGCGCGACCGCGGAGGGCTTCGCCGAGGAGTGGGACCTCGACAAGCTGTGGAAGGCGCTCGGCCAGCTCTACCCGATCACCCTCGGCCTGGACGACCTCCTTGAGGAGGTCGGCGGCCGTGAGGAGCTCACCGCGGAAGTCCTCGCCGAGAAGGTCAAGGCCGACGCGACGGCGGCCTACGACCGCCGCGAGGAGGAGCTCGGCGCCGAGACCATGCGGGAGCTGGAGCGCAGGGTCATCCTGTCGGTCCTCGACCGCAAGTGGCGTGAGCACCTCTACGAGATGGACTATCTCCAGGAGGGCATCGGCCTGCGCGCGATGGCCCAGCGCGACCCGCTGATCGAGTACCAGCGCGAGGGCTTCGAGATGTTCTCCCAGATGCTCGACGGCATCAAGGAGGAGTCGGTCGGTTACCTGTTCAACCTTGAGGTCGAGGTCCAGACCAACCCGATCGTCGAGGAGCAGGAGGAGCACGAGGACGAGGCGATCGCCGAGACCCGCTCCATCATCGCCCGGGGCCTGCGCGGTCCGCAGCGCCCGGCCGAGCTCGAATACTCCGCGCCCGGCGAGAGCGGCGACGTCGAGCACACCAGGGTCAGCACCAAGGCCGAGCGCGACGCCTACGGCAACGTCGAGCGCAACGCCCCCTGCCCCTGTGGCTCCGGCAAGAAGTACAAGCGCTGCCACGGCGACCCCAGGAACGCCGAGGTCTGATCCATCCGCTTCACAGGGCCCGTACGATCCCGTACGGGCCCTGTGGGCTTCTCCCTAGAGAAGGGCCGCGAGGGCGGCAGGCGGCTCTCAGGGGGCCGTCTCGACGTCCGTGCACAGCCAGCGGGCGCCCACGCGCTCAAGCCGCAGCGCCAGCACCCGTGACCGGTCACCGCAGTGCACCAGGACGCACATCTCCACCACCCCGTCACGCGGCTGGGACACGTGGGGGACGCCGGTCCGCGGGGGCCGCGCGCACCGCATGACCCTTCCGCTGCGCGCCAGCTCGTTGCCGGCCCTGCCGGTGAGGTGGGAGGCGACGCTGGAGGGGGGCCTCAGGCCCGCCAGGACCTCGGCGACGGCCTGGCACAGGGCCCGCAGCCGCCTCCCCTCGGGGACCGCGGGTGGTGGCCCCGGCGGCCCGGCCGTCCCCGTCTCGTGGTCGAGGGCGAGGGCGAGCGCGCCCTGGACGTACGGCGGCGCGGCGGCGGCCTTCGGGGAGGGCCGCTCGTCGTCGTAGAGCGGCTCCACGGTGGAGGAGGACGTGACGCGGGGGAGGTGCGAGGGGCGCGGCATGCTGGCTCCGGTTTCTCCTGCGAGGGGCTGACACAGCTAGGAGTTTCCGGTCCTGCCGCCGAATACGTGGCACGCCAGCTTTCCGGCGTCCGGTGGTGTTTCCTCCGTGAAGGGCCCGGAAAGGGCGTGGCGAATCACCCGAAGCTGGAGCGGTGCCCTGCGGTTCCGGCGTCCGGGCCGTCCCTTCCACGGACGACCGGAACGGGTCACGGCGAGGCGGCGGGGGCCTCCTCGGGCTCACGGCCCGGGGTCGCCAGGTTCAGTCTTCTGATCAGCACGGTGAACAGCAGGTAGTAGACGACGAAGTAGACCAGGCCGAAGCCGATGATCAGGGCGAGTTCGTGGGTGTTGGACTTGCCCGCGTTGAGAAGCATGTCGATGGCGCCGCCGGAGAAGGTGAACCCCAGCCTGGCCCCGAACTCGGCCATCAGGGCCATCGAGATCCCGGTGAGCACCGCGTGCACCGCGAACAGCGTGGGCGCGACGAAGATGAAGGCGAATTCGAGCGGTTCGGTGATGCCGGTCACGAACGAGGTGAGACCGGCCGAGAGCATGATGCCGCCCACGACGCCCCGCTTCTCCTTCGGGGCCGCGCGCCACATCGCGATGGCCGCGCCGAGCAGGCCGAACATCATGACCGGGAAGAAGCCGGTCATGAAGATCCCGGCGCCCTGCTCGCCCGCGAAGTAGCAGTTCAGGTCGCCCGCGGCGTTCTTGGTCGCGCCCTGGACCCCGGCGTGGCACTCGGGCAGGGTGAACCAGACGATCGTGTTCAGGAAGTGGTGCAGGCCGATCGGGATGAGCAGCCGGTTGGCCACGCCGTACAGTCCGGCGCCCGCGGTGCCGTGGGCGGCGAGCCAGTCGCCCACGCCCGCGAGCCAGTCGCCCACGGGCCGCCAGAGCAGGCCGAAGACGACGCCGAGGACGAGTGCGGAGACGGCGGTGACGATGGGGACGAACCTGCGCCCGCCGAAGAAGGCGAGCCAGGCGGGCAGTTTGATCCGGTAGTACCGCTCCCAGAGCAGGGCGGCGACGATGCCGATGACGATGCCCCCCAGGACCCCGGTCGGGTTCTGGACGCCGAGGTTGAGCGCGGGCACGGACCGTCCGTCAGGGCCCACGACGGTCAGCGCCACCTTCTTGTAGACCTGGGAGGCCGGGGCCGAGGTGAAGAACAGCGTCCTGCTGACCCGGTCGAAGACGAGGTAGCCGACGAGCGCGGCGAGCGCGGTCGAGCCGTCGGCCTTGCGGGCGAACCCGATCGCCACGCCGATCGCGAACAGCAGCGGCAGGTTGTCGAACAGCGCGCCACCGGCCGCCGCGAAGACGCCCGCGACCTGGTCGAGGAAGAGGTTGTCCGTCCGCCCGAGCATGTCCTCCTGGCCGAACCTGAACAGCAGTCCGGCGGCGGGCAGCACCGCGATGGGCATCATGAGCGAGCGCCCGACGCGCTGCAGGATCGCCAGAGCCGACGCCCACCCCGAAGGGCCGCGCTCCACGGCCGCCGTGCCCATTGCCGGTCCCCCTGCCTGTCGATGGCGGGGGATGTCTGGTATCTACCACCGGGCGCGGCGGATACACGGCCTCAGGGCCGCTCAGCCTTCCGTTCTGCGGGGTACGGCCTCGGCGGGCTCGGGGGTCTCAGCGGGGGGCTCAGCGGGTTCGGGGAGTTGCTCGGGCGCCGCGGGGGAGCCGGACTCGGTGTCGGCCTCCGGCTCCCGGCCCGGCGTCATGATGTTCAGCTTCCTGATCAGGAAGCTGAACACGACGTAGTAGATCACCGCGTAGACCAGGCCCATCACGATGATGATCGGGATGCCCTCGGCGTTGGGGGCGGTGCCGTACAGGACGAGGTCGATCAGGCCGGAGGAGAAGCTGAAGGCGAGCTTGGCGCCCAGGGCCGAGGCGACCGCCAGGGAGATGCCGGTCAGGACGATGTGGACCACGAACAGGACCGGGGCGACGAAGACGAAGGCGAACTCGATCGGCTCGGTGATCCCGGTCAGGAAGGCGGTGAGGGCCGCGGAGACCATGATCGAGCCGACCGCGTTGCGGCGGTGCGGCGGTGCGGCCCGCCAGATGGCCAGGGCCGCGGCGGGCAGGCCGAACATCAGCACCGGGTACAGGCCCGCCTCGAAGCCGCCGAAGCCCGGGGCGCCGTTGTTGAAGCAGATCAGGTCCCCGGCGAGCCGCTTGCCGTTGACCACGCAGTCGGGGACCTGCGTCCAGACCACGTTGTTGACGATGTGGTGCAGCCCGAGGGGCAGCAGCGCCCGGTTGAACATGCCGTAGATCCCGGCGCCCGCGACGCTGTGGGCGGCGAGCCAGTTGCCGAACACGCTCATCAGGTTGCCGATGACCGGCCAGACGAAGCCGAACAGGACACCGATGATCAGACCGGCGAAGGCGGTGATGATCGGCACCAGGCGGCGCCCGCTGAAGAAGGCCAGCCAGGTCGGCAGTTTGGTCCGGTAGAACCGCTGCCACAGCGTCGCCGAGACCAGGCCCATCACGATGCCGCCGAGCACCCGGGTCGGGTTCTCCGCGCCGAGGTTGAGCACCACGTCGGGGACGCCCGGATGGGCCGGGTTGAAGAGCTTCTTGGAGATCGTGTCCTTCAGGGCGGGGTCGAACAGGTCGAAGAAGATGGTCATGCTGACCGCGTGGAAGACGAGGTAGCCGACGAGCGCGGCGAGCGCGGTCGAGCCGTCGGCCTTGCGGGCGAACCCGATCGCCACGCCGACGGCGAACAGCAGCGCCAGGTTGTCGAAGAGGGTCTGGCCCGCGGTGCCGATCACGTGGGCGATGTCGTCGAGCAGGACGTTGTCCGTACGGCCGATGAGGTCGTCGTAGCCGAGCCGCTGCAGCAGTCCCGCGGCGGGCAGGATCGCGATCGGCAGCATGAGGGAGCGTCCCAGGCGCTGGAGCACGCTCATCACGGCGGACCCGGCCGAGGGCGGGGCGGGAGGGCGTCCCGCGTCCGCTGAGGGGGAACTCATCGGACTTTCCTCCAGGGGGGTGGGGATCGCGAGGAGGTCAGGTGCGGCGTGCCGGGGTCTCCAGGACCGTGCGGAGCTGGTAGCGGTCGGCTCGGTAGGTGGAGACCCCGAGCTCGGCGCAGACGTTCCCGGCGAAGGAACGCCGCTGGAGCAGCAGCACGGCGCCGCCACGTGGCAGTTTCAGCAGGTCGGCGTCTCCGGGGTCGGCGATTCCGCCGTCGATGGTCAGCTCACCCGCGTCGAGGATCAGACCGTACCGGCTTTCGAGCAGGGCGTACAGGGACCGGCCCGTCAGGTCGTGGGCGTCGAGGTCGGGGGCGAGGGACACCGGGATGTGGGCCCGCTCGATGCACATGGGCTCGTCGGCAGCGGTGCGCAGCCGCTCGATGAAGTGGACCTCGTCTCCGGGGTGGATGCCGAGTTCCCTGGCCAGGTGCGCGCTGGCCCTGACGATCCTGCGGTCGAGGTCGCGTGATCCCGGTTCCATGCCGCGGGCGCGCATCTCGTCGCTGAAGGAGGTCAGTCTGAGGGCCATCTCGATCTTGGGGCGGGCGACGAAGGTGCCCTTGCCCGCGACGCGCTGCAGCCTGCCCTCGGAGACCAGGTGGTCGACCGCCTGCCGTACGGTCATGCGGGACAGCTCGAAGCGCTGGCAGAGCTCGCGTTCGGACGGGATCGCCGCGCCGATCGGCAGCTCGTTGTTCTCGATCAGGTCAAGCAGGATCTCGCGAAGCTGGAAGTACTTGGGGACAGGGCTGTCCGGATCGATCTGGGCCACGAGATCCTCCCCTCTCGATCTGAGAAGTACGGATGAGTTATGGTTCGTACTGGTCTAGTCCGGACTAGACCACAGGCCGGAAAAGGGTGTCAATGTGCGGACCGGCGACGGATCGATAACGGCCCGATCTCCGTCCGTCCGACCGAAGGATGAGCGCGAGATGACGACCAAGATGCGCAGCGAGATCGCTGAGCAGCCCGCCGCTTTGCGAGCCACGCTGGACGCCCTCCTCCCCAGGGTCGAGGAGGTGGAACGGCTCGCGGGACAGACTCGCCAGCTGCTGTTCATCGCCCGCGGTACCTCCGACAATGCCGCAGTCTACGGCCGTTACCTCGCCGAGGCGCACGCGGGCCGCCTGTCGACCCTCGCCGCGCCGTCGATCGCCACCACCTACCGGCGCAGGCTCGACCTCGACGGGGTGCTCGCGGTCGCCCTCTCCCAGTCCGGCAGGACCGAGGAGATCGTCGAGACCCTCGCCTGGGCCAAGGACTGCGGCGCCAGCACCGTGGCCATCACCAACGGCGGCGAGCAGAGCCCCCTCGCCCAGGCCGCCGACCTGGCCCTGTGCACGCTCGCCGGTGAGGAGAAGGCCGTCCCGGCGACCAAGACCTACACCACCCAGCTCGCCGCGCTGGCCGTGCTCGGACTCGGTCTCGGCGCCGACGTCGACGCCGCCGACCTGCAGCGGGTCCCGGACGCGGTGGAGAAGCTGATCGCCGAGCCCGGCGACCTGGACGCGATCGTCGAGGGCCTGGCGGACAAGCCCGGCGTCGTGGTCTCCGGCCGTGGCCTGGCCTTCTCCACCGCCCTCGAACTGGCCCTGAAGCTCAAGGAGGCCTGCTACCTGCACGCCATGGGCCTGTCGTACGCCGACCTGCTGCACGGCCCGATCGCCGTGGTCGACGAGGACACCCCCGCCCTCCTGGTCGCCGCGGGCGAGGGCCCCACCCTGGCCGGGACCGTCGCGCTCGCCGAGCGGGTCACCGGGGCGGGCGCCTCCGCCTTCACCGTCGGCGGCGGCACCGCGCTCGCCGCGGCCGGCACCGCCGCGCTCAACGGCCCCGACCTCCCCGAGTGGGTCGCCCCGCTCGGCCTCATCGTCCCCGGCCAGCTGCTGACCGAGGCCCTGGCACGCAGGCTCGGCATCGACCCCGACGCCCCCAGGGGTCTCAACAAGGTGACCCAGACGGACTGATCGTCTCGGGTCGTTTAGCCTGGTCAGAGACCGATGACGACTGGAGGACGACATGGCGGCTGACGCCCACGCGATCATCGCGGGACTGGGTGGCGCGGAGAACATCATCGAGATCGAGCCGTGCATCACCCGCCTGCGCACCGAGGTGCACGACGCCGCCAAGGTCGACCAGGCGGCTCTGCGAGCGGCGGGCGCGCACGGAGTGATGGCCGCGGGCAACATCGTCCAGGTGGTGGTCGGCCCGGAGGCCGACACCATCGCCAGCGACATCGAGGACATCATCGGCTAGGAGACGCCGGGCCGTCCTCTCACCCTCACCGGTGGGGGGACGGCGTGGGGCGCCAAGGGGGTGTGATGACCACCGTGCTTGCCCCGGTCGCGGGAGCGGCTCTCGCTCTGCGAGCCGTACCCGACCCGGTGTTCTCGCAGGGCCTCGTCGGGCCCGGGCTGGCGATCGAGCCGTTGAGGGAGCCGGGCCGGGCGGTCGCTCCCATCGCCGGTAAGATCGTGAAGCTCCACCCGCACGCCTTCGTCGTCGTCGGCGACGACGGCAGAGGGGTCCTGGTCCATCTGGGTATCGACACCGTCCAGCTCAGAGGTGAGGGTTTCGAGGTGCTCGCGTCGGAGGGTGACAGGGTGGAGGCGGGACAGCCCGTGGTCGCCTGGAACCCCGCTGAGGTCGAGGCGGGCGGACGCTGTCCGGTCTGCCCCGTCGTGGCGCTGGACGCCGTCACGGAGGCCGTCACCAGGATCGCCGACGGTCCGGTGCGCACAGGAGACGAGCTCTTCGTGTGGACGTGAGCCCTTCCCCGGGGTGTGAGCCCTTCGCGCGGCAGTGGGGCCCGCGAAGACCACGACGATCTCTAGCGGGGACGACCATGGATGCTGCGTTGTTCGACCTGGACGGCACGCTCATCAACTCCGAGCGGCGGAGCCAGGCCATGTGGGCCATGTTGTTCGACAGGCACGGGGTCGGCCACGACCGCGACGTGTTACGCGGATTCATCGGGCGGCGGGGGCGTGACGTCCTGGCCGAGCGGACCGATCTCTTCCCCGGCGTCGCGATCGACGACCTGCTCGCCGAGGTCCGCTCCTTCCACGACCACCCGGGACTGCCCGAGGTCACCCAGGTTCCCGGCGCCGCCGACCTGATGCGCAGGGCCGCCGAGTACGGCGCGCGGATCGCCGTCGTCACCTCGGCCCACCCGGACTGGGCGGACAAGAGGCTCGCCGAGGCCGGGGTGGGCGACCTCGTGCTGACCGTCGTCTCCTCCCGGGACGTGACCGTCGGCAAACCCGACCCCGAGGGGTTCCTGCTGGCCGCGGAGCGGCTGGCCGTCGAACCCGCGCGGTGCGTCGTCTTCGAGGATTCGATCGCGGGGATTGCGGCGGCCAAGGCGGCGGGTATGACATGCGTGGGGATAGCGACGACCCACGAGGGCTCCGAGCTGGCCGAGGCGGACCTTGTGGTCACCGACCTGACGACGGTCGACTGGCCTCCATCCACCATTCGATGATCCGGGCGGTCTAGACCGCCCGGTCGACCCTGCAGGAGGAGCACGTGGCCCAGCGCCAAGTCACCGTTGAGTCCGAAGTCGGCCTGCACGCCCGCCCCGCCGCGACGTTCGTGCAGACCGCGGCCAAGGCGTCCCTTGAGGTGACCGTCGCCAAGAAGGGCGGGGAGCCGGTGAACGCCAAGAGCATTCTCGCGGTCCTCTCCCTCGACGTCCGGCAGGGGGACACCGTGGTGATCGAGGCGGAGGGCGAGGGGGCCGACGAGCTGCTGGACGAGCTCGCACTCATCGCATCGGCTCCATGAACGCGCTCACGGGGGTCGGCGTGAGCCCGGGTGTCGGATCCGGGCCCGGATACGTCCTTTCACGCGAGGTCCCCGTGCCGGACGCCGACGCCCGTCACGACGGTGACGCCGAGGCCGAGCGCGCCAGGGCCGCCCGCGCCCTCGAACGGGTCGCCGCCGACCTGGAGGAGCGGGGGGCCAGGGCGGGGGGCCAGGCCCAGGAGATCCTCAAGGCCCAGGCGCTGATGGCGCGCGACCCGGGGCTGGCCGTCGGGGTCGCCGGGCTGATCGACGCCGGGATGAACGCGTCGAGGGCCGTCTACGAGGGGTTCGGCGGATACCGCGAGATGATCGTCGGCGCCGGGGGATACCTCGGTGAGCGCGCGGCCGACCTGGACGACGTGCGGGACAGGGTCGTCGCCCTCCTTGAGGGGCTGCCCGCCCCGGGGCTGCCCGCGCCCGGTGTCCGGCCGTACGTGCTGCTGGCCCGTGACCTGGCGCCCGCGGACACGGCGGCGCTGTCCAGGGAGGTGGTCGCGGCGTTCGTCACCGAGCAGGGCGGGCCGACCAGCCACACCGCGATCCTCGCCAGGGCCATGGGAGTGCCGGCCGTGGTCGCCTGCCCGGGGGCGGCCTCCGTCGCCGCGGGGACCGAGGTGCTCGTCGACGGCTTCTCCGGCCTCGTACGGCTCGACCCCTCCCCGGAGGAGGTGGAGACCGTGGCGAGGGCCGCGGCGGCGAGGCAGGCCGTGCTCGCGGCGGCCACCGGCCCCGGGGCCACCGCGGACGGTCATCCGGTGCCGCTGCTGGCCAACGTCGGCGGGCCGCGTGACGTGGAGGGGGCGTTGCGGCACGGCGCCGAGGGGGTCGGCCTCTACCGCACCGAGTTCCTCTTCCTCGACAGGACGGCGCCGCCCTCGGAGGAGGAGCAGGTCGCCGCCTATCTCGGGGTGCTCGACGCCTTCCCCGGCGGGCGGGTCGTGGTGCGCACACTCGACGCGGGGGCGGACAAGCCGCTGGCCTTCCTGCCGCCGCCCGGCAAGGAGCCCAACCCGGCGCTGGGCCAGCGCGGTCTGCGGCTCTTCCAGCGGTACCCGGAGATCATGGAGACCCAGCTCAGGGCGCTGGCCAGGGCGGCCGCGCGGTCTTCGGCCAAGCTCCAGGTGATGGCCCCGATGGTGGCGACCAGGCAGGAGGCCGCCTGGTACGTGGCGGCGTGCAAGGAGGCCGGGATCGCCTCGGCCGGGGTGATGATCGAGATCCCCTCGGCGGCCCTGCGCTCCGGTGACCTGGCGGCCGAGGCGGACTTCTTCTCCATCGGCACCAACGACCTGGCCCAGTACACCCTGGCCGCGGACCGGGAGGTCGGGGGCCTCGGCATGCTGCACGACCCCTGGCAGCCCGCGCTGCTCGACCTGGTCCTCGCGGCGGTCAACGGCGCCGCCGAGCGCGGCAGGTCCTGCGGGGTCTGCGGGGAGGCCGCCGGGGACCCGGCCCTGGCCTGTGTGCTGGTCGGGATGGGCGTCACCTCACTGTCGATGGCGCCGACCGCGCTGCCCGCCGTACGGGCGGCTCTGTCGCTGCACACGCGGGAGCGGTGCGTGCTGGCCGCGCAGGCCGCGCTGGCGGCCTCCAGTCCGTCGGACGCCAGGGCCGCGGCCCGCGCCCACCTGCCGGAACTTGCCGGACTCGCCCTCTGAGGTCTTTTCCGTAACGGGGAGGCGCGGCGTGTCGGAGTCCGTGACGCGGATAGCGTGGAACCCATGGTTCGGTGTATTCGCACGACTGGTCTCGCAGTGATCGCGACGATGGTGGCCGGATGTGCCGCGACGGGGGCCTCGGCGCCTGTCAGGGCGGAGAGCCAGGCCGGGAGCGCCTCGGCCCAGGCGGCCTCGCCCTCGGTGGCATCTCCCTCCGCGTCCTCGCCTGAGCCGTCCACGGCCCCTCCTGCGGGCTCTCCCGCCCAGGTCGAGGCCGTGCTGCGGAAGATGAGCCTGGAGGAGAAGGTCGGCCAGCTCTTCATGCCGGTTCTGTACGGCCCGGCCGCCGACACCTCCTCGCCGGAGAACCGCGCCCGCTACGGGGTGGACACCCCGGCGAAGGTGATCGAGAAGTACCGTCCCGGCGGGGTGATCCTGTTCCCCTGGGCGAACAACGTCAAGGGCGTCCGGCAGGTCGTCGCGCTCACCAACGGGCTGCAGAAGGCCTCCCCGAGGATTCCGCTGCTCGTCGGCGCCGACCAGGAGAACGGCCGGGTGTCCCGCCTGGCGCCGCTGGTCACCGACATGCCGGGGGCCTCGGTCATCGGCTCGACCGGCGACCCGTCGCTGGCGCGCAGGGCCGCCAAGGTGACCGGCGCCGAGCTGAAGGCGCTGGGCATCAACCTCGACTTCGCCCCGGTCGCCGACGTGAACATCAACCCGCGCAACCCGGTGATCGGTCCCCGCGCCTACGGCTCGGACCCGAAGAAGGTCTCGCCCATGGTCGCCGCCGCGGTCCAGGGCTTCCACGACGCGGGCGTCGCCTCGACGGCCAAGCACTTCCCCGGGCACGGCGACACCAACGTGGACAGCCACACCGGGCTGCCGGTCATCCAGCACTCCCGGGCCCAGTGGGAGAAGCTGGACGCCCCGCCGTTCGCCGCCGCGATCGGTGCGGACGTCGACGCGATCATGAGCGCCCACGTGGTCATGCCCAAGCTCGACCCGTCGGGCGACCCGGCCACCCTGTCCAAGCCGATCCTGACCGGCCTGCTGCGTGACAAGCTCGGCTTCGACGGCGTCGTCTCGACCGACGCGCTGGACATGGCCGGGGTGCGCAAGAAGTACGGCGACGCCCAGGTGGCGGTGCGGGCCGTACAGGCGGGGGCGGACCTGCTTCTGATGCCGCCCAACTACTCGGCGGCCTACGACGGGGTGCTGACCGCGGTGAAGTCGGGGAAGATCTCCAGGGTGCGGCTCGACCAGTCGGTACGGCGGCTGCTGAAGCTGAAGTTCAACCGGGGCCTGCTGGTGAAGGCGCCGGTCGCCGACCCGGACGAGGCCGAGCGGGTGCTGCGTTCACCCGAGCACCGCAAGGTCGCCCGGCTCATCAACAGCCGGGCCCGCTGAGGGTCCCCTGAGGGGCCCGCCGGCGGGTCCGTGAAGATCGGGGTCAGACGGGCAGGAGGCCGCCACGACGGATCATGGCGAGGGTGAGCGACTGCACGATGCGCATGATGAGGGCTTCGAGCAGAAGAGCCACGGCCTTGGCGACGACCGAGCTCAAGAATCCGGACATGTCTACCTCAAATCACTGAAACACTACTTCGGGGATAATTGCCGACATAGCGTCACAAATCAATACTTTGAGGTTTCCTTTTAATGAACAGACGGTGACGGATCGCGGGTCCACCGCTCGAACGCCGTTCCGGCCAGCGTGGCCGCCAGGGAGCTGCCCAGGGCGATGCCCCATCCCACGGGCCCCAGCGGCCGGCAGCCGAAGAACAGGCAGATCACGGGGACGGAGACACTGGCCGCCAGGACGCCCATCGAGGCGATCACGGCCAGCAGGACCACCCGGTCCCGGCCGCCGCTGGCCAGGGTCTGGAACAGCTGCGTGGAGATCAGGGCGACCAGTGCGATCGTGTTCGCCCGTCCCCGCGTGCCCGTCACCCGCCCGACCAGCCAGGCCATCGACGCCGCCCCGGCCGTCGTCGTGGCGCGCAGGTAGATGTCCCGGGTCAGCGAGGCGCCCAGGGACGCCTCAGGACCCTCGGCCAGCAGCCGCTCCGGGCTGGTCGCCGCCGGAGGCCTGACCGCGACCGCCATCGCGGGCAGCATGTCGGTCAGCAGGTTGACCAGCAGCAACTGGCGGGCGTTCAGCACGCTGCCGCCGGTGAGCAGGTTCGAGCCGACCGCGAAGACGATCTCCCCGACGTTGCCGCCGAGCAGGATGCTCAGGGCGTCGCGGACCGAGCTCCACATGGCCCTGCCCTCGATGAACGCGTCCACGATCGTCTCGATGCGGTCGTCGGTCACCACGACGTCGGCCGCGGTCCTGGCCGCCGGGGTGGCGCGGGAGCCCAGGGCGATCCCGACGTCGGCGGCGCGGATGGCCGGGGCGTCGTTGGCCCCGTCTCCGGTCACCGCGACGACCTTCCCCGCCCGGCGCAGGCAGCTGACGATCCTGACCTTGTGCGCGGGGGTCGTCCTGGCGAAGACCGCCACCCCGGGAAGCCGCTCGACCAGGGTCGCGTCGTCCATCTCGTCCAGTTCGGGGCCGGTCATCACCCGCCCGCCGTCCAGCAGGTCGAGCTCGGCGGCGATCGCCGCCGCGGTGCTCGGATGGTCACCGGTGATCATGACGATCCTGACGCCCGCCCTCGTCAGGCGGCCGACGCTCTCGGCCGCCGTAGGCCTGACCGGGTCGGCCAGGCACAGGAACCCCAGGAAGGTCAGCTCGTCGACCCGGGAGTCGTCCAGGTCGCGGCGGTCGGAGGCGGGCCGTTCGGCCACCGCGAGCACCCGGTAACCCTGCAGGGCGAGCCGGTCGACCTCCTCCTCAAGCCCCTTCCTCGCCGCGGCGGTCATGCGGACCGTACGGCCGTCGCGCAGCAGGTGCACGCAGCCGGTGAGCACGATCTCGGGGGCGCCCTTGACGCTCAGCACGTGCCCGGAGGGGCCGAGGCCGAGCACCGCGTGGTAGCCGCGTCCCGGCTCGAAGGGCAGCTCCTCGACCCGGCTCCAGACGCCCAGCCCCTCCTGCGGCGTCACGTCGAGCCGCCGCGCCCCCTCGACCACCGCGCGATCCGTCGGATGGGCGATGGGCTTGCCGTCCTCGTAGCGGGGGCTCGCGCGCAACCCGGCGGCCACGATCCGCCGTAGCCCCTCGTCCAGCCGTTCCGTCGAGTGCTCGGAACGCCCGTCGGAGACCACCCGCAGGCTGATGCGCCCCTCGGTCAGGGTCCCCGTCTTGTCGAAGCAGAGCACGTTCACCCGGCCGAGGGCCTCGATCGTCGAGGGGTTGGGCACCAGGGTCTCGCGGCTCGACAATCGCCTGGCCGCGGCCAGTTCGGCGGCCGAGGCGATGAAGGGCAGCCCCTCGGGCACCGAGGCGACCGCGAGGCTCACCGCCAGGGCGAGCGCCTGCGGCATCGACCGCCCCCGCAGCAGGTCCGCGACCAGCACGACGACACCGGAGCCGATCGCGACCGGCAGGATCCTGCGGCTCAGCGTCCGCAGCCGCAGGTGGACCCCGCTCTGCGGGCGCTCGTCGGCCGAGAGCCGCGCGGTGCGCGCCGCCTCCGTCTCCTCACCCGACGCCACGACCACGGCCAGCCCGTGCCCCGCGGCGACCGTCGTGCCCTGGTAGACCATCGAGCTGCGGTCGGCGACCGCGGAGGCGTCCACCGGGGCGGGCGCCTTCGGGACCAGCAGGGACTCACCGGTCAGTCCCGCCTCGTCGATCTCCAGGCCGATCGACGACAGGATCCGGCAGTCGGCCGGTACGGCGTCGCCCGCGCGCAGTTCGATGACGTCTCCCGGCACGAGCGTGTCCGCCGTCGCCACCTCGGTCGTGTGCGCCGAGCCTCTCTCAGGTTTTTTGGCCTTCTTGCCCTTCTTGGGCTCTTTGAGGTCCTTGACGTCTTTGGAGAAGGGACGGCGCAGCCGTACGTGGTCGGCGACGGACTCGGTCAGGCGGTGCACGGCCCGGTTGGCCGATGTTCGCTGCCCGCCGCCGATGAGCGCGTCCACGATCATGACGCCGCCGATCAGCACGCCGTCCAGGACGGAGCCCACCATCGCGGACAGGCCCGCCCCGGCCGCCAGCACCGGGGTCAGCGGGTTGGCCAGTTCCTCAAGGGAGGCGCGCAGCAGCGAGTCGGTGCCGTCCGGCTCTCCCGGCGGCGGCGGAGGCCTGCGCCGTACGGCCTCGGACTTGGGCAGGCCGTCGAGGGAGGAACCGAGCCTGGACAGCACGGTGTCGACCGGCAGGGCGTGCCAGGGGGTCGGGTCGGCGCGCTCGGCGGGCGCCGCGTTGCCCAGTTCACGGGCCGTCCACTCGCCCACGACGATCGCGGCCAGCGCCGTACCGTCACTGACCAGGCGGGCCCTGCTCACGGAGGCGGTCCTGGGGCCGGTGCCCGCGAGCGCCGCGCCCGCCGCCGCCGTCGCCAGGCTGAGCCGTACGCACCGCTCACCGGCCCGTCTGGCCGGGGCCAGGCAGCTCAGCAGCAGGTGGGCCGTCTCCAGGTCGCCCAGCACGTCCGCCTCCCACGGCACGCCGTCGGGACCACCGAGCACGCCGACGCTCAGATCGGCCTGGGCCATCGCGGACGTCGACCGCCTGGAGACCACCGCGACCCCGTGGCCCTCCGCCTGGAGCGCGCGGATCCGCGTCGTCAGCCGGTGGCCTCCCGGGAGGGTCTTCGGCGGCGTGCCGTCCCCGCCTCCGCCTCCCACGGCGAGCCGTCTGACCACCTCGCGGGCACCCTCACCCGCCAGCAGCACCGAGCAGCCCTGGGGGGCGGTGACCAGCGCGTCCGCGATGGACACGAGTTCGGGCGCCAGACCGGCCAGGGCGACCGGCACGCCCCGCCTGGTCACCCGGACCGGCCGCAGCCCCAGGGAGCGCCACTCTCGTCCCTCGGCGGCGGGAAGCCTGGCGGGTTCGGCCGCCCAGTGGCCGCGCTCACGGCGCGCGCCGGGATCGGTCGCGTCGAGCAGGCCGGGCAGCAGGGCGTTCAGCTCGGCGGGGTCGATGCCCTCGGCCAGGGGCACGACGCGCTCGACCGTCCACGAGCCGGTCAGGAACAGGGCGGCGTCGAGCACGACCGTGTCGAGGCCGTCCATCCGGCGCAGCGCGTGACTGTCGAGGACGACCGCGCCACGTTTGGCCAGGGTGCGCCCGACCGCGCTGGAGAACGCCTCCCGCCCGGCCTTCGCGGCACTGGGCGTCGCGGCGATCATCATGGCGAGACCGCGGTCACGGCTGCCGCTGACGACGTGGGTCAGCACCGAGACACCGAGCGCCGCCGGGCTCGCCAGTCGTTCGAACCGCTCGACGGGACTGTGCTCAAGCGGCGTGGTCCTGGTCCTCCTGCGCCTGCGGACGTGCCGGTAGGCGCCCTCGTCGGAGGCCAGTTCCCGCGCGCGCGAGTCCCAGGCCCGCCGTGCCTCACGGGCCTCCACGTAACGCTCGGCGGCGGAGACCGCCTGCACCAGCAGCCCGACGGGCTGGAGCGCGAGCGTGCCCGTGACCACGTTCGCCGTCGTGAACAGGGCGGAGGTGGCCTGGTGGCCGAGATGGCGGGTCAGTCTCGTCCGGATCGCCGGGGTGGACTCGGCCAGGTGCAGCAGGGCGGGGACGACCGGGGACAGCGGCGGAAGGTGCGCAAGCCGCCCGGCGACCGCGAGCCCCGTTCCGAGGGCGCTCGCGCCCAGCCTGATGCCCGCCCGGGTGCGCTGCTCGACCACTCTGGCCAGGGCCGGTCCGGGGCCCCGCCCCGCCGTGCCCTCCGCTGCGCCCCCCGCCTCTCGCGCCTCCTCGTCCTCCTCCTGCTCCCACTCGTCCTCGTCGTCGAGTTCCGCGACGATCGACAGCAGCCTCTTCAGGTCGACGACTCCGTCGTCGCCGCCGACGAAGACGGTGCCCAGCACCCCGTTGACCTCGGCCCGCTCGACCCCGTCGAGCGCGAGCAACAGCGTCTCAAGCCGCCGGGCGAGCCGTTCCGTGCCGGGGCCGCCGATCGCGCGCAGGTCCACATGGAAGCCGCCCGGGGCCGCCCGTACCGCGCGGGGACGAGGCAACGCCCTGCGCACGGCGTCGGGTACGGCCTCCCACAGCGTCTCGGCGGAAAGCGTGAGCACACGTGACAGCAACATTCGGCTCTCCAGACGGGTCACTCGGGCCTGACGGCCATGACGGAGCCGTACGGCCCGCGCGGGCGGGCCGGACGGCGGATGGTGCTTTCCTGGCGGTCAGGTCACGGGAACACGCCGGAGCAGCCGTGTCACCGCGCGGAGGCTCTGGCCCGCCCCGAACGGCTCATCCCACGGGCGCGCTGGGCGATCACCGTGCCGACCCCGATGGCCGCGGCGACCGGCCACTCGATCAGGCCCGCGACGGCCAGCGCGCCGAGCCCGCCGTAGTAGACCATGCGCTCGGGCGGCGGCAGGAACGACTTGGCGGCGTCCACGGCCTGGCCCGCCTCCTGGCGGTTGACGTGCGGCAGGCCGACGTGCGGCATGTGGAGGTGCGGGGCGTGGAACTTCACGGTCATCATGGGCAGGTTCACCGTGAGCCCGCGCTTGCCGCCGCTGCCGTTCGCCCGGTGCGTCGAGGTTCCCGCCGAGCCCTGCGTCGTGGCCTGCTGGGCGGTGTTCCTGCGCTGCGCGGTGGTCCCCGTTGTCGAGGCCCTGGCCGATGTCCTCGTTGAGGCCCTGGTCGAGGTCTTGGCCAGAGACCTGGCCCGGGGCTTGGCGGTCGAGGTCGTCGAGGTCGTCGAGGGCTTGGCCGCCGAAGACGTCGCCGGGGACTTGGTCGAGGCGCCGGTCGAGGTCTTCGCCGGAGTCTTGGCGCGGGACTTGGCGGGTGACTTGGCCGATGCCCTGGTCGCCGTGGTCCCGGTGGTCGGTGCCTTGGCGGTCGAAGCCCTGGTAGTCGAGGCCCTGGTGGTCGAGGCCTTCGTCGCCGGGGACTTGGCCGAGGTCCTGGCCGAGGTTCTGGTCGGCTTCTTGGCCGAGGTGCCCGCCGAGGACCGCTGCGTGGTGCTCGGCCGGGTGGTCGTCTTCGCCGCCGAGGATGTCGCGGTGCTCTTCCTCGCGGCCGGTTTCCGCGTGGCGGATGGGCTTGACTTCGAAGCCGTACGGCTCCGCGTCGTGCCACCTGTCTGACTTACGGTCATGGCCCCTCCCCAAAGGAGTCGAGGGATCGTTCCAACATCGTTCCAACATGGTGCCCGCGAGCGGCGGCGACACCTCTCACGTGCGGTTATTCGGCGCTGGGGCGTTCTTTTAGCCTTCCTCACCCCAGGTCTCCGAAACGCGGTCGCGTTCCAAGAATCGGACATTAAGGAGGGAAGAGTGGTGATGTCAGGAAAGGTGAGGCTTGAGCTCACGGCGGGCGACGGCCCGCAGATGTACCTCGTCGGGGCCGCCGAGAATGCGCATCGCGCGGGCGTGGACGTACATCGAGGCCAGCGGGACGTCGTCGGAGACCCCCAGGGCGCCGTGGACCTGGATGGCCCGGTCGATCACCTCACAGGCCACCCTGGGGGCGACGGCCTTGACGGCGGAGATCTCGGCGGAGGCGGCCTTCGCACCCACGGTGTCGATCATCCAGGCGGCCCGCAGCCCCAGCAGCCTGGCCTGGTCGACGGCCAGCCGCGACTCGGCGATCTGCTGCTGCACGACGCCCTGCTGGGCCAGGGTCACGCCGAAGGCCACCCGGTTCGCGGCGCGGGCGCACAGCAGCTCAAGGGCACGCTCGGCCATGCCGATCGCGCGCATGCAGTGGTGGACACGCCCGGGACCGAGACGGGTCCGCGCGATACGCAGGCCGTCGCCCTCCTCACCGAGGAGGTTCGCCACGGGCACCCGCACGTCGGACAGGACGAGCTCGGAGTAGCCGCGCTGCTCCTGGTAACCGAACACCGGCAGGTGGCGGACGACCTCGACGCCGGGGGTGTCCATCGGGACCAGCACCGTCGACTGCCTGCGGTGCGCGGGGGCCTCCGGGTCGGTGTTGCCGAGCACGATCACGACCCGGCAGCGCGGGTCGGCGGCACCGCTGACGAACCACTTGCGGCCGTTGACCACGTAGTCGTCGCCGTCGCGGACGATGGAGGTCGTGAGGTTCGTCGCGTCGCTCGACGCCACGGCGGGCTCGCTCATCGCGAACGCCGAGCGGATGCCGCCCGCGAGCAGCGGGGTGAGCCAGCGGGCCCGCTGTTCGGGCGAGCCGAAGGTGTGCAGCAACTCCATGTTGCCCGTGTCGGGGGCGGCGCAGTTCAGCGCCTCGGGGGCCAGGTCGGGGGAGCGGCCGGTGACCTCGGCGAGACTGGCGTGGTCGAGAACGGACATCCCCGACTCCGAGGGCAGGAACAGGTTCCACAGGCCACGCGAACGGGCCTCCGCCTTGAGGTCCTCGACGACCGGGGGCAGACGGTGGTCCCCGTGTCCGGCGGCCTGCCGCCAGGCGTGGTAGACCGGCTCGGCCGGGTAGACATACGACACCATGAAATCGGTCAGGTCGGCGAGGTACTCCTCCGCCTTCGTGCTGAGCGCGAAGTCCATGGCGGTCAGTTTGGCACCCCCCTTCGCCGGTGCTCCGCACAGGGCGGACCTAACCTGGAACGGGTTCCACGAAGGAGGCCGAATGCTCAGAGGCGTACTGATCGACTGGGGCGGCGTGCTCACCGTGAACATGACCGAGGCGATCACGGAGTGGATCACCGTGGACCGCATCGACGCGGACCACTACCACGAGGTGATGCGCGAGCTGGTCGCACGCGCCTACGACGGTGTCCGTGACAGCGAGGAGAACCTCGTCCACGCCCTGGAACGCGGCGAGATCTCCGGACCGGACTTCGAACGGCGCCTGGCCGCCCTGCTCGTCACACTCGACGGCGTTCCACCGGTCGCCGAGGGCCTGCTGACCAGGATGTTCGCCGGGTTCCGCCGGGTCGAGTCCATGTACGGCATGCTGCGTGAGGCCCGTGCCGCGGGAGTGCGCACCTGCCTGCTGTCCAACTCCTGGGCCAACGAGTACCCCCGTGAGGGCTGGGAGGAGGTCTTCGACGCGGTGGTGATCTCGGGGGAGGTCGGCATGCGGAAGCCGGAGCCCGGGATCTTCGAGCACGCCCTGGGCGCGCTGAACCTGACCGGTCCCGAGTGCGTGTTCGTCGACGACGCCGAGGTCAACGTCGCCGCCGCCCGGGCCCTCGGCATCGTCGGCCTCCACCACAGGGACCCGGAGCCGACCATCGCCGAGCTGGAAAGACTGCTCGGGACGCCACTGCGCTGACCGGTGGTGCGCCGTACCTCGCGGGCCGGGCGGCGGAGCTGTCACACTCGATGGGTGATCGGCGCCGGACGGCGCCACGTCGGAAGAACAGATCGAGGCATCGATGCGCGTCTACCTGCCGTGCACGCTCCCGGCGCTGGCCCGTGTGGCCACGGTCGGGGAGCTCGGCCCGGCCCCGCTGACCGGTTACGCGGTGACCCCCGCGCTGGTCGAATGGTACGCCTCGGGTGACACCGAGGAACTGGAGTACGTCGCCCTGACCGAGGCGGCCAGGGCCTCCCTGCGGATGATCGCCGAGGACAGGGCCGACGGCGTCAAGGCGCCCGCCCGCCGCGTGGTGATCGCCGCCGAGGTCCCCGACGACGAGGTGAACGGCGGGGCCGACCTGGAGGAACGCGCCCGGGTACGGCTGTCGACCGCGGTCCCCCTCAGCAGGATCGCCGCGGTCCACGTGGACGAGGAGGCCGCGACGCCCGACGTCGAGGCCGCCGTCTCCGCGCTGCCCGCCGCGGACCTCGGTGACGACGACGCCCGCTTCACCGTGGACGGCGCCGAGGCCAACGAACTGCTGTGGTACGCCACCCAGGAGATTCCCGACCTGATCGGCTGAGTTCTGGGCGGTTATCCTGGAGAACGATATGAGACACATCGTTTGGGACTGGAACGGCACACTTTTTCACGACATCGACGCCGTTGTCGGCGCCACGAACATCGTGTTCGAGCCGTACGGGATAGCCGCCTACGACGCGGACGGTTTCCGGGCGGTCTACATGCGCCCGATCTGGACGGCCTACGAGCGCATGCTGGGCCGCCCCCTCGACGACGGCGAGTGGGAACGCCTCGACGCGGGCTTCCACGACCACTACCACCGGCTGATGCTGGAGTGCGGCCTGACGGCCGACGCCGTGGGCGCGCTTGAGGCGTGGAGCGCCACGGGCAACCGTCAGTCGCTGTTGTCCATGTGGACGCACGACCGGCTGGGGCCGAAGGTCGCCGAGTTCGGCATCGACCACCACTTCAGCCGGATCGACGGGCTGCGCACCGACTCGGGAGCGCCCCCGGCCATGGGAGGGCACAAGGCCGCCTCGATGGCGGCCCACATCGAGGCGCTCGGCGTCGACCCGGCGAACGTGCTCGTCATCGGTGACAGCGTGGACGACGCCCACGCGGCCCAGCACGTCGGGGCGCGTGCCGTCCTCTACACCGGTGGCATGACCAGCCGGGCCGACCTGCACGCCCTCGGCGTCCCCGTCGTGGACACCCTCACCGACGCCCTCGACCACGCCTGAGCGTCGGTTTCGTGCGTGCGGGTGCCCGGCGGGGCGGTTCGGTGATCGTGAGGCGGGCGACGGCCGTACTCTGGGGCCCGACGGGTCCTCACCCCCACCCCGGAGGCCACGATTAGCCGTCTCGTTCTCTGGAACGTCGACCTCACCCTGGTCGACGTGTCCATCCTCACCCGTGAGGCGTACGCCGACGCCTTCCGCCAGGTCACCGGACGGCCCCTGGTCAAGCTCACCCAGCACAACGGCCGTCCCGACTCCGAGATCATCTTCGAGACGCTGGCCATCAACGACATCGTCGCCGAGGACGCCCACCTGCCCAGGTTCCTCGACGCCCTGGCCGAGGCGTTCGCGGCCAGGCGGGGGCGGCTGGCCAGGGAGGGGCGGATGATGCGGGGCGCGGCCGAGACGCTCAGGGCCGTGGGCGGACTCGGCGGCACGGTCCAGTCGGTGCTGACCGGCACCATCAGGAGCAACGCCGTACACAAGCTGAAGGCCTTCAAGCTGGACAGGTACGTCGACTTCGAGGTCGGCGGCTACGGCGAGGAGGTCTACCCCAAGGCCACCCTGCTCCAGGTCGCCCAGGGCAGGGCCAGGCGGAAGTACGGCGCGGCGTTCGACGGGACCAACACGGTGCTGATCGGCGACTCGGCCAGGGACGTCCAGGCCGCCAAGATCGCCGGAGCCTCCATGGTCGCCGTGGCCACCGGCCGCTCCCTCCCGGCCGAACTCCGGGAGGCGGGCGCCGACGTCGTTCTTCCCGACCTGTCCGACCCCTCAGCGGTGGTGGCCGCCGTCGAGAGCCTGACGACCCCGGTCCGCAGCGCCTGACCGTCTTCGTTCCCATGAACCGTGGCCGGCGTATCCCCCGCAGGGGGAGCCCTACGGGCAGCCTCAGCAGCAGCCGTATCCGTACCAGGCGTATCCGCAGCAGGGGCGGGCACCCCAGATGTACCCGCCTCAGGGACAGCCGGGTACGCCGTACCAGGGCGCCCAGCCGCCGGTGCCGCCCCCGCAGAACGGGCAGACGCCGTACCCGCCGGGACCCCAGGAGTCCCAGGCCGCGCCGAGGCGGGGGATCGGGGGGATCGTCGCGGGGACCCTCGTCGCCGGGATCGGGCTGGTGGTGGCGCTGGGCGGCGGCACGATCGTTGCCCGTGCGGTCGCCAACAGCGAGCAGGAGATCATCAGCAAGGAGTACATGCGCAACCTGTGGCGCAACGTGCCCGTCGAGACGGTCTTCCCCGCCTCCATCGGGGTGCGCGACCCCGACGCAACCGTCAGTGTGGAGAAGGGCTGGACCAGGGCCGCGATCTCGCAGGACACCTCCTGCAAGGCGGCGCTCTCCGGGCGGTTCGCGGCGGCGGCGACCAGACACGGCTGCGTGGCGGCGCTGCGGGCCACCTACCTCGACCCCGGTGGCGGGACCGCGGCCACGGCCGTCGTCCTGGCCCTTCCCAACGAGAACGACCGCAGTGATCTCACCGACGTGCTCACCCGGACCCAGGACGACGAGGGCGGGGCCGAGCAGGCGGTGCACGCCCTCGGCGTTCCGGGCGTGCGGTGGAAGGACGGCGCCCGGGCCGGAAGCGGAGGAATCAGCGTCTTCGCCCCCTACGCCACGTTGTTCGTGGTGGTCACCTCGGGCCCGGTCGACGGCCGGGTGACCGGACACGTGCCGCAGCCCTGGGGGAAGGGGCAGTTCAAGCAACAGGAGGACCGCGAACCGTGGAAGATGACGGCGTACGGCCTCGCCCAGACGCTGTCCACGCGCCTGAAGACCGAGGCGGAGAAGGTGCGACCATGATCCGCCGGACGTTGACCGCCGCCCTCCTCGCGGGTACGGCGGCGCCCGCGCTGGCCGAGGCGCCGCACGGCTGGGAACTCCAGGTCATGAAGGTACGGCAGGCGCAGACCCTGGCCCAGGGCAGGGGGGTCACGGTCGCCGTGCTGGACACCGGGGTGATGGCGAACCATCCGGCCTTCAGGGGGCGCGTGACCTCCGGTCCCGACTTCGTCGGCGGCGGCGCCAGGCCAGGCCGGTCGTACTGGGGCGAGCACGGCACCGCCATGGCGTCGAGCGTCCTCGCTGTCGCCCCGCAGGCGCGCGTGCTGTCCGTGCGGGTCATCCGGGACCGGGAGGACCCCGCGCGCAAGCCGGCGGAGGAGTCGGCGAAGAAGAGCAAGAAGGTCGGACAGGAGGAGAGCCGCAAGTGGGCCGGCGCCGTGGCCAAGGGCATCCGCTACGCGGTGGACCACGACGCCAAGGTCATCTCGATGTCCCTCGGCACCGACGAGTGGTCGTGGGCGGGATACGAGGAGGACACCGCCGCCGCCGTCGACTACGCCTCCAGTAAGGGCGTCGTGGTGGTGGCCAGTTCGGGCAACGGCGGATCGACCGACGCCATGGACCTCGACGCCAACAACAGGGTGTCCTACCCGGCGGCCTTTCCCAGTGTGATCGGGGTCGCCGCGGCGGGCCCCGACGGCGCGCGGGCGGAGTTCTCCCAGGTGCACACCTACACCACGATCGCCGCACCCGGTGTCGACATCTACGCCGCTCGCAACCTGGGCGGCTACGAGCCGGGCAGCGGCACCTCACCGGCGGCGGCGCTGACCTCGGGCACGGTCGCCCTGATGCTGTCGCGCAACCCCAGGCCGACCATCAGGCAGGTCCGCGAGATCCTGACCAGGACCGCGACGAAGCCCCCCGCGGGCTACACCCTGTATCTCGGCCACGGGATCGTCGACGCCGCCGCGGCGGTCCAGGCCGCGGACACGCCGCCCCCGGCGGCGAAGGCCGTCGCCTACACCGGCAAGAGGTATCTCGGCGGTGGCCCGGTCGGCTCGCCCGTCGATCACCCGCCCGTCGACTCCGACTACCTCGTCATCGGCGGAACGGGACTCGGTGTCGGGCTGCTCTGCCTGGTCGGCGCCTTCCTCCTGTTCCGCAGGCCCCGCCGTCACCGCGCCGCCCGCTGAGACCGTCTCCGGTACGGCGGGCACGTGGGGGCGGGCCACACCGTGTGCCGGGGGAGTGTGTGCCCGAGGGGGATGACATTCCGGTGGGCCGTCGGGAGGATGGGGGCATGGTTGAGGAAGGTACGCTCCTTTGGGAACCCACCCCCCAGACCGTGCGGGACGCCAAGGTCACCCGTTACATGGAGTGGCTCGGCAGATCCGGTGACTACCAGGATCTGTGGCAGTGGTCGGTCGACTCGCCGGCTGAGTTCTGGGCGTCGCTCTGGGACTACTTCGGCGTGGTCGGGGAGCGAGGCGCGGGGCCCGTCCTGTCCGGGACGATGCCCGGGGCCGAGTGGTTCGCCGGATCGACGCTGAACTACGCCGAGAACGCGCTGCGCGGGGCGGAGGCCGACCCTGGGCGGCTCGCGGTGGTCTTCCGCGACGAGTCGGGGTCACGCCGTACGCTCACGCTGGGCGAGCTGGCCGGGGAGGTCGCGCGGGTCCGCGCCGGGCTGGCCGCGTTGGGCGTCGGGCGGGGGGACCGGGTCGCCGCCTACGCGCCGAACGTGCCCGAGACGCTGGTCGCCTTCCTCGCCACCGCCTCCCTCGGGGCCGTGTGGTCCTCGTGCTCCCCGGACTTCGGCGCCTCAAGCGTGATCGACCGCTTCACCCAGATCGAGCCGAAGGTGCTGGTCGCGATCGACGGCTACGCCTACAACGGCAGGTGGTTCGACCGCTCCCAGGTGGTCGAGGACATCGCGGCCAAACTGCCGACCCTGGCCGCCCGGGTACGGATGCCCCTGTACGGCGCGCCGCCCCGGGAAGCCGGGGAGAGCCGGGAGGCCGGGCACCGTACGGTCGAGTGGTCAGAGCTGCGGGCCGTGGAGGGGCCGCTCGGCTTCGAGCCGGTGCCCTTCGCCCACCCGCTGTGGATCGTCTACTCCTCGGGCACCACGGGGCTGCCGAAGCCGATCGTGCACGGGCACGGCGGCGTGGTGCTCGAACACCTCAAGGCGCTCTCCTTCCACCAGGACCTGGGGGAGGGCGACGTCTTCTTCTGGTACACCACGACCGGCTGGATGATGTGGAACTACCTCGTCGGCGGCCTGCTGGCCGGTTCGACGATCGTGCTGTACGACGGCTCGGCCACCCACCCGGGGACGGACGCGCTGTGGCGGCTGGCCGCCGAGGAGGGTGTCACCTACTTCGGCACGGGAGCGCCGTACATCGTGGCGTCCATGAAGGCGAACCTGCGCCCCTCGGGGCTCGGGGCGCTGCGGGGGGTCGGCTCGACCGGCTCGCCGCTGCCGCCGGAGGGCTTCGCCTGGGTGCACGACACGATGCCCGAGGTGCAGCTCGGCTCGTTCTCCGGCGGCACCGACGTGTGCACCGGCTTCGTCGGGGCGGTCCCGCTGCTGCCGGTCAGGGCCGGGGTCATCCCGTGCCGGTGCCTGGGGGCCAGGGTCGAGTCCTTCGACCCGTCGGGTAGTCCGGTGACCGGCGAGGTCGGGGAGCTGGTGCTGACCGCGCCGATGCCGTCGATGCCCGTCATGTTCTGGAACGACCCCGACGGGACGAGATACCGGGAGAGCTACTTCGCCGACTATCCCGGGGTGTGGCGGCACGGCGACTGGATCAAGATCCTGCCTGACGGCGGATGCGTGATCTACGGCCGTTCCGACTCCACCCTCAACCGGGGTGGAGTGCGGATGGGGACCAGCGAGTTCTACCGGGTGGTCGAGCGCTTCGAGGAGATCGCCGACAGCCTGGTGATCGACACCGGGCAGCTCGGCCAGGAGGGGCGTCTGCTGCTCTACGTCACGGTGGCCGAGGGGGCGAGCCTGTCCGACTCGCTGATCATGCGGCTGCGCCGGGCGATCAAGGAGGAGCTGTCCCCCAGGCACGTGCCCAACGAGATCGTCGAGGTCCCCGGCATCCCCCGCACGCTCAGCGGCAAGAAACTGGAGGTCCCGATCCGCAAGATCCTCCTCGGCGTCCCCCCGGAGAAGGCGGCCAACCTCGACGCCATGGCCAACCCGGAGATCCTGTCCTACTTCGTCCCGGTCATCGATCCGGGGAAGTAGGGGCCGCGCCGAACAGCGGCAGGCAGGGTTCGAGACCGTGGATCCCGACCCCGAGCCCGCCTGCCCAGTCCTCGCGGGCCAGGCGCAGGCGCAGGGTTGTCACGGGCTCGCCCTGCCTGTTGTGGATCTGGACGCCGTCGTCGGCGTAGCCGAACTTGCGGGAGACCGCCAGGGAGGCGTGGTTGTCGGCGAACGCGCCCGAGGTGGCGTAGCGGGCGCCGAGGCCCTCGAAGGCCAGGTGCAGTACGGCCGCGCGCATCTCGGTGCCGATGCCCCTGCCGTGGAAGCGCCTGCCCAGCCAGGAGCCGCTCGTGACCTCGCGGGTGACGGCGAAGTCGGTGGCCGCTATCGCCTGGGTGCCGACGACCTCCCCCTCGAAGACCACGGCGAACGCGCAGGTCCACTCGGCGGGGGTCCAGGCGCCCCACAGGGAGAAGTGGTACTGGATGGTCCTGCGAGCCCGCTCCTGCGGCTCGGCGTCGCTCCAGGGCACGATGAAGGGCATCGTGCCCTGGTCGTGAACCCCCTCGGCGGCGCGGTCGGCGAGCCGGTCGAGGTCGTCGAGGGAGGGCAGGCGGAGTTCGAGACGTGGGGTGGTCACCCGTAGTCCGGTGAGGGGCCAGTTGCGCATCCCCCGATGCTGCCGTTCCGCCACACGCGGGTCCAGTCGTTTTGGAACCCGCAGCCCCTCCCGGCCTGAGGCCCGGGATTCCTCCCGGTCGCCCGGGACAGAGGGCTCATGTGCCCCGGGACGCCCCCTGGATTCGATGGGCAAATGCTGAAAAATCCGGATTCGTTCCGTCGGGTGGTCGCCGGAACCGCCCTCCTCGCCTGGCCCGTCCTCGAATTCCTCGCCTTCCTGACCTCACCCCCCTCCGCGACCCACGACCCCGCCGTCTTCCGGGAACATCCCGACCTCGTCCAGGTCAGCGGCCTGCTGTTCCTCTGGGCGACGCTGGCCCTCGTCCCGGTCGTCCTCGGCCTGGCCCACCTGCTCCGCCGCCGGGCTCCGATGGCCGGGGACATCGGCGCCGCGCTGGGACTGCTCGGCGCCGGGCACGCGCTCACGCTCTTCACCACCGACTTCTACGACCTGGCCCTGGCCCAGAGCCTGCCGGACGCGCAGGCCGAGGCGGTCACGGCCCGGGCAGGCGAGCTGTGGGGCTTCCTGTACGGCATGCTGCTGCCCGGCTTCCTGACGCACATCGGGTTGTTCGTCCTGCTCGTCGGTCTGCTCACCGCCAGGATCGTCCCCTGGTGGGTGCCGGTCGCCGCGCTCGTTGGAACCCTCACGCCGTTCCTGACCCAGGATCGGGCACCCGCCGTACAGGCGCTCGGCGCGCTGTTCCACCTGCTCGCCTACGGCTGGGTCGCGCTGCGGGTGCTGCGGGCCTCGGACAGCGCGTGGCGGGCGGGCCTCACAGCCCCGCCCGCCTCGCCCGTGTGATCGCCTCGGCCCGGTCGTTCACCTGGAGCTTGGTGAAGACGGCGGAGACGTGGTTGCGAACCGTCTTGTGGCTCAGCCCGAGCCTGGCCGCGATCTGCGGGTTCGTCAGGCGTTCGGCCATCAGGCCGAGCACCTCCCGTTCCCGCCGGGTCAGCTCGGGCAGCGCGGGTCCCTGCCCGGCGGGCGCGCGTTCCCGCTCGGTGAAGTAGCCGACCAGCCTGGCCGCGATGGCGGGGCCGAAGATGGCCTCGCCGTCGGCCGCCGCCTGTACCGCCCTGACCAGTTCCGCCCTGCGCGCGCCCTTGAGCACGTAACCGCGGGCCCCGGCCCGCACGGCGGCGAACACCGAGTCGTCGTCGTCCGACATGCTGAGCACGACCACCCGGATGTGCGGGTGGTCACGGACGAGCCGCCCGGTCGCCGCGACCCCGCCCATGCCGGGCATCGTCAGGTCCATCAGCACCACGTCCGGCTGCAACCGCCCGACCACCGCCAGCGCCTGCTCCCCGCTGGACACCTCGTCGGCGACCTCGATGTCCTCCGCGGTGGACAGCAGCGTGCGCAGCCCGGCGCGGAACCCGGCGTGGTCGTCAACGAGCAGGACCTGGATCATCGTGATCCCCTCCCTCACGTGCGGGAAGCATGACCCTGACCAGGGCCCCGCCCCCTGGACGGTCCTCGGCCGCGAACGTGCCGCCGAGTTCGAGCGCCCGCTCACGCATCGACGCCAGCCCCACCCCGTCCGTTCCGGAAGGCCCCGAAGGTCCGGCCCGCAGCCCGTCGCCGTCGTCGGACACCTCAAGCATGAGCGTGCCCTCGGACACCTCGACCCGCAGCCACGCCTGGGACGCCCCGGCGTGCCTGCGCACGTTGGCCAGCGCCTCGGCCGCGACGCGGTAGGCGGCCACCTCGGTCGCCGCGGGCAGCGGCCCGAGCCCGTCCGGGGCCCGTACGGTCACCCGCAGGCCGGGCGGCTGCCGTACGGCGTGGGCGCGCAGGGCGCCGAGCAGCCCGAGGGTGTCGAGCGCGGGCGGGCGCAGCCCGTCGACCAGGGTCCGCACGTCGGCGACCGCGGCCTCGGCGTCGGCGACGATCTCGGTGAGCAGCCGCCGGGCGGGCCCGTCCTCGACCAGGTCGCACGCGGCCTCGGCCCGCATGGTCAGCGCGGCCAGCGTGGGGCCGAGCCCGTCGTGCAGGTCGCGCCTGAGCCTGCGGCGCTCCTCCTCCCTGGCCATCACGAGCCTCTCCCGCGAGCGCCGCAGGTCGGCGGTCAGCCGGGCGGCGTGCGCCGCGATCGCGACCTGCCTGGCCAGGTCGGTCAGCACCCGCAGGTCACGGGGGCCGAAGCCGCTCTCCCCTGGCCTGGGCGACAGGACGAGGTCGCCCGCCCGCTCACCGTTGTGGGTCAGCGGCAGCCGTACCAGGGTGCCGGAGGGGGTGCCGAAGGCGTGCCGGGTGCCCGCCGAGGTCTCCACCGCCGCGTAGGGCAGCCGCAGCGCCTCGGCCACCGAGCGCGCCACCCCGGGCAGCACGCCGTCCGGCTCCCCGCTGTTCTCCAGGCGTCTGCCCAGGCGGGTGAGGGCCGCGTAGGGGTCGTCCCGCTCGCCGTACATCAGCAGGTTCACCCAGCCCTGCAGCCGCCCGCGCAGCGGCGCGAAGGCGAAGGCGACGAGCCCGGCGGCCAGCACGGAGACGGACAGGTCCCCGCCGGGGAAGACCGCGCCCAGATAGGCCGCGACGGCCACGTATCCGGCGCTCACGCAGCCGGACAGCAGCGTGTACACCAGGGTTCTGTTGACCACCAGGTCGATGTCGAAGAGCCGGTGACGCAGGATCGCGACGCAGACGGCGGCCGGGAGCAGCGCCGTGGTTGCCGAGCCGAGCTCCCAGAGGGTGTCGGTCGCGGGCCAGATGCGCCCGGGGACCGCGTCGGTCAGCCCGGCGGCCAGGCGGGCGGCGACGACCAGCATCTCGACGCCGACCGCGTAGGCCAGCCACATGATCTGGCGGCGTTCCACCCCGGAGCTGCGCAGCGCCCTGCGGACCAGGTCGGCGCCGCCGACGACGAAGACCACCGCCATGAGGGCCGTCATCGCGGTCTCCGCCGCCGGCGCGGGACCGGCCAGCGCCGCGACCCCGAGCGGGTTGACCACCCCGGTGCCGGCGCCGGTGCCGACCTGGTTGTTCTCACCGGGTCTGAGCGCGCTGAGCAGCATGACCGGTACGGCGGCGGCGAGCGTCAGACGGACTAGGCGCCGCAGGCCGGGGGAGGAGAGCCTTCCGCCCGGGAAGATCATCGGGATCAGGGTGATCGACAGGTTCGCCGGGACCCACAGCCAGGTCTGCGGCCAGGCGGCGGCCCGGGCGAGCGGCAGCGGGGGGCCGGTGACCAGGCCGAGGATGGCGTACTGGCCGCAGGCCTCCATCAGGGCGAAGCACAGGCCGCCGAGCGCCAGCGCCCGGCCGACCGGGTGCTCGGGACGCCGCGAGCCGATCAGGCCGCCCGCGAGCGCGCAGGCGGCCACGAAGACCAGGTGACCGAGCCCGAGCGGGCCGACCCCGTTACGCGTGGCCAGTACGGCGGCGGCCACGACCAGCAGCGACGTCAGGGCGCAGCAGGCCCACGCGAGGCGCACGGTCATCGTGTCTCCCGAAAGCCTTCCGAGCCGGTCGCCACACCGTACCGGTGTTCTGTCCTGGTTCAGGAGGGCCGGTGTCCCGGGACACCCGGGTCAGAACCCCTGGGGTATCCGGAAGAGACGGCCGGGGTCGTAGGCGGCCTTGACCCGGGCGAGCCTGGTGGCGTTCGCGCCGTAGTAGGCCGAGCGCCAGCCGGCCAGCCCGGGATCGACGTAGTTGACGTAGGCGTGGTCGCCGAAGTGGGGGCGCATGGCGTTTCTGGCGTTCGCGGTCCAGGAGGCCGCGCCCGCGCGGTGGGCGTAGTACTGGACGCTGTAGAGCGCCGCCCGGTGCGGGAAGGCCGTCGCGTCGGGCCGTACCCGCCCCACGGCTCCGCCGAGGGCGTCCAGCAGCACCGTGTGGCTGCCAGGCTTGGCGACCTGGGCCACCAGGGTCCTGATCCCGGCCTCGGACAGCGGGGCGTAGGCCATGTGCGACCTGCCGCTGAAGGAGTCGCGCGGCAGCCTTCCGTCGCGGGTCTGCCCGGGAAGCGAGCCCTGCCGGTGGCACTGGGAGACCGTGAGCGTCGAGCAGCCCCCCATGATCATCATGGCGTGGCTGTAGGACGTCTGCTTGACGAAGGAGGAGGAGACCGGGCCGATCGCGCTCGTCAGCCGGTCGAGCAGCCGCTCGCACTCCGCCCTGCCGCCCAGGTGGAGGCCGCCGATCTGCACGTCCATCCCGCCGTCGCTGCTCAGGTGCATCGTGGACCACAGCTCGTCGGGTACGGCTCGCGACCACGACTGCCAGGCCTTGAGCGCCTTGGCGGCCCTGGCCCACGGCCAGTGCAGGAAGAACACCGTGGCCTCGCGGGTCGGGTGGGTCCTGAAGCCGAAGGAGACCGCGACCCCGAGGTTGCCGCCGCCCCCGCCCCGGCAGGCCCAGTAGAGGTCGGGCTCGTGATGGGCGTCGCACGTCAGCAGCCGCCCGTCGGCCGTGACGACCTGGACGGACTCCATGACGTCGCACGTCAGGCCGTACTTCCTGGACACCACGCCGATCCCGCCGCCGAGCGTCAGACCGCTGACGCCGACCGTGGGGCAGCTGCCCGCCGGGATGCTCACCCCGTGCGCGGCGAGCCTGTCGTAGACGTCGACCAGCTTGGCGCCCGCCCCGACGACGGCCCGTCCGCCCGAGTAGGAGACCTTGCTCATCCGGGAGACGTCGAGGACCAGCCCGGGGCCGGTCGACCAGCCCGCGTAGGAGTGCCCGCCCGACCGTACGGCCAGCGGCACCCCCATCCTCCTGGCGAAGGTCACGCACTCGGCCACGTCGGAGGGGTTGGCGCAGTAGGCCACTCCCGCGGGCCGTACCGCGTCGAAGGCGGTGTTGAACAGGCGGCGGGCGGCGTCGTAGGAGGCGTCGCCGGGCCGTACGAGGGTGCCGTCGAGACCCCTGCCGAGGGCGGTCCACTCCGCCGGGGTCGGACGTGGCGAGGAGGAGGAAGCGGCTCCGATGGTGAGCGCGGCCATACCACCGAGCCTAAGGAACGTCCGCCTGTCCGGAGCGGGCTGCATGGTTGTTCTCCCCGTTGGGTGCTGGTCGTCTGTCCGGTGAGACGGCCGCGCCTACGGTCTGGTTGGTTACATTCACATCACGTCGCGGCTAATGGGGCCTTTGTCGGTGTGTGTGGTGATCGCGGTGGGGGGCCGCGGGGGATGTCGGCGTGGCGAGGGTGCCGTGGATCGCGGAAGCATAATCTTGGGGCGGAGGGCCGAGACGGGGACGCGGCGCGGCCGGCCGTGGGAGACTGGGGAACCAATCGGGTGCGGTCGGTCCGGGTTTGCGCCGCCGGTGAGGCGACGGGGATCCCGGGCTTCCGAGGGCTTCCCGACCCTCGACCGACCCCGGATGGAGCGCTCCACTTCCCCTGATGTTGGCCGTCCGTCACATTGACGTTTCACGGCTTTTCGGGTGGTATCAGAGCGGCGGCATGCTCAGGTCAACGGAGACCGGGGCGGGTGGCCGCTGGAGGTGTTGTGCCACGGGCCGTGCCCGCTGGACGGGGAGTCGGAGGGGTGGGCGATGGGCGGTCAAGTCCTGTCGCGCACGTCCGGGAACCGGCGCGTCATGAGCCCGCCTCACGGCGGGCCGTCCACGCGGTGGCCGGGTGACAGATCCACGTAGGACCGGGCAGAGACGACCTAAAGCGACGTATCTCTCGGTAGGCGGCATATGCCGCATTACTTCCCTCCTACTCGGGAACTACGACATTGATCGAAGATCCCTCTTCTAATACGAAAAATCCCTCACAAAGGAGTGAGAGCGACATGCCGCTCGACGAGGCGAAGGATGAGCTGCTGAGGAGTGCCGCCGAGATCTGCGGGCACACACCCGGCGGCGACCACGGGAGTGACGAGGAGGCACTCGACTTCCTCAGGCTCTACTACCGGCATGTCGCGCCAGAGGACCTGCTGGACCGCAACCCGGTCGACGTGTACGGCCCCGCGACGGCCCAGCGTCAGCTCGCCGACAAGCGTCCCCAGGGCCGGGCGCTGGTGCGCGCCTACACCCCCAGCCTGGAGGAGCACGGCTGGGACCCCGGCCGCTCGGTCATCGAGGTGGTGACCGACGACATGCCCTTCCTGGTCGACTCCGCGACCATGGAGCTCGACCGGCACGGCGTCACCACCCACCTGGTCGTCCACCCGCAGATGCGGGTGCGCAGGGACGTGACAGGCAAGCTGCTCGGCGGGGACCGCGACCAGGCCGCCGGGCAGGAGATCACCGAGTCCTGGATGCACTTCGAGATCGACCGGCAGAACGACCCGGCCGTGCTCAAGCAGCTGGAGACCGACCTGCAGCGGGTCCTTGAGGACGTCCGCTACGCCGTCGAGGACTTCGCCAAGATGCGGGCGCTGGCCCTGCAGACGGCCGAGGACGTCTCGGTCAACCCGCCCCCGCTCGACCTCGCGGGCGTCGAGGACAGCCTGGAGCTGATGCGCTGGCTGGCCGACGGCCACTTCACCTTCCTCGGCTACCGCGAGTACCGCCTTGAGGAGGGCGAGCAGGGCGACGCGCTGCGCCAGGTCCCGGGGACGGGCCTGGGCATCCTGCGCCACGACAAGGCGGGCTCGGAGAGCTTCGCCGCGCTCTCGCCCGAGCTGCGCGCCAAGGCCCGTGAGAAGCAGCAGATGCTGATCATCACCAAGGCCAACGCCAGGGCGACCGTGCACCGCCCCGCCTACCTCGACTACGTGGGCGTCAAGCTGTTCGACGACGCGGGAGAGGTCGTCGGCGAGCGCCGCTTCCTCGGCCTGTTCACCCACGTGGCCTACAGCGAGTCGATCTCCCGCATCCCGGTGCTGCGCCGCAAGCTGGCCGAGGTCCTCGACCTGGCCGGGCTCGCCGCCGACAGCCACGACGGCAAGGACCTCATCGAGATCCTGGAGACCTTCCCCAGGGACGAGCTGTTCCAGACCTCGGTCGAGCAGCTGCTGCCGATCGCGCTCGGCGTGCTCAGGCTGCGCGAGCGCAAGCAGGTCAAGGTCTTCCTGCGCCCCGACGACTACGGCCGCTACATCTCCTTCCTGATCTACCTCCCGCGTGACCGCTACACCACCCAGATCCGCATCAAGATGCAGGACCTCCTGCTCAAGGCGGTCGGCGGCACCTCCTGCGACTACAGCGCGATGATCGGCGAGTCCGCCCTCGCCCGGCTGCACGTGGTCGTGCGCGGCGAGCGCGGCAGGCCGCTGAACGCGCAGGAGCTGGACGTCGAGGAGCTTGAGGGCAGGCTGGCCGCGGCCACCCGCTCCTGGGACGACGACCTGGCCACCGCGATCACCGAGCTGAGCTCGGAGGAAGAGGCTCCCCGCCTCGTCCGGCGCTACGCCACGGCCTTCCCCGAGGGCTACAAGGCCGACTTCCCGCCCAGGCTGGCCGTCGCCGACCTGCGCCGCCTTGAGGCGCTCGCCGACTCGCCGCCCGACGAGATCGGGATGAACCTCTACGAGCCCTACGACGCCCCCGAGGGGGAGCGCCGCTTCAAGCTCTACCGGATCGGCGCGTCCATCTCCCTGTCGCACGTGCTGCCGCTGCTGCAGCGCCTGGGCGTCGAGGTCGTCGACGAGCGTCCCTACGAGATCGACCGCGACCGGGACCCGGCGACCAAGGACGCCTGGATCTACGACTTCGGGCTGCGCTACGACCTGTCGCCCGAGGTGGACAGGGACGAGTTCAAGCGGCTCTTCCAGGACGCCTTCGACGCCCTGTGGCGGGGCAGGGTCGAGAGCGACGGCTTCAACGCCCTGGTCCTGGCGGCCGGGCTGACCTGGGAGCAGGCCGAGATCCTGCGGGTCTACGCCAAGTACCTGCGCCAGGCGGGCACCACCTTCAGCCAGGACTACATCGAGCGGGTCCTGCTGGACAACGTACGGCTCGCCCGCCTGCTGGTGCGCCTGTTCGAGGCCAGGCACGACCCCAGGCGCGAGGAGGAGGTCCGCTCCGACCTGTCCGAGGCGCTGCACGAGGAGATCCTCGGCGCCCTCGACGACGTGGCCTCCCTGGACGAGGACCGCATCCTGCGGGCCTACCTGGAGATGATCGACGCCACGCTGCGGACGAACTATTTCCAGACCGTGGACGGGGCGCGCAAGCCGTACGTCAGCCTGAAGCTCGACTCGCCGTCGATCGGCGTGCTGCCGCTGCCGAGGCCGAAGTTCGAGATCTTCGTCTACTCGCCGCGGGTCGAGGGCGTGCACCTGCGCTTCGGCAAGGTCGCGCGAGGCGGCCTGCGCTGGTCGGACCGCAGGGAGGACTTCCGCACCGAGGTCCTCGGCCTGGTGAAGGCGCAGATGGTGAAGAACACCGTCATCGTCCCCACCGGCTCAAAGGGCGGCTTCGTGGTGAAGAACCCGCCGAAGTCCGGCACCCGTGAGGACCTGCTGGCCGAGGGCGTCGCCTGCTACCGGATGTTCATCTCCGGCCTGCTCGACGTCACCGACAACCTCGTCGACGGCGTGGTCGTCCCGCCCGCCGACGTGGTCAGGCACGACGGGGACGACACCTACCTCGTGGTCGCCGCGGACAAGGGCACCGCCACCTTCTCCGACATCGCCAACGCGGTGGCCAAGGAGTACGGCTTCTGGCTCGGGGACGCGTTCGCCTCCGGCGGCTCGATCGGCTACGACCACAAGGCCATGGGCATCACCGCCCGCGGCGCCTGGGAGTCCGTCAAGTACCACTTCCGCACCACCGGCGTCGACATCCAGACCACCGACTTCACCGTGGTCGGAATCGGCGACATGTCCGGCGACGTCTTCGGCAACGGCATGCTGCTGTCCCAGCACATCAGGCTGGTCGCGGCCTTCGACCACCGGCACATCTTCATCGACCCCGACCCCGACGCCGCCAGGAGCTACGCCGAGCGGGCCAGGCTCTTCGCGCTGCCGCGCAGCTCCTGGGCCGACTACGACCCCGCCCTCATCGGGCAGGGCGGCGGCGTCTGGCCGCGCACGGCCAAGTCGATCCCGGTCTCCCCGCAGGCGCGCGCCGCGCTCGGCATCGCCGACGGGGTGACCTCGCTGGCACCGAACGACCTGATCAGCGCCATCCTGCGGGCCCCGGTCGACCTGCTGTGGAACGGCGGCATCGGCACCTACGCCAAGGCGTCGAGCGAGTCCAACGCCGACGTGGGCGACAAGGCCAACGACGGCCTGCGGGTCAACGGCTCCGAGCTGCGCTGCAAGGTGGTCGGCGAGGGCGGCAACCTGGGCTTCACCCAGCTCGCCAGGATCGAGTTCGCCCGCGAGGGCGGCCTCGTCAACACCGACTTCATCGACAACTCCGCCGGGGTCGACACCTCCGACCACGAGGTGAACATCAAGATCCTGCTGGACCGCGCGGTCCGGGACGGCGAGCTGACCGACAGGCAGCGCAACGAGCTCTTCCTCGACATGACCGGCGAGGTCGGCGAACTGGTCCTGCGGGACAACCACGACCAGAACGTGGTGCTGGCCGCCGCCCGCGCCCAGGCGTCGGACATGCTGCACATTCACGCCCGCCAGCTGCGCAGGCTCGAACGGGCCGGGCTGGTCAACCGGGAGCTGGAGTTCCTGCCCTCGGACAAGGCCCTCGCCGAACGGCGCCAGGCCGGGCTCGGGCTGACCGCGCCGGAGTTCTCGGTGCTGCTGGCCTACACCAAGCTGGTCACCGACGCCGAGATCCTCGCCTCCGACCTGCCGGACGACCCCTACCTGGCCTCCTGGCTGGTGTCCTACTTCCCCTCGGCGCTGCGCGAGCGCATGCGGGAGCACATGGACACCCACCCGCTGCGCCGGGAGATCATCACGACCGGCGTGGTGAACGACCTGGTCAACTCGGGCGGCACCACCTTCATGTTCCGCCTGGGTGAGGAGAGCGGCGCCTCGGCGCCGGACATCGCCCGCGCCTACCTGGTCACCCGCGAGGTCTTCGACCTGCCGAGCTTCTGGCGTCAGGTCGAGGAGCTGGACAACAAGGTGGACACCTCCACCCAGATCGCCATGCTCCTGGAGTCCCGCAAGCTCGCCGAGCGCGGCACCCGCTGGCTGCTCGGCAACCGGCGCACGCCGCTCGACCTGGCCTCGACGGTGACCTTCTTCGCCAAGGGGATGAACGGCCTGCTGCCCCACCTGCCCAAGCTGCTCACCGGCTCCGACCTGGCGGGCTTCGAGGAGCGGCGCGACTCCTTCGTCGCCAGGGGGGTGCCGAACGAGCTGGCCGAGCGGGTCGCCTCGATGGTCCCGGCCTACTCCACCTTCGACCTGGTCGAGGTGGCCGTGCAGGCGAACCGTCCGGTCAACGAGGTCGCCGAGGTCTACTTCGACCTGGCCGACCGCCTCCAGCTGGCCAGGCTGCGCGAGCGGGTGATCGGGCTGCCGCGCGACAGCCGCTGGAACTCCATGGCGCGGGCCGCCCTCCGTGACGACCTCTACGCCGCCCACGCCTCGCTCACCCGGGACGTCCTGGCCCACAACACGCCCGGACTGACCCCGGAGGAGCGCCTGGCCCGCTGGACGGAGGCCAACTCGGCCGCCGTCTCCAGGGCCCGGCAGACCCTGTCGGAGATCTGGGAGAGCGACAACTTCGACCTGGCGACGCTGTCGGTCGCGCTGCGCGCCATCCGCACGCTGGTCGCCTCGACGAGCCTGCCGCTCGGCGAGTCCTGACGGCACCGCCGCCCCGTACGGCCAGGCCCGGCCGTACGGGGCGGCGGAGCGGGCGTCAGTTGGCGGAGACCTTGGTGACCCCGCCCAGGTAGCCGATCACCCGGGCGAGGCCCTTGCCCGTCTTGGCGGGCACCGTGCTCACGTACTGGTGCGTCTCGACCGTGCGCAGCTCCTTGCGCGCGCCCGTCGCCGAGGCCAGCCGTTCGGCGTTCGGCGGAACCCTGATGTCGGCGCACGGCTCGATCTTGGCCGTCACGGTCGTGGTCCTGATCAGCGAGTACATGATCATGGAACCCCCGTCCGCGGTGCGCAGGGCGTGGACCGGGTAGTTGCTCGCGCCGAAGATCGAGTCGTAGCCGAGACAGTCGCTCTTGTACTTCGGCCGCTTGCCCTCGATCTCCTCGGCGTAGTCCGTGGTGTGCGGGCCCTTCTCGATCAGGCCCGCGGCGAAGCCCGCGCTGCCCTCCTCGGCCGAGGTCGCGTGCAGCGGCGCCATGAGACGGGGACTGATGGCCGTGGTCAGGTCGTCGTCGTCGAGCTCGGTCGCGTAGCCCCCGGCGTCCTTGGCGATCTCCGGGACCCGTTCCCCGGGGTCGAGCAGCGAGGTCGAGCTGAGATACCACTCGCGCCCGCCGTACTTGGTCAGGACCAGGACGGCGGGGCGCCGCTCGCCCGCGCTGTCCTCGCGCTCGACGACCGCGGCGAACCAGAAGGGGGCCCGCTGGACCCTGGGCACCAGCAGCTCGGGCCTGCCCCAGGTGTAGTGCGGCAGTGGGCCCGGCGTGCTGTTGAAGGCGGCCATGGTGAGCGCCTCCTGGGAGTCGCGGGTCTGCTCCAGGAGGTTCCTGCGGTCGGCCTCCAGGTGCGGTGTCGCGCTTTCGAGCACCGCCTGCGCGCCGAGCACGCTCGACAGCGCCCTGCCCGCCTCGGCCAGCGTGACGGGAGGCTCCCGCAACGCGGCCGGGACCGGGCTTGAGGCGGGACCCGCGGTCTGGGCCCCCTGAGCTCCCTGTGCGCCCTGCTCGCGTGCGCCGCCGCCCTGGTCCGCACAGGCCGCGGTCGCGGTCACCAGGGCCAGGGTGAACACGAGCAGCCCCCGTCCACCACGTCCCCGCACGTCCGCCTCCTCACGGTCTCCGGCGCCCCATGCTAGCCAGCGCGCGGGCCCGGCCGTACACAACGGGGTGCGTCGGTCGCGTACCCTTTACAGACGTGGCACTCATCGATCCGGTAGAAGAGATCAACGAGCTCATCGGCACGCTGAAGAACATCCAGGACGTGCTCGACCTCGGCGCGATACGCAAGCAGATCGAGGAGCTCGAAGAGCAGGCCGCGGCGCCCGACCTGTGGAACGACCAGGAGCGGGCCCAGAAGGTCACCAGCAAACTCTCCTACCTGCAGGGTGAGGTCAACAGGATCGAGGGGCTCGAACGGCGCCTCGACGACCTGTCCGTCCTGTACGAGCTGGCCGCGGCCGAGGAGGACGAGGACACCCGCGAGGAGGCCGACCGCGAGCTGGCCGCCCTCAGGAGCGAGGTCGGCGCCCTTGAGGTACGCACCCTGCTGTCGGGCGAGTACGACGCCCGTGAGGCGGTCGTCACGATCAACTCCCAGGCCGGTGGCGTCGACGCGGCCGACTGGGCGCAGATGCTCCTGCGGATGTACCTGCGCTGGGCCGAGCGCAAGGGTTACCCGACGGAGGTCTACGAGACCTCCTACGCCGAGGAGGCGGGCATCAAGTCGGCCACCTTCACGGTCAAGGCGCCCTACGCGTACGGCACGCTGCGCGGCGAGCACGGCACCCACCGCCTGGTGCGGATCAGCCCGTTCGACAACCAGGGCCGCCGCCAGACCTCCTTCGCCGGGGTCGACGTGGTGCCGGTGGTCGAGACGACCGACCACATCGACATCAACGAGGACGACCTGCGGGTCGACGTGTACCGCTCCTCGGGCCCCGGTGGCCAGGGCGTCAACACCACCGACTCGGCGGTCCGCCTGACCCACCTGCCGACCGGCATCGTGGTCTCCTGCCAGAACGAGCGTTCGCAGCTGCAGAACAAGGCGACCGCGATGGCGGTCCTGCAGTCCAAGCTGCTGGAGCGCAAGCGGCAGGAGGAGGCGGCGGCGCTCAACGAGATCAGGGGCGAGTCGACCACCTCGTGGGGCACGCAGATCCGCAACTACGTGCTGCACCCGTACCAGATCGTCAAGGACCTGCGGACAGGCACGGAGGCGGGCAACCCGAGCTCGGTGCTCGACGGAGACCTCGACGAGTTCATCGAGGCGGAGATCCGCTGGACCCGCCGTCAGGAGTCCGGCGTCGAGGGGTAAGGCTTTTCGCGACGGCCCGCCCGGTGGCGGGCCGTCACAGGCCCGCCAGGTGCCGCAGGGCCACGGTGAGGAAGAACAGCACGATCAACAGCAGCGCGACCGTGGCGGGCGTCAGCCCGCCGAAGCCGTGGTGCATCCGGTCGCGGTAGGCGCGGCACTGGGCGCAGCGGCCCTCCGCCACAGGGTGGGCGCATCGGGCGCAGACGAGGTCTTCACAGCTCATGAGAGCCTCCGTCTCCTAGGTCAGAACTACTTTATGTGGTCGTTACCGGGCGCCGAATCGTTTTGTTTCCGTTATGGACGTTCCATGCCAGTCTTCCCCCTAGACTGGGCTCCGGCCAACCGGAACGTCGATCGTTAGCAAAGAGCGGCGCCCCCCGGCCGGCGAGAGGCGGAAGTGAACCTCTGCCACCACCGCGACTGTCCTAACCCCTAGACTGGCATGCCGTGATGCGCCCGTGATCCATTTTGATAATGTCACCAAGGTCTACGCGAACCAGAAGCGGCCCGCGTTGGACCACGTCAGCGTCGATGTCGACAAGGGCGAGTTCGTGTTCCTCGTCGGCCCCTCGGGGTCCGGGAAGTCGACCTTCCTCCGCCTGGTCCTGAAGGAGGAGCGTCCCGACTCCGGGGCGATCCACGTGGCCGGCAAGGACCTCGCCCGACTGTCCAACTTCAAGATCCCCCACCTGCGCCGCCGTATCGGCTGCGTCTTCCAGGACTTCCGGCTGCTGCCGAACAAGAACGTCTACGAGAACGTGGCGTTCGCCCTGGAGGTCATCGGCAAGCCACGCCGGTTCATCCGCAAGGTCGTGCCCGAGGTCGTCGAACTGGTCGGCCTTGAGGGCAAGGCCCACCGGATGCCCGACGAGCTGTCCGGTGGCGAGCAGCAGCGGGTCGCCATGGCCCGTGCCTTCGTCAACCGCCCTATGATCCTGCTGGCCGACGAGCCGACGGGAAACATCGACCCGGCGACCAGCATCGGCATCATGAAGGTGCTCGACCGGATCAACAGGACCGGTACCACCGTCGTCATGGCCACGCACGACGCCGCCATCGTCGACTCCATGCGCAAGCGCGTAGTGGAACTGGAGGACGGCAAGATCGTCCGTGACCAGTCGCGTGGCGTGTACGGCCAGGCGTACTGACCCAGGACCTCAAGGAAGCGAAGCGACAGGAAGAGCATGCGGGCAAACTTCATCTTCTCCGAGGTCTGGATCGGCCTCCGCCGCAACCTCACGATGACGATCGCGGTCATCGTGACCGTGGCGATCGGCATGGCGTTGCTGGGCGTCGGCTTGATGATCAACTCTCAGATCTCCACCATGCGTGACTTCTGGGTGGACAAGGTCGAGATCTCTGTCTTCCTGTGCAAGAAGAACGACGCCTTCCCGCAGTGCAAGGGCAGCGGTGGCGTCAACGCCCAGGAGCAGGCCGCCCTCAAGGCGCAGATCGAGTCCATGCCCCAGGTCGAACGGGTGGAGTTCGAGAACGCGGCCCAGGCCTACGCGAACTTCCGCGAGCAGTACAAGGACAACAACGTCCTGCTCTCGGTGCTGCAGGTGTCTGACATGCCCGAGTCGTTCAGGGTGAAGCTCAAGAACCCCGCCGACTACCCGGCCGTCATCGAGCAGGTCAAGGGCGCGGGCGGCGTCTCCTACGTGGTCAACCAGCAGGAGATCCTGGACAAGTTCTTCGGGCTGCTGGAGAGGCTGCGCTGGGCGGCCCTGGTCGTGGCCATCGTCCTGGTCTTCGCGGCCACCCTGCTGATCGGCAACACGGTGCGTCTGTCGGCGTACAACCGCAGACGTGAGACCGGCATCATGCGGCTCGTCGGCGCCTCGAACCTCTACATCCAGCTTCCCTTCGTCATGGAGGGGGTCATCGCGGGCCTGATCGGAGGTGTGGTCGCCGCGGTGATGCTGATCGTCAGCAAGGTGTTCCTCTTCGACGGCGTGCAGATCTACCTGGCCAACACCAGCCCGCTCACGTGGGAGACCGTCGCCTCGACGATCAGCCTCACGATGGTCATCGGCGTGCTCATCTGTGTGCTCGCCTCGTTCGTCACGCTCCGCCGCTACCTGCGGGTGTGAGCGCCCGGGAGCGCGCCCGCCGGGCGCGCTCCCGCCTCGGGACGCGGCCGGCCGTCCCGGTCCCCGGTAGGCTCGGGGGCATGCCACGTGAGACCGGGCGGAAGGTCATCGCCCAGAACAAGCGTGCCTGGCACGACTACCACATCGAGGAAACCTACGAGGCTGGTCTCGTGCTCCAGGGCACCGAGGTCAAGTCACTCCGCCTGGGCAGGGCCTCTCTGCTCGACGGATACGCCCTCCTCAAGGACGGCGAGGCTTGGCTGATCAACGTCCACATCCCCGAATACACCATGGGGACGTGGACCAACCACGCGGCGCGTCGCACCCGTAAGCTTCTGCTCCACCGCAAGGAGATCGACAAGCTGGTCGCGAAGACCAAGGAGAGCGGCCTGACGCTGATCCCGCTCGCGATCTACTTCAAGGACGGCAAGGCCAAGATCGAGATCGGCCTCGCCAAGGGTAAGAAGGACTGGGACAAGCGGCAGACCCTCGCGGAGAAGCAGGCCAAGCGTGAGATGGCTCGCGCTCTCAGGCACAGGAACAGGTAATTGTGACGGGGAAGGCTCGGCGGACCGTCGCCGCGGCACTGACGCTGGCGGTGACGGTCCCCATGCTGTCGGCCTGCTTCGAGGAGCCTTCGGCCCACGAGGCGGTGCGTGACTTCCTGGTCGGCTGGCAGACGGGCGACTACGTCGCGGCGGCCAGGCGTACCGACGGGGACGAGCGGACGGTCAGCAAGGCCCTGGAGAACGCCAAGGTCCAGCTCGACGCCGCGTCCTTCCGTTTCAAGGTCAAGGGCATGCGCCGTACGGGGGACGAGACGGAGGCCGACTTCGACGCGGAGGTCGACCTGGGGGAGAACAACCCCCTGTGGCAGTACACAGGAAAGCTCCCCCTGCACCTGGTGGACGGCCGCTGGAAGGTGCGCTGGTCGCCCAGCGTGCTCCATCCCGACCTGCACGAGGGGCAGCGCTTCGCGGTCGACGTCATCCCCGAGGGGCGTAAGCCGATCCTCGACCGCAACGGCGACCCGCTCCAGCAGGAGGCCACGCTGTACGTGGCGAACGTCGTCCCGGCGTCGCTGAAGGATCCGGTGGCGGTCTGCGAGCAGCTGTCGAAGATCACCGGCTTCCCCCAGGACCGGCTGCTGAGCCGGATCAGGTCGGCCAGGCCCAACGTCCAGGTGCCGCTGGTGACCTTCGGACGCGCCAAGTACGCCCAGCTCAGCGACAAGCTGGCGGCCGTTCCCGGCATCGTCGTCTCGCCGCAGAAGCAGCCGGTCGCCCCCGACTCGCCCGCCCAGATCGTCGGCACCGTCACCGCGGTGACCCCGGAGACCGAGCAGCAGCTCGGCGGTCCGCAGCGGGCGGGCGACACCGTCGGCAGGACCGGGCTGCAGAAGGCCTACCAGGAGCACCTGACCGGTTCGACGGAGACACGGGTCATCACGGTCGACCTGAAGACGAACCAGCAGGTGGCCGAGCTGCGCAAGTGGCGGCCCAGCCGCTCGACCTCGCCGGTGCGCACCACGCTCGACGGCCCGGCCCAGAAGGCGGCCGACGCCGCGCTCTTCGGCGGCACCCCCGGCATGCTGGTGGCGGTCCAGGCCTCGACCGGTGAGATCCGCGCGGTCGGCAGCACCAAGGAGTACAACCAGGAGAAGGACGCCCTGGCGGGCAGGTTCCCCGCGGGCACCACGTTCTCGATCATGACGATCGAGGGGCTGCTCAAGGCGGGGATCAGCACCAAGCAGCGGCTCGCCTGCCCCGTGGAGCGCAGTGTCGGCGGCGCCCGCTTCCACCAGGCGGACCCGCCGGGTGGGACGGCGCCGAGCATCCAGGGTGACTTCGCCAGCGGGTGCGTGACCGCGCTGACCGCGCTGGCCCGCAGGATCGACGGCGCCGAGCTGACGGCCAGCGCCGCCAGGTTCGGCATCGAGTCGCCGTGGACACTGCCGCTGAAGTCCTTCAGCGGCTCGGTCGGCCCCCTGCGTACGGACGCGGCCACCGCCAGGGCCATCGCCGGGCAGAACGTGCTGGTCAGCCCGCTGTCCATGGCCCTGGTCGCCGGGGCGGTCGCCTCGGGCACCTGGCGTCCGCCGGTCCTGGTCACCGACCCGCACAGCCCGGACCCCGCGGCGGAGGCGGAACCGCCGAAACCGCCGAGTCCGATCAAGATCGACGACAAGGCCATCGCCACGCTCCGCACCCTCATGCGGTCGGGAGTGGTCGCGGGCTCCGCCAGGTCCGCCGCGGCGCCGGGCGACCCGGTGCACGGCGTCACGGCCGCCGCCACGCAGAGCCGTAAGCCGCTGGCCTGGTTCGTCGGCTGGCAGGGCGACATCGCGGTGGCCGTGCTGATGGAGAGCGCCGACTCGACCGCGGGGGCGACCGTCGCGGGCCGTTTCTTCCAGAAGTTGCACACCGAGTCGTGACGGTCTGAGATTTTCTCCTCGCCCTGAGCAACCATCGGGTGTCCGGCCTGCGTCTTCCCAGATGACCGGGCACCGCTTGGGGGGTTGCGGACCCGGTCGCCTCGATGGGACCGGGGCCTCGTCTCGGGGGAGGCCTCGGTCCCGTCACGACCGGCCGGCCCCGCCGGTCGCCGGGGAACGAGCCGTTCACCGGGAATCGAGTTGGCGTTACCGGTGTTGTACCGGGTATCTTCGGATCCTCGGTCCCAGGACCGGGTTGACAATTCAACAGGGGGGTGACTGGTTTCGACTTTGGCTTTGCAAGCCAGGAGAAGCGGGTCGAGGACTGCGGACATAACCTCGTTAACACTGTGACCGCAACCAACAAGTGCCAATAAGACGCACTCCGAAGTCAGCCAGGCTCGCCTGGCGCTCGCCGCCTAAGCAGCGAGTGACTTCTGCCGGCCCGGGAGCGCCTCCGGCCCGGATCCGGCATCGCTAGGAGGCTCAACCGATCGACCCGGCCACGGGGAAGATCGGGAAACCAAACAGTGGCTGAGCCCGTCGGCGTCTTGCCTGTGTGATCGCCGGGGCTGAGAAAAGCAAAGCAGGCTGCACCCGGAGAAGCCCTGTCTTGGAGTTGAAGGACGCGGGTTCGATTCCCGCCACCTCCACCCCCGTTCCGTGCCCCGCGCACGGAGCAGATCGTCTGAGGGCGGTCGCACGGACCCGAGTCCGCGCGGCCGCCCTCGGCGTTTTTCCGAAGTCGCGACTCGAACGGGTTTTCCCCTCCTGGAAGAGGATCGAACTGGTTTACTGTTCGCCATGACGACCCTTCGTGAGAGAGCAGAGCTGTTCCACTCGTTGCACCGGGGCGGCACGCCGCTGGTGCTCGCCAACGTCTGGGACGTCGCCGGCGCGCGTCTCGTGGAGGAGGCCGGGGCCGGGGCGGTCGCGACGACCAGCGCCGGGGTCGCCTGGAGTCTCGGCGCCCCCGACGGTGACCGGCTCGACCGTGACCGTGCGATCGACCTGATCGCCAGGATCGCCGCCGCCGTCGACCTGCCCGTCACCGCCGACATCGAGAGCGGCTTCGCGGACACCCCGGAGGGGGTCGCCGAGACGGTCGGGCGGGTGATCGCGGCCGGTGCCGTCGGAGTCAACATCGAGGACGCCCTGCACGGCGGGGACACGCCGCTGCGTCCCGTCGAGGAGCAGTGCGAGCGGCTGGCCGCCGCCAGGCGGGCGGCCGAGGAGGCGGGGATCCCCCTCTACGTCAACGCGCGGACCGACGTCTACCTGCGTCAGGTCGGCGAGACGCCGAAGGAGCGGTTCGAGGCGGCGGTCGAGCGCGCCGAGGCCTATCTCGCGGCCGGGGCCAGCGGCGTCTTCGTGCCCGGGGTCGTCGATCCGGAGACCGTCGCCGCGCTCACAGGGGCCGTGGCGGCTCCGTTGAACATCCTGGTGGGGCCCGGGGCCCCCACGGTCGCCGAGCTGGCCGAGCTCGGTGTCGCCCGGGTCAGCCTGGGCTCCTCGATCGTGGGAGCCGCCTACGCCGTGATCTGGGAGGCCACCCGGGAGGTCCTCGCCTCGGGCACCTACACGCCTCTTGAGGGCGCCCTGGATTACGGCAGGCTCAACGCGATTTTGGGCGGCTGAGAGGGCCGGTCAGTCGCTCGGCAGCTGGCCCAGCGTCACGGTGACCGTCGCCCTCGACGCGTCGGCGCGCAGGAGCTGGACCTGGGCGCGGTCGCCGGGATTGAGGCCCGCCATGGCCTCGGCCAGGGCCTGGGTGTCCAGGGTGGGGGCGCCGTTGATCGACAGGATCACGTCGCCACGCCTGATGCCCGCCTTCGCGCCGCTGCCGCCGGGGGCGACCCGTACGACACCGACACCCGCGGGCCTGCCGTCGGAGCCGATCACCGTCTGCACGGTGATCCCGAGGGCCGCCCGGTGGGTGTTGGTGACCTTGCCGTGCCTGATGATCTGGTTGGCGATGTCGGTCGCGGTGTTCGAGGGGATCGCGAACCCGATGCCGGGGGCCTGACCGCCGCCGAGCTCCGGGTTGACGGCCGTCAGGGTCGGGATGCCGATGACCTCGTTGGAGAGGTTCACCAGGGCGCCGCCGCTGTTGCCGGGGTTGATCGCGGCGGAGGTCTGGACGGCCCCGGTGATCGTCGCCCCGGGGCCGCCCTCCTCCTGCGGTTCGCTGACCGTACGGCCGAGCGCCGAGATGATGCCGTTGGTGACGCTGCCGGACAGGCCCAGGGGGTTGCCCATGGCGAGGACGAGCTGCCCGACCCGGAGCTTGCTCGAATCTCCGAACCTGGCGGGCTTCAGCCCCGTGGGGTCGTCAACCTTGATCACGGCCAGGTCGCCGAGCCCGTACGCCTTGACGAGCCGTGCGGCGCGGGGTTTGCCGCCGCTGGCCAGTGTCACCTCGAAGGTTGTGGAACGTCCGATGACGTGGGCGTTGGTGATGATGTGTCCCTGTGTGTCGTAGATGACACCGGAGCCGAGGCCGCTCTTCGTGGTGATCTGCACGATGGACGGCAGCACCGTGGCGATGACCTGCTCGTACTTGGTCTCCAGGGCCTCGGGCCCGACAGGGGAGCCGCCCGGCGGTGGGCCGATGGGGGCGCCGGGGGAGGCGCCGTCCGCCGAGGCCCGTGGTGGCGTGGCGATCGTCGTGCCCGGTTGTGAGGGCTCGGGGCCCGCCGCCGGTGGTCTCGCGCTCTGACCGCATCCCGCGAGCGTCATGACGACGGCGACGGACAGCGCGGTCCGTGAACTCCATCCCTGCATGCGGGAGTATCTTCCCAGCTCAGCGCGGAAGATGCTCTTGACGGGGAGCGGCGGACCGGCCCCTTCCCCGGTGTCTCGTGGCCGAAGCGTGATGGTATGCGTTTCGCCCATCAGGTGAGGTGGCATAGCCTGGCGCTCATGGCGGATGTTGGCGGCGACTCCTCCGGGGGCCCTCACGATGGATACATCCCGTCCTACGACGCGCCCACGGCGCCCATCCCCGCCATCCGCGCCGAGGACGGCACGCTGATCAACCCTCGGGTGCCGCGCCGGTTCCCCATCGGCGACGGCGAGGAGACCGTGCTGGTCCCCAGGCCCGAGCTGCCCGCTGAGCCGTCTCCCGAGCCGGAGCCTGAGGCGGCCGAGGAGCAGGAGTCCGTCTGGCTCTTCCCCATGGCGGGCTTCCCCGGGCTCGAAACGGATGAGAGGGAGCACGCCCCCGAGGCGCCGGAGCCGGCCGAGTCGCCCTCCGGCGGCCTGTCCGGGGTCTGGGCCTGGGAGGCCGCGGCCAGGAACGCGGCCGGAGACTCCCCCTCGAAGCCCGTCTGGACGCCCGCTCCGGCCGAGGAACCCGCGGTCAGGCCGACGCCGTCCCTCGTGCCCGGCCCGCCGCCCGCGCTTTTCGCGCCCCCGGCGAAGCGGCGCAAGGAGGGCCTGCTGACCCGGATCGGGGACATCCCCGTCCGGTTCGTCTACAGCGTCGGCGCCGCGCTCGTCACGGCCCTGGCGGTCTTCCTGATCTTCGTGCTGTTCTCCGGCGACAGGCCCCACAGGATCGACCAGTCGGGCAGCGGGGCCGGAGCGGGAGCCGCCGTCGTCTCGCCCGCACCGTCACCGTCCGCGGTCGCCCTGCCCGGCCTGCCCCCGACGACGAAGTTGCGGGCGCTGCCCGGCACGCCGAGCCCGGTGCTCGGCGCGGTCACCGACAGCAGGGCGGCGATCACCTACGCCAAGCTGGGCAAGCCGTGGCAGGTGGCCGACATCCCCTCCTTCTCCGCGGGCCAGCAGGTCGGTACGGCACGGCAGCCGGGCACGATGGTCGTCTCGGGCCTGCTCCCCGGCGCCTCTCCCCAGGCCGACCTGAAGACCGACGCCGAGTTCCGCAAGGCGGCGGCGGGCGCGGTGAGGTGGACGGTCGCCAACCACTATCCGGCGGGCGCCAAGGTGGCCTGGACGGCGTCGCAGAAACCGGCCACGGGCAAGGGATGGACGCTCGGCTACCGGGTGACCTACACGGTGAAGGGCAAGCGGCACACCTCGCAGGCGGCGCTCACGCTGCTGGACATCGGCCGCCGCAAACCGGCCATCCTCTTCGTCACCGTTCCGGACACCCGCAAGGAACTCTGGGCTGATATCGCGCCGTTGGTGGCAAGTGCCCGGGCGCTCTGACGGAAACACATTCTAGAATCTGCTTCTGTCACTGAACCCTGTCTGGAGGCTCTGTCATGGCGATCGGGTTGGGGGAGGAGCACCGGGAGCTTCGCGAGTCGGTGATCGGCTGGGCGGCGCGGAACATCCCGCCCGAGGTCCTGCGGGCCGCCGTGCAGGCCCCGCAGGAGACCCGTCCGGCGTTCTGGACGAGCCTCGCCGCCCAGGGGCTCCTCGGCCTCCACCTTCCCGAGGAGTACGGCGGCAGCGGATACGGCCTGCTGGAGACGGCCGTGGCCGTCGAGGCGCTGGGGGAGCGGGTCGCCCCCGGCCCCCTCCTGCCGACCGTCCTGGCGAGCGCGGTGATCCTGGCCTCGGACGGCAAGGCCCGTGCCGAACTGCTCCCCGGGCTCGCCGACGGCACGCTGACCGGCGCGGTCGCGCTGACCCGCCCTTCGGCCGGTTCCCTGACGGGCACCCGCGGCGAGGACGGCACACTGACCGTCGGCGGCGTTGTCGAACCGCTCCTGGGTGGCACCCTCGCCGACGTCCTGGTGCTTCCCGTCGCCACGCGGCAGGAGCGGGTGTGGGTCGTGGTGGACGCCTCAACGGTGACCGTGACACCGATCCAGGCGCTGGACCTCACCCGGGGAGTGGCCAGGGTCGAGGCCGAGTCGGTCGAGGTGCCGCCGGGGAGGGTCCTCGACGGCCTGAGCTCGGAGCGCGTCCACGACCTGGCGGCGATCCTGCTCGGGGCCGAGGCCGCGGGCGTGGCCGCCTGGTGCGTGCGCGCCGCCTCCGAGTACGCCAGGGGCCGCGTGCAGTTCGGCCGTCCCATCGGGCAGTTCCAGGGGGTCAAGCACAAGGCGGCCCGGATGCTCGTCGCGCTCGAACAGGCCCGCGCGACCGTGTGGGACGCCGTCCGGGCCGCGCGGACCGCCGAGGAGGACGGCGTCGCACGGACGGCCGGGGGTGACGTCGCACAGGAGGCCGGGGAGGGCACGGCCGTACGGACCCTCGGAGAGGGCGGCGCCGCGCGGACGGCCGAGGACGACGTCGCGCGGGCGGCAGGGGGGGACGCCCGGGAGGCGGCCTACGCCGCCGCGGTCGCCGGGGTGGTCGCGCCGGACGCCGCCGTCGGGTGCGCCAGGGACGCGATCCAGATCTTCGGCGGCATCGGCTACACCTACGAGCACGACGTCCACCTCTACTACCGCCGCGCGCTGAGCCTGCGCGCGCTGCTCGGTCCCTCCGCCGGGTGGGCCGACAAGGTCGCCGGGCTGGCGCTGGACGGCGTGCGCCCGCAGATGGAGATCGACCTGCCCGAGGAGGCCGCCGGGCTCCGTGAACGCGTCCGCGCCGAGGTCGCCGGGTTCGCCGGGCTCGAAGGCCGGCGGCAGCGGCGGGCGCTGGCCGAGGCCGGTTACGTCATGCCGCACCTGCCCAGGCCGTGGGGGCGCGAGGCCACCCCCCTCGAACAGGTGCTCATCCTCCAGGAGCTGCGGGCGGCCCGGGTCAGGCCACCCCAGATGATCATCGGCGCGTGGGTCGTGCCGTCGATCGTCGCCTACGGCACCGCCGAGCAGCAGGAACGCTTCCTGCCCCGCACCCTCAGCGGGGAGACGGTCTGGTGCCAGCTGTTCTCGGAGCCGGGCGCGGGCTCCGACCTGGCCTCCCTCCAGACGAGGGCGGAACGGGTTGAGGGAGGCTGGCGGCTCAACGGCCAGAAGGTCTGGACCTCGATCGCGCACATCGCCGAATGGGCCATCTGCCTCGCCCGCACCTCCTCGACCGGCTCCAAGCACGAGGGCATCACCTACTTCCTGGTGGACATGAAGACCCCGGGCGTCACGGTCAGGCCGCTGACCGAGATGACCGGGGAGAGCATGTTCAACCAGGTCTTCCTCGACGACGTGTTCGTCCCCGACGAGCTGGTCGTCGGCCAGGTCGGCGACGGCTGGCGGGTCGCCCGCAACACCCTGTCCAACGAGCGGGTCCTGCTCTCCTCGGGGACGGGCGGCACCGGTTCCTCGATCCGCGACCTGCTCGGGTTCGTGGGCAGGCTCGGCCGCGAGCTGACCGCCGTCGAACGCCAGGACCTGGCGGAGGTGCTCTGCGAGGGCCACTCGATCGACGCGCTCGGCCTGCGGGTGACGCTGCGGCAGCTGAGCGGCGCCGAACCCGGCGGCGACGCCTCGGTCCGCAAGCTGCTGTCCACCTCACACGCCCAGCACGTCGCCGAGTGCGCGGTCGGCCTGCTGGGCGCCGCGGCGGTGACCGCCGCCGACCGTACGCTCGGCGACGCGGGCCACTGGAACCGCGCCATCCTGGCCACCCGGGCCATGACGATCTACGGTGGTACCACCGAGGTCCAGCTGAACATCATCGGTGAACGGCTGCTCGGCCTGCCCCGCGACCCGGAACCCGGCAGGTGATTCGCGCCGCTACTGTACGGTTTCGGCCTGGATGACTTTTCCCATCGTCAATGACCTTGTGGACGACGCCACAGGAAGGCAAGAATCAGATCACCATGCCCAAGGTGACAATTCCCCCCACGCCTCCTTCGGGCCCCGTCCCAGTCGTGAAGCGATGAGCGGTTCCAGCCGTGAGGCGACGAGCGATGAGACGGTGCTCGGACCGCCGCAGGCCGAGCCTGAGCCACCCGTGGACGTCGAGCCGGCGCGGAGGTTCTCGCCGGTCGCCCTCCTGCGCGCCTGCAGGCCCCGCCAGTGGCTCAAGAACGGCCTGATCTTCGCGGCCCCCGCCGCGGCGGGCGTGCTGTTCACCGTGCAGGGAATGCTGGACGCGCTGATCGCCTTCGCCGCCTTCTGCGTCGCGGCCAGCGGGGCCTACCTGCTCAACGACGCCTCCGACGTCGAGGCGGACCGCCGCCACCCGCGCAAACGCCACCGCCCGATCGCCGCGGGCCTGGTCCCGATACGGCTCGCCTGGGCGGTCGGGATCGCGTTCGTGCTGCTGGCCCCCGCGATCGCCGCGCTGTCCGGTGGCTGGCGGCTGCCGCTCGTCGTGGCGGGTTACCTGTCGCTGACCTTCTCCTACACCTACTACCTCAAGCACCAGGAGGTGGTCGACCTCGTCGCGGTCGCGGGATGCCACGTCATCCGGGCCTTCGCCGGGGCGATCGCCGTACAGGTGCCGGTGACGAGCTGGTTCCTCGTGGTCATCTCGCTCGGCTCGCTGCAGCTCGTCGCGGGCAAGCGCGAGACCGAGCTGCGCGCCGCGATGGGCAACGAGACCGGCAACGCGACCCGGGCCATCCTGGCCGCCTACACGCCCGGCTATCTGGCCGGGGTCAGGATGATGGCCTCGGGAGCCATGATCGTGACCTACTGCCTGTGGGCGCTGAACGAGCACTCGGGGCCCTTCTACCCGATCAGCATCGTCCCCTTCGTGCTGATCGTCCTGCGGCACAACCTGCTGGTCGACCGGGGCGTCGGCGAGGAGCCCGAGGAACTCGCCCTGCGTGACCGGCCCACCCAGCTCTTCGTCGCCCTTCTCCTTCTTCCGCTCCTGATCGGGATCTACCTCACATGACCCTGCTGACCGGCTGGGGCCGTACCGCGCCGACCGTCGCGCGAGTGGCCAGGCCTCGTTCACCGCAGGAGGTCGCCGACCTCGTACGGCGGGCCTCGGACCGGGGCGTCGCCCCCAGAGGACTCGGCCGGGCCTACGGCGACGCCGCGCAGAACGCCGGAGGACTCGTCCTCGACTGCACCTCGCTGACCTCGTGGTCCCTCGACGAGTCCACCGGGCTGGTCACCGCGGGCGCCGGACTCAGCCTGCACGACCTGATGACGGCCCTGGTGCCCAAGGGCTGGTTCGTCCCCGTCACACCGGGCACCAGGCACGTGACGGTCGGCGGGGCCGTCGCGGCGGACGTGCACGGCAAGAACCACCACGTGGACTCCTCCTTCGGCGCCCACGTGCGCTCCCTGACGCTGGTCGCCGCGGACGGCGGCAGCCGTACGGTGACACCGGCCGACGAGCTGTTCTGGGCGACGGTCGGCGGGATGGGGCTCACCGGGGTGATCGTCGAGGCGGTCTTCCAGTGTGTGCCGATCGAGACCTCGCGGGTCCGGGTGGACGTCGAACGCACCCGTGACCTGGAGCACACGCTTGAGACGATGACCGCGACCGACGACCGTTACCGCTACACGGTCGCCTGGATCGACCTGCTCGCCTCGGGGGCCAGGATGGGCCGCAGCGTGCTCACCCGGGGCGACCACGCGAGCCGCGCCGAGCTGCCCAGGGGGACCGAGCCGCTGGCCTTCGCGCCGAGGACGCGGCTGAAGGCACCGCCGTGGGCGCCGAACGGCATGCTCAACCCGCTGACCGTGCGGGCCTTCAACGAGGCCTGGTACCGGAAGTCGCGTCCGGCGACGGGGCTGATCCAGGAGATCGGGCCGTTCTTCCACCCGTTGGACTTCGTCGAGGGCTGGAACCGGGTCTACGGGTCGAACGGTTTCGTCCAGTACCAGTTCGTGGTGCCCTTCGGCGAGGAGGCGACGCTGCGGCGGATCGTCTCCAGGCTCTCGGCCGAGGGCGTGGTGTCCTTCCTGACCGTGCTCAAGCGGTTCGGTCCCGGCACGCCGGGGATGCTGTCGTTCCCGATGCCCGGCTGGACCCTCGCCCTGGACATCCCGGCGGGCCGCGCGGGTCTCGCCCGGCTGCTACGGGAGTTCGACGGGTGGGTCATGGAGGCGGGCGGACGGCTCTACCTGGCCAAGGACTCCCGCATGTCGGCGCGGTCCCTGGCCGCGATGTACCCCAGGCTCGACGAGTGGCGCAAGATCCGCGAGGAGGCCGACCCCGCCGGGGTCTTCCGCTCCGACCTGGCCAGGAGACTCGGGCTGTGAAGACGACAGGTTGTGGGAGGCTCGTCCGATGAAGAACGCCCTGGGCTCGGTGGACACCGTGCTGCTGCTCGGCGGGCGCAGCGAGATCGGTCTGGAGATCGTCCAACGGCTGGTCCGCGACGGTGCCCGCAAGGTCGTGCTGGCCTCGCGGGACCCCGGTGAGACGCCCCCGGCGATCGGCACCGCCGAGGTGCACCTGCTTGAGTTCGACGCCTCGGCGCCGGAGACGCACGGGGAGGTGATCGAGGCCGCGGTGAAGCTGGTCGGCGACCTCGACGTGATCATCCCCGCCTTCGGGGTGCTGGGCAGCCAGGAGGTCTACGACGCCGACCCGGTGGCCGCCGCGCGGGCGGTCGCCGTCAACTACGGCGGGCACGTCTCCGCGGGGCTCTTCGCGGCCCGGCGGCTGCGCGAGCAGGGCCACGGCACGCTGGTCGTCCTGTCGTCGGTCGCGGGAATCCGGGTGCGCAGGGCCAACTTCGTGTACGGCTCGGCCAAGGCGGGCCTGGACGGCTTCGCCCAGGGGCTGGGTGACGCGCTGCACGGCTCGGGTGCCCGGGTGATGGTCGTCCGGCCGGGCTTCGTGATCGGCAGGATGACCAAGGGCATGTCCCCGGCGCCGCTGTCCTCGACCCCCGGCCAGGTCGCCGACGCGGTGGTCGCCGGGCTGCGCTCCGGTGCCGAGGTGGTGTGGGTGCCCGGCGCGCTGCGCGCGATGTTCGCGGTGATGCGTGTCCTGCCTCGCGCCGTGTGGCGGAGGATGCCCCGTTAGTCCTCCTTCAGGAGGGCGCGCATGCCGTCGAGGATGATCCGCAGGCCGTACTCGAAGCTCGCGTCCCCGTCGTCGTCGAAGAGGCGGTGGAGGGCCCGCAGGGTGAGGGGGAAACGCCCGGGGTCGAGGGAGGCGGCCAGCAGTCCCTCCTGGTAGGGGTTGCCCGCCTCGCCGTACGCCTCGCCGGTGCGGGCCTGCTCCTCGATGGTGAAGCCGATCGTGTAGTGCAGGAGCGTGGGCAGGGAGCGGGCGGCCACGTCGAGGGGGAAGCCCGCGTCCCCCAGGGTCCGCAGGGCCAGTTCGGTGGTCCGGAAGATGGCCGGGTCGGTGACATGGGTGCCCGCCATCATCCGCGCTCCGTCGCGGTAGCACAGCATCGTACGGCGCAGCAGCCGGAACCTGTCGGCGAGCCACTCGTCCCAGGGGGTGCCGCGTCCGGGTAGCTCAAGCCCCACGGTGCTCTCGGCGAACACGATCCCGGTCATGACGTCGAGCAGCTCCTGCTTGTTCTTGACGTGCCAGTAGAGGGCGGGGGCCTGCACGCCGAGCTCCCTGGCCACCAGGCGCATGGTGAGCCCGTCGAGGCCGACCTCGTTGAGGAGTCGCAGTGAGGTCCGCGCGATCTCCTCGGCAGTGATCTTCATCCCGTTCTCCGTCCTGTGCCCTTGACAGCTTAACATCGTTCAATTAATCCTTAACGCAGTTAAATTTAACGGCGTTAAGGGGGCGATCATGGAGAAGACGGACGTGGTGGTCGTGGGCGGCGGGCCGACCGGGCTGATGCTCGCGTGCGAGCTGAGGCTGGCGGGCGTCGAGGTCGTCGTGCTCGACCGGCTCGCCGAGCGCGGCCGGGAGTCACGGGCGGGGGGCATCCACGCGCGCACCATGGAGGTTCTCGACCAGCGGGGCCTTCTCGGCGGTTTCCTCGACGTCGGACGGCGACTGCAGGCGGGGCACTTCTCCGCGCTGCCACTGGACTTCAGCGGCCTCGCGACCAGGTATCCCTTCCTGCTCATGGTCCTGCAGACGACCATCGAACGGCTGCTTGAGGAGCGCGCCGCCCAGCTCGGTGTGCGGGTGCGCTGGTCGTCCGGGGTGACGGACCTGCGTCAGGACGCGACCGGCGTCGAGGTCGGGACCGAAGGCGGCGGCAGGCTGCGCGCGTCCTACCTGGTCGGCTGCGACGGCGGGCGCAGCACGGTCCGCAAGCTCGCCGGGATCGGCTTCCCCGGAACCCCGGCGACGATGACCGCGCTGCTCGGCGACGTGTCGCTCGCCGACCCGCCCAAGGAGGTGATCTTCCAGGAGCGCAGGGAGCACGGCTCCTTCACGGTGCTTCCCTTCGACCAGGACTGGTACCGGGTGATGACCAACGAGTACGACCACGTTGCCGACCGGGACGCCCCGGTGACCTTCGAGACGCTGCGGGAGACGATGGTCAGGATCGCCGGGACCGACTACGGCATGCACGATCCCCGCTGGGTCTCCCGGTACGGCGACGCCGCCCGGCAGGCCGAGCGCTACCGCGAGGGCCGGGTGCTGCTCGCCGGGGACGCGGCGCACATCCACTTCCCCGCGGGCGGCCAGGGGCTGAACACGGGCGTGCAGGACGCGTTCAACCTCGGCTGGAAGCTCGCCCTGGTGGTCAACGGCACGGCGCCGGAGGAACTGCTGGACAGCTACCACGCCGAACGGCACCCGGTCGCCGAGGAGGTGCTGCGCAACACACGGGCGCAGACGGTGCTGGGGCGCCCCGGAGAGCAGATGACCGCGCTGCGCGAGACGTTCGGCCGCCTCATCGAGGTGGACGAGGTGAACCGGCTGCTCAGCGGCATGATCACCGCGCTGGACGTCCGGTACCCGCTGGGCGGGGACCACCCGCTGCTCGGCCGCCGGGTCCCCGACCTCGACCTGCTGACCCCGGACGGCCCGGTCAGGCTGTACGGCCTGCTGCACACGGCCAGGCCGGTGCTGCTCGATCTCGGGCCGGCAGGGGAGGCGGGGGAGGTCGTCAAGGGATGGGACGGCCGGGTCGACCTGGTCGAGGCGAGCTGCGCGGAGCGGGTGTGGACCGTGCCGGGCGCCGGGGAGGTTCCCGCCCCCCGGGCGCTGCTTGTGCGCCCGGACGGCCATGTCGCCTGGGTCGCCGGGGCCTTCTCCGAAGGTGAGGAGGCCGCTCTGCGCGCCGCCCTCACCACCTGGTTCGGCCCGGCCCGCTGAGGCCCGGCCCTGAGGCCCGGCCCGCTGAGGCCCGCCCGCTGAGGTCGCCCGGGGGCGGGGCCGCTTGGCCCGCGGGTCAGCGGGTACCAGCACCACATGCCTGATCTCCTGCCGGAGGAGAGCCTCGGGGAGGTCGTCAACCTGCTCGTCCGTCTCGTCGAGGCGGCGGGCGCGATCGTCATCTTCGCCGGGGCGGTCACGGCCTTCGCGCGGTTCCTGCTGGCTGCGGTGCGCGGGGACGGTGATGGGTTCGTCACCGTCCGGCTGTTCCTGGGCAGATTCCTCGCGCTGGGGCTGGAGTTCCAGCTGGCCGGTGACGTGCTGCGGACGGCCGTCTCACCGAGCTTCGCCCAGATCGGGCAACTGGCGGCGATCGCGACGATCAGGACCGCGCTGAACTTCTTCCTGAGCAGGGAGATCGAGCGGGAGAGGAGCATGATCGGCGATGGCTGACCTCCTCGGGACAGCCGTCGTCCTGATCGTCACCATGGGACTGGCCGCCTCGTTCGCCGTGCTGGCGCGTGGCGGCGGACCCGGGGGCGCGATGGCGGTGCTGCTCGACTTCCTCGTCGCGGCGGGTCTGTTGCGCCTTTCTCGGGCCCAGACGTGGACGGCGATCGCCCTGGCGGCGCTCACGGTGGTCGTCCGAAAGGTCGTCGTGGCGGGCTTCCTGACCCGGCCGCGACCGCCTCGGCGGCGAACGCCCGCAGAGACCCGTTGAGAGACCCGCGCTCAGGCCCTGGCGGCCTGGGCGCTCTCGCCGGTGAACGCCGCGACGGCTCCCAGACCGAGATAGACGACGCCGCTGGTGACGTTCAGGCGGCGCCGGGCACGGGCGGAGCCGCGCAGGCGCCCGGCCAGCGCGGAGGAGAGCAGGGCGAAGGCCCCGTCGCTCGTGAGGCCCAGCACGATCCAGATCAGGCCGAGCACCACGATCTGCGGCGCGATCGGGCCCCGCGCGGGGTCGGTGAAGTGCGGGAGGAAGGCCAGGAAGAAGATCGCGGTCTTCGGGTTCAGCACGTTGACCACGAAGCCCTCCCAGAACAGCCGCGACCTGGAGGCGGTCCCGAGCTCGGCGGGGGCGTCGCCCTCGGTGCGGGCCGCCATCAGCTTGCGGACGCCGAGCCAGGCCAGGTAGGCCGCGCCCAGGTACTTCACCACGGTGAACGCGGTCGCGGAGGCGGCCAGCAGCGCGCTGATGCCCAGGGCGGCGGCGGCCACGTGGACCACGGAGCCCAGGTGGATGCCCATCACCGACAACATGCCCGCGGTACGGCCCTGGGCGACGCTGCGGGTCACGATGTACAGGACCGCGGGGCCCGGCACGAGCAGCAGGGCGAGGGTCGCGGCGGCGAAGAGAGTGAGCGTCGTCAGGTCCGGCATATCCGGATCGTAGAAGGGTGACCTGGCCGTTCGCCTCAGGTTTTTCCACCGTACGGCCCCGCCCGGAGCCGCAGCCGGAACCGTACGGCCCGGCTCGGGATCGCGGCCTGGCCGTACGGCCTCGTCCAGGGCCTCGTCCGGGGCCTTGTCCGGGGCCGCGGCCCGGCCGTACGGCTCCGCCTCAGGGGACGTCGGTCGCGCGGGCCGCGGCGGTCAGGGCGGTCAGCAGGGCGGCCGTCGCCGGGGGAGGGGGCGGCTCGCCGTACGTGGCGGCGTGGATGTGCCGGGTCGAGCCGGGCACCTCCACCGCGTTGACCCCCGGGTTGCGGTGCGCGCGCAGGGCCAGGCCCGGCAGGAGCGTCACCCCCATCCCGGCGGCCACGAGGGCCTGGGCGGCGACGACGTCGTCGGTGGTGAAGGAGATGTCCGGAGCGAAGCCCGCACGCGCGCACAACCGCAGCAGGGGGCCGCGGCACCGGTCGCAACCCCCGATCCACGGGGAGTCCCGGTGCGCGGACAGGTCGCCGGGCACACCCGAGGTGACCAGGTAGCCGGGGTCGTCCATCAGGTGGGTCAGCCGGACGCCCTCGGCCTCGGCGCCGGTGCCAGAGTGGTGGAAGACGACCGCCACGTCCACGTGGCCGGCGCGGAGCATCCGCAGCGCCTCGTGCGGTTCGGTCTCGGTCAGGCGCAGTTCGAGTCCCGGATGCTCCCTGGCGAGCCGCGAGACCGCCCCGGGCACGAACGTGCCGAGCGCCGCGGGGAAGGCGGCCAGCCTGACCCGGCCCGCGCGCAGGCCGACGTGCGCGGAGAGCTCGGCGGCGGCGGAGTCGATGCGGCCGACGATCTCGGCGGCCCGTTCGGCCAGCAGGCGCCCCGCCTCGGTGAGCCGGATGCCCCGGCCCGCCCGCTGGATCAGTTTGGCCCCGGTCTCGGCTTCGAGCCGGGCGAGATGGTGGCTGACGGAGGGCTGGGAGTAGTGCAGTTCCCTGGCGGCGGCGGTCACCGAGCCGTGCCGTGCGACGGCGGCCAGGACACGAAGCCGTACGACGTCGAGCATGTATCAAAGTTATCGATGAATCAGCGGAAAGACAGGCACTGGACGTTATGCATTGGTACGGCCATGCCGTGCCTATGACCTGCCGGTCGGCTGATCCCCCGGCCCCTCCTCCCGGCCGAGGCCGAGACCGCGCCTGATGTCCTCAAGGCGGGCGGCGCCCTCGACGTCGAGGGTGGCGCGCTCGACCTCCAGCATCCTGGCCTCGACGGAGCCTGTGGTCAGCTCCGCCTCACCGAGGGCATGGGCGTACCGTTTGTCGATCCTCTCCCTGACCTCCCCGAGGGTCGGGGTCTCCCCGGCGGGGCCGAGCCCGGACAGCTCACCCATGGCCCTGTTGAGCTGTTCCTGCATCTCGGCCTGGTCGAGCTGCGACAGCAGGCGCATCCGTTCGGCGAGCGTGCGCTGCAGGGCGGCGGCGTTGGTGTCGACGGCCGCGCGGGCCTGGTCGGAGGCCTGCCGCGCGCGCTCGTACATGAGCCGGGTGTCCCGCAGCGAGTCCTCCGCGGCGACGAGCCGGGAGGCGAAGGCGCGGGCCGACTCCTCGTAGGAACGGGCCTTGGCCTCCTCCCCCGCGGCCCTGGACCCCTCGGCCAGCAGGACCGCCTGGCGGGCGTTCTCCTGGAGACGGTCCGTCTCCTCCGTCGCGCGGGTGAGCCGCAGCTCAAGTTCGTGCTCGTTGCCGATGACCGAGGCCGCCCGCTGGGTCAGCACCCGGTGCCGTTCCCTGGCCTCCTGTACGGCCTGCTCGATCTGGACCCGGGGGTCGGACAGCTCGGAGAGCCTGCCGGACAGGGCGAAGACGAGATAGCGCCAGGCCCTGCGGACGAGTGCGAACATGGGGACTCCTTACCGATTACCGCTCCGGAGGGGGCTGCCGGTCCAGCGCGTCGCGAGTGATCTGTTCGGTTTCACGCAGGCCCACGCGGACCCCTTCGAGCCCGGCGGCCAGCTCGTCGAGCACCCGTGCCGGGTCCAGGACCCCGGTGGCCGACGTCGCCGCCAGCTCGACCACCCGCGCCAGGAGCCCCTCGATGCTGATCGTGCTCGACTCCATCCGGGCGAGCGCCCGGTCCCTGGTCTCCGCGAGCCGGTCGACCACCTCAAGCTGGGCGGCCAGCGAGGCGAGCGCGCGGTCGATGTCCTCGACGACCTCCTTCCTGGCCTGCTCCCTGGCGCCGGTCAGCCGGAGGCGCTCCCGCATGAGCTGGTCGAGGTCGAACCTGTCCAGCGCGGCACAGGCCAGCGACGCCTGCTGGGCCAGCCGCCGCAGGGCGGCCATCGCGTCGTCCACCTGGGGACGCATCAGCGCGACCCGCCCGGCCAGCGGGCCGTCCCCCATCGAGGCGCCCAGTTCGTCGAAGCTCCGCGTCGCCTCCTCCGCCCGCCGCAGCCACCGCTCCTCCTGGCTGCCCGAGGTGACGGTCGCCGTACGGCCGCCGTCCCGGCCCTGCAGGACGGCGCTGCCCACCTTGGTCAGCCAGACGGCGGCCCCGACGAAAACGGCGGCCGCCGGGGGCACGTTCACGGCCCAGGCGGCGCCCGCCGCGGTCACACCGAGCAGCAGCCCCCACGGGTCGCGTAGTTCCTCACCGAGCCGGGACATCAGAAGTTGGACACCACCGCGGTGAACACCTGGTCGATGCTCCCCGGCTCCCTGGAGTCGTAGGCGGCGGCGTTCGTCATCTGGGAGATCTGCCTGAGCACGCCGAGGTCGGCGTCCTGGCCGTAGGCGATCGTGAACATCCGCACCGACTCCCCGGACGGCTCGGTGCGCAGCCCGGCCAGCAGTTTGTCCAGGGAGAGACTGTTGTTGTCCTCGTTCCTGCCGTCGGTGAGGAAGACGACCGCGTTGATCGCGTCACCGCTGTGCCGCCCGCGCACGTGCTGGTAGGCGGCCATCGCCGTGTCGTACAGGCCGGTCCCGCCGTCCGGGGTCAGCCCGCCGAGCCTGGCCCGCAGCCGCTTGCGCTGGGCGTCGTCGACGGTCGCCATCGGGGCCAGCTCCAGATGGTCCTTGGCGCCGTCCCGCTCGGTCGAGAACATCCACAGGCCGACCTGGTCGTGCGGCCCGAACTGGGGCAGCGCGTTGACGGCCGCCTGCTTGGCGAGTTCGAGCTTGCTCCTGCCCGTGCCGGGCACCTGGGCGCCCATCGAGCCGGAGACGTCGATCACCATGAGCACGTTGGCGGGCTTGCGCAGCTCGGCCCAACTGGACAGCACCTTGTCGAGCACGTTGGGGGCGGGCGGGCTGAGCGTGTTCCCCGGTTCGGCGGGCAGCAGCCCGTTCGCCTGGGTGATGAGCCCGCCGGGCTTGCCGTCGTGCGACCTGAAGGCGTGGTCGGTGAACTGCTTCTGCTGCGGCGCCGCCTGGAGGTAGGCCAGGAAGTCGGCGGCCACGGCGCGCTTGGCGTCGTCCACCCACGGCGTGGTCAGCACCGCGTACGGGTTGTCCGAGTAGAGGGTGCCCTCCTTGGGGTAGATCGCGACCAGCGGCACCTTGGGTTTGCCGTGCTCGCCGAGCGTCGTGGGGTCGCCGGTCGGGTTGCCCTCGTTGTAGTCCCAGACGGACTTCTCCTCGACGGCCACGGCGGAGATGTAGCTCAGGCCGGTCCCGGCGTCGTCGGCCCGCTGCAGGTTCGACAGGAACGTCAGCGTCGTGTCGCCGTAGTGCACGATCGAGTGCTCGACCCCCCGCACGAACTCCCGCGCCGCGGGGTCGGCCACGTTGTGCTCGGACAGGTCGCCCGACAGGCCGGTGGCCGCGAAGTAGGTGCCGATGGTGGCGTTCAGGCCACTGGTCGAGAAGTTGGGGTTGGTCTTGCCCAGCCGGAAGGCACCCCACTCGGGATGGCCGTACTTGGCCCACGAGCTCTTCGACAGTTCGAGCAGGTCGGACCAGCCGAGTTTCTTGCCCGGCCAGCCGAGCGCCTCGGCCATCGGCTTGGGCATCGCGATGACCAGCGGCGTCTTGGCGATCGACGGGTTGTCGTCGGCGACGGGGGAGGCGGTGTCCGCCGCGGCGGCGCGCTGCCTGAGCAGGGCGATCCAGCTGCTGCTCGCCGGGGACCAGACGTCGGGGCGCGGGCCGTCCCGTCCCTCGTCCCAGCCTCTGGCGAGCGCCTGGATCAGGCCGCCGCTCGACCTGGTCACGGCGATCTCGGCGCACCGGGCGCCGACCTTCCTGCCGCTGTAGCCGGCCGCCATCTTCCTCAGCAGCTCGGCCTTCTCAAGGGAGGCGGCCACGGTCAGCCGTATCCTCTCGCCGTCGCAGGCCGCCGCGGTTTCGGTGCCCTTCCCGGATTCGCCGCCTCCGCCGCCCTCGTCGTCCCGGGCTCCGATGAACAGCCGCAGGCCGACGATCAGACTGCCGGCGACGAGGATCGCGATGACGAACGGGGCGACGTTCCTGCGTCGTCGCTGCGGCTGCTGCACCCGGCCTCCTGAGGATGGTGGTGTCTGTCCGACGCGGAGTTCGCCACCGCCCCGGCGGGAACCGTGATCCGCGATCAAGGGCGAAGAGCCGGTGCATCGTCAGACGATCGTAGGAAGAACCGTTTTACTCGGACAAGAGGTGATCGGCTACCCGTCCGTGGACGAGGTCGACGAGGGTGGCGTGCAACTGCTCGACCGGGCGGGTGGGATGCAGCGCCCTGCGCTCGATCGAGGTGGTCAGGACCATGCCGAACAGCGCGGTCGCCGCGGTCTCCACGTCCAGGTCAGCGCGGACCGTTCCCCGGATGACCGCCTCGCGCAGCGTGTCCGCGTAGACGCCCAGCACCTCCCGCCTGAGCGTGGCGATCGTCTCCTGCCAGGCCGTACGCCACATCTCGGTCAGCAGCACCCGGGCGAAGGCCGCGTACTCCTCGAAGAAGCGCAGCTGCGCCATGATCACCGCGTCCAGCGCCTCCAGCGGGCTCTCCTGGGCCTGGGCCGCCCGGGTCATCGTCTCCGCCAGTTGCCGGATGCCGTGTTCGAGCAGGGCGGTGAAGAGCCCGTCCTTGCTGCCGAAGTTGTAGAAGACCGTGCCCTTGGCCACCCCGGCCCGTTCGGCGATCGCCTCGACGGTCGCCGCCGCGTAGCCGTCCTCGGCGATCACCTCTACCGCCGCGCCGAACAGCCGAAGCCGTGTCGCGGCCCTGCGGCCGTCCTCCCCGCCCGCGGCCCGCTGTCTCGTCATGCGCCAACCGTAGTCACAGCGCCAGCTCCGGGTGCAGGCGGCGCATGGTCCAGGTACGGCCCCGGTGCACCGCGTAGACGCTCAGGGCCAGGCCCAGGACGGTGAACAGGGCCAGCACCCCGCAGGCCTGCCAGGCGACGGTCAGGTCACCGCCGCTGATCAGCCTGCGCAGCGCGCTGACCACCCAGCTCATCGGCAGCCACGGCGAGATCGCCCTGAAGAAACCCGGTGAGGTCTCGATGGGGTAGGTTCCCGCGGCCGAGGTGAGCTGGAGCATCAGCAGCGCCAGCACCGCGACCCGTCCCGGTGGCCCGAGCAGGGCGTTGACCGCCTGCACGATCGCCAGGAACGCCGCCGTGGTCAGCAGCAGGACGCCCACGACCCCGGCCCAGTGCGCGGCCTCCATGCCGAGCCCGAACCTGATCACGGCCAGCAGCACGCCGACCTGCGCCGCGCCCAGGGCGACCCCGGGAAGCCAGCCCGCGAGGGCGATCCGCCAGGCGGGAGCCGTACCGGCGAGCAGGCGCGGGTTGAGCGGGCGCAGCACCATGTAGCTCACCATCGCGCCGACCCACAGTGCCAGCGGGACGAAGAAGGGCGCGAAGCCGGTGCCGTAGTTCGGCACCCGGTTGAGGACCTGGCTGGCCAGCCTGACCGGTTCGCTCATCATGTCGGCGCGCCGCGCGCGCTCGTCCCCGTCGTAGTCGGGGATGCGGGCCGCGCCCTCGCCGAGTTTGTCGCTCAGCTCCTTCGACCCGTCGGCCAGCTTGCCGAGGCCGTCGCTCAGCTCTCCGGCGCCCCGGCTCAGCCTGCCGACGCCGCTGTCCACCCTGGTCGCGCCGTCGCTCAGCCTGACGATGCCGCCGCCGAGCCGGGACAGGCCCTGGCTGAGGCGGTCGGCTCCGGTGCCGAGCCTCGTCAGGCCGGAGGCGAGCCGGCCACCTGCCGTACCCGCCTTGCCGAGTCCGGCGCTGACCTTGGCCGAGCCCGCGGCCAGTTCGCCGAGGCCCGCCTCCAGCTGTTTCACGGCCTTCCTGGCCCGTTCGAGGCGGGCGCCCGCAGAGGGGGCGATCTCGGCGGCGCGGCCCGCGAGTTCGGAGACGCGCCGCGCGTCCCGCCGCAGCCTGGCCGCGGCCTGTCCGTCACGTGCGGGCCCCGAGGGCTCGCCCGCCTGGGTCGAGGCGGAGAGCCGGTCGGCGATGCCGCGCAGCGCGGAGTCGGCCTCAGGGTTGGCGGCGATCCAGTTCTGCAGCCGTCGTGCCTGCTGCGCGGCCTGGCCGGAGACCTGCCCGCCCGACCCGCCCGAGCCGTCCGCGAGCAGAGCCGCGTCCCGCTCGACGGCCTGGGCCAGGGACCGCAGCCGCGCGCCGTTGGCGTCGAGCAGCCTGGTCAGCTCGCCTGCCGCCCTGTCGAGCGCCGCGATCTGGGCGCGGACCTGCCGGTGGACCTTGGCGTTGCCCGCCGCGACCCGTTTCGCGCCGTCGCCGAGCCTGTCCAGGCCCCGGCCGAGCTCACGAGCGCCGTCGCGTGCCCTGCCCAGCCCGCCCGCAAGTTCGGCCGCCCCCGAGGAGAGCTTGCCGGTCGCCGCGTTCGCGCCGCTCAGGCCGGTGACGAGCCTGCCGGTGCCGTCCTTGGCCTTGTCGAGACCGGTGTCCAGGGCGGAGGCGCCCTCGCCCGCCTTGGCCGCGCCGTCGCGCAGCTCGCCCGCGCCGTCGGCGGCCTTGGCCGTCGCCTCGTGCAGCTCTCCGAAGGAGACGAAGACCCGGTCCCAGTAGTCCTTCAGCGCCGTACGGCCCGCGGACTCCCTGACCTCGGCGAACACCGCGTCGGAGATCGTGCGCATGACGTAGCTGCGGCCGGTGTCCACCCGCACGCCCAGCTCGGCCGGGGTGGGCGCGCCCTCCCCTGAGGGGGAGGCGAGCCTGGCGCTGAAGTCGGCGGGGATGGTCAGCGACAGGTAGAAACGGCCGTCGTTGACGCCGTCCAGAGCGTGCCGCGCGTCGGTCGTGTGCCAGTCGAAGACCTCGCGCTCACGCAGCCTGTCGGCCAGCTCCCGGCCCGCGTCGACCGTCTTCCCGTCCACGGTCGCGGGCCGGTCCTCGACGACCAGCGCGACCGGGATGTCACCGAGGTTGCCCTGCGGGTCCCAGAACGACCACAGGTACAGCCCGGCGTACAGCAGCGGCAGCATCACGACCCCCGCCAGTGCCGCCCTGGTCAGCCGTGACCGGGTGAAACGCCGTAGCTCCAGGTCGCCCAGCCGAAGTGATCTCATCGTTCCTCCTGGCCCGGCAGGCGCAGCGTCCCAACCGGGCGCGCCTTGGCGGCCCCGGGGGTGGTGGTTTCGAGGGTTCCACCGGCCCGCGGGGGCTCGGGGGGTTCGGTGCACGCGGCGAAGACGGTCAGCCCCAGCGCGGCCAGTTCGGTGAGTGTCGCCCAGAGCGCCGCGCGCCGTACCGCGTCGAGCCCGGTGTCCACGTTGTCGAGGACGAGCAGTCCCGGTTCGTCGAGCAGGGCGAGGGCGAGGCCGAGCCGTACACGCTGTTCGCGGTCCAGGGCGCGCACCAGGGTCCTGTCCCCGGGGGAGCGTTCGAGGCCGGCCAGTTCGAGCGCGACGCCCGCCCGTGTCTCCTGCCGGCCGCCCCGCCGGGACCCCAGAGGACCCCGTGCCCGCTCACGCAGGTGTTCGGCGACCGACAGCGCGGGCTCCAGGTCGTTGACCCCGTCGACCAGGCCGAGCGCGGCCACCCGCCTGATGGTCCTGGGCGTGTGCCTTCCGGCGACCGTGAGTGTGCCCGCGGTGGGTTTCATCCGGCCGGCCAGGGTCAGCAGGAGGCTGGTACGCCCGCTGCCCGCCTGCCCGGCGACGGCCGTGAGCGCGCCGGGGGCGGCCTCGGCGGTGACCTCGCGGTAGACCCAGCCGTGCCCGCCCCTGAGGGAAAGGTCGTCGGCGCGCACCGCCACCCCGGTGAACATCTCGCCTCCACATTTCAAACTGACCAGTCAGTACAAAAACTAACACAACGAAAAACCCCGCCCGTTCCCGGGCGGGGCCTTTCACGTCACCGCAGGTCAGAAGGGTGCGGAGCCGTACTCCTGGAGGAAGAGCGCCTCCGTGGCGATCGTACGGCGCAGCTCCTCGATGACGACACGCTCGTTGGGCGCGTGGATCGAGGCGTCGTCGTCCTCCGCGCCGAAGAGCAGGATCGAGGCGGCGGGGAACTGCCTGACGAGCGTGGAGACCAGCGGGATCGAACCGCCCGCCCCGACGTCACGCGGCGGCCTGCCGTAGGCGCGCTCCATGGCCCGGTTCAGCGCGGAGCGGGCGACGCCACCGGTGTCGGCGAGGAAGCCGGAGCCGAGCACGTGGTCGCTGAAGCTCACCCTGACCCCCCAGGGGGCGACCTGCCGCAGGAAGTCGAGCACGGCCTCGGTCGTGGCCTTCGGGTCGCCCGCCGGGGGCACCCGTACGGTCACCCGCGCCCTGGCGACGGGCTGGACGGCGCTGATGGCGCCGGAGACGGTCGGCACGTCCAGGCCGGTGACCGTGATGGCGTAGGAGGCCCACAGCCGGTCGGCCAGCGAGCCCGAGCCGACCAGGGAGACGTCGTCGAGCACGCCCGCCGTCGCCCGGAAGTCCTCCTCGGAGGGGCCGGTGCCCAGGAAGGTGCCACGAGGCAGGCCGGGGACGCGGATGTCGCCGTGGTCGTCGTGCAGGGAGGCGAGCATCCGGATCAGCGCGGCCAGCGCGTCGGGGGCGGCACCGCCGAACGAGCCGCTGTGCAGCGACTCGCGCAGCGTGCGCACCTCGACGGTGAAGGCGGCCATGCCGCGCAGCGAGGTGGTCACCGCCGGGTCGCCGACGCGGGGGTTGCCGGTGTCGGCGACCACGATCGCGTCCGCGCGGACCAGTTCGGGGTTGTGCTCGATGAAGGACTCAAGGCGCTCCCCGGCGTACTCCTCCTGGCCCTCGACGATCACCTTGACGCCCACCGGGAAACGGCCCCTGAAGGCGCGCAGCGCGGCGACGTGCGTGATGACGCCGGACTTGTCGTCGGCGGCGCCGCGTCCGTGGATGGCGCCGTTGATCTCGGTCGGCTCGAAGGCCGGGGTGCGCCACAGCGCGGGGTCGCCCGCGGGCTGCACGTCGTAGTGCGCGTACAGCAGGACGGTCGGCGCGCCGGGCGGAGCGGGAGCCTCGGCGTAGACGGCGGGGAAGCTCCCTGGGACCGGTACCTGCTGGACGTGCGGCAATCCCGTACTGCGCAGCAGTTCCTCGGTCACCGCGGCGGCGGCGAACACCGGCTCCTCCGGGTGGCCGGGGAAGGCCACGGAGGGGATGGCGACGAGGCGCTTGAGGTCCTCGACCGCCTGGGGCAGTCCCGCGGCGACGGCGCCCTCGATCTCGTCAGGAGTCACAACGTTCCCTCGCATCTCAACATCTGGTCCGTCCTATTGGATCACAACGAGTGGACGACCCTTCGTCATTGGTGTCCGTTTCCATCGTCCAATGGTTTCGCGTCTCATTCCGTGGGACGGAACCCGGAGACCGGAGCGGCATGGGCCGTGCTCGCGGATTTCGTTGATGTCGTGGGATGTCATTGCGGATTCCGATGTCATTGCAGTCCGTTGCCACGTTTTCACTTGGCAAGGTGATGTTCGGCGTGCAGACTGTGGGGAGCCCAGCTCATCGAGGGAAGATCGCCATGAACCACCCCGAAAACACCGACGTCGCCTCGATCATGAAGGCCGCGCAGGACAACCTGTGGCTGCACTTCACCCGGCACGGCTCCTATCGGGACGCGGAGATGCCGATGATCGTGCGAGGCGAGGGCAGCTACGTCTACGACATCCACGGCAAGCGCTACCTCGACGGCCTGGCCGGGCTGTTCGTGGTCCAGGCGGGCCACGGCCGCAGCGAACTGGCCGAGGCCGCGGCCAAGCAGGCGCAGGAGATGGCCTTCTTCCCGCTGTGGTCCTACGCCCACCCCAAGGCCGCGGAACTGGCGCAGCGGCTGGCCGAGCAGACCCCGGGCGACCTCAACCGGGTCTTCTTCACCACCGGCGGCGGCGAGGCCGTCGAGACCGCCTGGAAGCTCGCCAAGCAGTACTTCAAGATCACCGGAAGGCCGCTCAAGCACAAGGTCATCAGCCGCCAGATCGCCTACCACGGCACCCCCCAGGGCGCCCTGTCGATCACCGGCATCCCGGCCTTCAAGCAGATGTTCGAGCCCCTGGTCCCCGGCTCGATCCGGGTGCCGAACACCAACCACTACCGCGCCGACGAGATCACCGGCGTGCCCGGCATGACCCCCGAGCAGTACGGTCACTGGGCCGCGGAACGCGTCGCCAGGGCCATCGAGATGGAGGGTCCCGACACCGTGGCCGCCGTCTTCGTCGAGCCGGTGCAGAACGCGGGCGGCTGCTTCCCGCCCCCGCCCGGATACTTCCAGCGCCTGCGCGAGATCTGCGACGAGTACGACGTCCTGCTCGTCTCCGACGAGGTCATCTGCGCCTTCGGCCGCCTCGGCACCATGTTCGGCGGGCAGAAGTTCGACTACGTCCCCGACATCATCACCTGCGCCAAGGGCATGACCAGCGGCTACTCGCCGATCGGCGCCATGATCGCCTCGGAGCGCCTCTTCGAGCCGTTCAAGGACGGCACCGAGATGTTCGCCCACGGCTACACCTTCGGCGGCCACCCGGTCTCCGCCGCCGTGGCCCTGGCCAACCTCGACCTGTTCGAGCGCGAGGACCTGCTCGGCCACGTGACCCGCAACGAGCCGGTCTTCCGCGCCACCCTGGAACGCCTGCGGGACCTGCCGATCGTCGGCGACGTGCGCGGGTCCGGCTACTTCTGGGGCATCGAACTGGTCAAGGACAGGACGACCAAGCAGACCTTCGACCTGGAGGAGTCGGAACGCCTCATCCGGGGCTATCTGTCCTCGGCCCTGTACGAGGCCGGGCTGTACTGCCGGGCCGACGACCGGGGCGACCCGGTCATCCAGCTCGCCCCGCCGCTCATCTGCGGACCCAAGGAGTTCGACGAGATCGAGTCGATTCTGCGGTCGGTTCTGACAGAAGCGTGGAATCGGCTCTGACTTCACCCTGGCAGCAGCACAATGGATCTCACCCAATCGTCACGGCATTCGCTGAAACGTCACCACGTTCAGCGGGCCATGCGGTGACATCCTTTGGAAGCTGAAAGGACCGATTATGAAGATCGGCGTGCCTGCCGAGGTCAAGAACCACGAGTACCGCGTCGCCGCTACTCCGGCGGGCGTCCACGAGCTGGTACGACACGGCCACGACGTCTACGTCCAGCGCGGCGCGGGTCTCGGCTCGCACCTGACCGACGAGGAGTACCTGTTCGCCGGAGCCAAGATCCTCGACACCGCTGACGAGGTGTGGGGTGAGGCGGACATGATCCTCAAGGTCAAGGAGCCGATCGCCGAGGAGTATCACCGCATGCGTCAGGGGCAGGTGCTCTTCACCTACCTGCACCTGGCCGCGGGCCCCGAGTGCACCGAGGCCCTGTTAAGGCAGCAGGTCACCGGTATCGCCTACGAGACCGTGCAGGTCGGCGGCACCCTGCCGCTGCTCGCCCCGATGTCGGAGGTCGCGGGCCGCCTGGCCCCGCAGGTCGGCGCCTACAACCTGATGCGCTTCAACGGCGGCAGGGGCGTGCTGCCCGGCGGCGTGCCCGGTGTGGCCCCGGCCAAGGTCGTCGTCATCGGCGGTGGCGTCTCCGGTCTCAACGCCGCGCAGATCGCGGTCGGCATGGGGGCGGACGTCACCGTCCTCGACCTCAACGTCGACCGGCTGCGCTTCATCGACGCCGTCTACCAGGGGCGGCTGAAGACCCTCGTCTCGACCTCCTACGCCATCGAGAAGGAGGTCCTTGAGGCCGACCTGGTCATCGGCGCCGTGCTGATCCCCGGGGCCAAGGCGCCGACCCTCGTCTCCAACGAGCTGGTCTCCAGGATGAAGCCGGGTTCGGTCCTGGTGGACATCGCCATCGACCAGGGCGGTTGCTTCGAGGACTCCAGGCCGACCACCCACGCCGACCCGACCTACCAGGTCCACAACTCGGTCTTCTACTGCGTGGCCAACATGCCCGGTTCGGTGGCCAACACCTCCACCTACGCCCTGACCAACGCGACGCTGCCCTACGCGGTCAAGCTCGCGGGCCTCGGGTGGAAGTCGGCCCTGCAGCAGGACGCGGGCCTGGCGCCGGGCCTCAACACCCACGCGGGCCTGCTCACCAACGACCAGGTCGCCCAGTCCCTCGGCCTGCCGTACACCCCGGTCTCGCAGGTCATCGCCGACTGACCGTTCCACACCGTGACCGTGCCCCGCGCTCCCGGCGCGCGGGACACGGCCCCCCTCTCTCCGCGTACGGCCCCGCGCTTCGGTTCCGCGCGGGAAAGCCGTTTTCGGCCGCCAATTCTCCGCATATAGTGCCGAGTTCGAACGGCGGAATGTCACGGCCGGGTTGTCCCCAGGTGTCAGCGCTTCTCAGAGAGCGCCGCTTCTGAGCACCGACATCCGCTCGAAATACTCCTCGGCACCGAGCTCGCCCCTGGCGTACCGCTCGGCGAGAATCCGCTCGGCCGCCGCCGTCGTGCCCTCCTGGGGCGTCTGGACCTCAGGACGCCGCCACGGCCCCAGACCCCGGCGCCGGGCCCGCACCACCAGCGTCGCGACCCCGGCCCACACCAGCACCCAGAACACCGGGAAGACCGGCCACCAGGGCACGTGCCACCCCCACGGCGGAGCCGCCGCGACGACCTCGTGACCCACGGCGAGAACGTTCATCTTCTACCTCCTTCGACGTCTCCCACCCTCCCGTGCGGGACGTGACGGGCAATCGCCCCCACGTCCCATCACGGCGTACGGCGCCGGGCGTATCCGGGGCCGGGGTGGATACGACCCGCTCAGGAGCGCACGAAGACCGAGGTGTCCAGCGTGAAGCCGACCGGTTCCGGCAGGTGCACGGGCGAGCCCATCGCGACCCGGGTCGAGGTCAGGTAGGCCCCCTCCTTGGGGTCGCTGAGGACCGTCACGGTCGCCGGGGTGGCCACGGGGTCGATGATGACCATCACCGGGACCTCGCCGAGGGCGTAGACGCCGGGCTTCCTGTCACGGTCGTCGGCGACGCTGCCGGGCGAGACGATCTCGGCCACCATGATGAGACCGGACGACAGCAGCTCCCGCTCTCCCCAGCGGGGGCAGTCGGGCGGGGCGAGCACGAAGTCGGGCTCCACGGGGTCGCGAGGCCCGTCGATGCAGACGTCGACATTGCCCGTGTAGGCATGCCAGCCGCGCTCCCTGACCAGAGGATGCAGCTCGTAGGAAAGAAGTGTCGCAGTCCAGCCGTGTTCGGGGGTGCCCACCGGGCTCACTATGAGTCTCCCGTCGATGATCTCGGTGCGAAGCCCGGGAAGCTGGGGGAGGGCCTCGAACAGTTCGCGTGGCGTCCCGGGCAGGGGGTGGGACGCGGTTTCGGGAGTGGGCCTCAGAGTGGCGGGGCGCCGTCGTGACATCATGAGCACGATTGTTTCCCTTCGTGTCCTTGGGAACACGCAGGGTATCGCCGACATGCCGTGCGGGCATGGGTTTTCCCTGAAAACGATCACAGCCAGCCGGGGCGGACCAGGCCGGACTCGTAGGCGATGACGACGAGCTGGGCGCGGTCGCGGGCGTGCAGTTTCATCATGGTCCGGCTCACGTGCGTCTTGGCGGTCGCGGGGCTCATGAAGAGCCGCTGGGCGATCTCGTCGTTGGTCATGCCGGTGCCGACCAGGGTGAGGACCTCCCGTTCACGCTCGGTGAGCAGGGAGAGGTCCTGGGAGGGGTGCGGCGCCTTGGCCCGGCTGGCGTACTCGGCGATCAGACGGCGGGTCACCCCGGGGGACAGCAGCGCGTCCCCGGCGGCGACGACGCGGACGGCCTGGATGAGCTCGGCCGGCTCGGTGTCCTTGACGAGGAACCCGCTGGCGCCGTTGCGCAGCGCCTCGAAGACGTACTCGTCGAGTTCGAAGGTGGTCAGGATGATGATCCGCGGCCCCGGGGGCATCTCCCTGGTCGCGGTCAGGCCGTCCATGCCGGGCATCCTGATGTCCATCAGCACCACGTCGGGCCGGTGCTCGGCGGCAAGGCGCAGCGCCTGGGCGCCGTCGGAGGCCTCGGCCACGACGGTCATCCCGGGCTGGGCGTCGAGCAGGGCACGGAACCCGGCTCTGACCAGCGCCTGGTCGTCGGCGAGAACGATCTTGATCATGCGGGTTCCTCCGGGATCGGCAGCCGGGCCTCGACGCGGAAACCCCGTCCGTGCGGGCCCGAGGTCAGGGTGCCGCCGAGGGCCGTGGCGCGTTCGCGCATGCCGGGGATGCCGTTGCCGCCGCCCAGGGGCTCGGCCGCGCCGACGCCACCGGTGTCGGTGACCCGGATCAGCAGCTCACGCGGGCCGTACCGCAGGAGCACGGTGACGGTCGAGCCCGGGGCGTGCCGGGCGGCGTTGGTCAGGGCCTCCTGGACGATGCGGTACCCGGCCCGGTCGGTCCCCGGGGGCAGCGCCCTGACCCGGCCCTCGACCTGCCGTTCGATCGTCAGGCCGCCGTGCTCGGCACGTCCGGTGAGCTCGTCGAGGCGGTCGAGCCCGGCCGTGGGGGAGCGGGGGGCGCCCTCGCGGAGCACGTTGATCACCGAGCGCATCTCGGTCAGCACGTCCTTGGAGGCCTGTTTGATCGTGGTGAGCGCGGTGCGGGCCTGCTCGGGGTGGTCGTCGATGAGATGCAGGGCGGTCGAGGCCTGCACGTGGATGAGGGAGATGTTGTGCGCCAGCACGTCGTGCAGCTCCTGGGCCATGGTCAGGCGCTCCTCGCTGGCCTGCCGCCGGGACTCCTCGGCCTCGACCCGCCTCCGTTCGGCGATCCGCTCGCGCCTGGCCCTGGTGTACTCGCCGGCCGCCAGCACCACGCCGATGAAGGCCGCCACGGCCAGGTTGTGGTACCAGGAGGGGATCGGCAGGTTGGCGGCCCAGGTCGCGTAGGACAGGAGGAAGGCGTACATCAGCCCGCCGGTCAGCCAGGCGGCCCTGCGGTGCCCGGCGGAGACGGCGCAGTAGAGCGCGATGGCCGGGCTGGCGAAGACGGGGCCGTAGGAATATCCGAGGACGACGTACGCCCAGGTCGCGACCTGGGTCACGGCCAGGCTGACGACGGGGTTGCGGTGCCGTACGGCCAGGGCGAGGGGGCCGGTCAGCAGCAGCGCGTATCCCACGGCGTCCAGCGGGACCCGCATCAGCCCGGCGCTGTGCACCTGGTTCCACTGGGCCCCGGTGCTGCCCACGACCTGGACGACGGCCACCAGGAGCGGCAGCAGCGGAAGGGGAAGGCGGGTGACGCGCACGGTGAGCACTTTACGTCCCGGCCCTGACCTGCGCGTCCGCCCCCGGCGGCAGACGGCACTACACCGCCGGGCGTAGGAGGGGGGCTGACATGGGCGGTCAACTGAGTCAAGCTGGGCTGCGGGAGGCCAACATGATCAGTCGAGGCTCAACCGTGCTCGCCGCCGCGATTCTGGCGGGAAGCTCCGTCCTGCTCGTACGGCCCGCCACCGCGGCCCCGCAGCAGGAGAAACAACCCGTCGCCGAGGGGTACGGCGGCGCGGTCGCGACCGTGGACCTGGACGCCAGCAGAGCCGCGCTCGGCGTGCTGCGCAGGGGCGGAAACGCGATCGACGCCGCGGTCGCGGGCGCGGCCACGCTCGGCGTCACCGAGCCGTACTCGGCCGGGCTCGCCGGGGGCGGCTACATCGTCTACTACGACGCCCGCCACGGCAGGGTGCACACCATCGACGGCAGGGAGACGGCGCCGAGGGCGATGCGGTCCTCCTCGCTGGAGGGCGTCCCGTTCGACGACGCGGTGACCAGCGGCCTGTCCGCCGGGGTCCCGGGCAGCGTCGCGCAGTGGGAGCTGGCCCTGAGGCGGTTCGGCACGCTCTCGCTCGGTCAGGCGCTCAGGCCCGCGATCGAGGTCGCCTCACGGGGGTTCACGGTCGACCAGACCTTCCACGACCAGACGGCGTCGAACGCCGCCCGGTTCAAGGACTTCACCTCGACCGCCAGGCTGTACCTCCCCGGGGGCGCGCCACCCGCGGTCGGCTCGACCTTCCGCAACCCGGAGCTGGCCGAGACCTACCGGCAGCTCGGCAGGCGCGGCGGCTCCTGGCTGTACGGCGGGCGTCTCGGCGCCGAGATCGTGGCCACGGTCAAACGGCCGCCGGTCACCCCCGGCTCGACCAGGACCGTACGGCCCGGCCTGATGGAACTGTCCGACCTGGCCGCCTACCGGGCGGTGGAACGCCGGCCGACCAAGGTCACCTACAAGGACATGGACGTCTACGGCATGGCGCCCTCCTCCTCGGGCGGCTCGACGGTCGGTGAGGCGCTCAACATCCTGCAGGCCCTGCCCGGGGTCGGGGCGCACGAGTATCTGGAGGCCTCCAAGCTGGCCTTCGCGGACCGGGGGAAGTACGTCGGCGACATCCCCGGGGTGCCGCTTGGGCAACTGCTGTCGGAGGGGTTCGCCAAGGAGCGCGCCTGCCTGATCGGGGAGCGGGCGATCCCCGCCCCGGCCGCGCCCGGTGACCCGGACGGCTCCTACGGGACGTGCCGGGCCGTACCGCAGGAGAGCGCGAAGCCGATTCCCGCCGAGGGGCCGGAGACCACCCACCTGGTGGTGGCCGACCGGTGGGGGAACGTCGTGGCCTACAACATCACCATCGAGTCCACCGGCGGCAACGGCATCGTCGTCCCGGGGCGGGGGTTCCTGCTCAACAACGAGCTGACCGACTTCACCTTCGGCCCGGCCCCCGGCGACCCCAACCTGCCGGGTCCCGGCAAGCGGCCCCGCTCCTCGATGGCCCCGACGATCGTGCTGAAGAACGGTGAGCCGCTGCTGGCGGTCGGTTCGCCCGGCGGTTCGACGATCATCACCACCGTGCTGCAGATCCTGGTCAACCGCTGGGACTTCGGCATGACGCTGCCCCAGGCGCTGGCCGCGCCGCGCGCCACCCAGCGCAACACCGCGCAGACCCAGGCGGAGCAGGGCTTCATCGACCGCTACGGCCCCGAACTGACGGCCAGGGGTCACAGCCTCGTGCTGAACCCGGAGATCGGCGCGGCGACCGGTCTTGAGTTCCTCGGCGGCGGCAGGGTCCAGGCCGTCGCCGAGCCGGTCAGGCGAGGGGGCGGCAGCGCGCTGGTGGTGAGCGGGCGCCGCTGACGACCTCCCGGCCCCGGAGAACGCGAAACGCGCCGATGGCGAATGCCGTCGGCGCTGCGTTCTGTCAGGGTGGCCCCGGGGGGAGCGGCCCTAGCGGAACAGGAGGAAGGCCAGGACCGCCACGATCAGGACTCCGACCACGATCAGGATCGGGGTGAGCAGCGACCGCCCGGCGGGCGCGGCCTCGGGCTCGTTACGCTGGGCGAACGCCTTGAACTGCTGGGTGTTGCCCGCAGGGTCCATCTGAGGTTCAGACATGGGGCTGACTCTAGCGACATCCATGACCGCGTCACTACCGGTTCATGTCACTTTCGTAGGCATCCATGGTGCTTGGGTATTCGGTGGGCGATGCTGAAGACAGGACCACCGGGTCGGGCGGATAGCGTGGTGTCATGCTCCGGACCCTGTTCTCTCCTCGCGCGCTGGTGCTTCACCTGCTCGCGATCGGAGCGCTCGTCGTGTGCGGGCTGCTCGGCCGCTGGCAGCTGGGGGTGTTCGAGGACTCGGGCAGGCCACAGGCGGCGCAGGACCCCGCACCGGTCGCCGTCGCGACCCTCACCCAGCCCGGCAGGCACATGACAAGCGAGGCGGTCAGCCGCAGGGTCACCGCCTCGGGGACCTACGACGCCTCCAGGCAGCTGCTGGTCGCCGGACGGGACGGCGGGGCGTGGCTGCTCACCCCCCTCGACCTCGGCGACGGCACCTCCGTCCCGGTCGTGCGCGGCTGGGTGCCCGGGGCCACGGACCCCGCCGCCGGGGCGGGAGCCGTACCGTCGGGGACGGTGACCGTGACCGGGCGCCTGAAGCCCTCGGAGGCGACCGACAGCGTGCGGCGCGGGGGTGAGAGGCTGCCCGAGGGGCAGGTGCTCACGGTCTCGTCGGCGGAGCTGGTCAACCTGTGGCGCGGGGTGAGACTGCGGGACGGGTTCGTGATCGCCACCGCCCACAGCCCGGCCCCGGCCGTGGCGGTCAAGCCGGTCGCCGTCGCCCCGCCGACCGAGCCCGGCGGCTTCTCCTGGCGCAACCTCGCCTACGCCGCCCAGTGGTGGATCTTCGGTCTCTTCGCGGTCTTCATGTGGTGGCACTTCCTGCGTGACATGGTGCGAAGCCGTACGGCGGAGCGGGAGCAGGAACCCGAGCCCGCCACGGCCTGAAGGCCCGCGGAAGCCGACATATCGTTTAGTGTCCCGAACTCCCAGACCGAGGTAGATGACGTGGAATCCGCCCTCAAGCCCTTTCGCATCCTGGCGTACGTCGTCGGCGTGATGCTGCTCGTCCTGGTCACGTGCATCGTGCTCAGGTACGGCTTCGACATCGCCGGGCCGTCGAGGGTCGTCTCCCCGATCCACGGGTTCCTCTACATGCTCTATCTCGTGGCCGCGATGAACCTGGGCATGAAGGCCCGCTGGTCGTGGCCGTACATCGTGGGCGTGATGCTCGCGGGCACCGTCCCGCTGCTGTCGTTCGTCTTCGAGCGCAAGGTCACCCGGCGGGTCGAGGCCGAGCTCGCGGCGGCCTGACCGGCCTCTCATGGCCGGCCCTGATGGACGGGCGGGGCCGCGGGGGTGCCGCGGCCCCGCCCGCCGGCTATCGTCCGAGGCCGCGCTTGCGGGCGCGCTTGAGCCTGGCGCGCTGCGACGGGTCGAGCATCAGGTAGCCCACGATCGGGGCGGCGATGACGCCCAGGACCACGAGCGTGAACAGCAGACCGGGCAGGAACAGCCACGACAGGAACACCACCGCGCCTGCGCCGAGCAGGTACTTCTGGACCGGCGACATCGTCAACATCCTCCGAACGCGGAGCGCTCGCCCCGCCTGTCGTTCATTGTGCGTCTCCTGTCCAACGCGTGGGCGCCCTCCCGGGTTCCATCCGAGATATATCGTGTTAACCCGGCCGGGATCAGTGGTCCCGGGTGAGTGACTCGACCCCCCACCTGGCCGCGGTGAGGGCGTTGCGCATGATCTCCTCATCGGCCGGACCGGCGGAGTTCTGGTACTGGACGAAGAGCAGCAGGTTGTTGACCCGGACGATCACGGTCACCGAGTAACCACCCCCGGAGACCTCGCCCACGACGGCCTCGTTGCCCAGCCCACCGACGGGCCTCAGAGGAGTCTGCGAGCTTCCGTAGTCGTTCGTCCGCTTCTTGGCGGCCGTGGCCACGCGGCGAGCGAGTGCCTCGGAGGCCTCGGCCGCGGACGGATACAGCTTCTCCTCGACGGCGAGCTGACGCTTGAGGTTCCCCGGGTCGTTGTCGTTCGCCGTACCCCAGATGAGGTGATCGTCGGGGCCGGTCGGATCGGTCCTCACACCGAGCTGCCCGAGCTGCTCGGCGGTGAAGAGCCCCTTCGCGGCGGATTTTCCGGCGAAGGGCCCGGGGTCCACGTACGGCGCCACCTCGACCACGGGCGCGGAGGGGCGGGTCAGGCCCCAGACGACCCCTCCGGCGACCGCGAGCACCACGGCCGCGACGGCCGCGATGACGAGCGGGGACCGGAGAGGCGACCTCGCGGGCTTGGGGGAGACCTGTTCGAGCGCGAGACGGACCGAGGTCGCGTCGGGACGCTGGGAAGGGTCGGTCGCGAGCAGGCCCTCGACGATCGGCGCCAGCACGCCCGAGCCCGTGGTCACCCCGCCGGTGAGGTCGGAGGGGGCGGCGAGCGGCGAGCCGTCCGCCATCCTGGGGACGGTCACCGACCCGGTGCTCGGCGCCCTGCCCTCCATGGCGGTGAACAGGGTGGTGCCCAGATCCCGCATCTCGTCGGCGCCGGAGGGGTTCAGGATGCCGGTCAGCACGACCCGGCCGTCCGCGGCGAGCACCACCGTGTCGGGGGTCGCGGCCAGGTTGACGCCCCGCTCGTGGGCGGCGTTCAGCGCGTCCAGCACGCGCAGGCCCACCTCGGCCGCCCGCTCGGGGGGAAGCGGACCCTCGTGCCTGACGATCTGGACCAGCGAACGGCCCGTCACCGCCTCGGCGACCAGCCACATCCGGTCGGGGGCCGAGATCACGTCGTGCAGGGTGGTGACCCCGGGGTGCCTGAGGTCGGCCGCCGCGCGGACCTGGGCGAGGAGCCGGTCACGGACGGGGCCGGGAGGCGGCAGCCGTACCTCGGCGATCGTGACCTCCCTGCCGAGCAGCTCGTCGCGGGCCCGCCACGAGGTGCCGGTGTGGTCACGGCGTTCGAGCAGCCGGTAACGCCCGGCCAGCAGACCGGGATCGGGGGACACGTCAGTCACGGCTGTTCAGCTCCTCGGCGGCGAATCTGGCGGCGCGCAGACCCCGCGCGCGCAGTTCGGGGCTCACCCGCTTGGCCTTCTCCGACAGGCTGACCTCGACCAGCAGGTTGCTGATCCGGAAGCGGATCACGGCGTGCGCCTGGTCGAGGACGCCCATGTCGTAGGCGAACGCCTCGGCGCCGACCCGGTTCACATCGCGCAGCGGGCCGACCCAGCCGGCGGGGGAGCTCCCCTCGTCGGCCTTGGACTTGACGCGTTCGGCGACGAAGAACGCGTGGGCGACCTCCGGCGCCGTTTTCCCGGAGACCGGGGTCTTACGGGCGAACCGCACCCTGAGCGCGGGGCCGTCCGAGGGGTCGGACCAGCTGCAGTACGCTTCCTCGTCCCCCTTGGCCTTGACGAAGAACGGGGCCGAGGTGGGGCCGAGGGCGCGGACCTGGGCGGGTTCGAGCATGGAGCACGGGTCGGGATCCGCCGAGAACCGCCCCGCGCCCGCCTCCGCCGTCGTCCCGGACGGGGACGGCGAGGGGGAGGGCGTCGCCGTGCCCCCGGTGGCCAGCAGCACGGCGGTCGTCACCCCGGCCGCCACGACCGCGGTCCCGCCTCCGACGAGCCACCCGGTCCTGATCCGCCCCGCCCGCCGCGAGGCTCCACCGGGTTCGGTGACCGGCTCGGCGGGGGTCAGCGGGCCCGCGGGCAGCCCCTGCGCCACCCGCTGCAACGCCGTACGGAGCATCGCCGCACCGGGCCGCAGCCGGGGATCCTTCTCCAGTACGGCCAGCAGCACCGGAGCCAGGTCCCCCGCGCGGGCGGGGAACGGGGTCGGCTCGGTCAGCACCGCGCCCAGGGTCGCCACCGGGACACCCCGCTGGAACGGCCCCCGCCCCTCGACGGCGGCGTAGAGCGCGGCGCCCAGGGACCACAGGTCGGCGGCGGGGCTGTCATCGCCGCGCAGCCGTTCGGGGGCGATGTACCCGGGGGAGCCGACCAGCGAGTCCGCCGAGGTCAGCTGGGCGTCCCCCTCGACCGTCGCGATGCCGAAGTCGGTCAGCAGCACCCCGCCGTCGTCGGCGAGCATGATGTTGGCCGGTTTCACGTCGCGGTGCATGATGCCCCTGCCGTGCGCCATGGTCAGCGCGTCGAGCACCGCCACCCCGATCGCGGCCACCCGCCGGGGCGGCAGCGGACCCTCGGCGCGGATCACCCGGTCGAGGGAACGGCCCCGGACGAGGTCCATCACGATCCAAGGGCGCCCCTGCTGGGCGATGACGTCGTGCACCGCCACGATGGACGGGTGGCTCAGCCGGGCCGCCGCCCTGGCCTCGCGGAGGGTGCGTTCGTACGCCTCCACCCGCTCGGCCTCGGTCAGGTTCCGGTTGAGCAGCACCTCCTTGATCGCGACCTCGCGGTGCAGCAGCTCGTCCCTGGCCCGCCAGACCACCCCCATCCCGCCCGCGCCCAGCCGGTCGAGCGCACGGTAACGGCCCGCGAGCACGGGCGGCGCCTGGTCAGCCATTGGTCTTCAGGGAGGTGCTGAGCCAGCGGGCGACCTTCTCCGCGCCCGCCGCGATCTGGCCGTCCGAGTCGTTCTTGACGCCGTACCGGCTGTAGTCGATCTCCGCGACCAGATTGCTGATCCGGAGGACCACGGTGACCCGGTACGCCCCGCCGTACAGGTTGTACTGGTTGAAGACCCCGGTGCTGAAGGCCTCCTCACCGACTCCCTGGAGGGCCTTCGGCGTCGTGGGCTTGGGGGTGAGCACCTTGATCTTCTCCAGGATGTCCTGCCGCTTTCCGGACAGGTACTGCTTGGCGCGCGCCACCCCGGAGGCGTCCTGCTTCTGGGCGACCAGCCGTACGCTGAGGTCGAACTTCTCGACGCCCGGTTTGTGCAGGTCGAGCGAGGCGAGCCAGTCGCAGGAGGAGGGCTCGACCTCGGAGCTACGGAAGCCGGGCACGACCTCGGCGGCCTGCTTGTCGTCCAGCAGGCTGCACGCCCTGGGCGCGGAGGCGAAAAGAGCGCCGCCGGGACCGGGGGCGCGGGCCTCGGCCTCGACGGGGGCGCCGATCCGCTGGGAGAGCAGGACACCGATGGCGACCGCCATGGCCAGGAGCAACCCGCCGGTCAGCCCGACGATCGGGCGGGGCACGAGCACCCCGGAGGAACGCCGCGCCGACGTGGGCGGTCGCGTCGCGCTCTCCTGGATCGGCGACACCGGAACCGGCTCACGCGGGGCGGGTGCCTGCTGGGGCTGCTGGACCTGGATCTGCTGGGCCTGGATCTGCTGGGCCTGGGGCGCAGGGGGCCGCGGTGCCGGGGTCTGCGGCTGGGGATGCGGGTTCTGGGGCTGGTTCGGGAAGGGCGAGGTGGGGATGGCCCCTTCGAACTGCGGCGGTGACTCCGGCGGCGGCCCGGCCAGCAGTTCGGCCAGCGGTTTCGACGGTGCTCCGGGCACTGCTTCGCGTACCGCTCCGGTCGGTGGTTCGGGCAGCGGCTCAGACAGCGACTCGGGCTGGGGCTCAGGCTGGGGCCCGGGTCGTGTCTCGGCCTGACGGCTGTTCTCAGGGCCGTTCTGGGAGTTTTCTTGGGGACTGGACGGTCCTGATTGCCCTGTTGGTTCCAGTGTTCCCTGGGCTCCTGACGCCCCTGGAGAGCGCGGCGGTCCCGGCGGCCCTGACGGTCCTGACGAGAACGGGTCCGAGCTGACCGGGCCCGAGGTGAAGGGGCCTGAGGTGAACGCCTCCGACGGTCCCGAGGTGAACGCCTCCGAGGGGCCTGAGGTGAACGCCTCCGAGGGGCCTGAGGTGAACGCCTCCGAGGGGCCTGAGGTGAACGCCCTCGAAGGGCCCGAGGTGAAGGATTCCGAGGGCCCCGAGGTGAACGCCCCGGAGGAGAGGGGGCCGGAGGAGAACGGGTCCGAAGGGTAGGAGGAGGCCGGGGGGATCGTCGGCAGATCCGCGGGGAAGGGCGTGGAGGCCGCCCAGGGGGACGGCGGAGGCACCGCGTCCGCGCGGACCGGCGGCAACGGGGTGTGGCCGCCGTTGCGGGACAGGTCGAGCAGGGTGTTGCGCAGCACCCCGGGCTCGGGCCGCTGGGCGGGGTCGCCGGAGAGCAGCGCGAACAGCACCGAGCCCAGCATCCCCGCGTTGTCCAGGGACCCGCCGGGCGAGGGAGCACGTCCCTCGACGGCGGTGTAGAGGGTCGCGCCGAGCGACCACAGGTCGGCCGCGGGCCCCGTCACCCCCTCGGGGGCGGTGAACGCCGGGGAACGCAGGGTGGGCGTCGCGAGGGTGACATGGTCACGGGGGCCGATCAGCACCGAACCTGGACGCACGTCACCGTGGAGCATCCCCCGGTTGTGCACGGCCACGAGCTGGTCCAGTACGGCCAGGCCGATGGTGGCGGCCTGCTGAGGGGTCAACGGTCCGGCCCGCTCGACCACCTGCTCCAGTGAGGACTGTTCGAGCACCGCGGAACCGGGCGCGTTCACCGCGTGCCTGCCCGAGCGCCTGCCCTGCGAGTCCGGGACGTCTGGACGGTTCATCCTCTCGCTTTCTGCTTGTTCAGTGCCTGCGCGACCCAGGTCGCTGCGGTGTGGGCGCCCGCCTGGATCGCGGGACCGTCCTTGGAACCGTTGACCACCGTGTAGGTGACGTCGAGGACCAGGTTGTCGACGCGGAGGACCACGTGGCTCTGTTCGAGCCTGCCGGTCTTCCTGTTGTCGTACAGGTCGTAGCCGAACGCCTCGTCCCCCACGGGTTTGACCGTGAGAGGCCCCGTGGTCCTGGCCGAGTGCATGGCCGCCCCGATCTCGGACCAGCCCCACCCGATCTGCCCGCTGGGCAGCGTGCCGTTGCGCTGGTTGACGAAGAGTTCGTGGGCCTGGCGTGGGCTCTTGCCCCACTGTTTGCCGGGGGGAGCGGGCTGGACGTCAAGGCCGATTCCGGGGCTCATCCACTCACAGCCTCCCTGGTTGGTCGGCTTGCCCGGGGCCTTCACGGCGGGCAGGAGCTTCTTGACGTCGGCCGCGGAGATCAGCTCGCACAGGTCCACCGGGACGGTGAAGGCGCCCGGCTTCTCACTGAGCCTGGGCGGCCCCTGCTGGACCGTACGGCCGAAGGCGAAGTGGGCCACCCCCGTGGTCGCCGCGATGACCGCGACGACCGCCGTGACCTCGACGGCCGCCCACACGAGGGTGCGCCCGCGGTTGCCCGCGGGGACGGGCGCCGCCTCGGGTTCCGCCGGGGGGAGGGACTCGGGGGCGGGGGAGACGACGGCCACCTCGGCGCCGGGGCGGCCGAGGGCGATCTCCTGCAGGATGCGGGCGGCCTCCTCGAAGGAGGGCCGTTCCTCGGCCCTGGGGGCGAGCATCCGCATGAGCAGCGGGCCGAGATGCCCCGCCCGCTCGGGAAGTCTGGCGGGGTCGGTCAGCACTCGGCCGATCGCCGCCACGGGGCTCTCCGCCGGGTGCGGGGGTGTTCCCTCGACGGCGAAGTAGAGTGTCGCGCCCAGCGACCACAGGTCGGAGACGGGGCCGCCGCGTTCGCCGCGCAGGCGTTCCGGGGCGATGTAGTTGGGGGAGCCGATCAGCTGGCCGGTGCGTCCGGCCGTCTCCTCTCCCTCGACCGCCGCGAAGCCGAAGTCGGTCAGTACGGCCCGCCCGGTGCGGGTGAGGAAGACGTTGCCCGGCTTGACGTCCCGGTGCACGACCCCGGCGGCGTGCGCGGCGGCCAGCGCGCTGAGGATTCCCACGCCGACCCTGGCGACCTGGTGCACGGGCAGCGGCTGCCGTCTGCCGACGGTCTCCTCAAGGGAGGCTCCGGACAACAGCTCCATGACGAGCCAGGGACGCTCGTGCTCGATCACCACGTCGTGGACGGTCACGATCGAGGGGTGCTTGAGGCGGGCGGCCAGGTTGGCCTCCCTGAGAACGGAGGCGCACGCCTCCTGCCGCCGGACGGGGTCGAGGCCCGGCGGGAGCCGTACCTCCTTGACCGCCACGTCACGGCGGAGCATCTCGTCAGCGGCGAGCCAGACCGCCCCCGTGTCGCCCTCGGCGAGGGGATTGAGCAGCCGATAGCGGCCCGCTAGCACTTGAGTGTCGATCCCACCCACCCCGTTCGCCGTCCCATCGCGGACAGCAACATAGCCACTTAGCGCCATATGAACCAATGAATGAGGACTTGCTGAAACGAAAGGTGGCCGCGCACGGGGTGCGGAGTTATCCACAGAACGGGATTCGGTGCCGACGGCCGTTCCCGGATCGGGCCATCCTGTCGGCGTGATGCCCACGGTGACGGTTCCGGGGGAGGCGGCTGCGCCCCGCTCGGAGGCCGGTTTATCCGGTTGAGCGCGGGTCGCTCGGCCGGTTAACGTCTGCCCGCCGGTCCTCAGGAGACCGGCCCTGGAAAGAAAGGAGTGAGGAACAGATGCCCACCGATCTGATCACGCGTCCCCGTCTTGGGTGGCAGACCACCTGAGATCCGGGAGGCGCACATGCTTTCTGGAGTTTCACATGTCCGATCTGCTGTTCCGTCCGCTCCAGGCGGACGAGTTCCCCCTGTTCCACCGCTACGGTCCGGTGCCCGCATCGGGAGTCGGCCTGCGTCCCCGGCCCTTCGAGGAGCTCGGCTACCGGTCGGGGTGGGTCTGGGTCGCCTCGCGTGGCGACGAGGTGGTCGCGCGTGCGGCCTTCTGGGCCCCTGAGGGTTCCGACCGTCCGGCCTTTCTCGACTGGTTCGACCCCGGCCACGGTGACGACCGGGTCGAGACGGGCGCCGCCCTGCTGGAGGCCGCCCTTACGGCGTTGTTTCCCGAAGGGGACACCCGGCCCGAGTACCACCTGTTCCTGCCCGTCGGCTGGCAGGAGCAGCCGGACGCGCTGGCGGACGCGACCGACCGGATCGACGCCGCCGAGCGGTTGGGCTGGCGCAGGACCGTCGAACGGCTCAACCTGCGCTGGCTTCCCGAGTACGGTCTGCCACCCAGGTCGGTCCGTCTCACCTTCACCCCGGCAGACGACGACGAGACCGTGCTCGGCCTGCTCGCCAGGGTCGCCGGGGACAGTCTCGACTCCTGGGACCGGCGCACCAGTGCCGAGAAGGGGGCCGAGGCGACGGCGAGGGAGACCCTCACGGCGCTCGCGGGGTATCCCGGCGGGCGCTCCCGCTGGCGCCTGGCTCACGACGCGTCCGGAGCGCTGGTCGGCGTCGTGATGCCGACCCGCAACGACAGCTCGGCGACGGTCGGCTACGTCGGGGTCGATCCCGCGCACCGTGGCCACGGCTACTCCGGCGATCTGGTCACCGAGGCGCTGCACATCTTCGCCGCGGAGGGCGAGCCCCAGGTCTACGACAACACCGACCTGGGCAACGTCCCCATGGCCGCCTCGTTCGCCCGGCTGGGTTACCGCGTCACCGGCCACCGGATGGTGCTCATGTAGTTCCGGCCGCGCCCGCGCCCTCTGGTCGTGATGTCGGAGATATCAGAGATGTTCGAGACGCTCGCGGCGCCGGAATCGGCGCCGGAAGTCGGTCAGGGGGCCGGGCGGAGTGCGCGAAACCTTCACAATTCATCACAGGTGATCTGCACGCGGCCCCTTTACGCTGCGAGGCATGACATCCCCCCAACAACGACGTGTCCTCGTGGTGGAGGACGACGAGACGATCGCGCGGGCCGTGGGGCACCGGCTGACGGCCGAGGGCTTCGACGTCCAGGTCGTGGGTGACGGGGAGGGGGCGCTCACGGCCTACGCCAGGGCCGGGGCCGACGTGGTCGTGCTCGACCGGCTGCTGCCCGGCCTCGACGGCCTGGAGGTCTGCCGCAGGATGCAGGCCGCCAGGCCGGTGCCCGTGCTCATGCTGACCGCGCTGGGTGAGGAGACCGACCTGCTCGTCGGCCTCGGGGTCGGCGCGGACGACTACATGGCCAAGCCGTTCAGCATGCGCGAACTGGTCGCGCGGGTGCACGCGCTGCTGCGCCGGGTGGAGCGGGCCTCCCAGCTCGCCGTCGAGGACACGGTCATCCGGGTCGGTGACGTCGAGATCGACACCGCGGAGCGGCGGGTCTACGTGCGGGGAGAGGAGGCGCAGCTCACCAGGACCGAGTTCGACCTGCTGTGCCGTCTCGCCGAGCGGCCGGGCCAGGTGTACGAACGTGAACGGCTGCTGGCCGACATCTGGGGGTTCTCCGAGGCGGCCGCCACCCGGACGGTCGACAGCCACGTGCGCGCGCTGCGCCGCAAACTCGGCCCCGGCGTGGTCAGGACCGTCCACGGAGTGGGCTACGCCCTCGTCCGTAACTGACCCGCTCCTCTTTCAGTACCGGAAATCCTCCGAACCGCCACCACTCGACCAACGGACGGGCCCCATTGAGACCCCTCGACTTCCTCGGCAGGATCAAGGTCAAGATCGGCATGGTCATGCTGCTGGCCGTCGCCGCGGCGTTCGTCGCCAACGAGGTCGGCATCAACGCCGGATATCCGCGCAACGTCCGCGTCGCGGTCGCCGTCGCGTTCGCCCTGGTCATGATGCAGTTGCTCGCCCGGGGGATGACCAAACCGCTGCGTGAGATGGCCGCCGCCGCGCAGACCATCGCCAAGGGCCGCTACGGTCTGCGCGTCGCCGCCACCTCACGTGACGAGGTCGGCGAACTCGCCCGTGCCTTCAACGCGATGGCGGCCGACCTCGGCGAGGTCGACCGGCAGCGGCGCGAGCTGGTCGCCAACGTCAGCCACGAGTTGCGCACACCGATCACCGCGCTCAGGGCGGTCCTGGAGAACGTGGTCGACGGCGTCTCGACGCCCGACCCCGTCACGCTGGGAACCGCCCTGTCCCAGACGGAGCGGCTCGGCAGACTGGTCGCCCAGCTTCTCGACCTGTCCCGTCTCGACTCCGGGGCCAGGCCGATCGAGCTTGAGGAGGTCGAGCTCCGGCCGCTGTGCGAACAGGCGCTGCGCGAAGCCGTACTCGCCAGGGAGGGCGTCACCGCCCGCTGTGAGGTGCCCGCGGGCCTGAGCGCCCACGCCGACCCCGACCTGCTGGCGCAGGTGCTGGCGAACCTGCTGGACAACGCGGTACGGCACAGCCCCGCGGGCGGGGTCGTGGTGCTCGGAGCCGCCCCACGGGAGAACGGCGTACGGCTGCGCGTGACCGACCAGGGGCCGGGCATCCCGCAGGAGGACCGGGCTCGGGCGTTCGAGCGCTTTTCCCGGCTGGACGCCGGGCGGGCGGCGGACGTGGGCGGCGCAGGCCTCGGGCTGGCCATCGTCAAGGAGATCGTCGAGCTGCACGGCGGCTCCATCCACGTCGAGGACGGCGGGGGCTGCCGTGTCGTGGTCGACCTTCCGGAAGGTTCTTCAGCCTCGACCCTCACCCGGGCGTCGCGCGGACCGGCTGACGCCACCGGCCGTACCGGTGCCACGGGGGGCGCCCGGCTCTCCCAGGACGAGGCGCCCGTCGAGGGATCTGGTTTTCGGGAGATCGCGGGATCCGAAACGCCCGGCAACCCCGCCAAGGCGCGAGGGGAAGGCCCACGGCTCCCTGAGACGGCGGAATCCACCGGGGACTCGGGGGTTGAGGCGCTCCGGGAACACGGCGAGGTCGGGAAAGCCGTACCCTCCTCCGAGGGGACGGGGTCGCCGGAGATCACGGAATCCGGCAAGTCCGCCGGGCCCGCCCACCGGGCCGGGGGAACCGGTGAGAACGCGAAGCCCTCCGATGCCGTCGAGGGTGGTCTGGCCGGACCCAGGGAAAGTGCCGGCGCAGCCGGATTCGCGCGGTACGCCGAAGGAGACGGTGAACCTCCCCGGAGGACCGAGCCCGGGGCGGCGGAGCCGTCGGCCCCGGGTGAGCCGCACCCGTCCTCGGCGAACGGGCCGGTGGCGGGTGAGTCACGGCTGTCCTCAGAGCGGGGGCCGGTGGGCGGGCCGTACTCGTCCTCGGCGAATGGGCCGGTGGTGAGCGAGTCCTCAGCGCGTGAGCAGCCGAGGGCAGGCGAGTCGCATCTGTCCTCCGAGCGGAGACCCGCGGTGGGCGGGTCGTATCGGTCCGCCGCGTGGGGGCCGATGCCGGAGGTCCCCCGTCGGTCCCGGCCGCCTCGCAACTGGGCGGGGGCGTTCGCCGGACTCTTCGGCGGCGGGATCGCCGGACTGGTCTGCGGGGTGATCACGGGGCTGATCATCGCCTCGATGAGCCCGCTGCTGGGGGCGCTGGCCGGTTTCCTGATCACGCTGGGCGGCGGGTTCGTCGGCACGGTGCTCGGGATCACCGACTCCTACGCCAGGGCCGCGGGAAGCCTCCCGGAGCGTCCCGTCATACCGAGGCCGGCGGGACACGGCAGCGGGCCGTGGGGCGCACGAGCGACCGGCGCCACGCGGGAAACCACCGGTGGCGAGCGGGGGACGGGCTCCTCGGGAGGCTCCCCGGACGGCACGCTGGAAGGCCTCCCGGCAGGGACGTCGGAAAGTTCTCCGGGAAGCCCCTTCGGGGGTCCTTCGGGAAAGGGCTCGGGAGGGCCGCCGGGGGGATATGTGGCCCCGCCGTTGTTCCCCAGGCCCGAGCTGCCCGCCACCCCCCGCTGGATGCTCGCCGCCGGCGCCTGTGTCGGCCTCGTCGCGGCGCTGGCCCTGCCGTACAGCCGGATCGGGCTGGGGTTCGTGCTCGTCGCCGTCGCCATGGGTGTGGCGGTTCTGCCGGTCGCCCGGCACCGGATCACACCGTGGTCGGCAGGGCTGGGGGTGGTCGCGTACGGACTCGTCACGGTCGCGGTGTTCAGGGACTCGGACTGGCTGGTCGCCTCGCTCCTGCTGGCCGGGTTCCTGCTGGCCGCCCTCGCCCTGTCGGGGGTGGGACGCGGCTGGCTCGGGGTGGTCAGGGGCGCCGCCTCGGTGCTGATCGCGCTACCGCCCGTGCCGTGGTTCCTCGCGGAGTCGGTCAAGGGGGCGTCCCTGCGCAGACGAGTGGTGCCCGCGCTGGTCGGGGTCGGGCTGAGCCTGGTGCTCGTGCTGCTGTTCGGCGGGCTGTTCGTCTCGGCGGACGCGGTCTTCGCCGACGCCGTCGAACGGATTCTGCTGGCGCAGGACTGGGCGGCGTCGATGCCGGTGCGGATCGTGCTGTTCGCGGTCTTCGGGGTGCTGGTCGCCGCGGCGGTGCTGGTCGGTCTACGTCCCGTGGCCGAACCGAGGGTTCCCACGCTGCGGCTCACGGTCGGCCGGAGCCTGTGGGTGCCTCCGCTGGTCGCTCTCAACCTGCTGTTCGCCGTGTTCGTGGGGATGCAGCTGACCGTGCTGTTCGGCAGCACCCGGTGGGTGGTCTCCGCCGTGGGGCTGACCTACGCCGAGTACGCCAGGTCAGGGTTCTTCCAGCTCGTCATCGTCAGCGTGTTCGTGCTGGCCATCGTGGCGGCGGCCTCGGTCCTGGTCGATCTCGGGGGGCGTGATAGGTGGCTGATGGCCGGGCTGCTCGGCCTGCTCTGCGCGCTGACCCTGGTGGTCCTGGCCTCCGCGCTGCACCGTCTCGACCTCTATGTCGACGCCTACGGCTTCTCCCGGCTGCGGGCCTCGGTCGAGGCGGCGATCTGGTGGCTGGGCGCCGTCTTCGTGCTGGTCCTGGCCGCGGGGGCGGTACGGCTCACCCGGCGTGGCCACGCGGGATGGCTGCCCAGGGCGATGGTGATGATGACCGGGGTCGCGCTGCTGGCGTTCGCCGTGTGGAACCCCGACCTGCGGGTCGCCGAGACCCAGGTCGCCATCCGGGGTGTCGAACGGCTCGACCAGGCCTACCTGGGCGACCTCGGGGCGGAGGCCGTACCCGCGCTCGACCGGTTGCCCGAGCCGATGCGCAGCTGTGTGCTGCGGGACGTGGTCGCCGCCAACGACCTCGCGGCCCCCGACCCGTGGAACGGATGGAACCTCGCCCGCCAGCGGGCCAGGGATCTGCTGGCCGAACGCCCGGTACTCTCCGGCCCCGAGTGCGCGACCACCTCCTCCCGGGGGCCGTACGACTGACTCCGGCGGGGACTCGCCGACCGCCTCCGGCGTCACGGCGAGTCACCCCCGGACGGCTGGAACGCTCGAAGATGCACGGAATCCCTCTTCAATGATTGAATCCGAGCATGTCCTTTGATGTGTTGATCAGAGACGGCTGGGTGTTGGACGGAACCGGCGCCCCGGCCTTTCTGGCGGACGTCGGGATCACCGGGAGCGAGATCACCGCGGTCGGCAGACTGACGGGGGCGGAGGCCGCGACGGTGATCGACGCCTCGGGGCGCCACGTCATGCCCGGTCTGATCGACTGCCACGTCCACGGCGACGCCCTCGTCTTCGACCCGGAGGTGCAGCTCGCCGCGCTGCGCCAGGGCGTGACGACCTTCGTCCTCGGCCAGGACGGCCTGTCCTTCGCCCCCACCTCGACCCCCGAGGCCTTCGCCTACGCCACCCGCTACTTCGCCGCGGTCAACGGCGCCCACCCCCACGCGGACGGCCCGCTGAGCGTGGCGGAGCTGCTGGCGGGCTACGACGGGGCGAGCGCGCTCAACACCGTCTACCTGCTGCCGCACGGCACGATCCGCTACGACGTGATGGGCGCCGCGGAACGGGCGGCGTCGGCCGACGAGCTCGCCGCCATGCTCGCCCGGGTCGAGCGCGGCCTGTCCGAGGGGGCGGCCGGGTTCTCCACGGGCCTGGAGTACGCCCCGGGACGCTACGCGGACGCCGCCGAGCTGGCCGCGCTCTGCGCGCCCCTCGGCGCTCTGCCGTACGTCACGCACATGCGCGGCTACGGCGCCAATGCCACGACCGGGATGACCGAGGTGACCGACATCGCCAGGCGCTCGGGCGCCGCCGTGCACGTCTCGCACTACCACGGTCCGGCGGCGACCCTGCTGCCGATGGTCGATCGGGCGCGCGACGAAGGTCTCGACGTCACCTTCGACACCTATCCCTACCTGCGGGGCAGCACGATCCTGGCGATGGTCGCGCTGCCGTCGTGGATTCCGGCCGCCGACACGGACAGGGCGCTCAGTCTGCTGGAGTCCGAGCGGATCGAGTGGGACGAGACGATCTGGCCGAGGATCACCCTCTCGCACGTCCCGGGGGCCGAGTGGGCGGAGGGGCTGACGCTGCCCGAGGCGGCGGAGCGGGCCGGCGCGGAACCGGGTGAGTTCTGCCGCGCGATCCTGGTCGCGACCCGTCTTGAGGCCGGGTGCGTGATGGCCCGCCCCGACGAGGGACCGGAAGGGGAGGAGTCGGTCCGCGCGATCCTGCGGCATCCCGCCCACACCGGTGGTTCCGACGGCATCTACGTCGGAGGGCATCCGCACCCCAGGGGCTACGGGGCCTTCGCCCGCATGCTCGGCCACCACGTCCGCGACACCGGTGACCTGACCCTGGAGCAGGCCGCCGTCCATCTCGCCTCCCACCCCGCCCGGCGTTTCGGCCTGACCGGCAGGGGCCTGATCCGCGCGGGTCAGGTGGCCGACGTCGTCGTTCTCGACGCCGCCCGCGTCCAGGACCTGGCCACCTACGCCGACCCCCGCGTCCCCGCGGCCGGTGTCGACGACGTCCTCGTCTCCGGAGTCGCGGTGCTCGCCGGAGGAACGCTCACCGGGGCCACCCCCGGAAGGGCGATCAGACCCTGACGGATAGGGTCCAGCAAGGGAAGCGAAGGGGGTAACACGTGAAGGGGATCGTCGATCCCAGTCGGGCGGTCGGGTCCTCACTGTTCGGGGGAGCCTTCAGCTTCCCCGTGATGGTGGCCAACCGTGACGCGCTCGAACACAACATCGCCACACTCGCGGGATTCGCCGCCGACCACGGGTTGCTCCTCGCCCCGCACGCCAAGACGACCATGTCGCCGGAGCTGGTCAGAGCCCAGCTTGAGGCGGGCGCGTGGGGGCTGGCGGTCGCGACCCCGAGCCAGGCGCTGACCCTGCGCGAGTTCGGCGTGTCACGCGTCCTCATCGCCAACCAGGTCTTCGACCCCGCGGGCCTCGACGCGATCGCCGCCCAGCTGGACCAGGACCCGTCGTTCGAGTTCCTCTGCTTCGCGGACTCGGTCGCCGGTGTCGAGACACTCTCCCGGCACGCGGGCGGCAGGCCGTTCCAGGTGCTGGTCGAGCTGGGACACGAGGGCGGCAGGGCGGGCTGCCGTACGCTCTCCGACTTCCTTGAGGTCGCCACGGCGGCCCAGGAGGCGTCCGGCGTCGAACTGGTGGGCGTCGCGGGCTACGAGGGCGGGCTGGGGAACGCGCAGGAGGTGCGCGCCTACCTCGGCAGGCTGGTCGAGGCGCTGGAGCACCTGCGGGTGCGCGACCCGATCCTGTCGGTCGGCGGCAGCCAGTGGTTCGACGTGATCGGCAGGGAGCTGGCCACCTGCCAGGCCAGGGTCGTGCTGCGCAGCGGCGCCTACGTCTCCCATGACGACGGCTACTACAGCGAGCGCACGCCGTACAACCGGATCGAGGGGGAACTGCGGGCTGCGCTTGAGGTGTGGGCGTACGTGCTGAGTGTGCCCGAACCCGGTCTGGCCGTGGTGGGCTTCGGCAAGCGGGACGCCCCCTTCGACGAGGGGCTGCCGGTGCCCAAGGGAGCCGTCGAGGGCGCGACCGTGCTCAAGGTCCAGGACCAGCACGCGATCCTGCGGCTCACGCCGGACTCGACGGTGAAGCCCGGAGACCTGGTCTCCTTCGGCATCTCCCACCCGTGCACCGCCTTCGACAAGTGGCGGGTCATCCCGGTCGTGGACGACGACCACACGGTCGTCGATCTGATCACGACCTATTTCTGACGTTCTGTCGTTGTCGTAGAGAGTCTCCTAAGGAGTTGTGACATGAGTGGCAAGCAGGAACTGCGGACGGACGAGGGCGCCGCGCCGGTCGGGGCGTACTCACAGGGCCTCGTGGTCGGTGACTTCGTCTACACCTCCGGCGCGGGCCCGCTCGACCCCAAGACCGGTGAGGTCGTCGGCACCGACGTGGCCGAGCAGACCCACCAGGTGATGCGCAACCTCGGCGCGATCCTGGCGGCCCACGGTCTCGGGTTCGACGACGTGGTCAAGTCGACCGTCCACCTTCAGCACCTGAAGCGGGACTTCGCCGCCTACAACGAGGTGTACAAGTCGTATTTCACCCAGCCGTACCCGGTCCGTACGACCGTCGGCTCCGACTTGATGGACATCCTCGTCGAGATCGACTTCGTCGCTTACAAGGCACGTTAGAGTCTGACCGACTGCGTGGGAAGGCGGCGGTTTGGACAGCTCGCTATACGTCTACGTCGAGGACGTGCGGGGTGAGGGCCTTGAGGCGGTCCTCGACCGGGTCACCGGGTACGGCGTGGCGGGCGTGACCGTCGCCGCCGCCTATCACCGCGCTCGCGACGTCACCCCGCACGGCCGCCCCCGGGTGACCGTGCGCGACGACGGCGTCCACTTCCTTCCGCCGGCCGACCTGTTCGACGGGCTCCGCCTCGTCCCGCCTGTGCAGGCGGGTGCCGAGGAGGAGCCCCTGGCCGCGTTGCGTCTGGCCACCGCGGAGCGGGGCCTGAAGCTGCACGGCTGGACCGTCTTCCTGGAGAACACCACACTCGGCCTGGCCAACCCCGACGTCACCGTGCGCAACTGCTTCGGTGACCGGGGTTCGCCCGCCGAGCTGTGCCCCTCCAACCCCGACGTGCGCCGCTACGCGGTGGCGCTCGGCAGGGCCGTGGCCAGGCAGGGGGTGGACAGTGTGGTCGCCGAGGCGCTGCACTTCGGCACCTTCGGCTGCGGCTACCACAACGACCGCTGCTTCGTGCCGCTCGGGCCGATGGACGTCTTCCTTCTGGGCCTGTGCTTCTGCGACTTCTGCATCCGCCGCGCAGCGGACCTCGGTGTCAACGCGGAGGTCGCCAGGGAGGAGTGCGCCAGGATCGTGGGCGGTGTCCTCGACGGCGACCCGCCCGCGCAGGGCGAGGTGACCAGGGCGGCGCTTACCGCCTACGCGGGGCCCGAGGTCGTCTCCTACGCGCGGGCCCGCTCCGAGGTGGTGACCTCACTGGTCTCCGAGGTCTCCGCCGCGGTCACCGCGGAGGGCACCAGGTTCGTCTTCCTCGACGCGACCGGCGCGGCGAAGGGCTACATGGACGGTCTCCCCCCTTCCGGGCTGTCCGCGCACGACTCCTGGCAGCTCGGCGTCGACCTGGTCGCCCTGGGTGACCTGGTCCCCTCGCTCGGAGTGCTCGCCTACGCCCGCGACGCCGAGCGCGTCGCGGACGACCTGGTCGCCTACCGTCGTTCCACGGGCAAGGAGCTGCGGGCGGTGCTCCGGCCCGGAATGCCGGACACCGACTCGGCGGAACGGCTGGCCGCCAAGGTCAGGGCCGCCAAGGTCGCCGGGGCGGACGCGGTCGACTTCTACGCCTACGGGCTCATGCCGTACCCCATCCTCGACCGCATCCCCGGGGCCCTGTCCGGCTGACCGTTCACGGCACTGTCACGGTACTGTCACGCCGGTCGGTGGCGGGGGATCACCAGGGCGGGCACCAGGGCCACGGCGATGATCACCAGAGTCCAGGTGAAGCCACCGGTGAAGGCGGCGGTGCCGTACGAACGGGTCAGCGCCTGCAGGACGACCGCGGTCACGGCGGCGCCGAGCGCGCTGCCCACCCTGATCACGATCTGCGAGGCGGTCGCGGCACCCGGAACGGCCGCCCTGGGCAGGGTGCGGTAGGCCGAGGCCATGATCGACGGGGTGACGAGACCGTGCCCGAGGCCGATCACGAAGAGCGCGGCGGCCGACGGGCCGATCACGGCGCAGGCGAGGGTCCCGGCGAGCACGGTCACGATGCCCGCCACCCCGGGCAGCCGGGCGCCGAGCCGGTCGGTGAGCCGTCCGGCCGGCGGCATGGTGACGATCGCGCCCACGCCCATCGGGGCGATCAGGAGGCCCGCGTCCAGCACGCCCGTTCCCGGGACGCTCTGCGAGTACAGCGGCACCAGCAGCAGCACACCGAAGACCCCGACGGAGTAGAAGAACAGGGACGCCGCGGAGGTGGTCAGCCCTCTGTCGCGGAAGAGACCCACGTCGATCAGGGCGCCGGTGCCCCGGCGCAGCGAGTGCGTGACGAAGACCGCGACGAGCGCGGCGCCGAGGCCGAGCCCCAGGACCGCCCGCGTACCGCCCCCCGCCTCACCGAACTGTGACAGTCCGTAGACCAGCGCGGCCAGCCCGGGGGACAGCAGCACCAGACCGAGCAGGTCCAGCCGCCCGGCGTCGCGCTCCCGGTCACCGGGCAGCAGCCGTACGGCCAGCAGCAACGCGACCACGCACACCGGGACGTTGACGTAGAACATCCACCGCCAGCTCAGGTGGTCGACGAGCACCCCGCCGAGCAGCGGCCCGAGTACCGGGGCGAGCATCGACGGGACCGAGATCACGGCCATCACCCGGCCCAGCCGTTCGGGGCCCGCGGCGCGGGCGAGCAGGGTCTGCGCGATCGGCATGAGCAGCCCGCCGCCGATGCCCTGGAGCACGCGGAAGGCGATCAGGGCGCCCACGGACCAGGCGGCCCCGCACAGGACCGACCCGGCTCCGAAGATCGCGAGCGAGGCGATCCAGGTCGTCTTGGCGCCGAAGCGCCCGATGGCCCATCCGGTCACCGGGATCGTCATGGACAGGGCGAGCACATAGCCGGTGACCGTCCACTGGACGGTGCTGAGCGGGACACCCAGGTCACGGCCGAGAACGTCGATCGCGACGTTGACGATGGTCGCGTCCAGCATGGTCATGATCGTGCCGAGCACCACGGTGATGGAGACGGCGCGCAGTGCGGGGTCGGATCGGGCTTGGGTGACGGTCATCCAGATCACCGTTCCGTACGTTGTATCGGTTTTCCGTACACTGTAGCGCTCATGCGCTACGCCGTACACTCTTCGAATGGGAACCGAACAGGCGCAGGGGCCGGTCTGGGCACGTGAGACGGCCGGGCGCCGTCCGAAACTGACCCGCGAGGCGATCGTGAGGACCGCGATCGAGGTCGCCGACGCCGAGGGGCTCGACGCCGTCTCCATCCGCAGGATCGCCACCGAGCTCGGGGCGCGGGCGATGAGCCTCTACACCCATATCGAGCGCAAGGAGGACCTGCTCGACCTCATGGCCGACGACACGAACGCGGAGATCCTGGTCGAGGGGGAACTGCCCGACGACTGGCGCGAGGCGATCTCGGCCGTCGTACGGCGCACGCGGGAGACGATCCGGCGCCATCCCTGGCTGGTCGATCTTGTCGCCAGCCGTCCCCAGGTCGGCCCGAACGGCCTGCGGCACGGGGAGCAGTCACTGGCCGCGCTCTCCGGACTGCCGATCCCGCCCGAGCAGAAGTGGCGGATCATCGCCGCGGTCGACGACTACGCGCTGGGGTTCGTGATCAGGGAGACGCTGCGGGGGGAGGGGCGCAGCGGATACACCTGGACACCGCAGGAGCGTGAGGCCCTCATGCGGCCATACCTACGTGAGCTTCTCGAAAGCGGCGAGTTCCCCAACCTCGCGCCACTGGTGAACGAGATCGCCTCCGGCCCCGCCGCGGCGGACGAGGACTTCGAGCAAGGCCTGCGCTGGATGCTGGACGGCATCGCCGGGGACCTCGGCCTCTAGCGCACTCCGTCAAGGACGACGGACACCGCCTGGGCGGCGAAGTCGTCGTCGAGAGGGAGGCCGCGGAAGATCGTCCGAATCCACACCGCGCCCCCGAGCAGGTCCACGATCAGCAGCGGATCGGCCGTCTCCGGAAGCTCGCCGCGCCGCCGGGCACGGTCGAAGACCGCCTCCTCCCTGGCGAACCGGTCGGTGAAGAACCGCCGGACCGCCGTGGCCAGCTCGGGATGGTTCACGGCCGCGCCCAGCGTCGCCACCGCCACGTCCGAGCTGGGGGAGGTGGTCAGGAGTGTGGCCATCCCTCGCACCAGCTCCTCCAGGTCTCCCCTGAGGGTGCCGGTGTCCGGAGGGTCGAACAGGAGCAGGTCGGCCTGGGTCAGCGCGGCGGCGAGCAGGGCCGCCTTGGAGGGCCACCAGCGGTAGATGGTGGTCTTGTTGACTCCGGACCGCTCGGCCACCCCCTCGATGGTCAGTCCCTCGTATCCCCTCACGGTGAGCAGTTCGAGCGTCGCCTGGAAGATCTGCTGCTCCTTGCGCGGTGCCATGCGCCAACCATAGCAACGCAACGGTGCGTTGTGTTTCAATGGGGTTGTTCGTCCGACATGTCTGGAGATCTCCCATGCGGCCAATCGTCTTCCTGCACGGCATCCGGGTCAGCGCGACCATGTGGGACCCCGTCATCGACCACCTCGACCGCCCCGCGAAGGCCGTCGACCTGCCGGGCCACGGCACCCGCGCGGGAGAGCCGTTCTCCATGGACGACGCGGTCTCCGCGGTGTCCGCCGCGATCGACGCACTCGGCGGCAGAGCCGTCGTGGCAGGCCTGTCCCTGGGCGGCTACGTCGGCATGGCGACCGCCGAGCGCTTCCCCGACAAGGTCGCGGGCCTGGTGGCCATGGGCTGCACGTCCCGCAGCCAGTCGATGCTCGGGGTCTACCGGTTCGCCGCCAGGCTCGCCGCGAGGAACCCCGCCCGGGCCAACCGGATCAGCGAGTACGGCTTCCGCCGCCTCCTGCCCGCCCCCTCAGCCGCCGCGATGGTCGCCGGGGGACTGTCGTGCGAGGTGCTGCCCCAAGTGGTCGAGGCCGTCGCCGCGCACGATCAGCTCACCGCACTGGCCGCGTACCCCGGCCGTGTGTGGCTGGTGAACGGCTCCCGCGACCCGTTCAGGGCCGACGAGCGCGACTTCCTGCGTGCCTGCCGGAACGGCAGGCTCATCCTGATCCCCGGGCGTGGCCACCTGGGTGTACTGGCGGCTCCAGGCCCCCTGGCCCGCCTCGTCGACGACCTGTGCTCCCAGGTCGAGCCGTGCTCCCCGGTGGGTCCGGGCGGCTGGTCCGAGCCGGGTTGTGCCTCCGGCCCGGATGGTTTCCCGGGCTGAGCCGATCCCTCGGGCCGTGCGTCCGCTTCCTGATCGGGCGTCTGGCCTCTCTGGCCGTGCGTCGGGTTTCCCGGGTTGAGGGCCTGGCCTCTCTGGTCGCGTGTTCGGTTTCTCAGATGGACGTCCGGCCTCTCAGGCTGTGTGTTTGGTTTCCCGGTTGAGGGTTCGGTTTCAGATGGACGTCCGGTCTCTCAGGCAGAGCCTGATCTCTCAGACCGAGCGTCCGGCGAGCGCCGTCGCGACCCCCAGGCCCAGGTAGACCACTCCGCTGAGGCGCCCGACCGTGTTCGAACGGCCACGCAGCCTGGAGCCGAGCATTCCCGCCCCCAGCGCGTAGACCATGTCCGAGACCATGCCGAGAAGCAGGAGGGTGACACCCAGGACCACAACCTGCAACGGGACCGACCCCGCCTCGGGGTGCACGAACTGTGGAAGGAAGGCCAGGAAGAACAGGATCACCTTGGGATTGAGCAGGTTGACCACCATGCCCTCCAGGAAGATCGCGCGAAGCGGCTGGGGCCGGGCCTCGTAGGAGGCCTCCTCGTGCCTGCGGACCAACGCCCTGAGCCCGAGATAGGCCAGGTAGGCCACCCCGGCCCACTTGATCACGTTGAAGAGCGTTGCGGACCTGGCGATCACATAGGACAGTCCCGCGGCCGCGGCGGCGATGTGCACCAGCGTGCCCGTCCCGACGCCGAACACGCTCGCGATCCCGCCGGACCTGCCCTGGGCGATGCTCCGGGCGGCGATGTACAGGTGGTTCGGCCCCGGAATCAGGACGAGCGCCGAGGATGCGACCACGAAGACCAGGAACGTGGACATCGAGACCATGCCCCAACCATAAGAGCGTTTCGGTCCTATGGAACGGGCCATCAACTTTGTCGACGCACGGTGGCATACTCACCAGGTGGGACAGAGAGCTTCGAACGGTGTTCTGGGCGCCACTTCGGGCACCGCTTCGAGCGGAGTCCTGATCGGACGGTCGTCCGAGCTGGGCAGGCTCGCCGCGCTGCTCCGCGCGGCCTCCGAGGGCCTCGCGGGTGTCGCCCTGGTCGGCGGTGACGCGGGCATCGGCAAGACACGTCTCGTCACGGAGCTCGCCGAGCAGGCCAGACGGGACGGCTTCGCCGTACTGGTCGGTCAGTGCGCCGAACTGGGTGACGCGCTGCCGTACCTCCCGCTGGCCGACGCCCTGCGCGGGGCCCCAGCCGAGCTGCGCACGGAGATCGACGCCCGTCCCGTCCTGGGGAGGCTGCTGCCGGGAGGCACCGACCCGGGCACCGAGAGCGCCTCCGGCCTCACCCAGCAGCGGCTGTTCGGGTCGATGCTCGGCTTCCTGGCCGTACGGCCCATGCTGCTGGTGCTCGAAGACCTGCACTGGGCCGACCGTTCGACCCGTGATCTGCTGGTCTTCCTCAGCCGGATGCTGCAGACCGAACGTGTGCTGCTGGTCGGCACCTACCGGACCGACGACCTGCATCGACGCCACCCACTGCGCCGGGTCCTCGCCGAGCTCAGACTCCTGCCCTCGGTGACCTCCGTCGAACTGACCCCGCTCGACCGGGCCGAGATGGCCGACTATCTCGCGGCCCTCGGCGGCACCGACGCCCGGGTCATGGACGAGGTCGCCGAACGAGCCGAGGGCAACCCGTTCTACGGCGCCGAGCTGCTCGAAGCCGTGACCGAGGGCTCCTCGATGACCGACGACCTCGCGGGCCTGTTGCTGTCCAGGGCCGAAGTGCTCTCCGACGAGGCCCAGCGGGTGCTGCGCGGCGCCGCCGTCGCGGGAAGGCGGGTCGACCACGACCTCCTCCAGGAGGCCTCCGGCCTGCCTGACCTGGCCTTCGACGAGGCCATGCGGGAGATCGTCTCGCGTGGGCTGCTCCGCCCCGACGGCGAGTACGGCTACGCCTTCCGGCACGCCCTGCTCCAGGAGGCCGTCTACACCGACCTGCTGCCCGGTGAGCGGATCAGACTGCACTCCGAGTTCGCCCGCCTGCTCACGGCCCGTCAGGGAGTGGCGGCCGAACTCGCCTACCACTACCTCGCGGGCCACGACCTCGCCGAAGGACTGTCCGCGTCGGTGGAGGCGGGACGCAGGGCCGAACGTCTGGGCGCCCCCGCGGAGGCCCACCGCCACTTCGAGCAGGCGCTCAGCTTGTGGGATCGCGTCCCGGACGCCGAACAGCGCGCCGGGACCGATCGCGTACGGCTCACCCTGCGCACCGCCGCCGTCGCGGCCGACATGGGCGACAACCACCGGGCCATAGCCCAGTTGCGTTCTCTCACCCCCTCGGCGGAGATCTACGAGCGGCTCGCCTACTACCTCTACGACTCCGACGACGTCGAGGGCGCGGTCGCCGCCGCCAGGGCGGCCGTCGATGCGGCACCTCCGGACAGCCCTGACCTGGCCAGGGCACTGGCCACGCTCTCCCGCACACTCGCCTGGCCACCACGACCGGCCGAGGTCAAGGTGCTGGCCGAACGCGCGCTCGGGGTGGCCAGGGCCACCGGGACGAGCGACGCCGAGAAGGGAGCGATCCTCGTTCTCGCCCTCTGCGCCGAATACGAGGGGGACGTCGAAGAAGCCGAGAAGCTGCTCGACTCCGTCGTCCTGCGAGACTCCGGCGACCTGGCCATGGACCTGCGCGCCCTGTTCCACCACGCCCGGACGCGATACGAGCGCGGATTCATGGCGAGTGCGGCCGAGACAGCCGAGCGTGGTGTACGGCTGGCCGAACGCACCGGACTGTCGTGGAGCACCTACGGCACCGACCTGCGGTTCCTGTGGCTGCTCGTCCACTACTCGTCAGGAGAGTGGACCCGCGCCGCGGAGATGGCCGCCGGGTTCGGCGCCAGGGTCGGCAGGGTCGCCGAAGCCGTGTTGTCCTCCTTCGCGTTGTTCGTGGAGGTCGCCTCAGGGGCGCCTCAGGTTGAGCAGCGTCTCGCCTGGCTCAGGCCGTTCTGGTCCGACCCCCTTGTCGCTTACATGTCACGCGGCCTGGCCGCCGAGCACGCACTCTGGCAGGGCGACCCCGAGCTCGCCCTGGAGCATGCCACCGCTGTACTGGACACGATCTACCCCGCTGACCTCGGGGTGATCCGTATCAGCGCCGTCGCGCTGTGGGCACTGGCCGACCTTGGCCGCACCGAAGGGGCCGACGAACTGCTCGCCCGCGCCCATGGTGCGGTCAGGGCAGGGATGGGCACCGAGGGACACGGATGGATGGCACGCGCCGAGGCCGAGTGGCACCGCGCGAACGGCCGTTTCGACGTCCAGGCCTGGCGTCGGGTCGTCGAGATCTTCGACCCGGCCTTCGTCTACGAGACCGCACGCGCGCGGTGGCGGCTGGCCGAGGCGTTGCTTGCCTCAGGAGATCGCGCCGCCGCGCTTGAGGAGTGGCGACTCGCTGTCGAGACCGCCGACTCCCTGGGTGCCAAACCTCTGGCCAAGGCTCTGGCCGAACTGGGACAACGCGCCAGGTTCGTCACCGCCCAGCAGAGCCTGCTCACCAGCCGCGAACAGGAGGTGCTGGCCCTGGTCGCCGAGGGCCTGCCCAACCGCGAGATCGGCGAACGGCTGTTCATCGCCCAGAAGACCGTGAGTGTGCACGTCTCCAACATTCTTGGCAAACTCGGTGTCTCCTCTCGAACGCATGCCGCCGCTCTCGCGCGTAAGCGGGGCCTTCTCTGAGGTCTGTCCTTGGTTTTCCTGTAGTGATATCACCCGACGGGAACAGGGATTCGAGGGTTTTGATGGGCTTCGATAGGTGGGCCCGCCTTTGTTGTGAACCTGTCTTGTCGTAGACACGGGGCAGGACTCAGTGGCGACTCGCATTCAGCAGGGTAGGCGGGCCGTTTCACCACGTGGCAGGAGTAGGTCCCGGCGTAGGAGCCGGAGGTGATCGTGACCTGGGCCGATCCGCCGTCTCCCCGGCCTGTGCGGTCGCCGGCCAGGATGCTCCAGCCCAGCGCCGGGGAGATTTCGTGTCGGGTCCCGTCGGAGCAGGTGTAGCCGCCGTCCGCGTGTGCGGCGGGAATCGTCGTCAGCGGTCCTGTGGGAACGGCGATCGCGGTGACAAGAAGAGCACGCCCGAACCGGATGTCGCGGTGGTTTCCGGAGCTCATGTGCGACTTCTTCATTTCATTGAAAGGGAACGTTCTCATCCGGGAGGCGTTCCGCCCGGAGAATACGCCCTGGATGGAGTGGGTCAAGAGAGCCCGTGGCGTCTTCGAGTCTTTTCCTGAGGTGTTCGCTTACTTGGATTCGGCGCCGAGGTTCCGGAACGCGGAGGTTTCAAAGAAGCGGCATCGAGGTTTTCGAGTTCGACGCCGAAGATGATCTTCGGTCGGGAGGCCGAGGCTTCTGAGCGAACGGCGGGTTCTTGGGGCGTTCCCGGGCGGGTGTCTGTCTGGAGTCCGGAGGCATGTGATCTTGCTCGGCGTGCTGGGCGGCCGTTATCGGTCGTGCCGCCCGGCTGGGACGGCCACGACAGGCAGGCTTGTGCCGTTCGGAGGAGCGGGTTCAGCCGTTGTGGGCGGCCAGGGCCAGGTCGCGGACGACCTGAATGAGCTCGGACGGGTCGAACGGCTTGGTGAGATAGGCGTCGACACCGATCCCCAGCCCACGCCGCTTGTCGTCCTCCTGCGCCCGTGCGGTGATCAGCACCACCTTGATGTGGCTCGTCTCCTCGTCGCCGCGCAGCCTTGTCGCCGTCATCCAGCCGTCGAGCCTGGGCATCATGACGTCGAGCGTGATGACATCGGGCCGCACGTCCAGCACCCGATCGAGGCAGTCCTGCCCATCGGAGGCCGTCTCGACCTGGAACCCCTCCAAGGTGAGATTGACCGCGATGAGCTGTCGGATGACCTCGTCGTCATCCACCACCAACACTTTTCCCAGAGGCTCGCCCACGGCCGTGAGGCTAACTCCTCGAAGAGGTGTCCCGCGCGGTTTTCGATGGATGTGTACACAGAGCTGTTCATGGGCGACAGGTTCCCGCAGGCGGAGACCGGCCAGGAAGACGTTTTTCGTCAGGTTTCCCACCTCCAGGATGGCTGTCACCGTCGTGCGCTCCACGGATGGCGTCGATCATCGGGGTTCTCCCTCGGGTGGTCGTTCGGGGCGCTGCGCCGTACGGGGCGTCGGAGAACATCTTCAGCCCGGAGGCGCGCGGAAGCGGTTACCGAACGCGGTTCTGTGGATAACTTGAGTTATCCACAGAACCGCGTTCGGTCGCTTGGCGACCCCGCCGTTTCTTTGATCCTGGGCCTCGACCGTTCACCGACCCCAGGAGGCCACACATGATCACGACCCTTGTCACCGTCACCGTTCTTGTGGCTGCACTCGTGGTCACCCCCCGGATATCCGTGACCCGACCCTGTCGTGAGGCCGCCGACAGCTGGACGAGGCGGCTCATCATGGGCGGTCCGCCAGGCCTCCTTGAGGGCCTGTCCGGGGGCGAACAGGACGCCTGCCATGCGGAGACGGCCGGAGCCGTGCCTTCACCAGGAGCGGCCGCCTTGACACCGGAGCCCGCTACGAGCAGCGACACCCCGCAGGAGGCCTCCGCAGGGCCGGCCGGGTCCGATACGTCCATCCGCGGGCAGGCCGCTCACCCCATGGCCCCCATGAAAGCGAATCCTCCGTCCACGTATCCCGGACCTCACGCCTGGAGTCCGGTCGGCTCCCCGCCTGCTCCACCTTCCCTGAGGGCTTCGGACGGGCTCGCTGGCGCCGACGAGACGAGCGACGCCGCAGAAAAGGGCGGTCAGGTCGGCGACAGGACAGGTCACCATGCCGAAGAGAACGGCATGGCCAGGGGAGCCGGTGAGATCGCCGAGATGGCGAGCCCGGAGCCAAGCGGTCCTGAACCGCGCGGATCCGGGACGACCACAGGTCGTAGCGAGGCGGCCGGCAGGATCGCCTTGCGATGGTCGAGCCGTTTATCCCCGGTGAGGACGGCTGTCGCGTTGTCCCCTGGCCGGATGGCCGTGACCGCGGCCTTACGCCAGATCGGCAGGCCCTACGTCTGGGGAGGTGGTTCGAGCACAGGGCCGACCCGCGGCGGCTTCGACTGCTCGGGGCTCACCTTGCACGCCTGGGCGAGGGCGGGGGTCAGGCTCACCCACTACACCGGCAGTCAGTTCAGGCAGGGCAGGAGGGTGCCGTTCTCCCGCCTTCGCCCCGGAGACCTGGTCTTCTTCGGCGGAGGCAGTGGAGATCCCGCCCATGTGGGGCTCTATGTCGGTGGTGGCCGCATGATTCACGCCCCACGACGTGGTGACGTCGTCAAGACAACGAGCTTCGCCACCTCGCCCTACTACCGTGCCCGTTACCGGGGCGCCGTTCGCCCCGCAGGCTGACCTCACCCCAGAGCGATCTTCTCCCCGGCCTGTCCGATCTCCACCCCTGTCCCAAGCCGCCCACCCAGGGCTTCCCGCCTGTCTGCCCTCTAGATCACCCGCTTCGGGTTTCGAGTGTCGGTTCCCTCCAGGATGCTGGTAGCCTATTCACTCGTTGGCCCCCTTAGCTCAGGGGATAGAGCACCGGCCTCCGGAGCCGGGAGCGCAAGTTCGAATCTTGCAGGGGGCACCAACTCCTCATCGGCGATCTGTTCGCTGAAAAGGGGAAATGGCACAGGAACGGGCGGGTCTCCAGTCTTACGGAGCCTCGCCCGTTCTCATTGGCGCCCACCAGTTGTGGACCCAGACCTCACGAGGTGAGTACGGGGTCACCCCTCCCGGAGGGCCTTCCTCAAGGACGCGGTGGCCGCGCGACCCGAACTCCCCATGGAGATGAGATGAGATCGCAGTATCCGGTGCGCGCCGTCCTGCTCGACCTGGAAGGGACGCTTTACGCCAACGGGGAGATGATTCCCGGTGCCGTCGCCGCCCTGACCGAGCTACGGGAACAGGGGCTCGCGCTCCGGTTCCTGACCAACACCGACTCCGAGCCCGCTGGGCGGACTCTCGCCCGGCTGGCCGGTTACGGTCTCCCGATCGGCCAGGAGGAGTTGTTCACCCCGGTGATGGCCGCCGAGTCCCTGGTGGCGGCCACTCCAAACGCCCGGGTGTACGCGGTGGTCTCGCAGGCCCTGCGGGAGTCCTTCTCCTGCCTCGTCGACGAGCCCCCCTTCACCCACGTACTGGTGGGCGACTGCCGGGACACATTGAGCTACCCCCTGCTGGACGGGGCCTTCCGTGCTCTGCGCTCCGGCGCGGCGCTACTGGCTCTGCAACGCGGACGCTATTTCAAGCGGGCGGACGGCGACCATCTGGACACCGGGGCGGTCGTGGCGGGGCTGGAGTACGCGGCGGGTGTCCAGGCCCGTGTGCTCGGTAAGCCGTCCACCGACTTCTTCGCCCTCGCCGCCGCGACGCTCGGCGTCGAGGTCACCGAGTGTCTGGTCGTTGGAGACGACGCGACCACCGACGTCGCCGGAGGGAACGCCGCAGGTGCGAGGACCGTCCAGGTGCGCACGGGCAAGTACGCCGACCAGCGGGCGGACGGCCTTGCCGGGGGAGCCGACCACACGATCGATTCGATCACCGGGCTTCCCGGGCTCCTCAGGGAGTTCCCCGAGGGATGACCAAGACCGTCTACCGGATGGCCTGGGACGCCACGGCCCAGTGACTCGTGGACCGGGAGGGCACACCCGCCGGGGCACGGCGGTTGCGTTCCCGCGGCCAGGCTGCTGACCGGAGACCTTGGGCGACGAGGAGGGTGACGAGGAACGCGCAGCGCGCTCGTATACGACGGGTGTGGGGGCCCTGAGGTGGAGGAGGACGGTACATGACCAGCGTGGGAGCCCCTGTACAGGCGGAGACGCGTAGCGCGCTGGACGCCCAGCGCTTTCGTCGGTCCGACGAGGAGACCGCCGTGGGGAGAGCTGTCCCGGACCCGAGGTTCGAGACGGCCCACATGGTCGGCGAGGTCGGCGGCGCGTCGAACGCGTGATCCGTACGCCTGGATCGTCCGCTCCGGCCGGAGTGGTCACGAGCACGTTCGACGAGCGGGGCGCGACGGGCTCTCACCCGGAGGCGGGCAGGTGTTTCGCCAGGATGGGGGAGATCTCGGACAGGGCTTCGGGCTTGACGATGGAGGTGTGGTCGCAGGTCACGGTGTGGACGGTCAGGGCGGGCAGGAAGGGGCGCCAGGTGTCCGAGGCGTGGATGTCCTGGAGGGAGGCGTCGAAGCAGAGGGTGGGGCCGGTGAAGGGCACAGGGGAGTGCGCGGCCATCGCGTGGGTGTTCTCCCCGGTGATCGACACCAGGTCGTCGATCACGGCCTCGTTCAGGGCGGCGAGTGGGCTTCCCGCCCGTCGCAGCGCCTCCCGTCGCGAGCCCCTGGGTGCGGCGACACCGTCCAGGGCGGTACGGACGACCTCCTCCTCAAGGGTCTCTTCAACGACCTCGGCAGGGGCCTCATCAGAGGCCTCCGCGAGGGACTCCTTGTGAGAACCCTCAAAGGCCTGGTCCGGGGTTCTCGCCCAGAATCCGCGGGACGCGCGTCCTCTGACGTCACCGGGATAGGCGTCCAGCAGGACGAGCAGCGCGACCTGCTCACCCGTGGCGGCCAGGTCGACGGCGATCTGCTGGGCGACCGTACCCCCGAAGGACCAGCCCGCCAGGACGTACGGCCCGGCAGGCCGGATCTCGCGCATCCGCTCGGCGTAGACGGCCGCCAGCTCGGGCACCGACATCGGGCGCACCGGGCCGACGGCGAGGCGGGGGTCCTGAAGGGCGTGCACCGGATGCCCCCGGGGGATGTGCCTGGGCAGCGCCGAATAGCACCACCCGAGTCCGTTCGCCGCGGGGATCAGGAAGATCGGGCACAGCTCACCACGGGGGCGGTAGGACAGGACGGCGGGTACGGCACCGCTCTCCTCGCCGAGGCGTTCCGCGAGTCCCGTGACGGTCGGGTCGGCGAACAGCGCGGAGACGCCGACCTCGGCGCCGAGCACGGAACGGACGCGGCTGACGAGGCGGACGGCGAGCAGGGAGTGTCCACCCAGGTCGAAGAAGTTGTCGCGCACGCCGACCTCGGGCACCCCGAGCACCTCGGCGAACAGTTCACGCAGAACCGCCTCACGAGGGTTGCCCGCGGAACCGCCCGACGACGCCCGCCGTACGGGAGCCGGGAGGGCGTGCCGGTCCAGCTTCCCGTTCGCGGTCACCGGGAACGCCTCAAGCGCGACCACCGCGGACGGCACCATGTATTCCGGCAGCAACCCGGCCACGTGCTCACGACACCACTCGGCGTCCGCCACGCCCAGGCCTCCGGTGCCGGTCGTGGCCGCGTTCGGCCGGGGCGGTTGGCCTTCGGGTGCGATGCCCGGTTGTTCCGGGGCCAGACCGGCGTCGATCAGGGTGGTGTCCGTCGGGCTGCGGTGCCCGGACAGGGGCCCGGCCGGCACGCCGTCCGGTGCGGTCTCCTGCGGTTCGTGGCCCGGGGGCGTGCCGGAGGGGGAGGTCACGACGTAGCCGACCAGGTGTTTCTCACCGGGGGCGTCCTCCCTGACGACCACCACGGCCTGTCTGACGCCGGGGACGCTCGCCAGCGCGGCCTCGACCTCGCCGGGTTCGACGCGGAAGCCACGGATCTTCACCTGGTCGTCGGCACGTCCGAGGAAGAACAGACGCCCCTGCTCGTCCCAGCGGACGACGTCGCCGGTGCGGTACATCCGTTCTCCGGCTGCGCCGAACGGGCAGGCGACGAACCGCGCCGAGGTCAGGCCGGGACGCCCGACGTATCCGCGGGCCAGCCCGGCCCCGGCGAGGTACAGCTCACCCGGCACGTGGGGCGGCACCGGGCGCAGGGCGTCGTCCAGCACGTAGGCGCGGGTGTTGGCCATCGGACGTCCGATGGGGACGGTCGTCCCCGGCCCGTCCCCGGCCCGCCAGCGCGACCAGGTGGCGCACAGGGTGATCTCGGTGGGGCCGTACAGCGTCCGCACGGTCGTCTCGGGGCAGGCGTCGAGCACCGAGGCCACGGCCTGGGGAGAGACGACGTCTCCGCCGGTGAGAACCTCGCGGACACCGGTGAGACAGTCGGCGAGGTCCTCGGCGACGACCCGGAACAGTCCTGCGGTGAGGTGCACGTGGGACACACCGTGCTCACGGATCAGCCGTTCGAGCACCGGGGCGTCGAGGTCGCCGGGCGGCGCGACGACCACGGTGCCCCCGGTGAGCAGCGGCACCCAGATCTCGTAGGTGGAGGCGTCGAAGGCGTGCGGGGCGTGGAACAGCACCCGGTCCTGCGGGCCGACCTCCCACATCGGGTCGAGGGCGAGGTCCACGACGCCCTGATGGGTCACGCCGATGCCCTTCGGTTCACCGGTCGAGCCGGAGGTGTACATGACGTAGGCGAGGTCCTCAGGCCGTGCCTCGTCAAGGCCGCTCTCCGAGAGGCTCGCGGGGAAAGGAGAGAGGCCGCCGTCCGGGTGCACCGTCAGTGTCCGCAAGCCCGTGGTGAGTTCGTGCGCGCCGTACACCTGGTCGGTCAGCAGCACCGGGCTGCCGCTCTCCTCGACGACGGCCCGCATCCTGGCCACCGGATAGGCGGTGTGGACCGGCAGGTAGGCCGCCCCGGTCCGCAGTACGGCCAGTAGCGCGACGACCAGTCCCGCGGAACGCTCCATCAGCACCGGCACCGTCGTGCCGGTGCCGACCCCGGCCGTGACCAGCGCCGCGGCCAGGCGTCCCGCGCGTTCGTCCAGTTCGTCATAGGTGAGCTGGGTACGGCCGGCGACGACGGCTGGCGCGTCGGGGGTCGCGGTGGCGCGTTCGCCGAACACCTCGACGACCGAGGCGGTGCGGCGGGGCGCGGCGGTGTCGTTCCAGCTGGTCAGGATCAGTTCGCGTTCCCGGGAGGACAGCACCTCCAGGGTGCTCAGCCGGGTCTCGGGCTCCGCGACGATCTGACGCAGGACACGGACGAACCGTTCGGCCATCGTGGCGACCGTCGGCTCGTCGAACAGGGCACTCGCGTAGGTGATCGTGAGCTCGACGTCCCGGCCCCGCCGTTCGAAGGCGAAGTCCAGGTCGAACTTGGCCCCCTGGGCGACCGCGGTGCCCGGCAGGCAGCGCGCTCCCGGCAGGTCGAGGGCGAGGACGCCGCTGTCGGCCCAGGACAGCGCCACCTGGAACAGCGGGTGACGGGAGGGGGAGCGGTTCGGGTTGAGGGCCTCGACGACGTGGTCGAACGGGACGTCCTGGTCGGCGTAGGCGGCCAGGTCCGCCTCCCTGACCCGGTCGAGCAGTTCGGTGAACGCCGGGTCGCCCGAGGTGCCGACGCGGAGCACCAGGGTGTTGACGAAGAATCCGATCAGGTCGTCGAGCGCCTCGTCGCCGCGTCCGGCGACGACCGTGCCCAGCGGGATGTCGGTGCCCGCGCCGAGACGGGTCAGCAGACCCGCCAGCGCGGCGTGGACCACCATGAAGACCGTGGCGTGACGACGCCGGGCGAGTTCGTGCAGTCCTCGGTCGAGTTCGGCGTCGATCGGGACGAGCACGCGTCCGCACCGGTGGTCGGCCCGGGGAGGGCGGGGCCGGTCGGTGGGCAGCGTCAGCTCCTCCGGCAGGCCGTGCAGCCTCTCCACCCAGTGGTGCGAGCCGCCTTCCGTCCGGTGGGAGACGGCTCGGTCATGCACTCCGCCCTCCGCCAGGTGCCGTGGGGCCTGCTCCACGAGGGAGGCGGACTCGCCCTCCACCCTGCGACTCGGGCCTTGCCCGGCGAGCGCTTCGTGCTGCCAGAGGGCGTAGTCGGCGTACTGCACCGGTAGCGGTTCCCAGCCGGGTGCCTGCCCGGTCAGCCGCGCCGCGTACGCGTGTGACAGGTCGGCCCCCAGCCGGTCGATCGACCAGCCGTCGCCCGCGATGTGGTGCAGCACCAGCACGAGCACGCACTCGCCGGGCTCCGACCTGATCACCTCGGCGTACAGCGGCGAGTCCGTCGTGAGGTCGAACACGTGGGCACACGCCCTGGCCACCGCCGCCGCGCGTTCGGCGGGCGGGCACTCGGTGAGCACCACCTCGGTCCTGGGCTCGGGCAGGATCCGCTGTACGGGCTCGCCCCCCTCCTCGGCGAAGACCGTCCGCAGGCTCTCGTGCCTGAGCGCGACGTCCCGCAGCGCGGCGGCCAGCGTCGTCGGGTCGAGCGTGCCGCGGACCACGGTGGCGACCGGCATGTTGTAGGTGGGGCTCGGTCCCGCGAGCCGGTCGAGGAACCACAGACGCCGCTGCCCCGGTGAGGCGGGCACCGTCATGGGACGGGGGGAGACCGCCGTGACGGCGGGCCGTTCCCGTCCGCCGAGACGGCCGAGCAGCCCTCTCGGCGTCGGCGCCTGGAAGAGGGCGCGCACACCGACCGAGGCGCCGAGCGCCGTACGGACCCGTTTGACCAGCCGGGTGGCCAGCAGCGACTGCCCGCCCAGGCTGAAGAAGTTGTCCTCGGGACCGACGTCCGTCACCCCCAGCACCTCGGCGAACAGCCCGCACATGATCTCCTCGCGGGGACCACGGGGACCACGGGGACCACAAGGACCGCGCGAGCCACGCGGGCCGTGGAGAACATGCGAATCATGGAAGCCATGGGCGTCACGAGGCTCGTCGAGTTCGCGAGAGCCGTGAGAGTCCTGTGGGCCACGGGAGTCACGCGGAGCGCCGAGGTCGTGGGGCCGCGCCGTACCGGGGGTGTCGTGCATCGGTGCCCTTCTCGTCTCAGGTCGGTCAGCCGGGTACGGCGGCGCGCATCCGGTCGAGCATCTCGTCGAGTACCGCGGGTGAGGTGGCGAAGTTCAGCCGGGCGAACCCCCTGCCCTCCGGGCCGAAGTCCGGACCCCTGAAGAGCATGACCCTGGCCCGTTCGAGGAAGAACGCCGACGGGTCGTCGCCGAGGCCCAGGGCGCGGCAGTCGAGCCAGGCGAGGTAGGTGGCCTCGGGAAGCCGGTAGACCACTCCCTCGGGCAGCCGTTCCGCGACCCGCAGCCGGTTGCGCGCCAGCAGGTCCCGCACGGTCTTCAGCCAGGGGTCCCCTTCGGTCCACGCGGCCCTGAGCGCGTCCACTCCGAGGGCGCTCACCTGGCCGAACAGGATGCCGCGGTGCGCGTCCACGGCGTCGCGGACCTCCTTGGCGCCGATGTGCGCGACGGCGCAGCGGACCCCGGCCAGGTTGAAGGCCTTGCTGCCCGAGGTGATCGTCACCGTGCGCGCCGCGGCCTCCTCGGAGACCGCGGCGAACGGGATGTGCCGGTGTCCGTCGTAGGCCAGCTCGGCGTGGGCCTCGTCGGAGATCACCAGCAGGTCGTGTTCGACGGCGAGCGCGGCCAGGGCCTCAAGCTCGTCGCGTCGGAAGACACGTCCGGTCGGGTTGTGCGGGTTCACCAGGAACAGCGCGCGGCACGGGGTCCCGTGACGGCCACTGACCTCCTCGGAGATCCGGTCGAGGTCGAGGTCCCAGTCACCGGCGCGCCAGCGGATCGGCACGGGCCTTGGCGGGCGGCCCAGCTTGGTCAGCATCTCGGTGAACGGGGGACAGACCGGGGAGTGCAGCGCGACCGGGTCACCGGGTGAGGTGCCGAAGTGCAGCGCGACCTGCATCGCCTGGTTGATGTCGGTGAACAGCCTGACGTGCGCGGGGTCGGCGGCGAAACCGAACCGGCCGAGCATGCGCCCGGCGAACGCCTCTCCCAGTGGCCCGCCGCGCGACTCGTCGTACCACGCGGGGTAGCCGAGGTCGGTGTCGATCCGCTCGACCAGGGCGCGCCGTACGGCGGGCGAGATGGGGAAGTCCATGTCCGCGACCCACGCGGGCAGCACCCCGGCCGGGGCGGACGCCCATTTCTCCCCGTCACGCAGGGAGAGGGTGGCGAGGTCGAGGGCGTCCAGGGTCATCGATGTGTCACCTAGCCTGTCGGGGGTCCTGTTCGAGCGGCACCGGCGCGCTGTCGTTACGGATGGCGCCCCAGCGTCTTTCCGTCTCGTTGTGGATGTACCAGAGGTCGTCCTCCGTCAGTGTGACGGACACGACGCCGGGAAAGGCCTCCTCGAAATAGATGTACGGCTTGCGGTTGTCGACCCACGGGGAGTGGTAGTCGAGCTTGTCGGTCATGCCGTGGATGCGGGTGATCGGGGTGGCCGGGTGGTAGGTCAGGATGTTCGGGCTGGCGAGGTCGATGATCCTTTCGTCGATCAGCTCGCTCACCCCCGTGATCGTCTCGTCGATGCTGGCGCGGGTCTCCCCGTCGAGGCCGAACAGGACGGACGTGCCGACCCGCAGGCCGTGTGACTTCACCAGTGACGTCGCCTCGCGCACCTTCTGCGCCCAGTCGCGTCCCTCGACGCGGCGGAGGTTCTTGTGGATGCGGTCCATCACCTGCGTGGACATGCTCTCGATGCCGATGTAGACGTAGGTGCATCCCGCCTCGCGCATCAGGTCGAGGATCGTCGCGCTCTCCTCGGGCCTGTGCAGGCCGACCAGCACGTCCACGGTCAGCTGCGCGCCCCACTGCAGGCGGCGCAGGCGGGCCAGGCCGTCCTCGCCGCCGAGCGAGCGCAGCAGGCCCTCGTCCAGTTCCCCGGCGGTGGCGCGGCGGACGCCGCCGAGCTCGGCGCAGAACTCGGCGATGTCCCGGAAGGTGCCGCTCCAGAAGACCGAGTCGTCGAAGAACAGAGCCTCGGCGCCGTATCCCACATATTCGCACACACGTTCGACTCCAGCGTGTGTCTGGCCGAACTTCTTCAGGCCGCCCGCGAGTTTGGCCGTCTCCGAGCAGAAGTTGCACTGGTAGGGGCAGGCGTTGGACACCATCACGTGCGCGGTCCGCTGGATCTCTCCGGTCGCGCCGTCGGTGAAGATGGGGAACCGGGACCGGATCGCGAACGCCTCGTACGGCGAGGGCAGTGTGGTCAGGTCGAGCCTGGGCCCTTCCTGGGGGTAGGCGTGCACGGCGTCCTGGCCGGTCAGCGTGATCAGGGAGCGCCCCGGGGCAGGGCCGTCCCGTCGCAGCAGGTCCTCAAGGCGGGGGCGGACGGCCGAAGGGGCGACCCACCCGGTGTCCAGGTCGACGGAGAGTGCGACGGCGCGCATCAGCAGGTCGAGTGAGTGGTAGGCCTCGCCGGAGACGGTCGCGTCGACCACGTGCGGCACCCTGCCGTCGTCCATGACCGCGAGCGTGCTGCTCGGCGCGATCATGAGCGTGTCGGCGCCGGGGACGCAGGTGGTCGTCTCGTCGACGTGCCGCCCGCCCAGGATCACGTAGACACCGGGTATCTCGGCCTTGGCCAGCCCCGCGATGTCCAGGGCGTAGCGGTGGGCCGGTGAGACGCTGCTGATCAGCACGATCCTCGGCCGGGTCTCGCGCAGCAGGCCGATCCAGCGTTCCCGTGCCGCCCGGTCCCAGACACGCGGGTCGAAGACGGTCTCGTCGGTGTTAGGCGAGTCGGTGTACGGCCGGTAGCCGTCCTCGCCGACCGACATGCGGTAGGAGAGGTCGGGAAACCGGGTCCACCCCGGAGCCAGGTCGTTGTAGTGCCCGGCGTCCCGTACGGCGTTGCGCACCGCGACCGAGAGGGCCGCGTACAGGCACATCGGGTCGCCGGGGTAGGTGATCTCGCCCTCCGCCTGCGTCATGACGGGCGCGAGCACGGCCAGCACCGGGAAGTTCCGGTGCGGAAGACGCCCGAGCGCGAGGTCCTCGGAGAGGCGCTTTCTGCGCGCGGAAAGAAGTTCCTCGAACCCGGAGGAAACGGTTCCCCCGGGGAATCGGTGAACGTGAATGTCATTCAGCAATGCAGTTCCTTTTCCCTTTGTGTTCGCGGCCGGTATGCGTACGCCGAGGGATGGATAAATCACTCCCCGTGTGATCCTGCATAGCTTTTGTATGAGTTATCTGCCACGTTACTTTCGACCGATTGAACCAGATGGCCGGTGGACGTCAAGCGAGTGCCTCCGGTGAGGGCCGATGTCCCGCCGGCGGGACATCACGGCGGCGCGCGGACCCGCTCCGGCGGCGCGTTGACATGAACGCGCGGCATCGTGTTTCAATGGCGGGCGTGTGAGAGAAGGGGGATTCTCCGGTGTCTGGCGAGTCGCGCACCATAGTCGGCGCTTTCGCCGAACAAGTCCAGGAGAACAGCGACAGGCCCGCTGTCAAGCAGGGTGGGACCGTTCTCTCATACCGCAGATTGGATGAGATCTCCGACATTTTCGTTGATTTTCTGGAACGCTGTGATATTCGTTCCGAGCAGCGGATCGGCATCCTCATGGAACGCGGCCCCGACGTGGTCGCGGCGATCGTCGGGACGGTGAAGTCGGGCGCCGCCTACGTCCCGCTCGACACTCGCTCACCGGCCGCCCGGCTGCGGTTGATCCTCACCGAGTGCGGCATCCGCGTCGTGATCACCGACTCGGCGGAGCGCGCGGCCTTCGTCCGGGGCTTCTGCGAGCCGGGCACCCGGGTGGCCGTCGTCGGTGAGGATCTCGACCTGTCGGGACCCGGCCCGCGAACGGCTCGGAAACAGGTCGTCCCCGGGCAGCTCGCCTACGTCGTCTACACCTCGGGTTCGACGGGGACGCCGAAGGGCGTGGCGATCTGCCACCACGACCTGGTCGCCTTCGCCGCCGACCCCTGCTGGACCGGCCTTGAGGGACGGGTCCTGCTGCACTCCCCGCTTGAGTTCGACGCCTCGGTGTTCCAGATGTGGGTCCCCCTGCTGCGCGGTGGCACGGTCGTGCTCGCCCCGCCCGGCCCCGTCGAGGCCCGCGCGCTGGCGCGGACGATCGCGGAGGAGGCCGTCACCTGCACCTTCATGACCACCTCCTTCTTCAACGTGCTCACCGAGCAGCACCCGGACGCCTTCGCCGGGGGCTGCCAGGTGTGGATGGGCGGCGAGGCCGCCTCCCCGGTGGCGGTCGAGCGCACCCTGCGTGCCTCGGGGCCGGGCTCCGTCGTCAACGTCTACGGCCCGACCGAGGCCACGGTCTTCGCCACCTACCACCCGGTCGAGGAACCCGTGCCGAGCCCGGTGCCGATCGGCTCGCCCATGCGGGACGTCACCGTCCACGTCCTCGACGAGCACCTGCGCCCGGTCCCCGACGGCGCCGAGGGTGAGCTGTGCCTCGGCGGACGGGGCGTCGCCCGGGGTTACTGGGCGAGACCGGGCCTCACCGCCCAGAAGTTCGTCGCCGACCCCTTCGCGGGTGACGGCGCCCGGATGTACCGGACCGGCGACATCGTACGGCGCCGCCCCGACGGCCTGCTGGAGTTCGTCGGCAGGCACGACGGCCAGGTCAAGGTCCGTGGCTTCAGGATCGAACTCGGTGAGATCGAGAACCAGCTCTCCCGCAGGGAGGACGTGGCCCGGGCCGCCGTCGTCGCCACCGCCGACCGGCACGGCGACACGACCCTGACCGCCTACGTCGTCCCCGCAGGGGACGCCGGAGACGCCGGGGAGACCGGAGACGCCTGGGCGGACGTCCTGCTGGGCCACCTGCGCGAACGGCTGCCGCCGTACATGGTGCCCTCGGCGCTGGTCGTGCTCGGGGAGCTGCCGCTGAACAACAACGGCAAGCTCGACATACGGGCGCTGCCCGCCCCGGCGCGCGCGGCGGGTGGCGCGGAGCCCGCGTCGGAGACGGAGAAGGTGCTGTGCCACCTGTTCGCCGACGTGCTCGGCGTCGAACGGGTCGGGGTGAACGACGGCTTCTTCGACCTGGGCGGCCACTCGCTGGCGGCGACCCGGCTGGCGGCCAGGGCCGAGGCCGCCCTCGGCCTCCGGGTCGAGGCGGGGGAGGTCTTCGAGGCGCCGACGGTCGCCGAGCTGGCCGTACGCCTCCTCACCTCACCGGCCCGCGCCGCGGGTCTCTGCCTTCCGCCCGTTCCGAAGCCGCGCCCGGAGCGGATCGCGCTGTCCCACGCCCAGCGCAGGCTGTGGTTCGTCGACCAGCTCCAGGAGGAGGGCGACCCCGGCTACCACATCCCGCTGGTCTTCCGCCTGCCGTACGAGGTGGACGCCGACGCGCTGCGCCTGGCCATGGCCGACGTCGTCACCAGGCACGAGAGCCTGCGCACGGTCTTCCCCGACGACTATGACGACGAGGGGCCCTGGCAGCGCGTCCTGGACCCCGGGGAGCGCGACCCCGAGCTGACGGTCACCGTCTGCGCCGAGGCGGAGATGGAGGAGCTGCTCGCGGCCGAGGTCCGCAGGCCGTTCGACATCACCGAGGACCTGCCGCTGCGCGGCGCGCTGCTGCGCCCGTCCCAGGGGCGGGGGACGACACTGCTGCTGGTGCTGCACCACATCGCGGCAGACGGCTGGTCGCTGACGTCGCTCTGCCGCGACCTGTCCCTGGCCTACCGGGCCAGGCTGGCGGGTACGGCCCCGGAGTTCGTCCCGCTGCCGCTGCAGTACGCCGACTACGCCGCCTGGCACCGTGAGCTGCTCGGCGACGCCGGAGACCCGGGCAGCAGGCTGTCGTCCCAGCTCCGCTACTGGGAACGGCGCCTCGCGGGCCTGCCCGACGAGGTCTCGCCGCCGCCGGACCGGCCCCGGCCGCCGATCTCGGGCAACCGGGGGGACGCCGTCGCCTTCACCGTCCCCGCCGAGCTGCGCCGGGGGCTTGAGGACCTCGCGCGCTCCTGCCGGGCCACGCTGTTCATGACGCTGCACGCCGCGCTGGCGGACCTGCTCACCGACCTGGGCTGCGGGCACGACATCGTGGTGGGCAGCCCGACCGCGGGCCGTACGGCCGAGGCGCTCGACGAGCTGGTCGGCTTCTTCGTCAACATGGTCGCGCTGCGGACCGACACCTCGGGCGAACCGACCTTCCGTGAGCTGCTCGGCCGGGTGCGCGACGGCTGGCTGCCCGCCTCGGCCAACCAGGACGTCCCCTTCGAGCTGGTGGTCGAACGGGTCAACCCGGCACGCGGGCTGTCCCGCCACCCGGTCTTCCAGGTCACGCTCGGCCTGCTCGACGCCCCGGACCTCGCCCTCGACCTCACGCCGGAGCCCCCCGGAACGAATCCGCAGGCCCCCGGAACGCCGGAGCGCGGTGAGTGGACGCTGGCCAGGACCGGGGCGGCCAGGTTCGACCTGACCTTCGACCTGATCGCCCGGCGGGAGGCGGACGGCACGCCCGGCGCGCTCGACGGCTACGCGGAGTTCGCCACCGACCTGTTCGACCGGGAGAGCGCGCTGCGGCTGGTCGAGGGGTTCGTCACGAGGCTGCGCCAGGCCGTCGCCGACCCGGACCACCGGAGCGGCCCTCAACGCGGGAACACAGACGCGGGCACGGACGGGAACACCGAAGGAGGCACGGACGGAGGCACGGACGGGCTCCGCGCGCTCGGTGGCTCCGCGCGATGACCGCGACCACCACCTCGCTCACCCGGCGGATCATGGGCCTGCCCAGGGAGGCCTGGGTCATCTGCGCGGGCATGTTCGTCAACAAGTTCGGCGCCTTCCTCAACGTCTTCCTGGTCCTGTACCTCACCCACCGGGGGTACTCCGCCTTCCTGGCCGGGCTCGCGCTCGGCGCGGTCGGCTTCGGCGGCTTCCTCGGCAACGCGGTCGGCGGAAGCATCGCGGACCTGATCGGCAGACGGTGGACGATCGTCGCCTCGATGTTCGGCACCGCGGTCTTCACCCTGCTCGTCCCGCTGGCCGACACCATCGGCGTCATCGTTGCGCTGTCGCTGGCCGTCGGATTCCTCGCGCAGCTCTACCGCCCGGCGGCGGGCGCGATCCTCGTCGACACCGTGCCCGCCCGCGACCTGATCGCCGCGGTCTCCCTGCTGCGCCTGGCCATGAACCTCGGGATGGCCGTCGGCGGCGTGGTCGGCGGCCTGCTCAGCGTGCTGTCCTACACCTACCTGTTCGTCGGCAACGCGGTGACGTGCCTGCTGTTCGGGCTGCTGGTGCTGACGCTGCTGCCGGAGACCAGGCCCGCCCCGCCCGAGCACGAGGACGCCGGGGCACGCGGCGGCTACCGGACCGTGTTCCGCGACCGGGCGATGGTGCTGTACCTGCTGTCGATGACCGCCGCCACCTACGTCTACACGCAGACGATCGCGACACTCCCGCTGCACGTCAGGAACCAGGGGCTCGGCACCGAGTTCTACGGCCTGCTGCTCGGGGTGAACGCGCTGCTGATCGTGCTGTTCGAGCTGCCGCTCGTCCGGTTCACCGAGCTCCGCCAGCCCCGGTACGTGATCGCGGCCGGGGTGGTCCTGCTGGGCGCCGGGGTCGCGCTGACCGGGGTCGCGGACGAGCGGGCCGCGCTCGTGGCGACCGTGGCGCTGTGGACGCTCGGCGAGATGGTCTACACGCCGGTGGCCACGGCCTATCCGGGCCTGCTGGCGCCCGGCCACCTCAGGGGGCGCTACCAGGGCGCGGAGGGCGTCGCGGTGACCGTCGCCCAGACGGCGGGCCCCGCCGCGGGCGGCTTCCTGTACGGGCACACCGCCGCCGGCCACTGGGCGCTGTGCGGGGTGGTCGCCGTGCTCGGCGCGGGGTTCATGCTCGCCGCGCGACCCACCGGTACGGCCACATGACGACGGACTCTCCGCGAGGGGCGGGGAGAGAAAGCGGAGGCTGAGATGCCCGGACCGTTCGACGAGGAGACGGGGCTGTTCAAGGTCCTGGTCAACGACGAGGGCCAGTACTCACTGTGGCCCGCGGGCACCGCCGTACCCGGCGGGTGGCTGGTGCGGCTCGACGACGCGCACCGGGACGACTGCGTCGCCTACGTGGAGGAGCACTGGACCGACATGCGGCCCCGCGGTCTGGCGGGCTCCCATGACGCGTGACACCGGCCTCGCCGACACGGTCGTCCTGGACCTCCTCGGCCTGCACGGCTCGCTCGGCTCTCCCGTCATCGAGTCGATGAACTTCCTCAACGAGGTCTCCAGCCGCTTCCCCGACGCGGTCTCCTTCGCCGCGGGACGGCCCTACGAGGGCTTCTTCGACATCGAGGAGGTCCACCGCTACCTGCGCGTCTACCGTGACCACCTGATGGAACGGCTGGGGGACGAGGTCCTGGTCAGGCGCACCATGCTCCAGTACGGCCGCACCAAGGGCGTCATCCACGACCTCGTGGCCAGGAACCTCCTGCTGGACGAGGGCATCGACGTCGACCCCGAGTCGATCGTCGTCACGGTTGGCTGCCAGGAGGCCCTCTACCTCACGGTGCGGGCGCTGCGCCGCGACGGGCGGGACGCTCTGCTGAGCGTCTTCCCGTGCTACGTCGGGGTGGCGGGCGCCGCGGCGCTGGCCGACATGCCGTTGCTGCCCGTCGTCGGCTCCCCGGAGGGGATCGACCTGGACGACCTCGTCGCGGCCGTCCATCGGGCCAGGGCCGACGGGATGCGGCCACGCGCGCTGTACGTGGTCGCCGACTTCGCCAACCCCTCCGGCGTCAGCCTCGGCCGCGCCACCCGTGAGCGCCTGCTCGCCCTGGCAGGGGAGCTCGACCTGCTGATCCTTGAGGACAATCCGTACGGCCTCTTCCACGGCGAGGAGGAGCGGGCGCCGACGCTCAAGGCCCTCGACCCCGGCGGGCGGGTGGTCTACCTCGGTTCGTTCGCCAAGACCGGCATCCCCGGTGCCAGGGTCGGCTACGTCGTGGCCGACCAGCGCGCCGGGAACGGGCTGCTCGCCGACCAACTGGCGAAGATCAAGAGCATGCTGACGGTCAACACCTCACCCATCGCCCAGGCCGTCATCGGCGGCAAACTGCTCGCCAACGGGTGCAGCCTGCGCGCGGCGAACGCCAGGGAGACCCGGGTCTACCAGGGCAACCTCCGGCACATGCTCGACGGGCTGCGCGAACGCTTCCCACCGGAGAGCCGCGTCAGCTGGAACACCCCGGAGGGCGGCTTCTTCGTCGTCCTCGACGTCCCGTTCCCCGCCGACGACGAACTGCTCGAACACTCGGCCCGCGAGCACCGCGTCCTGTGGACGCCCATGCACCACTTCTACGGCGACGGCCTGCCACGACCGCAGATCCGACTGTCGTTCAGCCATCTGACGCCCGACGAGATCACCATCGGCCTCGACCGGCTGGCGCGCTTCGTCGCCCGGCGTTGTGAGGCCCCATAGGGAGGCAAGAGATGACAGTTTTCGAGGAGCTGTCCGTCGACCACGTCGGATTCTCCGTCGCCGATCTGGCGGAGACGACCAGACTCTTCGTCGACCGCTACGGCTTCACCGTCTACGCCCGATCCGAGGAACCCCCCGAGACCGGGGGCGCCCTCACCGTCGCCCTCGGCTGCCAGGACATCAGGCTGGTGCTGACCCAGGCGGGCGACGCCGACCACCCGGCCGCCGCCTACGTGGAACGGCACGGCGACGGGGTCTCCGACATCGCCCTGCGCACCTGCGACGCCGAGGCGGCCTACACCGAGGCCGTACGGCGCGGCGCCCGGCCCGTGACACCGCCGGCCGTACGGGACGGGGTGGTCACCGCCTCGATCGTCGGCTTCGCGGACGTCCTGCACACCTTCGTCCAGCGCCCGCCCACGACCGACCCGCGTGTCCTGCCCGGACTGTTCCCGGCCACCGGGGAACGGCACCCGGCGGGACACGCCGGGCTCGGCACGGTCGACCACTTCGCCGTCTGCCTGGAGGCCGGGCAGCTCGACCCCACGGTCGAGTTCTACGAGACGGCCCTCGACTTTGAGATGGTGTTCACCCAGCGCATCGTCGTCGGACGCCAGGCCATGGACTCGAAGGTGGTGCAGAGCCGTTCCGGCGCGGTGACGCTCACCCTGATCGAACCCGACGTGTCACGCGACCCCGGCCAGATCGACCAGTTCGTCAAGGACCACGGTGGGGCGGGCATCCAGCACGTCGCCTTCACCACCGGCGACATCGTCAGGGCGGTGGGCACGCTGCGGGAGAACGGCATCGAGTTCCTGGGCACCCCCGGCGCCTACTACGACCTGGTGCCGGAGCGGCTGCGGCTGGCCAGGCACTCCCTCGGAGAGCTGCGCGCGCTGAGCATCCTCGTCGACCAGGACCAGGACGGCCAGCTGCTGCAGATCTTCTCCAGGAGCGTCCACCCGCGCGGCACCCTCTTCTTCGAGGTGATCGAACGGGCCGGGGCGCGCACCTTCGGCAGCGGCAACATCAACGCCCTCTACACCGCGGTGGAGATCCAGCGCAACAGGCAGGCCCGGTGAACGCCGGGGACGCGGCGGTGTGCGTCGCGGACGTCGAACGGCTCGCCGGGGACCTCCTGCCGCCGGACATCCGGGACTTCGTCGCCGGGGGAGGCGGAGACGAGTCCGCCCAGGCGGCCAACCGCGCCTGCCTCGACCGGGTGCGCCTGGTGCCCAGGGTGCTGACCTCGGCGGACGGGGCCGACACGGCGGGACGGCTGCTGCACGGCACGGCGGCGATGCCGGTCGCCGTCGCCCCCATGGCCTACCAGCGGCTGTGCCATCCTGACGGCGAGCTCGCCATGGCCCGCGCCGCCGGGAAGGCGGGCGTCCCGTTCACGGCCGCCACGCTGAGCAGCGTCCCGATCGAGGAGATCGCGGCGGTCGCCGGGACACTGTGGTTCCAGCTCTACTGGCTGCGTGACCGGGGGCTCGTGCTCGACCTGCTGGCCAGGGCGGAACGGGCGGGCTGCACGGCGCTGGTGCTGACCGTGGACGTGCCGGTGCCCGCGCGGCGACCGCGCGACATGCGCAACGGGTTCACGCTGCCCGCCTCGGTCGTCGCCGCCAACCTCCCCGAGGGGACGGGGTCGGCCGCGCACGTCCCCATGCCGCACGGGTCGGCCGTCGCCTCCCACACCGGGATCATGTTCGAGAACACGCTCGGCTGGGACGACCTGGCCTGGCTGCGCGGGCACACCGGCCTGCCCGTCGTGCTCAAGGGAGTCCTCGACCCGGGCGACGCCGTACGGGCCGTGGAGGCCGGGGTGAGCGCCGTGGTCGTCTCCAACCACGGCGGTCGTCAGCTGGCCGGGGCCGTACCGTCCATCGTGGCGTTGCCGGGGGTCGTCGAGGCAGTCGCCGGGCGGTGCGAGGTGCTGTTCGACAGCGGGGTCAGGAGCGGCACCGACGTGCTGCGCGCGCTGGCGTACGGCGCGGCCGGCGTGCTGCTCGGCCGTCCCCTGCTGTGGGGGCTGGCGATGGACGGCGAGGCGGGGGCCGGGCTGGTGCTCGACCTGCTGCGCGCCGAGCTGCGTGAGGCCATGCTGCTGACGGGCTGCGCCGACCTCTCCGCCGCCCGGACCCTGGGCACCGTCCTGCTCTGACCGCTCACGCCCCGGGCGGATCCCCGGCGAACGGTGCCATGAACGCGGGCAGCCTCGCCCAGACGTCCGGGGTGTAGAAGTGGCCACCGGGCAGCCTGTCGTGCCGGAAGGCGCTCTCGGCCAGCTCCCGCCACCTTTCGGTCGCCTCGGGCTCGATGACGTCGTCGGCGGCGCCGGTGAGCACCTGCAGGGGAACCCGGGCGCGTGTCCCGGCCCGGTGACGGAAGGAGTCGCGGACCTTGATGTCGGCGCGCATCAGCTCGACCGCCATCTCGCTCAGGTCAGGGTCGTCGAGCACGTGCGCGGGCAGCAGGCCGTTGACGCTCATCCAGTGCAGCAACTGCTCGTCGGTCTCCTCCTGGGCGGGGAACATGTCCCTGGGGCGCAGGCCGCCGCTCGGCGCGTTCGTCGAGGAGATGACGAGCGCCTCGGGGGGCCTGCCGCCGTGCCGTTCGAGCCGGGAGGCGACGTCGAAGGCCATCCAGCCGCCCATGCTGTGCCCGAACAGGACGTACGGCCGGTCGGCGGCGGCGAGCACGGCGGCGGTCGCGTCCTCGGCCAGTTCGTCCCAGTCGGTGGCGAACGCCTCGGCGAAACGGCCCTCCCTGCCGGGGTAGCAGATCGCGGCCAGGGACACATCCTGCGGCACGACGTCGGCCCACCCCAGGTAGGGGCCCGCGCCGCCGCCGCAGAAACCCAGGCAGACGAGTGCCCGCGTCGCCTCGGGCCGGTGCCGGGGGCGCACCACGATGGTGTCCACGCTTTTCCTCTCTCGTGGTCCTCAGCCGTTGCGGTGCAGCGACTCGACGTAGCCGGCCAGGTCGCGCAGGCGCGGATGCCGGTACACCTGCCGGGTCGGCACGACGACGCCGAGGTTCCTGCGTAGCCGCGCGACCACCCGGATGGCCATCAGCGAGTGGCCGCCGAGGGCGAAGAAGTCGTCGTCGGGGCCGATCCCGTCCCGGCCGAGGACCTCCGCCCACACGCCCGCGATCAGCTCCTCGAACTCGCCCCGCGGCGCTTCCCCGGGTTCCGCGGCCCACACGGGCTCGGGGAGGGCGGCCACGTCGAGCTTGCCGTTCGGGGTGAGCGGGAGGCGTTCGACGAGGGCGAAGGCGGAGGGCACCATGAACTCCGGCAGCCCGGCGGCCAGGTGTTCCCGCAGCCGTTCCGGGGAGGGTTCGCGGCCTTCCGCGGGCACCACGTGGGCCACCAGCCGGTCGCCGCGGAGCGTGACGACGGCGCGTGCCACGTCAGGGTGGGCACCGAGGGCGTGCTCGATCTCGCCGGGCTCGATCCGGAAGCCGCGGACCTTCACCTGGCCGTCGGCCCGCCCTGCGAACCGCAGCGTGCCGTCCTCGGCGCGGGAGGCCAGGTCGCCGGTGCGGTACATCCGGGCGCCGGGCGCGGAGAACGGGTCGGCGACGAACCGCTCCGCGGTGAGGGCGGGCCTGCCGACGTAACCGAGGGCCAGGCGGGGGCCCGCGACGTACAGCTCCCCGGTCACGCCGGGCGGCACCGGGCGCAGGGCGTCGTCGAGCACGTGGACGTGGCAGCCGGACAGCGGCCGTCCGATGTGCGGCCCGGCGCCGGTGATCCAGGCGGTGGTGACGTTGACCGTGCACTCCGTTGGGCCGTACAGGTTCAGCCCCTCCACGTGCTCCGAGCCTGCGATCTCCCGCCAGGTCCGTTCGGGTACGGCCTCGCCGCCGAGGAACAGCCGCAGCACACGTCCGTCGGGGCGGGGGGTGAGCAGTTCCTCGCGCAGGGTCTCCCAGTGTGAGGGGGTCAGGTCGAGGTCGGTCACCGCGTGCTCGTCGAGCAGGGCGCGCAGCCGGGCCGGGTCGGTGCGGTCCTGCTCGCCGAGCACGACCAGGGTGTCTCCCCGGCACACCCTGACCCACTGCTGCACGGAGGCGTCGAAGGAGACGCTGGCGTTCCAGGCGACCACCCGGGGACGGTCGGCGTAGGCGCCGAAGCGTTCGAGCGCGGTGACCATGGAGGCCACGGAGCTCCGGGACACCTCGACCCCCTTCGGCCTGCCGGTCGAGCCCGAGGTGTGGATGACGTACGCCGGGGCCGAGGCGGACGGAAGGTCCAAGGCCCCGTCGTTGCCCGAGGTCGCATCCGGGGTGAGGGAACGCGCTCCACCCGCCCACGAGGGACGTTCACCGGTGTGGAGCAGAATCCGCGTCTCCGCGTCCTCGGCCATGAACGCGAGCCGGTCGGCGGGGTAGACGGGATCGAGCGGGACGTAGGCCGCGCCCGCCCGCCACACCGCCAGCAGCGCCACGACCAGGTCGGCGCCCCTGGGCAGGCTCACCCCGACCCGGTGGCCCGGCCCGGCGCCCAGGTCGCGCAGCGCCGCCGCGAGCCGGGCCGTACGGGCGTCGAGTTCGGCGAAGTCGAGCACGGTCTCCCCGTGGCGCACCGCGGGCCGGTCGGGCGCGTGCCGGACCGTGGCGGAGAAACGGCTCAGCAGGTCCCGCTCCTGCCCGCTCACAGCTGACCGGCCGCGGGCTGGACGGTCGGCGCGCAGTCGAGGAGGTCGACGGGCTCGCCCATCGCCACCACGATCCTGCGGTCGCCGCGGAAGGGGTCCCTGCCGTGCGCCGTCAGGACGTTGTCGACGATGAGCAGGTCACCGGGGCGCCACCGTTCGCGTACGGTCGCCGCCTCGTAGGCGGCCCGCAGGTCCTCCAGGTCGTCCCGCGTCAGGGGTTCGCCGTCGCCGAAGGCGGTGTTGAACGGCAGGCCGTCCCGCCCGAACTCCGTCACGAGGACCTCCCTGAGCTCCTCGTCCAGGGACCACTCGTTCCAGAAGGCCAGGTGGTTGAACCAGACCTCCTCCCCGCTGCGCGGGTGCCTGATGACGCCGGGGCGCAGCTGGCTGGTGCGCAGGTTCCCGTCGTCCTGCCACCGGTGGCCGATGAGGTTGTCGGCGCAGTAGCGCTCGACGTCGCCCCTGTCCTGTGCGGAGAAGGCGGTGCGCCAGTCGGTCGAGATGTGCTCGGAGTAGCCGCGTCTCAGCAGCCAGCCGGAGGCCCGGACCTTCTCGGCCAGGGGCGCGGGGACGTTCCGCAGAACCTTCCTGCAGTCGGCGACCGGCGTGGCCCCGCCCTCCTCCGGCGCGGTCAGGCAGGCGAACAGCAGCAGTCCGGGGAAGGTCAGGGTGTAGCTGTTCTCGTTGTGCATCATGATCGGCTGCGAGGGGGGAAGGTCGGTCGAGGAGAAGACCCCGCTGCCGAGGTCGCTGCGCGGCGTCGCCTTCTCCCGGTACGGCGTGTGTCTGGGGATGAGCACGTCCCGCACCCTCGCGAAGTCCTCGACGCCCTTCAGCGGCAGGCCCCGGAGGTGGACGGCACCGTGTTCGGCCAGGGCCGCGCGCAACTCGGGCAGGAGGGCGCTCAGCCGGTCACAGGTCCCGGCGATGTCGTCGGGGCCGGTGAGCCACGCGGACACCGGTTTCCCCTCGGAGACCTCCCAGTCGAGTTCGCCGGTCGTTCCTTCCGGCGTTGATCTCATTTCCGATGTCCTTTCGCGCTCGGTCGGGCCTGGAGAGACCGTGGACATGACGGGAGCGCCGGGCCGGAAAACGAGAGGGGAAGGCCGTTCGCCCCCTGTTGAGATTTACGGACGGCGTCGTCCGCCCGGATGGTCCGTTCAGCCGAGAAACGCGGCGGCCGCGGTGTCGAGTTGTTCGACGATCCAGGATTCGAGGCTGGTCTGCGACTGGCCCGCGACCTCCTGGTAGCGGGCGATGCGGTCGGCGCCCAGCCTGAGTTCGAGTGAGACCCGCTTTCCTTCGGCCTCTGGTTTCTCCTGGCGGAGGGCGGCGAGGTTCCGCCTCAACCGGTTACGTGTCCATCCGTTCCGTTGCGCCTGGTCGAGCCAGTGGTCCTGCTCCTCGGGAGGCAGTGACGCCACCTCCGCGTGGTGCTGGAAGCTCAGCCCGTCGCGTCTGCGGGAGAGGTCGACCCTCCTGGAGACCCAGGCGTAGTTGCGAAGTGTCTGGTAGTCGAGGCCGATGGCCTCGATGGCTTTTCGGTATCTGTCGGTGTAGCGGGACCGGCCGTAGGCGAGCCAGTCGCCGAGACACCATGTGGAAGAGTTGGCGACCGCGGAAATCCGGAAACCGGCCTTCTCCCAGAGCTCGTAGGGCAACTCCGCTGGGATGCGAAGACCGACGGGGGTCACCTGGACGCCTCCGTAGGCGTCGTCGGAACCCCTGTGATGATTCTTTTCTCCGATGGAATTCCTTTTCGGTTGGATCCGGGTCGCGCCTTTCGTTGCACCTGGGCGCCCAGCCAACACGTCCTCCCTGATATGAACAGGCGGAACAATATTTTAACTAATACCAGATTGCCACTCATGTTGTAAAGCTTGGTCAATATCACCGTGAACCTTGTTTTTGAGTGCGCATGCAATGTGGGTTGTGGGGCGGTCTTATTGGCTTCCGACTCAACAGGTAAGCAATCTGGATAATGCTGGATAAGGGCGGAAAAACATTCCGCCCGGCCGTGTGGCCGGGCGGAACGTGTCAGCGAAGGTGCGGTTCCCGGATCACCGGGAGATCACCGGGGAGAGATCACCGCGGGTTGTCGGCGGCCATCCGGTAGGACTTCCCGCCGAAGGTCACGACGAAGTTGGACGGCGTCGCGATGGGCAGGTCGTATCTGAGCTGGACCTCCTTCGACTGCCCCGGGGCGATGCTCTCCCAGGTCGGAACGGTCAGCCGTATCCGATGGAAGTCGCCCTTGAGGCCGCCGACGTTCGGCCCGGTGTGCCCGGTCGAGACCACCGAGAGCGTCCAGCCCGTCTGCTGGGTCATGGTCGCCGGGGCGGAGGTGCCGTAGTCGAACTCGATCGTGGCGCCGCCGGGGATCGTGGTCGTCGAGTTGTTGGTGAACTTGAACTTGGGAGAGATCGGGTAGTTGGCGTCGCCGACCGCGAAGCCGTACAGCTCGGCCTGGACGTTGAGGGTCTCGGTCGGCATCGTCCTGGTGCCGGCCTTCAGGTTCCCGTACGGCGCGGCCGTCTTGAAGGTGTTGTAGATCTTGGTGGTGAGGGTGTCGCCGATGAAGTACTCGCCCTTGCCGCCGTCGCGCTCGGGGTAGTACTTGTAGTCGCCGGCCAGCTCCCAGATCATGATGCCGCCCATGCCCTTGTTGGCCACGTAGTCGGCCTTGGCCTGGATGGACTGGTCGTCCTCGGTGGACAGGTAGACCTTCTTGTCGTTGTTCCACAGCCAGGGGGCGACCATGGAGGAGGAGTACTTACGGACGTAGGTGCCCGAGATGCGGTCGGTCGGGTCGGTGTCCGGGGTGAGGCCGTACTGGGTGATGTAGCTGCCCTGCTTGCCCTCCTGCAGGTTCTTGAAGTGCCAGACCGGGTTGACGCCGGCCGGGACTTCCTTGCCCGCCTTGTCCAGGTCGTGCCAGAGGTTGTCGATGCCGATGGCGCCGTCACCACACGGCACCTTGGAACCGATCTTGCCGCCGGTGCCCTCGGGGCAGTTGTTCTGGTCCGGCAGGTCGGAGGTGCCCCAGAGGCCGTCCGTGCCTCCGGTGACGCGCTGCCATCCCCGGCTGTAGTAGCCGACGCCCAGGTTGATCCGGCCCGCCTGCATCGCGCCTCGCAGGTGGTGGAAGGCCCAGTCGCCGTTCATGTAGCCGATGCCGCTGTAGGTGCCGTAGACGTTCCAGTACTTCATCTCGGCGTCGCTGCCGTCGTCGTAGAGGGCCTGCAGCGGGCCGACGAAGTGGTTCCACGCCCCGTGCAGGTCGTAGGTCATCATGTTGGCGTAGTCGAGGTACGGGGTGACCTGGTAGGTCTCGCTGCCGCGCAGGATCCAGCCGGAGGCGGTGGTCGCCGCGGTGAGCAGGTAGTACTTGCCGTCGGCCGCGGCGGCGGCGTCCAGCTTCTGCCGCAGGGTCTTCATCAGGTTGACGTAGCCCGCCATCAGCGTCGCCCGGCGCGGGTTGGAGAAGCTGAAGTCGTCGGGGTTACCGGCGTTGGGGGCGGAGGTCGCGTACTCGTAGTCGATGTCCACACCGTCGAAGCCGTAGTCCTTCATGAACTTCACGGCCGAGTCGGCGAAGGTGTTGATGCTCGACTGCGAGCTGGCCATCGTGTAGAAGCCGCCGGAGGCCTGCCGGACGCCGTTGTCGTCGATGTAGCCACCGGTCTCGGCCCAGCCGCCGATCGACAGGATCGTCTTGACGTTGGGGTGCTGCTTCTTGAACTTGTTGAGCTGGTTGAAGTGGCCCTTGTAGGAGTAGGCCGGGTCCATCTCGGCCCCGGCGACGCCCGGCCACTCCATGCCGATGGAGGGGTTGTTCGCGCTGGGGGAGCCCACGGAGACCTTGCCCTGCCCGTCGATGTGGGCGAAGGCGTAGTTGATGTGGGTGATCTTGTCCCAGGGGATGTCCTTGGCGAGGTAGGACGGGGAACCGTCCTTGCCGGTGCGCCAGCTGGTGAAGTAGCCCACCACGCGGCGCGGGTGGTCGGCGCCCATCTTCTCGCGCCCGTTGTTGTCGTAGACCGTGCAGTACGGCACGCCGGTCACGCCGGGAGACTGGTAGAGGCCGTCGGGACGGCAGGCCGACTGGTCGGTGGGCAGCTTGTCGGTGCGGCCGGTGACCGTTCCGGAGAAGTCGGACTGGTTGCCGACGGCGTCCTTGGCCCGGACCTTGAAGGTGTACTCGGTGTCCTCGGTCAGGCCGCTGACGGTCGCGGTCGTACCCGGCGGGGTCCCGGTCACGACGGTCGCGGAGGAGTTGCCGTTGTAGACCTCGTAGGAGACGACGCCCTTGTTGTCGGTCGAGGCGCCCCACTGCAGGGTGATGCTGGTGTTCGTCTTGCCGGTCACGGTCGGCGTGCCGGGGGTGGTCGGCGCCTCGGTGTCCGGCTTGTCGGTGCGGGCGGTGACGGTCCCGGAGAAGCCGGACTGGTTGCCCGCTCCGTCCTTGGCGCGGACCTTGAAGGTGTACTCGGTGTCGGCGCTCAGCCCGTTGATCGTGGTGGTCGTGTTCGGCGGCGTCCCCGTCACAGTGGAAGCCGACGAGTCACCGTTGTAGACCTCGTAGGCGGTGACGCCCCTGTTGTCGGTCGAGGCACCCCACTGCAGGGTGATGCTGGTGGTCGTCCTGCCGCTCACGGTCGGCGTGCCGGGGGTGGTCGGCGCCTCGGTGTCGGGGGTGTCGTCCTTGAGGGTGCGGACGGTGGTCGAGGGGGAGGAGGCCGACTCCTGGCCCGCGGTGTCCTTCGCCTTGACGGAGAAGGTGTACTCGGTGTCGGGCGTGAGGCCGTTCACCGTCGCGGAGGTGGTCGCCACCGAGGTGACCTTGGAGGTGCCCTGGTAGACGTCGTAGCCCGCGACGCCCTTGTCGTCGGTCGAGGCGGCCCAGGTCAGGGCGACGCTGTTGGTCGTCGGCGTCGCGACGGGCTTGCCCGGCGCGGTCGGCGGGGTGTCCGGCGGCGGGCCGCCCTCACACGGGTTGCCGTTGATCTTGCAGTTGGCCGGCGGGGTGGTCGGCCCCATGCCGACGAAGCCGAAGCTGTTGCCGCCCGTGCTTCCGCCCGCGGGAACGTTGGCGTTGCCGCTGCCGGGCTTGACGGTCACGTGGCTGCCGCTGATGGTCGGCGTGCCGTTCCACCAGTTGCCGATGGACTGGCCGGAGTTGAGGTCGAATTCGAGGGTCCAGGTGGTCGCCGCCGAGTCGCCGGCGTTCTTCACCTCGTACGTTCCTTGCCACCAGGTACCGCGGTCGGAGGCGGAGAACTTGGCGGTCAGCGATGCCGCGGCGTGCGCGGCGGGCGCACCGACCGCGGCCATTCCCGCCGTTGCGGCCGCGTACATGACCGCAACGGCGACTGCTCTCCATGAACGGAGACGGGACATCGTGCTTCCTCTCTGGCGAAGCAGCTAAAAAGGTGTCCCCCGAGATAGTTCGCGCGCGCGTGTGACCTTCCCGGCGGGCGGGTGAATCCGCTCGTCAGGGAAGCAACAAACAAGAAACCTTCTTATTTAATTCGGGAAGCTACTCGCGCTGACATACACCGTCAACCCTCGGTTTTTCTATATGTCCGGACATATCCATCCGGACACCGGGGATTACGGGCCACGAAGATCCCGTACGGCGCGCGACCGCGGAGGACGGTCCAGAGAGGGCGCGCCGGAGAAGGTCAGAGCAGGCCGTGCCGGGGCGGCAGGGTGCCGTTGAGCAGGTAACGCCCGATGTGCTGCACCTTCCACCTGGCCGGGTCGTGCAGGGTGTGGGTCCTGGCGTCCCGCCAGAAACGGTGCAGGTTGAGGCCGTCCAGCGCGGAGCGGGTTCCGGCCAGCTCGAACAGGGCGCCGCCGATGTCGACCGCGGCGCTCGCGGCGAAGGCCTTGGCGGCGGCCACCGCGATGGACGCCTCGGCCGCGCTTTCCTCGGTGAGCCCGGCCCCCGGCGTGCCCGCGGTGTCCACGGTCCTGGCGGCCGTCGCCAGCAGCGCCTCGGCCGCGCGCAGCTGAACGCCCAGCTCACCGAAGCGCTGGATGAGCAGCGGGTCGTCGGCCGCGCTCTCGTGACCGCTCTCGAACCAGGGCCTGCTCCTGGTGCGGACGAACTCGGCGGCCTCGGCCAGGGCCGCGGCGGCGATCCCCACGTCGATGGCGGTGTGCAGCAGCTGGGCGACCGCGCCGTGCAGCTGCGGCCCCTGGAAGGTCAGGTGGTGCGGCACCACCCGGTCTGCGGGCACCTCGACCCGGTCGAGCTTGACGGTCCCGCTCGCCGTGGTGCGCTGGCCCATGCCGTCCCAGTCGTCGACGACGGTCAGCCCCCGCGCCTCGCGCGGCACGTAGGCGACGTGGAGCGTGTCGTCCTCGGCACGGGCGAGCACCGGGATCCAGTGCGCGAACAGCGCCCCGGTCGAGTAGTGCTTGACGCCGCTGAGCAGGAACGAGCCGTCCGGCGCCGGGACGAGCCTGGTACGGATGTCCTGGACGTGCCTGGTGCCCGCCTCCGACTGGGCGTTGCCGAACCTGCGTCCCGCCAGCACCTCGGCGAAGAAGAACTCCCGCTGCGCCGGGGTGCCCTGGCGGCGCAGGACGTTGACGTAGACGAAGTGGCTCTGCGGGATCTGCGCCAGGCTCGGATCGCCGGAGGCCAGCAGCCGGAAGACCTCGGCCAGTGTCTCGTGGCGGATGTCGGCGCCACCGTGGTCGGCGGGAACGGTGACGCCGAGCAGCCCGCTCGCCGAGAGCCGCTCCACCTCGGCGTGCGGGAGCTTCCTCGCCGAGTCCCGCTCGGAGGCGCCCGCGCGGAACTCGGCGGCCAGCCTCCCGGCCGTCTCCAGCGCCTCGGCGTCGTCGGTGATCACATGAGCGGTCACATGAGCGGTCACGGCGGGATCTCCAGGGGGTCGGTACAGGGAGAACCGGGGCGTGCCCGGTCGTGGCCGTCCGTGTCGGTCACGACCGGGCCCGCGGTCACCGGCGCGGAGGGGTCAGGAGTACCAGGTCGGCTCGGGAATCTCGCCCGTCAGGACGAAACGCCCGACCTCCCGGCGCTTGTAGGCGACCGGGTCGTGCAGGGTGTGGGTGCGGACGTTGCGCCAGAACCGGTCCAGGCCCTCGGCGCTCGTGGTCGCCCGCGCGCCGGTGACCTCGAAGATCCGGCCGGTCACCTCAAGGGAGACCTCGGTCGCCACGGCCTTGGCCGCCGCGACCCGCACCTCGAACTCCCCGCGCGCCGCCTCGGTCACCGCGTCCGGGTCGCCGTGCAGCCTCTCACCCTCCTCGGCGATCCGGTCGGCCAGCGCCTCGGCCGCCCAGAGCCTGGAGGTCAGCTCGCCGTAGGCGTCGATGACGTACGGCTCGTCCACCGCGTTGTCGTGTCCGCCGTGCAGCCAGGAACGGGACCTGGTCCTGGTGTAGGTCGCGGCCGTCTCCAGGGCGCCCGCCGCTATGCCGAGGTAGAGGTTGACGAAGACGAGCTGGATCGTCGGGACGTTGAGGGTGTTGTAGACGCGGGGCTGGAACACCCGGTCCACGAAACCGGCCGCCGAGGCCCAGGGGGTCCGGACGCCGTCGAGGGTGACGCTGCCGCTCTCGGTGAGCCGCTGGCCGATGTTGTCCCAGTCGTCGTGGAAGGTCAGCCCCGGGCTGTCGGAGGGCACGATCGCGAAGATGTGCGTCTGCGTCCCGTCGAGCACCCCTTCCAGGACGGTCACGTCGGAGACCTTGCTGCCCGTCGAGAAGGACTTGCGCCCGGTGAAGACCAGGTCGTCGCCGTCCTCGGTGACGACGACGTCGTTGTCGCGTGGGTTGACCGCGCCGCCGAAGAACCACCGGTTGCGCGCGGCCTCCGCCTCGATGTGCTCCCACTGCTCACGGGTGCCGACCAGCCTGGCCGCCCAGTTCCACAGGTAGTGGTAGCCGAGCAGCTGGCCGACGGAGCCGTCCGCCTTGGAGATCTCACGGACGACGCGGTAGGCGGTCGGCCAGTTCTGGCCCCCGCCCCCGTGCTCGGCGGGCCCGAGCAGGGTGACGAGCCCGGAGTCCTTCAGCAACCGGACCTCGGCGTACGGCGTCGCCGCGGCCTTGTCACGGGCGGCGGCGTCGGTCGAGAGCACGGCGGCCACCTCGGCGGCCCGGTCGATCCAGCCTTGCGGGCTGTCGGGGAAGGGCTCTGTCTGCCAGGCGGAAGGAGTGACGGCGGTCATGACGGACCTCTCGTTCGGGCTGACGGTCGTGGGTTCGCTGTTCCGGGGGGGGGGGGCTGGGGGGGCGGTCGGGTGGCGGCGGGGGCGGGCTCGCGGGCCGTACCGGGCCGGCGGGCCGCCGTGGCGCGCGCCCGCGCCCCCGGCCGCGCCCCGCGCCCGGCGCCCGCGGCCGGGGTGGTGCGGTCAGGAGCCGAGCGTGGCGGGCTCGCTCTCCTTCCCGGGCAGTCGGGACTCCAGCTCGCGCACGAGCGGCAGCACCCGCCTGCCGAAGTACTCGACCTCCTCGTGGTAGTGCAGGAAGCCGAGCAGCAGGAGGTCGACGCCGAGCCGCCGGTAGGCGACGATGCGCTCGGCGACCTGCTCGGGGGTGCCGATCAGGCCGGTGCGGAACCCGTCGTTGTACTGGACCAGGTCCTCGAAGGTCGAGTCCTGCCACATCCCCCTGCCGTCGGCGGTCGAACGGCCCGCCTGCCTGACGGCGTCGCCGAAGTCGCGCACGGCCTCGGTGTCGGCCTTGGCGACGATCTCCCTGAGGGTCTCGCGGGCCTCGGCCTCGGTGTCGCGGGCGATGAGGAAGCCGTTGAGACCGAAGCGGGGCGGGCGGCGCCCCACGCCCTCGGCGGCGGCGCGCACGTCCGCGAGCTGCTCGGTGACGCCGTCGAAGTCCCTGCCGTTGCTGAAGTACCAGTCGGAGACCCGGCCCGCCATGGCGCGGGCGGCGGTGGAGTTGCCGCCCTGGAAGATCTCCGGGTGCGGACGGCCCGCGGAACTCAGCGGCTTCGGCTTGAGGGAGAAGTCGCGGATCCGGTAGAAGTCCCCGGCCAGCTCGGCGTGGTCCTCGGTCCAGATGGCGCGCAGGGCGCGGATGAACTCCTCTGAGCGGCGGTAGCGCTCGTCGTGTTCGAGCCACGGCTCGCCGAGGGCGGTGAACTCGCCCTTGAACCAGCCGCTGACGACGTTCACCGCGAACCGGCCGCCGGAGAGGTGGTCGGCGGTCGCGCCGAACTTGGCCAGCACCCCCGGATGCCACAGGCCGGGGTGGACCGCGGCGATGACCTTCAGCCGCCGGGTGGCCAGCAGCAGGGCCAGGCTGAAGCCGGTCGACTCGTGCTGGTACTCGGCGCCGTAGCCGGCGATGTAGCGGACCTGGCTCAGGGCGTAGTCGAAGCCGTTCTCCTCGGCGAGGACGGCCAGGTCACGGTTGTACTCGTAGCTCCAGTCGGTGCGTTGTTCGATCCGGCTGGTGACCAGGCCGCCGCTGACGTTCGGCACCCAGTAGGCGAATCGCACGGGTTCTGTGGAGGGTGGTGCGGACATCGAAAGGCTCCCGGCACATGGAGGGAGGGCATGACGGAGAAAACCGGGTGGTCGTCGTTCACGGCATGGGGAAATACCGTTCACGACGGACGAGAAAAGGGGGGTCGGGAAATTGGCATGGCAAATTCACATGTGATGCCGTACCGCTTGGAAGGGGAATTCCGAAGGCGGTTGGGAAGAGGGGCGACGCCGTGAACGCCAGGCAGAGAAAGGGGGAAATGCCTGGTGGGAGGGGGTGAGAGGGGGAAGGGCTCTCAGGACTGGGGACGACAGATGGCGCTGGAGACGCGGGCGAGATCGACGTGCCGCCGCCGCGTCAGGGCCTGTCGCTTCGTCATGCGAGTAAGAGTAGCCGAGTCGTCACCGGCAGTCGAGAAGCTGTTTGTTTTTTCTCTCCTGTGTTTTTTGTTAATTTCGGCGAAACACGTGTGACGACCGGGCTCGGGGCGGGGCCGTCACAAGAAGTTGGCGAAGCCGTGTTTGGTCACACGGGCATCGGGTACCGGGGACGGCTGTGGCTGAAGTGGCCGATGTGACAGCCGAAGGAAAGTTTCGTAAACATTCAAGACATGCACGATTTGTGGTCTAGGCTCCAACGCCTGTGTGGGCAAGGAGCGGGCACGGAGCGGGCACAGACCTCCTCCAGCGGCTCCCGTCGGAGGCAGGACCGGCGCGTGCCCATGTCACAGATCGCGTCGCGGACCACGGGTCCGCGATGGATGGGAGCGATGTCGAGTTGATGGACCAGTACACGCCGCGCGGCGGCCTGGACGACGGGGACCACCTCCCCGGTTCGAGGGGGGAACACGTGCTCCAGCTCCTGTTCGCCACCCGCGACAGGGCGAAGAGGTTCTACGAACGCCAGGTCACCGACCGGCTGACGCCGCGGATGAGGGAGTTCGTGGCCCGCCAGGAGATGGTCTTCGTGGGTACGGCCGACGCCTCGGGAAACTGCGACACGACCTTCCGCGCCGGCCCTCCCGGATTCGTCAGGGTCCTCGACGAGACCACGCTCGCCTACCCGGAGTTCCGCGGCAACGGTGTGCTCGCCAGTCTCGGCAACATCATGGAGAACCCGCACCTCAGCCTGCTGTTCGTCGACTTCTTCGAGGAGCTCGTCGGGCTGCACGTCAACGGTTCGGCGACCATCGTCACCGCCTACGACGCGGCCCGCCGCCACGGTCTGGCCGACGAGGACATGACGGCCCCGGGACGCAGGGCCGAGCGCTGGGTCAGGATCGAGGTCGAGGAGGCCTACATCCACTGCTCGAAGCACATCCCGCTGCTGGCCAGGCAGGAACGCGGAGGCAGGCACGGAGCGCGGCGCAGACCGGCGGGGGAGGACCACTTCGGTGTCGGCCGCCGTGGAGAGCGGCCCGTCGAAAGGGAGAGATCCATCGAAAGAGGGCTGCCCGCCGAGAGGGAGTGGCCCGCCGAGAGGGAAAGGGAAAAGGCGGGGAAGCCGGCCGGGTGACGACATGATGATCGACATCGGGCTGATCCGCCACAGCTGGCTGCTCGTCGCCCCCGTGGCCGAGAAGGTCACCATGCACTTCTACGGCAGGCTCTTCTCCGAGTATCCGCAGGTGAGAGAGATGTTCCCGCCCGCGATGGACGTGCAGCGCGACCGTCTGCTCAAGGCGCTGACCCAGGTGGTGCTCAGCCTGGAGAACGGTGAGCCGCTCGACGACTACCTCGGCCAGCTCGCCAGGGACCACCGCAAGTACGGCGTGCGCCCCGAGCACTACCCCGCGCTGGGCCACTGCCTGGTGGCCGCGATGCGGGCCAACGCCCACGGCGCCTGGCTGCCCGCCTACGACGAGGCGTGGATGAACGCCTACCGTTACGTCGCCGAGGTGATGATCCAGGCCGCGGAACAGGACGCCGTCCACGCGCCGCCCTCCTGGATCGGCACGGTCGTCTCGCACGAGATGCGCACCCGGGACATCGCCGTGATCAACGTCGAGCCCGACCAGCCCTACCCCTTCAGGGCGGGTCAGTACGCCACCCTGCAGACCGGGCAGTGGCCCAAGGTGTGGCGGTCGTACTCGATCGCCAACGCGCCCAGGCACGACAACCGCCTGTCCTTCCACGTGCGGGCCGTGCCGGGCGGATGGGTCAGCACGGCGCTGGTCCGGCACACCCAGCCCGGCGACATCGTCCTGATCGGCCCGCCGAGGGGGACGTTCTCGCTGAACGACGCGCGCACCCCGCACCTGGTGTTCCTGGCGGGCGGCACCGGCCTCGCCCCGCTCAAGGCGCTCGTTGAGGAGTCGGCGTGGTCGCCGGAGCGCCCCTCCATCGACCTCTTCCACGGCGTACGGCACAGCTCCGAGGCCTACGACATGCACGACCTGCGGCGCCTGCGGGCGCAGCACAAGCGTCTGCGGATCATCCAGGCCGTCTCCGACGAACCCGAGCACTGGCCGAGGCACACCGCGGTCGACGCCCTCGAATACCACCGGGTCATCCCCGACGGGGACGTCTACGTGTGCGGCTCGCCGGAGATGGTGCGCCACACGACCGCGCGGCTGCTGGCCATGGGGGTGCGCGGTGAGCGCGTGCACAGCGAGTTCAGCGGGGAGGCCCCCAGCTTCGTGCCCTCATGACACACGGTCAAGGGCGGTGAGGGTCGTCTCGCGCGGATAGGGCGACAGCCGTACGGCGTGCTCCCGGTCCAGCTCGCCCGAGGCGACCCGGCGGCAGAGGTCGGCGACGGTGGCGATCTCCGCGCGCTGGGCGACGACGAACCCGCGCCCGACCGGGTCGCCGTGGCCGGGAACGACCGTCGTCGCCGCCGTGGTCCCGGGCAACCCGAGCAGCCCGTCGAGGGCGGCGGGCCACGCCAGGGGAGCGGCGTCCTCGTAGTCGGGCGGCGCGCCGTTCTCCACCAGGTCACCGGCGAAGACCACGTCCGCGTCCGGCACGTGGACCACGAGGTCGTTGCCGGAGTGGCCGGGACCGAAGTGGGCCAGCACGACCCTCCTGCCTCCGGCGACGAGTTCGGCCCCCGAGCTCACCAGGCGGTCGGGCAGCGCGATCTCCGTGCCCGCGATGTCGTCGGCGACGTCGTCCCGCCCCTGGTCGCGATACCACCGCGCCCAGGTGTCCCTGGCCGCCGAACCGTTCGCCACCAGGTCGCCACGGCAGGCCTCGTGCGCCCAGACGGGGCAGTCGAGGAAGGCGCCCGTGCCGAAGCTGTGGTCGAAGTGCGAGTGGGTGATCACCACCGTCCACGGATCCGGGGTGATCCTCCGTACCTCGGCGGCCAGTTCGGCGCCCTGCCGGGCGTCGCCCCGCGTGTCGACCACCAGGCAGCCGCCGTCGCCGAGGACCAGCCCGACGGACAGGTCGAGCTCACTGTGCCGCCGCACCAGCACCCGGTCGGCGACCTCGATCCAACGTCCCTCCACGGACGGCATTCTCCCGTACGGCCCGCGCGGCCGGGCCGTACGGGAGGCTCATTTGTGCAGCATCACCCAGATGCCGAGGGCGACACCGCTCACGACGATCAGGAAACCGGCCACCGCGACGACCCAGCCGAGGGGACGTCCGCCGCCTCCGGCCGAGGTGGGCCGGGCGGCGGCCAGACCGGCCAGGGCGACGGAGAAGACCGCGACGAGCCCCGCGCCACCGGCCAGGGCGGCGACCAGGACCCGCCACAGGGCGTCGAGGTCGAGGTAGGCGTTCATCACACGGCCTCCTTGACCGGGGCGGGGGTGCGTCCGGTCCACTCGTCGTTGACGTTGGCGGCGTTCACCGTGCTGCGGCGGGAGGCGAGGTAGAGACCGAGGCCGCCGAGCAGCGCGAGCAGGAAGACGACGGTCACCCCGCCCGCCCCGCCGATGAGGTCGGCGCCCTTCCACGCGACGGCGCCGACCAGGGCGGCGGCGGGCAGCGTCAGCAGCCACGCGGTGGCCATCTGACCGGCCACGTTCCAGCGCACCTCGGCCAGCCGCTTGCCGAGGCCGGAGCCGATCACCGACCCGGCGCACACGTGCGTCGTGGACAGCGGGAAGCCGAAGTGGGAGGAGGCGAAGATGACCGCCGCCGAGGACCCCTCCGCGGCGAAGCCCTGCGGCGTCTCGATCTCGGTGAGCCCCTTGCCGAGGGTACGGATGATCCGCCAGCCGCCGAGGTAGGTGCCCAGGGCGATGGCGCTCGCACTGCAGACGATCACCCACAGCGGCGGTCCCGCGTCCTTGCCGAGGGTGCCGTTGGCGATCAGGGCGAGGGTGATGATGCCCATGGTCTTCTGGGCGTCGTTGGTGCCGTGGGCGAGCGAGACGAGTGAGGCCGACCCGACCTGGCCGATCCTGAACCCTCTGCCGCGGATGTCCTCGGGAACGTTCCTGGTGATGACGTAGACCAGGAAGGTACCGATGGTCGCGACCAGGATGGCGGCCAGCGGCGCCAGGACGGCGGGGATCAGCACCTTGGAGACGATGCCGACCGCCTTCACGGCCGAGGGGCCCGCGGCGATCAGCGTCGCCCCGACGACTCCGCCGCATTGGCCGTGTCGTGGAATCCGTTGGTGAAGTCGAAGGCCAGGGCGGTGGCCACCACGACTCCCAGCAGTACGGTGTTGGAGTCCATAACAGCTGTATTGACCTTTTAGGCGGCAATGACCCTTAAAGTCCGGCCTTAACTGGAAAATTCATTCTTTATATGCCTGCTTGTCCACGGGTCATGGAGGTCAGCCGCGCAGGTAGGTCACCACGGCCAGGACCCTGCGGTGGTCGTCCTCGGCGGGCGGCAGGTCGAGCTTGGTCAGGATGCTCCCGATGTGCTTGCCGACGGCGGCCTCGGAGATCACCAGCCCCCTGGCGATGGCCGCGTTGGAACGGCCCTCCGCCATCAGGGCCAGCACCTCCCGCTCACGCGGGGAGAGCCTGCCGAGCGGGTCACGGCGGCGGCGCAGCAACTGCCTGACCACCTCAGGGTCGACGACCGTGCCGCCGGAGGCGACGCCGTACAGCGCGTCCACGAACTCCTCGACGTCGCCGACCCGGTCCTTGAGGAGATAGCCGACCCCGGTCCCGTCGCCGGAGTCGAGCAGCTCGCTGGCGTAGGTCTGCTCGACGTACTGGCTCAGCACCAGGACGGGCAGGCGGGGGTCGGCGGCGCGCAGCGCGACCGCGGCCCGCAGTCCCTCGTCGGTGAAGCCGGGCGGCATCCGCACGTCGGTGACCACGACGTCAGGGGTGTGTGCCCGTACCGCCTCGACGAGGCCGTCGGCGTCGCCGACCGAGGCGACCACCCGGTGCCCGAAGCGGGTCAGCAGCCCGGCGAGCCCCTCACGCAGCAGGACGCCGTCCTCGGCGAGGACTATGTCGAGGGGTCGGTCGGTACGCAAGGGATCTCCACACGTAGCAGGGTAGGGCCCCCGGCGGGGCTGGAGAGCATGAGCCTGCCGTCGACGACGGAGACGCGGTCGGCCAGACCGGCCAGGCCGCTGCCCCTGGCGGGGTCGGCGCCGCCCGTGCCGTCGTCGCCGACCTCGACCACCAGGAGGCCGCCGTCGAGACGGCCCTCGACCCGGGCGTGGGCGGCGCCGCTGTGCCTGGCCACGTTGGCCAGTGCCTCGGAGACCACGAAGTAGGCGACCGACTCGACGGCCTCGGGCAGGCGCGGCAGCGTGACCGAGACGTCGACGGGTATCGGCGACCGGTCGGCCACGTCGGCGACGGCGGCGGGCAGGCCCCGGTCGGTGAGGATCTGCGGATGGATGCCCCTGATCAGGTCGCGGATCTCGGCCAGGGCCAGTTTCGCCTGGCCGTGGGCCCGCGCGACCAGCTCGGCGGTCTCCTCGCCCTCCGTCAGCCTGGCCATGCCGAGCGTCATGGTCAGCGCGACCAGCCGTTGCTGCGCGCCGTCGTGCAGGTCGCGTTCGATCCGGCGCCGCTCCGACTCGAAGGCCGCGACCAGCCGGGTCCTCGACCGGGTGATCTCGGCGAGCCGCCGTCCCGCGTCGATCTCCTTCGGCGACAGCATCGCCCTGGCCAGCGCGCCGTGGGCCAGGGCGAGCAGCGTCAGCGGGTACAGGGCCAGCAGGAGCCAGAGCGAGCCGATGGCGAGCGCGGCCATCGCCGACAGGTCGTTGTCGACCAGCCAGAACCTCAGCACCCTGACGTCTCCCGTCTGCGAGCGCAGGGCGGGGGTCAGGACCATCGTGGCGGGCATGCCCAGGCCGAAGGTCACCGCCAGCAGCTCGATCGGCCACAGCACCGTGACCATCAGGACCAGATAGCCGAGCTCCCGCCAGGTGGCCTGTTCCCGCAGCCGCAACCGCAGCCACGCGACGACCCCCGAGGACTCCGCGGCGCGGTGCGGGGTCGGGGCCGGGTCCGGGTCGATGATCCGCAGCCTGCGGCGTTCGAGCGCGGCCACGGGTATGCCGCCGAGGGCGAGCACGAGCAGTAGCGGCACGCCGATCAGCACCGCGGCCAGGACGGTCCCGGTGAACAGGCCCAGCAGGAAGACCACCAGGACGACCTCGCCGACGAGCACGCCGGTGACCAGGTAGGCGAGCGAGCGCCACGGCCAGGAGGTCAGCACCAGGTCCCACCGGGTGAGGGCCCGCCACGCCGCCGATGACTGCATCCGACGACACTACGTCCCCGGAGCGGAGGCCCCCAGGAGAGCAACCCCACTTATAGGGGTATAGCCAGATATACCCGGAAAACTAGGCTTTGGCGTCCTGTGTCCACGACCCCGGCGACGGTGTCATGGGGGCCATGAACCAGACAGCCGTACGCCCGGACCTGCGGGCCTTCATGTCGGCCGCGCTGCGCAGACAGCACGTCGTCGGCGCGATCGCGCCGAGTTCCCCCGTCCTGGGCAGGGCGCTCAGCGCGGTGGTCCCCACGGGGAACGCGTCGGTCGTGGTCGAGCTTGGCCCCGGCACCGGCCCGATCAGCGAGGTCATCCACGCACGGCTGGCCCCCGGCTCCCGCCACCTGGCCGTCGAGATCGACCCCGACCTCGCCGCGCACCTGCGCAGGACCAGGCCGTGGATGGAGACCCTGTACGGCGACGCCGCCGACCTGGGCACCCTGCTGGCCAAGGCGGGGGTCGAGCGGGTGGACGCGGTCGTCAGCACGCTGCCGTGGTCGTTCTTCCCCGGCGACGTGCAGGAGCGCATCCTCGGCCAGATCAGCGGGGCCCTCGCCCCGGGCGGGGCGTTCACGACCGTGACCTACCTGCACGCGCTGCCGCTGGCCGGGGCGAGGGCGCTGCGCCGGCGGCTGCGCGCGGTCTTCGACGAGGTGCTGATCACCGGGCCCGTCTGGCGGAACATCCCGCCGGGGATCGCGTACGTGTGCCGCAGGCCGGTCGACGCGGCCCCCTGAACGTCAGGCCAGCACGCGGCCGACCATCCGGGCGTACATCCGCCCCGGGCTGGGCACCGAGGGCGGGTTGAGGAAGCCGGGAAGCATCGGCGGGTTCACGGCGAAGGGCTGCAGCCGTTCGTAGAGGACGTCGGCCCCTGGGGGACGCCGTTCGGGGTCCTTCTCCAGCAGGTCCTGGATCAGCCGGTTCAGCTCGGCGGGGACGCCGCCGACGGGGGGCGGGCGCTCCTTCACCTGGCGCTCGAACACGGCGTACTCCGTCGGGCCGGTGAACAACTGCTCGCCCGTCAGCATCTCGTGGATCACGCAGCCCAGGGCGTACAGGTCGCTGCGGGGCCCGACGATCCCGCTCTGGATCTGCTCGGGGGCCATGTAGGCGGGTGTCCCGAGGATCTGCCCAACCCGGGTGAACTGGGCCGAACCGGTCTCACGGAGCACGGCCAGCCCGAAGTCCAGCACCTTGACGCTGCCGTCGGGGCAGAGCATCAGATTGGTCGGCTTGAGGTCGCGGTGGTAGATGCTCAGCGCGTGGGCCGCGACCAGCACCGCGCAGGCCTGCGCGGCTATCGTGGCGGCCCAGGGAACCGGCAGCGGGCCGTGCTCGCTGAGCAGGTCGGCCACGGTGACGCCCGCGATGAACTGCATCACCTGGAACAGCCGGTGGTCGAAGGTGCCGAAGTCGTACAGGACGGGCGCGCCGGGATGCTCCAGCCTGGCCAGGATGCGCGCCTCACGCAGGAAGCGCCGCTTCATCTCCTCGTCGGGACCCGTGACGAGCCGCAGGAACTTCACGGCGACCCTGCGGTCGAGATGCCTGTCGTGCCCCGCGTAGACGGCGCTCATGCCGCCCTGGCCGAGCGGGAGGTCGTCGAGCACGTACCGGTCGCCGATGACCATCCGGTCCTCCAAGCCCGCGGAACATCACACTCCTTGGTCGCACGGCCGCAGATGACCGTCGACCAGTCCGTCAAAGCCTAACCGGATCAAGGTTTCCCCCAGCGCCGCCGTCTCGCGCAATCTGTCCTCAAGGGCGAACAGCTCACGGAAGGCGGCGCCGTAACGGCGCTGCTCAACCAGGGGAAGCATCGGCACCCTGGCCCGCCGTACGTCGAGGCGGCTTGAGCTGGGATGGATTCGCGCCGCGTCCGCCGAACGGAGGAAACCGGCGAGGAAGTCCGCGTCGAGCCGCCCGGGATCGACCCGGTAGAGCGTGAGCTGCGGGCCGAGCGCGGCCCCGCCGTGCGTGACCACCCGCACCGCGCCCATGACGGTCGTCACGACGTCTCCGGGCGTGACCATGACCGGCGCCGGGTCAGGGGTCGTCCTGCCGGAGGGGGCGGTGCCCAGGGCGGCGTCCTCCGCGGTCAGCACCGGCAGCGGGCCCTTCTCGACGGACATCTTCGGCGGGGCCTGCAGGATCGTGATCAGGCCCGCCTTGACCAGCTCGCCCACCGTGGTCGTCGGCAGGTCCTGCCGTTCGGTGAGCGGTTCGAGGGCGAAGGGCGCGCCGGAGAGCCTCGCCGAGGTGCCCCTGAAGCGGTCGAGCGCCCCGGTGAAGTCACGCAGGAAGTCGGGGCCGCCCTGCTGGGGGCGGACGCGTGCCAGGCTGAGGTCCACCTCGTCGTCCAGCAGGTCGATGATCCGCACCGTACGGCTCTCGCCGGTCATCTCGGCCTCTGGGTCGTCGCAGTAGGCCCGCCAGGCGGGTTCGACGACCGACAGGTTCTCACTGGCGTCGACCACCAGAAGCTGGGAGGGGGGCCTCTCCCCGTCGGGACGGCGCAGCAGCCACAGGTCGGGGCCGCCCGCGCTCAGCGTGACCACCGCACGCAGCGCCCCGGCGCGCAGCAGGTTGCCCCTGATCCGCTTGCCGGGACGGCGGCTCGCCGCGGCGGCGGGCATCAGGATCGCCACCAGGCCGCCGGGCCGTACGCGGGCGAGGCAGTGCTGCACCCAGGCCAGCTCGGACTCCCCGCGCGGCGGCAGGCCGTACTCCCAGCGGGGGTCGCCGGTGAGCTCCTCGTAACCCCAGGCGCGCTCGTTGAACGGCGGGTCGCAGACCACGGCGTCGGCGGGCTCGTCCGACAGGCCGTCCTCGCGGAGCGAGTCACCCGCGACGATCCGCGCCCTCGTCCCCCGCAGCAGCAGCCTGACCGCGGTGAGCAGCGCGTTCGTCTCGTTGATCTCCTGGCCGAGGGCGTTCTCCGCGTGCAGCAGAAGGGTCCCGACCCCGCAGGCCGGGTCCAGCACCGTTCCGCCGTCCTGCACGGCCAGCCGGTGCATGAGCGCGGCGACGTCGTCCCTGGTGACCGAGAGCCTGCGGGAGTGGGCCTCGACGTAGCGCTCGCAGAGGAACTCGAAGGCGGGCAGCGGCCCGAGCTCGGCGGCCAGCTCGGCGACCAGGCGCAGCAGCGCGGGGTCGTCGACGCGTGCCGGGGTGCCGGGCAGGTCGGCGGTCACCTCGGCGATCCGGGACAGGGCGCGTCTGCCCTGCTCACGCCAGGCCCGAGGCTCACGGTGCAGGAACAGCAGGAAGGCCCCGGCGCCGCCGACCAGGTCGCCGAGGCGCAGGTCGTCGGCCGAGGTGCGCAGCCGTTGCCAGACCAGGTCACCGAGGGAGACCTCGAAGGTCTTGCCGTTACGGCGCAACCAAGCGGCGATCTCGGGCAGGGAGTAGAGCGGGCTGGAGGTGGTTCCGCCGACCGGCTGGGGGAAGTCGTCGTGGCGGCGGCGCCAGTTGCTGACCGCGGCACGGCCGACGGAGGCGAGCCGGGCGATGTCGCCCGCGTTCACCGTGATCTCCTGGCTCTCCTCCATACTGGGCCAGAGTAGTTCACTGTGCCGCAGCGGTCTACAACAGCTTTGCTTGTGAAGTGCTTCAACCAATGATTTACTGCCTTCATGGCACTGAACGAAGCACCGGCACTGCGCTATGCCGCCCGCTCGGATGTCGGCGTCCGCCGTGAGGCGAACGAGGACTCGGGCTACGCGAGCGCGCGCCTGCTGGCCATAGCGGACGGCATGGGCGGTCACGCCGGCGGGGAGGTCGCCAGCTCCCTGGCCGTCACGGCCCTGGCGGCACTGGACGACAGTCTCCCGCAGAGTGGCGTCGATCTGGTGACCACCATCAAGAACACCGCGCGGGACGTCAACCACGCGCTGAGGGAGAGGAGCGAGCAGGACCCCACCCTGCGGGGGATGGGAACCACATTCACCGCCATGCTCTGGGACGGCGCCTCCTTCGCGCTGGCCCACGTCGGCGACTCCCGCGCCTACATGCTGCGCGAGGGCGCCCTCTACCAGATCACCCACGACCACACCCTGGTCCAGTCGCTGGTCGACGACGGGCGGATCACTCCGGAGCAGGCGGCCGAGCACCCACGCCGCTCCATGGTGCTACGGGTCCTTGAGGGCACCGGAGACGGCGAGCTCGACCTGTCGTTGCGCGAGGCCAAGGTCGGCGACCGCTACCTGCTGTGCTCGGACGGCCTGACCGCCGTGGTCGGCCCGGAGACCCTGTTCAACACGCTGACCGACATCGGCGACCCCGACGAGGCGGCCAGATGGCTCATCGACCTGGCCAACCGGGGTGGCGGGCCCGACAACATCACCTGTGTCGTGGCCGACTTCGGCACCCACCCCGCCTCCGCGAACCGGTTCGTCGTCGGCGCCGCGGCGGAGCGAAGACTGTCCCTGTGACCGGTACGGCGGGCGGATCGGAGGCCGGCCCGCCGTACCGGACCCGGCACTACCAGGTCCTGCCGGTGATGCGCTCGTAGGCCTCGATGTAGCGGGCCCTGGTGATCTCGACGACCTCCTCGGGCACCTCGGGGGCGGGCCCCTTCTTGTCCCAGCCGCTGTTCGCCGCCCAGTCGCGGACGAACTGCTTGTCGTAGGAGAACTGCGGGCGTCCCGGCTCCCACTGGTCGGCGGGCCAGAACCGCGAGGAGTCCGAGGTGAGCACCTCGTCGCCGAGCACCAGCGTGCCCTCGGCGTCCCGGCCGAGCTCGATCTTCGTGTCCGCGATGATCACACCGCGCTCGCGTGCCAGCTCCGCGCCGCGCCGGTAGACCTCAAGGGTGATCCGGCGCAGCTCCTGCGCGGTCTCCGCGCCCTCCCGGGCCACCACCTCGTCGAAGGTGATGAACTCGTCGTGCTGCCCGAGCGGCGCCTTCGTGGTCGGCGTGAAGATCGGCTCGGGGAGCCTGGAGCCCTCGACCAGGCCGGGCGGCAGCTCGACCCCGGAGACCGCGCCGGTCGCCTGGTACTCCTTCAGGCCCGAGCCGGTGAGGTAACCCCTGGCGATGCACTCGACCTGCACCATCTCCAGCCGCCTGCACCGTACGGCCCGGCCCTCGAACTCGTCGGGCACCTCGGTGGCGGAGATGACGTGGTTGGGCACGACGTCGGCGAGCTGCTCGAACCACCACAGCGAGAGCTGGGTGAGGATCCTTCCCTTGTCGGGGATGGGCGTGGGCAGGATCACGTCGTAGACCGAGACCCGGTCGGAGGCGACCAGGATGATGTCGCCCCGGTCCTCGTAGACGTCGCGGACCTTCCCTGAGTGGAGAAGCTTCACTGTTCCCTAATCCCCTGAGATCGCTCGGCACGATGGCCGCGATGGCGGCACCGCCCGCTGGTTGACACGTGTCCGCCCGGCCCGGTGGGAGGCTGATCGGCACCAACAGCGTAGTCGCAGGGGTGAGAACCGGGGCGGCGGGCCTTGCGCGCCCCGGCCTCGGGGCCTCAGGCGGGCCGCGTGATCATGATGGCCAGCCCGACGAGGATCACGACGGGGATGAGCCACACGATCGCCTCGATGGCGAACTCCTTGTACACGACGGACATCCCTTCGAGGGTGACGATCGTTGCGGGAACGCTGAGCACCGACGATAGCGCCTGCCCCGCGCCGCGACCAGAACCCTCGGAAGGCCGTCAGAAGGGGTCTCAGGAGGGAATCGCCGAGCCGACGACGACCGGTTCCTCGGAGCCGGGTCCCTCGACGACCTCGGCCACCACACAGGTGATGTTGTCCGGGCCGCCCGCCTCGCAGGCCAGGTCGATGAGCTGCCGCGTCACCTCGGAGAGGTCGTCGACCTCGGCCAGCACGTGGCGCAGCCGTTCGGCCTCGACGACCCCGGACAGGCCGTCCGAGCACAGCAGGTAGCGGTCGCCGACCTCGGCGTCCCGCAGCGACAGGTCGGGGTCGGCGTTGTCGCCGCCGTCGAGGACCTGCAGCAGGATCGACCGGTGCGGGTGCCTGGCGGCCTCCTCCGGGGTGATCCGGCCGTCGTCGAGCAGCGTCTGCACCAGGGTGTGGTCGTAGGTGATCTGGTAGAGGTCGCCGTTGCGCAGAAGGTAGGCGCGGGAGTCGCCGATGTGGGCCAGGGCCACCCGGGGGCCGTCCCAGAGCATCATCGTCAGCGTCGTGCCCATCCCGGTGAGGGACGGGTCCTGCTCGACGAGCTCGCGCAGGCGCTGGTTGGCCCTGCGTATCCCGGCCTCGGCCGCGGCCGCCAGGTCGGCGGAACACTCGTGGTCCAGGTAGGCGACCGCGGCGATCGCCGCCGAACTGGCGACCTCCCCGCCCACGTGGCCGCCCATGCCGTCGGCGACGGCGAGCAGCCGGGCGCCGGCGTACCCGGCGTCCTCGTTGCCCTGGCGGACACGGCCGACGTCGGAACCGGCTGCGTAGCGGAGCGTGATCATCTGCACACCACTGGAAGGTCGAGTTGCACGAGCGGGTCGCTTTCGGGCGGTGGAATCGGCACGGTCGAACCGAGATGTTCCACAATCCACTTAACACCATGGTGGCGCAAGCGGCCTGTGGAAGTGTCGTCACATCCTTTGGGGGTCACCGTGGCGCGTAAGCTGTTTCGGCTCCCCGCACACATTGCCGGGAGCCCCACCACCCCGGACGGCGAGGAGCTGAGGAAATGACCGCGGTCACGCAGGAGGCGGGGCGGCGCCGTACGTTCGCGGTGATCAGCCACCCCGACGCGGGAAAGTCCACGATGACGGAGGCGCTCGCGCTGCACGCCTCGGCGATCAGTGAGGCCGGTGCCGTGCACGGCAAGGCCGGCAGGCGTGGCGTCACCTCCGACTGGATGGACATGGAGAAGGCCAGGGGCATCTCCATCACCTCGGCGGCCCTGCGGTTCGAGTACCGCGGCCACATGTTCAACCTGGTCGACACCCCGGGCCACGCCGACTTCTCCGAGGACACCTACCGGGTGCTGGCCGCCGTCGACTGCGCGGTCATGCTGCTCGACGCGGCCAAGGGCATGGAGCCGCAGACCCTGAAGCTGTTCGAGGTCTGCCGCCACCGGCGCATCCCGGTCATCACGTTCGTCAACAAGTGGGACCGTCCCGGCAGGGAGGCCCTTGAGCTGCTCGACGAGATCCAGGAGAAGACCGGCCTGCGGCCGACCCCGATCACCTGGCCGATCGGCACCGGTGGCTTCTTCCACGGGGTGATCGACCGCGTCGCCGAGCAGGCGGTCCGCTACACCCGGACCCCCGGTGGGGCGACCAAGGCCATCGAGACCCTGCTGACCCCCGAGCTGGCCACGGCCGAACTCGGCGAGGACTGGGAGCGGGCCAGGGACGAGGCCGACCTGCTGTCGGCGATCGGCTCCGACCACGACCAGAAGGCCTTCGAGGCCCACGAGTCGACCCCGGTGCTGTTCGGCGCCGCGCTGAACAACTTCGGCGTCGGCCGCCTGCTCGACGCCATGGTGGACATCGCCCCGGCCCCGGCGCCCCGCCCTGACGTCAAGGACGACCCCCGCCCGCTCGACAAGCCGTTCTCCGGCCTGGTCTTCAAGGTGCAGGCCAACATGGACCCCTCGCACCGCGACCGGATCGCCTTCGTCCGGGTCTGCTCGGGGCGCTTCGAGCGCGGCATGGTGCTGACCCACGCGGCGACGGGCCGTCCCTTCGCGACCAAGTACGCCCAGTCGGTCTTCGGCCAGGAGCGCGCCACCATCGACGAGGCCTTCCCCGGCGACGTGGTCGGCCTGGTGAACGCCACCGCCCTGCGCCCGGGGGACACGCTCTACGACGGCGTCCCCGTGGAGTTCCCCAAGATCCCCAGCTTCGCGCCCGAGCACTTCTGGACCGCCCGGTGCCGTGATTCGAGCAGGGCCAAGCAGTTCCGCAAGGGCATCGACCAGATGGAGGCCGAGGGCGTCGTCCAGGTCCTGCGCTCCGACATCAGAGGAGACCAGTCGCCGGTGCTCGCCGCCGTCGGCCCGATGCAGTTCGACGTGGTCAAGCACCGCCTGGCGGGGGAGTTCAACACCGAGATCGTCATGGACAGGCTCGACTACAGCCTGGCCAGGATCACCGACGCCGAGTCCGCGCCCATCCTGGCCCGTCAGCGGGGTGTCGAGGTCCTCACCCGGGCGATCGACGGAGAGCTGCTCGCGCTGTTCAGCGACGAGTGGCGCATGCGCGGCGTGCTGCGCGACCACCCGAACCTCGTGCTCAAGGCCCTGCTCGCCGACACCCGGGGCTGAGCCGCCCTACGAGCCGCCGAAACGGCCCCGGGTCTTTGATGGATCACATCGGGCGCGCCGGGGCCGCTGAAGGCTGCTGGAGGCGGGCGTAGGGGCCCTCTGTCGCGCCGCTTATCGGAGAATGGGCGACACCGTCCGCGCCTAGTGCGATATATCCCCACAAGACGGCCAAATGGGGCATCCTTATCGCCGGAGCGCCTGTCCACCGGGGGGGTAGGGCGGTGGCTCGCGTGCCGTGCGACGGCGGCCGTGTGACAGAGGGAAGCAGATGTTCGGAATCGTCCGTCCGTGCCGCCACGGGATGTGCAACGGGTTGTTCAAGGAGTGGATGGCGCACCTGTGCGGGCTCTGCCTGGCGCTGCGTGACGAGCACGGCCACCTCTCCCGGCTGGTCACCAACTACGACGGCCTGCTCGTCTCGGTGCTCACCGAGGCCCAGGCCGTCTCCTCCTCCCCGCACCGCAGGGCCGCGGCGTGCGCGCTGCGCGGCTTCAAGGGCGCCGACGTCGTCGAGGCCCAGCAGGGGGTACGGCTCGCGGCGGCGGTCTCGCTGATCCTGGCCGCGGGCAAGATCGGGGACCACGTCGCGGACGGGGACGGCGCCTACGCGCGCAGGCCGGTCGCGGCCGTCGCGGGCCGGGTCGCCACCCGCTGGTCCGCGGCGGGCTCGGGTACGGCCGTCGCGGTCGGCTTCGACCCCGAGGTCCTGGTCAGGGCGGTGGCGGAGCAGACCAGGCTGGAGGGCGTGCCGGGGCTGCGGCTGCTCGAACTGACCGCCCCGACCGAGGAGGCCGTCGCCGCCGCCTTCGGGCACACCGCCCTGCTCACCGGCAAGCCGCACAACCAGGAGGCGCTGCGGGAGGCGGGGCGCCACTTCGGCCGCCTGGCCCACCTGCTCGACGCGGTCGAGGACCTGACCGAGGACCGTGCCCGGGGCGCCTACAACCCGCTGATCGCCTCGGGGACCGGCCTGACCGAGGCCCGGCGCCACTGTGACGACGCGCTGCTCGGGCTGCGCCTCGCGGTCGCCGAACTCGACCTGGAACGGCGGACCCTGGTCAGGGCGCTGCTGGTCAGGGAGACCGCCCGCTCCGTCGAACGGACCTTCGCCCTGGCCGGGCAGCGGGGGAGACCGGGTCACAAGGACCCCAAGACCCCGCACCACGACCGGCCCCGCGACCCGCGGCTCAAGCCCGACCCCGGCGGCCTGCTGTCGATGATGTGCGCGGCGATGGCCTGCTGCACCTGTGGCCTGTACCGGCCCCCGTGGGATGAGGACCGGTACAAGTCATGCGGTGAGCGGTGCGACGCCAGCGGCTGCGACTGCTGCGGGAACTGCGGCGACTGCGGAAGCTGCTGTGACTGCTGTGGCGGCGACGGGTGCTGCGGCGACGGCTGCGGTTGCGACTGCGGCTGCTGACGGAGCGCTCAGGACTCCCCGGTCAGCCTGGCCGACCCCAGCGACGCGTTGGCGATGACCCTGGCCGCGGTCTGCGTCGAGGAACTCGTGGTCAGCTCGGTCAGGCTCGCCCTGTTGAGCGCGTAGACCACGAACTCGTAGGTGTTGACGGTCCTGGGCGAGCAGGGGCCCTGGTAGCCGTACAGGCTGGCGCTGCCGCGGTAGTAGACCTGCCTGGCCCCCGAGGGGACCGTGGGCCGGTAGGCGTGATCGACGTTCTGCGGGAGCGAGGTCACGCTCACCGGGATGTCGTAGATGACCCAGTGGATGAGGTTGTTGTTGTCGAGGTCGCGCATGACGAGCGCGTAGCTGCGCGCGGCGGTGGGCGCGCCCGCCCACGTCAGCGGCGGGGACTCGTTGTGCTGGCGCGGGTCGTTGCCGCCGCTGGTGCACTCGTGGACCTTCGGGATCGTCCCGCCCTCGGTGAAGGCGGCGCTGGTCAGGGCGAACGCGGCGTGGCCGGCCGTGTTCGCGCTCGACGGGGCGGCCGTGGCGACCGAGGAGGTGACGGTCAGTGCGGCGAGCAGGGCGTACGAGGCGGCTCGTTTGATGGTCACGGGGGGCTCCTGGAAGGTTGGGTCGTGGTGCTCCCGCCGGTGTCCTCTCGGATTCTCCGAGGTTTACCGATATTACTGACACAGCTTACAAATCACTGTTTTTCCCCGCCATCACCGTGTTGTCGCCTTTTTCCGCCTGGCGTCGTCTATGTCGTGAAAAGGCTGGTGAGGGTGGTGGACGATGAGCCCGCGGCCGGTTTTCCGGCGTCCCCCGCATCCCCGGGGCGGCCCGTGCACAGCCCCTCTCCCCGTACGGCCCCGCCCGGCCGCTAGGGCCTATTTTGTGGATCTTCGCCGTGGCGAGGATCGTCCAGGTGGATGCCCCGCAAGGCGGAGGAGGAGCTCATAACGGAGTTATGGGCGACGACGACAACGCGGCGGGGGGCCGCCTGGACGACCGCAGTAGGCGTAAAGATCCACAAAACAGGCCCTAGACCCGGCGCCAGTCGTGGCGTTCCAGGAAGGAACGGCCCCCCTCGGCGTACTCGACGAAGGCCTCCCGCACCGCGCCGATCTCCGGGACGTGCGTGCGGACCATCACGTCCCGCGCGCTGTCCTTGTACTCCAGCTCGTATCCGGTGATCTCCGGAGACGACTGGACGAAGTGCTCACCGAAGACGACCAGCGCCGTGAACGGGTTCTGCGGCGACATCGTGGCGACCGCGTCCCCGACGAGCCGCAGGTCGGGATCGACGACGATCATGCCGTCCCCGGTGCGCAGCTGCATGCCGGGATAGGCGCCCAGCGGGGCCAGGTTGTGCACCAGCCCGCGTTGCGGGTCGTAACAGACCAGCCCGCACTCACGGGCCAGGGCGAAGGCCTCGCCCGCGATCTCGTCGGAGCGTTCGAAGTCCACGGTGAGCAGGGCGTAAGCCGGGGAGTCGCCGAAGGACACGGCCTCGGGGAACGCGGCGGTGAACTCGGTCACCCCGGGATGAGGCCGTACGGCCCGGGTGTCGCCCTCGCGCAGCGCCCGCAGGACCTCGGCCGCGCGCTCGGCGGTGATCGGCTCGGGTTCGTGCCAGACGGCCAGTTCGAAACTCATGACCCCATCGTCTCGCGGACGACGGGGAGGGCGCTCAGGAGGCGGCCGTGGCTCCGGAGTCCTCCAGCACCGCCGTGCAGAACGCGCAGCGCCTGGCCGCGACGGGAATGTCGCTGAGGCACTCGGGGCACTTCTTCTCCGTCGACTCCTTGTTCCTGTCGAAGTAGGCGACGACCCTGCTCATCGGCAGCACGACCAGCCAGTAGACGACCGAGGCGATGATCAGGAAGCTCAGCAGCTGGTTGACGAAGTCGCCGTACATGAACTTGGCGCCGTTGACCGTGAAGACGTAGTCGGAGAAGTCCGGCTCGTTGCCGCCGGTGACCGCCGCGATCAGCGGGGTGATGAGGTCCTTGACCAGGGCCTGGACCAGGCCGCTGAACGTCGCGCCGATGACCACGGCCACGGCGAGCTCGACGAGGTTGCCCCTCATCAGGAACTTCTTGAATCCGGTCATTCCGTGCGTCCTCCACTCGTGTGGACGCCGAGCCTACCGCGAAGCCCGCCCCGGAGAGTAACTGAGCGATGACGTTCGCACGACCACGACTTTACGGTCCGGGTCCGAGGTGGGTTACCATCTGCCGAATTCGTGAGCGAGGTGCCTGATGGACTTTCGTGTGCTGGGACCGGTCAGCGTGATCACCGGTGACGGGACGCCGCTGGACATCGGTCCCCACCAGCAGCGTGCGGTCCTGGCGCTGTGCATGCTGGCCGCGCCCAGGCCCGTCGGGGCGGCCACGATGATGGAGGAGCTCTGGGAGGGCGAGCCGCCGCCCAGGGCGCTCAACACCCTCCAGGCCTACGTCTCCAAGCTCCGCCGGGCCCTCGAACCCGGCAGGAGCCGTGCCACGCGGCCCACGGTCCTGGTCAGCAAGCCGGGCGGCTACGCCCTCGACATCCCGGCACGGGACCTCGACCTGACCAGGGTGCGGGGGTACGCGGCCGAGGGCAGGCGCCTGGCCGCCGTGGGCGAGCACGAGGCCGCGGCGGGACGGCTGCGGCTGGCGCTGGCCGAGTGGCGCGGGGAGCCGCTGGCCGACTTCGCCGAGGCCTCGTGGGCCACGCGGGAGGCCGCCCACCTGGGTGAACAGCGGCTGACCCTGCAGGAGGACCTCGCCGAGTGCGAACTCGCGCTCGGCCTGGGGGCGGAGCTGACGGGCACCCTGACGCGGCTGGTCGCCGCCAACCCGTTCAGGGAACGCCTGCACGTGCTCGGCGCGCACGCCCTCTACCAGGCGGGACGGCAGGCCGACGCGCTCGCCGTGCTGGCCAGGGGACGCGACACACTGGCCGACGAGCTGGGCCTCGACCCCGACCCCCGCTCAAGGGAGATGGAACGGCGCATCCTCGCCCAGGACCCGTCCCTGACCCCCCGCGTCCAGGCCACACCGGCTCCGCCCCGGCCCGCGGAGGACCCTCGGGAGACCCGGCTCATCGGCAGGGACGCCGAGGCGGAGGTGCTCGACGCCGCGGTCACGGGCGGGCCGTACCGGGTGGTGCTGCTGGCCGGGGAGCCGGGCATCGGCAAGACGAGCCTGGCCGAACAGGCGGCGCGGACCGCGCGGGCCGAGGGGAACCGGGTGGTGTGGGGCCGTTGCTGGGACGGCACGGGAGCGCCGCCCTTCTGGCCCTGGACGCAGGCCGCGCAGGAGCTGACCGGCGGGCAGGGCGGCAAGGCCGGGCCCTCGGGAGGCGACCGCTTCGAGCTCTACGAGGCCTTCGCCGAGCTGTTCAACGAGCACGGCAGGGTCCTGGTCGTCCTCGACGACCTCCAGTGGGCCGACGCCTCCTCGCTGCGGCTGCTCGAATTCCTCGCCTCGACCCGGCTGTGCCCCAAGCTGACCGTGGTCGCCACCTACCGCGACACCGAGGTACGGCCCGGCGGCGCGCTCGAACACGCCCTGGCCGCCCTGGCGCGGCTGCCGTACGTGCGCAGGCTCCCGCTGCGGGGGCTCGGCGAGGCGGAGATCGGCGAGTACCTCGGGCGGGCCGGCGCCGACCCCGGACTGGCCGGGGAGATGGGCAGGCTGACCGCGGGCAACCCGTTCTTCCTGGGGGAGGTCCTGCGGCTCGGGGAGACCCCGGCGGCGCTCTCCGACGTCGTGCGCGGCCGGATGACGGGCCTGCCTCCGGAGACGGAGGAGGTGCTGACCACCGCGGCGCTGCTCGGCGATCAGGTGGTCGCCGACGTCCTGACCCAGGTGACCGGGCTGTCCGTCGAGCGGGTGCTCGACATCGTGGACGCCGCCGTCGGCGCGGGGCTGCTGACCGAGGGGCGGGGACCCGCCTGCCGCTTCGTCCACGACATCGTCCGCGACGTGCTGCGCGAGGCGCTGCCCCCGCTGCGCCGCAGGCGCCTGCACGCCCGGATCGCCGAGGTGCTGGAGGCCCGTGGCGGGGCGCGCCTGACCGAGATCGCCCACCACTACCGGCAGAGTCTGCTCACCGCCGCCACGACCGGCAAGGCGATCGGCTACACCCGGCGCGCCGCAGCGCAGGCCACGGCGCAGTTCGCCCACGAGGACGCGGTGGAGAACCTGGAGCAGGCGATCGTGCTGGTCGGCGCCCTGCCCAGATCCGACGACGCGCTCCGCTGCGACCTGCTGCTCGACCTGGCCGAGGCGCAGGGCGCCGCCGGGATGAGCGTGGCGGCCCACGCCTCCCTTGAGGCGGCGGCGGAGATCGCCGAGGGGCTCGGCGACGACAGCAGGCTGGCCAGGGCGGTGCTGGGGTTCACCGACCCGATCTCCCTGGCCATGTACGAGGAGACGACCGGCATCGACCGGCTCGCCGAGCGGATCGAGCGGGTCCTGGCCTCCGGGCTGGCCGCCGACTCGCCCTGGCGGGCCCAGCTCCTGGCCGCCGCCGCGCTGACCGGCGCGACGACCAGGCCCGTCGAGGAGAGCACGCGGACCGCGCTGCAGGCCGTACGGCTGGCCCGCAGGCTCGGTGACGACAGGACGCTGGCCAAGACGTTGATCGTCCAGGAGCTGCTGTCCCGGACCGAACACGACCACGACCGCAGGCAGGCGGTCATCGACGAGATCACCGAGATCGGCCACCGCATCGGCGACCTGGCCGTCGAGTGGGTCGGCAGGGAGACCGCCTACGTCGAGCTGCTCACCCAGGGCAGGACCGAACGGGCCCCCGAACTGCTGGCCTGGCTCACCGAGACGGCCGAACGCCTCAGGCTCCCCTCGATGGTGAGCCTGGCCGCCTGGCAGCGGGCCGTGCACGCCTGGCTGTGCGGGCACGCGGAGGCGGCCCTCACCGCGGCCGAGGAGTCCGCCGCCGCCTACCCGGAGGGGGCGCTGGGCAGGGACGACGCCGGGCTGCGGCGCGGGGTGTTCCGCTTCCTGATGCTGCGGGCGGCCGGGGACGCGGCCGGGGCGCTCGCCGTCGCCGACGAGATGCTCGTCCTGCGCCCGGGGCAGCGGCCCTGGCTCGCCCTGCGCTGCCTGGCCCTGATCGACCTGGGTGAGACCGAACGGGCACGCGCCGTCTTCACGGTCCTCGCCGCGGACGGCTTCGCGGCCGCCGGACCCGACCTGGCCTACCGGTTCGTCCCCGACGCCCTCAGCGAGGCCTGCGCGGCGCTGGGCGAGCGGGCGGCAGGACGTGTCCTGTACGGCCTGCTCGCCCCCAACGCGGGCAGGCTGCTCGGCTGGTCGGTGACGGACCTGTGCCTGGGGCGGCTGGCCCTGCTCGACGGCGACGTCCGGGGCGCCCACGACCACCTGGGGGCGGCGCGTGACCTGGTCACTCGCGCCCGGCTGACCCGCTACGAGCCCGCGCTGCGCGAGCTGGAGGCCAGGCTGGCCGAGCCGGTGGGGGAGGCGAGGACGGGCCGGTAGGCGGGCGGGCCCGGCGACGGGCCGCGAATCGCCGGGCGCGGTCCTGTCCTCCCGCCTGAGGGCCAGGAATACTCCCATGTCATGCCGGTTTCGCCGCGCCGAGGCTCACGCCGGGGCACCGCCACGCATGACAGGGGAAACATGGGGCATGTCTTCCCACCGCTGAAGGGCGGTGTGATGATCGAGATCTGGCCCGGTGACCCCTATCCCCTCGGGGCCACCTACGACGGCGCGGGGACAAACTTCGCGCTCTTCACCGAGGTCGCCGAGCGGGTCGAACTGTGCCTGTTCGACGAGGAGGACAACGAGACGCGGGTCCCCTTCACCGAGTGCGAGGGCTACGTCTGGCACGGCTACCTGCCGGGCGTCGGCCCGGGCCAGCGGTACGGCTACCGCGTGCACGGCCCCTACGACCCCGCCAGGGGCGTGCGCTGTAACCCCGCCAAGCTGTTGCTCGACCCCTACGCCAAGGCCATCGAGGGGGAGATGCGCTGGGACGAGGCCGTGTACGGCTACCGCTTCGGGGACCCCGACCTGCGCAACGACGCGGACTCGGCCCCGTTCGTCCCCCGGTCCATCGTGATCAACCCGTTCTTCGGGTGGGGACACGACCGGCCGCCCGCGACGCCGTACCACGACACGGTCATCTACGAGGCGCACGTCAAGGGCCTGACCGTGAACCACCCGAAGATCCCCGAGCGGATCCGGGGCACCTACGCGGCCATCGGCCACCCGGAGATCATCGACCATCTGACCTCCCTCGGCGTCACGGCGATCGAGCTGATGCCGGTCCACCAGTTCGTCACCGACCACGTCCTGGCCGAGCGTGGCCTGACGAACTACTGGGGTTACAACAGCATCGGGTTCTTCGCCCCGCACAACGCCTATTCGAGCACCGGGCAGCGCGGCGGGCAGGTGCTGGAGTTCAAGGCCATGGTCAAGGCGCTGCACGAGGCGAACATCGAGGTCATCCTCGACGTGGTCTACAACCACACCGCCGAGGGCAACCACCTGGGGCCGACGCTGAGCATGCGGGGGATCGACAACCCCGGCTACTACCGGCTGGTGGACGACGACAGGCGCTACTACATGGACACGACGGGGACCGGCAACAGCCTGTTCATGCGCTCCCCGCACGTCCTCCAGATGATCATGGACTCGCTGCGGTACTGGGTCATCGAGATGCACGTGGACGGCTTCAGGTTCGACCTGGCGGCCACCCTGGCCAGGGAACTGCACGAGGTCGACCGGCTGAGCGCCTTCTTCGACCTCGTCCAGCAGGACCCGGTGCTCTCGCAGGTCAAGCTGATCGCCGAACCCTGGGACGTCGGCCCGGGCGGCTACCAGGTGGGCAACTTCCCCGCCAGGTGGACCGAGTGGAACGGCATGTACCGCGACACGATCCGCGACCTGTGGCGCGGCGAGCCCGCCTCCCTGCCGGAGTTCGCCTCCCGGCTGACCGGCTCCAGCGACCTCTACCAGGACGACAGCCGCAGGCCCGCCGCCTCGATCAACTTCGTCACCTGCCACGACGGCTTCACCATGCAGGACCTCGTCTCCTACGACCGCAAGCACAACGAGGCCAACGGCGAGGACAACCGGGACGGCACCGACGACAACCGTTCGTGGAACTGCGGCACGGAGGGGCCCGCCTCGCTGGCGATCGAGTCGCTGCGCGAGCAGCAGAAACGCAACTTCCTGACGACGCTGTTCCTGTCCCAGGGCGTGCCGATGATCTCCCACGGCGACGAGCTCGGCCGTACCCAGCTGGGCAACAACAACGTCTACTGCCAGGACAACGAGCTGAGCTGGGTCGACTGGTCCGACGTCAGGGAGAACTGGCTGCTGCTGGAGTTCACCCGGCGCCTGGCCAGGCTCCGCGCCGGGCACCCCGTCTTCCGCAGGCGCCGCTTCTTCTACGGCCGCCCGGTACGGGGCTCCGGCGACAACCTCAGCGACATCGCCTGGTTCACCCCGAGAGGGGAGCGGATGACCGACGCCGACTGGAACGTGGGCTATGCCAAGTCGCTGGCGGTCTTCCTGAACGGCGACGCGATCACCGAGCCGGACCGCAGGGGACGGCGGATCGTCGACGACTCGTTCCTGCTGCTGTTCAACGCCCACCACGACGTCATCGGGTTCACGATCCCCAAGGACCACGGCGACATGTGGGTGACGGAGATCGACACGGCGATGCCCATCATCGTCGACACCAGGGTCTGCAGAGCGGGTGAGGAGGTGCCGGTGACCGGCAGGTCGGTACGGGTGTTGCGGCGTGTCTGACGGGCGAAGGGAGAACGCGGGGCGGGACTTCGGACCGCCGCTGTCCACCTACCGGCTCCAGCTCACCCCCGACTTCGGCTTCGCCGAGGTCGCCGAGCTGGCCCCCTACCTGCGCGACCTGGGGGTGAGCCACGTCTACCTCTCCCCGATCCTGCAGGCGACCTCGCGCTCCCGCCACGGCTACGACGTGACCGACCACTCCCGGATCAGGGAGGAGTTCGGCGGCCTTGAGGGGCTGCGGGCGCTGTCGGAGCGGCTGACCGCGCACGGCCTGGGCGTCGTGGTCGACATCGTGCCCAACCACATGACGGTCCCGGTCCCCGAGTCGGGCAACCGGCAGCTGTGGTCGGTGCTCAGGGACGGCCCGGCCTCGCCGTACGCGCGGTGGTTCGACATCGACTGGGCGGGCGGCGGTGGCCGGGTGGACATGCCGGTCCTCGGCGACGAGGTCGAGCCGCACGCCGACGGCCCCGTGCTGCGCTACCACGACCACGAGTTCCCGCTGCCCGACACCCACTACCGGCTGGTCGACTGGCGTCGCGGCCCCGGCTACCGGCGCTTCTTCGACGTCTCCTCGCTGATCGGGCTGCGGGTCGAGGACGAGAAGGTCTTCGACGCCACCCACGAGGTGATCGTCGGGCTGGTCCGCGACGGGATCGTCCACGGGCTGCGGGTCGACCACCCGGACGGCCTGGCCGACCCGCGCGGCTACCTCGCCAGGCTCCGCGAGGCCTGCGGGGTGTGGACGGTCGCCGAGAAGATCCTGGTGGGGGAGGAACGGCTGCCCGCCGACTGGGACTGCGACGGCACGACCGGTTACGAGGTGCTCAACCGGATCACCGGCCTGTTCGTCGACCCGGCAGGGCAGGAGCCGCTGACCGACCTGTTCGTCGAGCGCACCGGCATGCCCCGCGAGTACGCCGCCGTGGTCGGCCGTGCGAAACGGGAGGTCATCGACCTGTTCCTCGGCGCCGAACTCGACCGGCTGCACGCGGTCATCGGCTCCGACCGTACGGCGCTGGCCGAACTGCTCGTCGCGATGCCGGTCTACCGGGCCTACGCCGTGCCGGGTGAGCCGGTCCCCGAGCGGTCGGTGGCGATCGTCGAGGCGGCGGGGCGGGCCGCCGCCGCCAGGCTGCCCGAGGGCGCCCCGGTCGCCGAGGTCGTGGACAGGGTCCTGTACGGCCCCGCCGACGCCGTGGTCCGCTTCCAGCAGACCTGTGGCCCCGTGATGGCCAAGGGCGTCGAGGACACCGCGCTCTACCGGTGGTACCCGCTGGCCTGCCTGAACGAGGTCGGCGGCGAGCCCGACCGGTTCGGCGGAGACGTCGGGGACTTCCACGCCTTCTGCGGGGAGATGTCCCCGGGGACCATGACGACGTTGTCCACCCACGACACCAAACGCTCCGAGGACGTGCGGGCGCGGCTGGCCGTACTCTCCGAGATGCCGCAGGAGTGGGCGCGGGCGGTGGGGGAGTGGTCGGCGAAGGTCTCCTTCGACCCGGCGCTCGACTATCTCGCCTGGCAGAACCTGATGGCCGCCTGGCCGATCGAGCCGGGCAGGTTCTTCGACTACCTGCTCAAGGCGGCCAGAGAGGCCAAGACGGCGATCTCGTGGGCGGCCCCGGACCCCGCCTACGAGCGGGGCGTCCGTGACTTCGTCATGCGGGCCGTCGACGAGTGCGGCCCCTCGGTCGCCGAGTTCACCGCCATGATCGAGCCGTACGCCAGGTCCAACTCCCTCGGCCAGAAGCTCGTGCAGCTCATGCTGCCCGGCGTGCCCGACCTCTACTGGGGCAACGAGATCACCGACTTCTCGCTGGTCGATCCGGACAACCGCCGCCCGGTCGACTTCGCCCGCCGTCGCGCGCTGCTGGCCGTGACCGGGAGCGGGCCCAGGAGCGGCTCATGGGACGAGGACAAGCTGCTGGTCACCACCCAGGCGCTGCGGCTGCGCAAACGCCTCGACCCGGCGCTGCCGTACCTGCCGGTCGAGACGGGGGAGCACGCCGTCGCCTTCGCCCGGGGGGACAGGGCGGTGGCGGTCGCGACCCGGCTGCCGGTCGGCCTGGCCGCGCGCGGCGGCTGGGGCGGTGAGACGATCACCCTGCCGCACGGCAGATGGCTCGACCTGCTGTCCGGCGCCCGCCACACCGGGCGTGTCCCGCTGGCCCACCTGCTTTCCGTCTTCCCGGTCGCGCTTCTTGAGAGGGAGTAGCCCGTGTTCGAGGTCTGGGCGCCGCAGGCGTCCTCGGTGGACGTGGAGATCGACGGAGTGCGCCACCCGATGGTCCTGGGCGCGGGCGGCTGGTGGTCTGCCCGGGTGCCGGGCGCGGGCCACGGCACCGACTACCGCTTCAGCCTCGACGGCGGTCCCGGACTGCCCGACCCGAGGTCACGCAGGCAGCCGGAGGGGATCTTCGGGCCGAGCCGGGTCTACGAGCACGACAGGTTCGCGTGGAACGACGACCTGTGGCGCGGGCGCGCCCTGCCCGGTTCGGTGATCTACGAGCTGCACGTCGGGGCCTTCACCCCCGAGGGGACCTTCGACGCGGCGATCGACAGGCTCCCGCACCTGGCCGAACTCGGCGTCGACTTCGTCGAGGTCATGCCGGTCCCCCCGGTGCCCGGCACGCGCAACTGGGGCTACGACGGGGTCGACCTGTGGGCCGTGACCGAGAACTACGGCGGCCCCGACGGGTTCAAGCGCTTCGTCGACGCCTGCCACCGGCGGGGACTCGGGGTGATCCTGGACGTCGTTCACAACCACCTGGGGCCCTCGGGCAACTTCCTGGCCCCCTTCGGCCCCTACTTCAACCCCTCGGCCGCCTCCTTCTGGGGGCAGGCGGTCAACCTGGACGGCCCCGGCTCCGACGAGGTGCGCCGCTACTTCGTGGGCAACGCCCTGCAGTGGCTGCGCGACTACCACGTGGACGGCCTGCGCCTGGACGCCGTGCACGCCCTGCACGACTCCCGGGCCGTGCACCTGCTTGAGGAGATGGCCGTCGAGGTCGAGGCCCTCTCCACGGCCGTCGGCAGGCCGCTGACGCTGATCGCCGAGTCCGACCTCAACGACCCCCGGCTGATGACCCCCCGCGAGGCGGGAGGGTACGGCCTGGCCGCGGCCTGGAACGACGACGTCCACCACGCGCTGCACGTGGCGGTGACCGGGGAACGGCACGGCTACTACGCCGACTTCGCCGGAGCCGGGGCCGTGGTTGGGGCCGGAGCCGGGGCCACAACGGGGGTCACGGCCGGAAGCACAGGCGGAGACGTCGCCGGGGTCGCAGCCGGAGGTGTCGTCGGTGGCACAGGCACAGGTCCGGCCGGGGCCCTGGCCAAGGTGCTGACCTCGGGGTACTACCACGACGGCACCTACTCCTCCTTCAGGGGCCGCTGTCACGGCCGCCCGGCCGGGCACCTGCCCGCCCACCGCTTCGTCTGCTCGGCGCAGAACCACGACCAGATCGGCAACCGCGCGACGGGCGACCGGATGCCGCCGGAGGCGCTGCGGCTGGCCGCCGGGCTGCTGCTGACCTCCCCGTTCACCCCGATGCTGTTCATGGGCGAGGAGTGGGGGGCCCGCACCCCGTTCCTGTTCTTCACCGACCACGTCGAGCCTCAGCTGCGCGAGGGCGAGGGGGAGCGGAGGCGCCGGGAGTTCGTCGGCCACGGCTACGACGACTGGGCGGACAAGGCGCCCGACCCCGGCGAGGAGCTGACGTTCCTGCGCTCCAAACTCGACTGGAGCGAACTCGACGACGACGCCCACCGGGCCCACCTCGACTGGTACCGGGCCCTGATCGCGCTGCGCCGGGCCCACCCCGAACTGACCGACCCCCGGCTCGACCGGACCGCCGTCTCGCACGGCGACGACTGGCTCCTCGTACGGCGCGGCGCCCTGAGGATCGCGGCCAACCTCGGCCCCACCCCCCTCACCCTGCCGACCGGCCCCGGCCACATCCTCCTGGCCCTCGACCCGACCACCACCCTGACCGGCCCCGACCTCCTTCTCCCCGCCAGATCGCTGGCGGTACTCCAGTCGTCCGGGGCTGAGTGACCCTGCGGCCGATATCTGACATCAACGGCTCTCACCTGGAAGGTGCGTCATCACCGTCATCGCGCACGACGATCCGATCGGCCGCGACCTCAGCGACTACCTGATCCACGCGGACCTTTCCGAGCGCGTGGACGGCTGGCGCGAACAGCTGTGGACCCGCCGAGTGGCCCCGGACCGGTTCGAGATCACGTGTCTGCCGTTCTTCACCTACGGCATCTGCCATCGCGACGTCGTGACCATCGACGACCGGCACCTGGTGTCGGCCGTGGTCGAGAAGTCGGGGCACAGCACCCTGCGGGTCGCTCTGGTCCGGGAGCACCCTCACCGTGACCGGTTCCACGAGCTTCTTCATGGCGAAGTCGCGACCATTGGGCTGGCTCACGAGTGGTTGCAGGGCACCTATCTCTCGGTCGATCTCCCGCCAGGTGCCGACGCCCAGAATCCCCTGGTGAAGATCCTTACCGGCATGGAGGAGGAGGGCGCGCTCCTCTGGGAGATCGACTCCTAGGGTCGGGCACGGTAGTGGCCGGTGGCCACGGGAGGCAGAGTGGGGTCATGGCCGCGTACGAGACGATGGCGTTTCATCTGGAGACCGAGCGGCTGACGTTGCGGCCGTGGGCCGAGTCGGACGCCGATGAGCTTCGGGACCTGCATGCCGAACGTGGCAAGGGGACACCCACGGTCGAGTACGTCCGGGCGATCATCGTGAAGCAGCTCACCGCGACGGCGACGACGGGGATCGCGCTGCTGCCGATCCGGCGCCGGGCGGAGGGCGACTTCATCGGTTACTGCGGGCTGATCGTCGGCCGCTGCACCGTCGAGGAGCCCGAGATCGCGTATGAGCTGTTCCAGCGCGTGCACGGGCGTGGATACGCCACCGAGGCGGCCCGCGCGGTGCTCGACGCGGCGGTGGCGACCGGGCGGAGACGGCTCTGGTCGACCGTCGGGTCGTGGAACACGCCCTCCCTCCGTGTCCTGGAGAAGCTCGGCTTCGAGCGGGACCACCTTTCCACGGAGGACAGCGGTGAGGTGGTGTGGCTCACCCGCTCACTGCCGTGACGTCGGGTGCGCTCAGGCGTCGACTCCGTGAGCTGGAAGGGCCGTTCTCCACGCTCTTGACGGAGGATTCCGGCCGGTGGCGGTGAACTCCGTGCTTTCCCCAAGGCCGTCGCCCCGGCCACGGCTGACAGGCTCCGCACCTCGTCGAGGTGCGTTGACACCGGGACCGTCAACCGCCGGGCGTTGACCGGCCGCATCCCCTCGGGGCGAAACTCCAGCGGGCGGCGTCGCTACCGCGAGAGCGACATCAGCGCTCTTCTCAACGCTGGCTGAACCAAAGATGACCGTCCATAAAAGTGCTCATTTGGTGAGCACTTTGGCTGACAGGATCGATCTCACAAGCCACCGAGCGGAAGGCAGCAGGACATGCTTCGCGGACTCACCACCATCAGCTTCTACGCGCACGACGTCGCCGCCGCCCGTGACTGGTACGCCGAGTTTCTCGGGATGGAGGCCTACTTCCAGCGGCCCGAGCAGGGCGAGCCGGTCTATGTGGAGTTCCGGGTGGGTGACTACCAGCACGAGCTGGGAATCATCGACGCGCGTTTCGCCCCGCAGGGCTGGAGCGCCGAGAACGGCGGGGCGATCGTCTACTGGGCGGTGGACGACCTGGAGGCGGCCTGGGAGCGGCTGCTGGAGATGGGGGCCGTCCCGTTCGACAAGCCGACCGAGCGCGGCCCCGGGTTCGTCACCGCCTCGGTGCGCGACCCGTTCGGCAACATCCTCGGCATCATGATCAACAACCACTACATGAACGTCCTCGCGAGCCGGAAGGGCTGACCACGATGACCGAGAACGCCCTGATCCTGGACGACGCCGCCGCCTGGAAGGCCTGGCTGGCCGAGCACCACGACAGCGCCCGCGACGTCTGGCTGATGATCGCCAAGAAGAACGGCAACGCCACCACCGTCACCCTGGACGAGGCCCTCGACGAGGCGTTGTGCCACGGATGGATCGACAGCCACCGCAGGGCGTTCGACGGCGACTACTACCTGCAGCGTTACTCACCGCGCGCCCGCCGCAGCCCCTGGTCGGAGATCAACGTCGCCAAGGCCGAGGCGCTGACGGCCGAGGGCCGGATGCGCCCGGCGGGCCACGCCGCGATCGAGGCCGCCAAGGCCACCGGCCGCTGGCCAGAAACCCGCTGACGGTCACGCCGCCATGGGGGTGAGCAGGGCCGAAAGGCGGCGCAGTCCGCGGGCCGTACGGGCCTTGACGGTGCCGAGCGGAACGCTCAGCCGCTCGGCGATCTCCCGCTGGGTGAGGTCGCCGTAGTAGGCCAGCTCGATGGCCTGGCGCTGCGGGGCGGGCAGTTCGGCCAGCGCCCGCCGTATCTCGTCGCGTTCGGCCAGGGCCTCCCCGTGGGCCCTGCCGTCCTGACCCGCGGGGTCGGCGACCGCGTCGAGCGGGACCGTCCGCAACGTGCGCACCCGCAGGTGGTCGACCGCCCGGTTGTGCGCGATGCCGAGCAGCCAGGCGGGAAGGCTGCGGGCCGGGTCGAAGCGGTGCCGTGACCGCCAGACCTCGGTGAACACGACCTGCTGGAGGTCCTCGACGTCCTGGAAGGCGACGAAGCGCCGCAGGTAGGAGCGCACGAGCGAGCCGTGCGTGTGGAGGCACTCGGCCAGGGCCGCGTCGTCACCCTCGGCGAACCGGACGTTCAGGGTGTCTGTCATGGTGCCCCCCTTGCCGAAAAAAGCTACTCAAAACTTATTCATACTCTCCGGCGTGCATGAAGGCAAGCGACTCGCGCAGGTCAGCGCAGTGCGGCGTGGACGCCGGTGAGCGCCTCGGCGAAGGAGGAGACCCGCAGAACCGAGGCGGGCAACCCCTCCCGCCAGCCCTCGCCGCCCACGATGAGGCGGCTCGGCGGGCGCAGCGGAGGCAGCGAGGCGAGCGGCGCGGGATCCCCTGTCTCGGGGATCTGGGACCAGACGAAGACCACCGCAGGGCCGAGACGACGCATCGCGTCCCCCAGCGCCGGGTACGGCGTCCGCGCGCCGAGCACCCGCGTCTGGACGCCCTCCAGGGACAGCGCGGCGGCCAGCGCGTGGACCGGCATGCTGTGCAGCTCGTTCTCCGCGCAGGCCAGCAGTACGGGACGGTCGTTGACCGGCAGGGCGGGGGGACGACCGATCCGGGTCAGCGCGCCGAGCAGCCGTTCGGAGAACAGGTGCTCGATCTCGATGCCCGCGCCGGTCTCCGCCTGACGCCTGCAGATGGCCTCGAAGACCGGCAGCACCAGGGTGTGCCAGGTCCACTCGACGCCGTGCCTGGCCAGCGCCGCGTCGATCCAGTCGGAGACACCCCCGCTGTCCAACGCGGTCGCGGCCCGCGCCAGCATCGCCACCGTCGGGATCGCGGCCTCCCCTTCCGAACCCGAGCCCGAACCTGAGCCAGGGACCGAGCCCGAGCCCGAACCTGAGCCAGGGACCGAGCCCGAGCCCGAACCCGAGGCAGGGACAGGGACCGGCGCGGGCTCCGGCGTCTGGAGGGGCAGGGTGCCGGGCCGCAGGACCCGCCTGGCGGCGTCGGCCGCCGGAACCCCCTGCCTGATCAGCCGGTTCATCTCCTCAAGGCGGCGCAGATCGGCGGAGTCGTAGCGGCGGTGCCCACCGGGGCTGCGGCGGCTCGGGCCGACGCCGTAGCGCAGGTTCCAGGTGCGCAGGGTCGGGGCGGGCACACCGAGTCTGCGGGCGACGGCCCCGATGCCGTATCCCGGCTCCTGCTCGTCCGTCACCGTCTCACCCCATCCACGGGCCCCTCCCGTACGGTCTACAGCCTGCCAGTCTCGTCCCCCTGACGATCCCTTCGGACACCCGGCCCCGGCCGGATGCAACCACGCGGAGCGCGGGAACGAAGGTCCCCGTGTGATCGAGACCGTCGTCGTCCTCTTCACCCGTGACCTGCGGGTCCATGACCACCCGGCGCTGACCGAGGCGTGCGCGGGGACGCGCCGGGTGGTGCCGCTGTTCGTGCTCGACCCCGCCGTCCGGCCGTACGGCAGGGCGGCCTTCCTCGCCGAGAGCCTGGCCGACCTGCGCCGGTCCCTGCGCGAACGAGGGGGCGACCTGGTGGTCCGCCGGGGCGACACCGTCACCGAGACGATGCGTCTGGCCCGTCAGGTCGGTGCCCGGGCCGTGCATGTCAGCGAGGACGTCAGCGCCCTGGCCTCGCGTAGGCAGCGGAGGCTCGCCGAGGAGTGCGAGCGCGCGCGGACGGCCTTCCTGACCTTCCCCGGTGTCACGATCGTGCCTCCCGGCGCCCTGCGGCCCTCCGGCGGCGGTGACCACTATCGGGTGTTCACGCCCTACTGGCGGGTCTGGGCGGAGCACGGCCGCAGGCGGCTGCTGGACGCCCCGCGCGAGGTCGTCCTGCCCGAGGGACTCGACGCCGGCACCCTGCCCGAGCCCGGCCCCGGAGGGCCTTTTCCCGGCGGTGAGCGGGCCGCCAGGGAGCGGATGAACACCTGGCTCAGGTACGACGCGGAGAACTACGCCGACAGGCGCGACGACCTCGCGGGCGACCGTACCTCACGGCTCAGCCCCTACCTGCGTTTCGGCTGCCTGTCGCCCCTTGAGCTCGAATCACGGCGGCCCGGTGACGACCTCGTCAGACAGCTCTGCTGGCGCGACTTCTTCCACCAGGTCACGCGGGCCTTCCCGGGCATCACGCGGGACGACTACCGGCCGCGCGGACACCGTTGGCGCCACGACGAGGAGGCCGCGCGGGCCTGGCGGGAGGGCAGGACCGGTGTGCCGATCGTGGACGCGGGCATGCGGCAGCTGCTCGCCGAGGGCTGGATGCACGGCCGCGCCCGGATGGTCACCGCGTCCTTCCTGGTCAGGAGGCTGGGCGTGGACTGGAGGGTGGGCGCGGAGCACTTCTTCTCGCTGCTGCTCGACGGGGACGTGCCCGACAACTACGGCAACTGGCAGTGGGTCGCGGGGACGGGCAACGACACCAGGCCCAACCGGGTCGTCAACCCGCTGAGGCAGGCGAGACGGTTCGACCCGGCGGGGGAGTACGTCCGTCGTCACGTGCCCGAGCTGCGGGCCGTACCGGACGGGGCGGTTCACCGGCCCTGGCGCCTGCCCGGCGGGGTCGAGGGCTACCCGCCACCCCTGGTGACCATGGAGTGAGGTCGCGGGCCGTGTTTCGGCCCTGACCGCAAGTGTTGATATGTCGGGAGCGGAACAATTCGCCTGTGCCGTACGTCGCACTGATGTGATGATCTTCGACGGCATCGACGACGACCTGCGCGCGGCCCGTGAGCGGGTACGGCGTCTTGAGCGGCTGACGGCCCAGCGTCAGGGACTGGCCCTGCAACTCGACGAGGTCGGGCGGCTGCTCGCGGAACTTGAGGAACGGCTCGCCGAGGAGGAGAAGGACGTCTCCCGGCTGGAGGCGGGCGGCTTCACGGCGTTCCTGGCGGGGCTCGCCGGTTCGAAGGGGGAGCGGCTCGCCAAGGAGCGGGCCGAGGCGCAGGCCGTACGGCAGCGCCTTGACGGGCAGCGCGGCCGCCTGGGGTGGCTGGAGACGGACATGGCGGCCGTGGAGAGCGGCCTCGCCGAGGTGGGCACGGCGCGCGAGGAGTACGCGGCGCTGCTCGAACGCAAGGAGCGCATGCTGGTCGAGTCGGGCGACCCGAAGGGCAGGGAGCTCACCGACATCTCCCGGCGGCTCGCCGACACCGACGCCGGGCTGCGCGAGCACGAGGAGGCGCGCCAGGCGGGGGTCGGCGCGGTCCAGGCCGTTGGCCAGGTCCTGCACAGTCTCGGCAGCGCCCGGGGCGCCTCCCGCTGGGACATGCTGAGTGGCGGCGGGGGCTTCGCCGACATGGTGGAGAACGGCCACCTGCGCAACGCCGACGAGGCGGCCTGGCACGCGCAGCGGGCACTGGACGTCTTCTCCAGGGAACTGGCCGACGTCGGGGTGCACGTCAACCCCCAGATGCCCGAGGTGGACACCCGCTGGTTCGCCGACATGTTCTTCGACAACATCATCGTGGACGCGATCAAGCACCAGAAGATCTCCCGCACCGGCGAGGCGGTCGCCGAGATCGCCCAATGGGTGCAGGAGACGGTCGCGACCCTGACCACCAACCACGCCGAGCTGGCGCGTCAGCGCGACCTGCTCATCGCCCGCAGGGAGGAACTCCTCGCGGGCTGAGAGAGGGCGGACCGGACGGCCGGAACGGAAGGTGTGGCGGACATGCTGACGTGATCGGCCAACGGTGACAAGCTCTGGGCTTAAGACATCGCATCGTCTCGGTGGAGGGCCGCATGTCGAACCCCAGTGTGGTTCCGTTCCTTCGTTACCAGGACGCCCCGGGCGCCATCGAATGGCTGGGCAAGGTCTTCGGCTTCCGGCCGTCGGTCACGGTGCCCGGCTCTCACGGGGGAGTGGGGTACGCCCGGCTCACTCTGGGGGACGCGGTGATCGTGCTCGCCTCGGTACGGCCCGGCGAGCCCTACCTGCGCAGCGCCCTCGACCTGCCCGCGGTCAGCCAGGGCGTGTTCGTCGTTGTCGAGGATCTTGAGGCCCACTACGAGCAGGCCGTGGCGCGGGGCGCCGAGATCGTGGTCGAGCCCGAGACCACCCCCGAGGGCACCAGGATCTACATGGCCTTCGATCTGGAGGGCCAGCTCTGGGCCTTCGGGGACGGCTTCGAGGCCGACGACTGATCTCAGTGGTCGTGGCCGTGGTGGTCGTGGTCGTCTTCCTCGTCCGAGGGGCCGTCTGAGGGTTCGACCCCCAGCACGGCCTCGCGGGGCTCGACCTGCTCCACGTGCTCGATCAGGCCCAGAACGTGGTCCGGCTCGATGAGCCACTGCAGGGCCGTGGCCCCCGTCTCGTCGGCGGAGACCATCTCCGCCTGTTCCCTGCGCTCGTCGTCGTCCAGGTCGGCGTCGGGGTGGTTGATCTCCTTCAGCGCGGCTTCCTGGAGCCCGGCGAGGTCCTGCACCTCAACGGTCAGCTCGATCGTCAGACGCAGATAGCGTTCGGTGCCCGATTCATCACTCATGGTGGAATCCTAGTGCCCCGACAGGGGACGATCAGACTACGGCAGCTTCCATTCGACCGGTGCCGCGCCCTGCTGCTGCAGCAGGTCGTTGGCACGGCTGAAGGGGCGGGAGCCGAAGAAGCCGCTGCGGGCCGACAGCGGGCTCGGGTGGGCCGACTCGATGGCCGGGGTCGAGCCGAGCATCGGGCGCAGCGAGCGGGCGTCGCGGCCCCACAGGATCGAGACCAGGGGCTGGTCGCGGGCGACGAGGGCCTTGATGGCCTGCTCGGTGACCTCCTCCCAGCCCTTGCCGCGGTGCGAGGCGGGCTTGCCGGGCATGACGGTGAGAACCCTGTTGAGCAACAGGACGCCCTGGTCGGTCCAGGGGGTCAGGTCGCCGTTGCTCGGCATCGGCAGGCCGAGGTCCTCGGTCAGCTCCTTGTAGATGTTGCGGAGGCTGCCGGGGATCGGGCGCACGTCGGCGGCGACCGAGAAGCTCAGGCCGATCGGGTGTCCCGGGGTCGGGTAGGGGTCCTGCCCGACGATAAGCACCTTCACCTGGTCGAAGGGCTGCTGGAAGGCGCGGAGCACGTTGGCTCCCGCGGGGAGGTACTGCCTGCCTTCCGCGACCTCCTGACGGAGGAAGTCACCCAGCTCGGCGATCTTGTCAGCGACGGGTTCCAGGGCCTGCGCCCACCCGGCTTCCACGACTTCGTTCAAAGGACGTGCGGCCATGCCGAAAACCCTATCGAGTTTTGCGACCAGGTACGGCTCGCGTGACGAATCACGCGAGCCGTACCTGACCTGCCCCTGTCGTTATTTCACGGAGCCCGCCATCATGCCCTGCACGAAATACCGCTGGAATGCGAAGAACAGGATTAACGGTATTATCAGCGACAAAAAGGCGCCGGGGGCAAGGATGTCGATATTGGTGCCGAACTGCCGCATCTGAGACTGCAGGGCCTTGGTCATCGGCTGGTTGCCGGTGTCGGCGAAGACCAGGGCGACGAGCAGGTCGTTCCACACCCAGAGGAACTGGAAGATCCCCAGCGAGGCCACCGCGGGCTTGGCCAGCGGGAACACCACGGTCGAGAAGATCTTCCACTCGCCCGCGCCGTCCATCCGCGCCGCCTCTAGCAGCGAGCGCGGGATGCCCGCGAAGAAGTTGCGCAGCAGGAAGATCGCGAACGGCAGGCCGAAGGCCGTGTGGAAGAGCACGACCCCGGCGATGGAGCCGAAGATCCCGAGCGTGCCGTACAGCTTCGCGATCGGGATCAGCGCGATCTGGACCGGTACGACCAGCAGGCCGACCACCACCAGGAACAGGGTGTCCCTGCCCCGGAACTCCATCCAGGCGAAGGCGTAGGCCGCCATGGCGGCGATGCCGATCACCAGGACGGTCGTCGGGACGGTGATGAGGACGGTGTTCCAGAACGAGGAGGTGAAGCCGGTCGCCAGCAGGTCCGAGTAGTTCCTGAGGGTCAGCTCGGCCGGCCTGGTCAGGGCCGTCCACCAGCCGGTGGAGTTGTTGGCGGTCTCGTTCCTGATCGAGACCACGAACAGGCCGAGTGTGGGAACCAGCCAGAACAGGCCGATCACCACCATCAGGGCCTGGAGCAGGCCGCCGCCGATCCGGTCGACGGCCCTGCCGAGGGGGCCGCGACTCGGCGCGCCCAGCGCGGGGGTCGTCACTGGTTGTCCCTTCTGAACCGGCGGATATTGATGATCATGAACGGCAGGACCAGGATCAGCAGGAAGATGGCCAGTGCGCTGCCCAGCCCCTGGTTGCCTCCGCCGCCGAAGGAGACCCGCCACATCTCAAGCGCGATCACGTTCGCCTGCGGCTGCACGGAGCCCGGGGCGATCACGAAGACCAGGTCGAAGACCTTGAGCGTATTGATGATCATGGTGACGAACACGACCAGCAGCACGGGGGAGAGCAACGGGACGGTGATCTTGCGGAACACCTGCCACTCGGTCGCCCCGTCGATGCGGGCCGCCTCAAGCGCGTCACGCGGGATGGACGCGAGCCCGGCCGCGATCAGCACCATGGCGAACCCGGCCCACACCCAGATGAACGCCCCGATGATGGCCGGGGTGATCAGGGTCGGCCCGAGCCAGGAGACGCCGTTGAAGGGCTCCTGGAAGTTCGACGGCGGCAGCCGCAGGAGATAGTCGCCCTGGGGCAGACCGGCGAAGCGGAAGGTTCCGTCGGCCTCGGTGGTCGCCGTCGCCGCGACCGCGTCGCCGCGCACCGCCTCGACCGTCACCCCGGCCAGCGCCTTCTCCGTGCCGTCGACCTGGTTGAGCGTGCCGCCGCCGCCCTGGGTGAAGTCGACCCACACGGTGCCGGTCAGCTCGCCGGGCACCGGCTGCGCCGCCTTGGCCGCGGAGGCGGAGGCGAGCGTCGCGGGCTTGACGCCCACCAGCGGCACCTGTACGGCCTGGCCCGGCTTGACGGTCTGCCTGGTCACGACCGCGCCGTCGCGTGGGACGACCGGCGCCGCGTCGTTCTCCCTCGGCCTGGCGTCGGGATAGCCGTGGGAGGGGCCGAAGATCCCCTGGACCGAGGTGATCACGGCGTTGGCCACGCCCCGGTCGGGGTCCTGCTCGTAGACGAGCCTGAAGATGACGCCGGAGGCCATCAGGGAGACGGCCATCGGCATGAAGACGACCAGCTTGAACGCGGTGGCCCAGCGGATCCGCTCGGTCAGCACCGCGAAGATCAGGCCGATCGCGGTGACCATGGCGGGGGCGAACACGACCCAGATCAGGTTGTTCCTGATCGTGGTCAGCGTCGAGGAGTCACTGAAGATCGCGGCGTAGTTCCCGGCGCCGACGAAGGTGTCCCCGGTGGCGTCGAAGAGGCTGCGGAAGATCGAGTAGACGATCGGGTAGATCACCAGCGCGCCGAGGACGACCGCGGCGGGCAGCAGGAAAACCAGCGCCAGCGTCGGGGAGGGGCCGAGCCTTCCCCGGCGGCCCGAGGGATTCGAGGGATTCGGGGGAGGAGCGGGAGCCGCAGACCCCCGGGCCGCGGCTCCCGCCGTCGTGGCCCCCATCGTGGCCCCCGCTGTCGCCCCGGCCGTCTCCGGCGCGGTGGCGGACGGCGGGGGATCGTCCGCTTGGCCCTGCGGGGTCGCGGGGCCGGGCCCGGGCCCGGGGGAGGCGCCCTCGCCCTCCCTCGGGCCCTGCGGGCCGTCCAACCGGTTGGTCACGGCCGGTCCCCCTACTTCCAGGCCTTCTTGGCCTCGTCCTCAAGCTTGGTCTGGGTCCCCTTGACGTCGGAGGGGTCGCGGACGAAGTCCTGCAGGAGCTTCCACTCGCCCTTGCCCTCGGTGCCGCCGAACGCGCTCGGCGCGAGGTCGGACATGTCGTAGCGGACCGCCTCACCGGCGGAGATGATCGTCTGGGCGAGCTTCTTGGTCAGCTCGGCCGGGTAGTTGTCCGGCGAGACGTTGCGGTTGGGCGACAGGTAGCCGGGCAGCTTGGCCCAGATCTCGCCGCCCTCCTTCGAGGCGAGGAACTCAAGCAGGGCCATGCCCCCCTTGGAGTCCTTCAGCGCCACGGCGATGTCGCCACCGAGCACGACCGGCTCGGTGTCACCGGCCTTGGGGAAGGGGAAGTACTTGGCCTCCTCGCCCAGCTTGGCGCCCGACTGCTCGGCGGAGGTGGCCACGAAGTCGGCCTCGATGACCATCGCCGCCTTGTCCTGGCCGTACACCTGGGTCGCGCAGGTCGGGAAGTCGGTCTGCAGGGCGCCGGAGGGGCCGCCGAGCAGGAACTCCTTCTTGCCGACGATCTGCGCGATCTTCTCAAGCGCGGTGGTCACGGTCGCGTCGGTCCACGGGATCTCGTGCTTGGAGAGCTTGGTGTAGTTGTCCGGCCCGGCGGTCGAGAGGTAGACGTTCTCGAACAGGTCGGTCAGCGTCCAGCCGGAGGCGCCGCAGAGGGCGAACGGGGCGGTGCCGGAGTCGGCGACGGTCTGGGCCGTCTTGATGAGGTCGTCCCAGGTGGCGGGGGGCTGGGCGCCCGCGTCCTGGAACGCCTGGTCGCGGTACCAGACGAGCGACTTGTGCGCGGCCTTGACCAGCACGCCGTAGACCTGGCCGTCGGCGGAGCCGAGCTCCTTCCAGTACGGGGTGTAGTTGTCGTCGATCTGCTTCTGGACCTCGGCGGTGAGCGGCTTGAGGGCCTTCTCCTTGGCGTACTGCTGGACGAGGCCGGGCTGGGGCAGGATCGCGATGTCCGGCGGGCTGCCGCCCTGGATGCGCGGGCCGAGGTAGGCGCCGGTGTCCTCACCGGTCGAGGCGTAGGTGACCTTGGCGCCGGTCTTGGCCTCGAACGCCTTGAGCACCTGCTGGAAGTTCTCCTGCTCCTGGCCCGTCCACTTGGCGGCGACCTCGATGGTCACGCCGTCCAGGGTCTTGGCTCCCGAGGCGGCCGAGGAGGCCGGGGCGCTGTCGCCCGGGGCGGGCGTCGAGGACGCGTTGTCCTGGCTGCCGCACGCGGCGAGCGCGAGCGCCAGGCCCGTCAACGTCACCGTGGCGATGGTCTTACGCATTCTGGCGAACCTCCTGTGCTGACGGAACGGAGATGGGGGACAGGCGATCGGTGCGGGGGGACCGCCTGTCCCCGGTCCTGGGGTGGTGAGGTGAGGCGTGAGGTACGGCGGACGCCGCGCGGTGGGGATGCCCACGGGCGTCCGCCGAGAACGGAGAGAGACGGAAAGAGACAGAAACAAGGGGAAGGGAAGGGATGACGACTCGCGGAACGGAGGGGTGACCCCCGTCATCGAGCCCGGATGATCTCGTCGAGCTGACCCTTCATCGAGGTGACGACGTCGCCGCTGTCCTCGTCGAAGGGCGGGGTGAGCGCGTTGGAGACCGCACTGGCGATCACCAGGCTCAGCTGGTTGTAGTTGGCGCTCGTCGGCCTGGGCCGCGCGGACAGCAGGCTGTCCTTGAGCACCGGCAGGTAGGGGAAGCGCTTGATCAGAGCGGGGTCGTCGTAGAGCTCGGCCCAGACGGGGGGGAAGGACCCGTCGGCGAGCACCCGGCGTTCGTTCTCAAGCCCGGTGAAGTAGCGGATGAACTCCAGGGCGGACTTCTGCCGCTTGGAGTAGGCGCTGATGGCGAGGTTGATCCCGCCCAGCGAGCTGGAGCCGGGCCCGTTGAGGCCGGGCAGCCGGGTCACCCCGAACCTGCGGCCGATCGGCGAGGTCGTCGCCGGGCCGTAGGCGTGGGGCCAGTTGCGGGAGAAGGCCAGGCGGCCCTCCTGGAAGGCCAGCCGTGACTCCTCCTCCTTGTAGGAGAGGGACTCGCGGGGGATCCAGCCCTCACGAAGACCGTTGACCAGGAAGTCGAGCCCGGTCGTGGCCTTGGCGGTGTCCATCGTGACCTGGGTGCCGTCGCGGTTGAGGATCTGCCCGCCCGCCGACTGCACGGCCTCGGCGAAGTTGACGGTCAGCCCCTCGTAGGCGAGGAACTGCCCGGCGTAGCCGCCGATGCCGTACCTGTCGTGCAGCGCACGGGCCTGCCTGCGCAGCTCCGCCCAGGTCGTGGGCGGCGTGAAGCCCTCCTTGGCCAGCAGGTCCTTGCGGTAGTAGAGCAGCCCGGCGTTGCTGGTGTACGGCACGGCCCAGAGCTTGCCCCGGTGGACGGCGGTGTCCGTGACGGACGGCAGGAACCTGTCCAGCGGGAACATGCCGCGTTCGAGCGGCACGATCCAGCCGGCGTCGGCGAACTCCGCCGTCCAGACCACGTCCAGGCCGAGCACGTCGTAGCGGTCGCTCTTGGCCTGCAGGTTGGCGACCATCTGCGCGCGTTGCTCGTCGGCGGCCTCGGGAAGCTCAAGGAGCGTCGCCTGCTCCGCCGGGTGCGTCTGGTTCCACCGGTCGATCAGCGGTCGCAGATAACCGGTGGTGTCACGGCCCGTCACGAAGGTGAACGGACCGCTGCCGCCGGAGCGGTCGGCGTCCCGCGCGACCGCTCCCGAACACCCCGTCACCAGAACGACGACGAGAGTGACGAGAAGGAGGTGGCGCACGATTGCCTCCCTGTTTCCTGGCGGCTACATACATGTTAGGTAGATGCATGCATGTTATGCACAGCGTTAATGTGGACGTCAACGGATAGTCCCGTAACGCTCAGGTAACGAGCATGTCGAGGAGGTGGGGGGTGAGACAGTCGCTGCTGGCGCTCCTCGCGAAGGAACCTGCCCACGGATACGAGCTGAAACAGGCGCTTGAGCAGATCTTCGGCCGGGCCTACCCGTCACCGAACATCGGGCAGATCTACGTCACGCTGGGCCGTCTTGAGAAGGACGGCCTGATCCGCGCCGTGGACGTCGAGCAGTCGAACCGGCCGAACAAGAAGGTGTACTATCTGACCGCCGCGGGCCGGGACGCCCTGGACGCGTGGGTGGAGGAGCCGACCGAGGGCCCCAGGGTCCGCGACGAGTTCTTCATGAAGCTCGTCCTGGCCCCCATGACCGGCATCGCCGACCGGATGGCGCTGATCAACCGCCAGCGCCGCCACTATCTCGGGCTCATGCGCGACCTCAACGAACTCGCCGACCGGACAGACCGGGAGGACTACGTCGCACTCCTGCTGATCGAGGGGGCCATGCTGCATCTGCAGGCCGACCTCGACTGGCTCGAACGATGTCAGGAGGACCTTTCGTGAGTCACCCCCCGGTCGTCCGTACGGTCAATCTGGTCAAGATCTACCAGAACGGCGCCGTGCCGGTGCCCGCGGTGCGCGGGGTCGACCTGGTGGTCGAGCCGGGACAGTTCGTCGCGATCACCGGCCCCTCCGGCTCGGGCAAGTCGACCCTGGTGCACATGCTCGGCGGCCTCGACCCCCGCACCAGCGGGGAGATCTGGCTGGACGGCAAGCGGGCGGACACCATGAGCGAGAGCGCGTGGGCGCTGCTCAGACGCCGGAAGATCGGCTTCGTCTTCCAGTTCTTCAACCTGGTCGCCAACATGACCGTGGCCGACAACGTCGAGCTGCCCGCGCTGCTGGCCGGGGCCTCGGCCCGCGACGCCAGGGAGCGCAGGGAGCACCTGCTCGGCGAGCTCGGGCTGACCGGCCGCGCCGACGCCTCACCCGCCCAGCTCGCCGGCGGTGAGCAGCAGCGGGTCGCGCTGGCCCGCGCGCTGGCCAACAAGCCGAGCCTGCTGCTGGCCGACGAGCCGACCGGCAACCTCGACAGCCGCAACACCCGTGACGTCCTGCGCCTGCTCGGCCAGGTCCACCGCGACGGGCAGACCATCGTCCTGGTCACCCACGACGCCCGGGTCGCCAGCCTGGCCGACCGGGTGATCACCCTGCTCGACGGCGAGATCGTCGACGACGGAGCCCTGGGAACCGCCCGCCGCCGTCCGAGGGGCACGGCGGGCGACGTCGTCGAGCTGCGGGGATAGCCCGCGTTGTTCCAGAACACACCCCCGAGCGGAGCGGCCACGTGAGCACCCTGCGGGCCTCGGCCAGATGGGTCAGGGCCGACCTGAGGGCACGACGGGGGCAGGCGCTGCTGACCGTGCTCGCCGTCGCCGGGATCGTCACCGCCCTGATCACCGCGGCGACCCTCCTTGAGGACGGGACCAACCCCTGGCGGGGCCTGTTCACCGAGTCCAAGGGCGCCCACGTGTGGATCCACACCAGGGACGCCCCCCAGGTGGCGGCGCTGGCACGCCTCCAGGGGGTGGTCAGGGTCGCCGGGCCGTACCGGGCGGCGCCGGTGATGCTCACCATGAACGGCAGGCGGACGCCGGTCACGCTGCGCGGGATGGAGGCCAGGCCGCCGGACGTGGCCGTGCCGCTGGTCCGCGCCGGACGGTGGCTGCGCCAGGGGGACGACGACGGGGTGGTCGTCGAACGGTCCTTCGCCGAGGCGCTCGGCCTGCGGGTCGGCTCCTCGTTCACCGTGACGGCCCTCAACGGCGCGCTGCACCCGCTGAACGTGGTCGGCCTGGCGGACACGGCCGACCAGGGCTTCTACCCGGAGACGACGCCCGGCCTCGCCTGGACCCTCGGCACGACCCTCGTCAAGATCGAGCCCGCGCCCGGCCGCAGCGAGATGGTCACCGGGCTCAGGCTCGCCGACGGCGAGGACACCCTGCCGGTCGTGCACGGCGCGGTCACCTTGCTGGGCGGGCAGATCCAGCGCATGTCCACCTGGCGCGAGGTGCGCGCCTCGATGGAGCTGGACAACCGGCTGCTCGGCCTGCTGCTGGCGCTGTTCGGCGGCGTCGGCATGGTCGCCGCCGCCCTGGCCATCGCCAACGCCGCCGGCGGCCGGGTGCTCGGCCAGATCCGCGACCTGGCCACCCTCAAGTCCCTCGGCTACACCAGGGGCCAGATCTTCGGCCTGCTCATGGCCGAGCACGGCGCCCTCGGCATGATCGGCATCGCCGCCGGGCTCGTCTGCGGGCAGCTCGCCTCCTCCTTCGCGCTGCGGGGCGTGCCGATCCTGCCGCTCTCCCCGATGCCGCTGCTGGCCATCACCGCGGGCACCGCCGTGGTCGTCCTCGTCGCGGTGGCCCTGCCCGCCTGGCGCGGCGGCCGTACCGCGCCCATCCCCGCCGCCCCGGCCGCGCCGCTGCGGGGCCACCTGTCGCGCATGGCCAGACTCGCCCTCCTCGTACGGCTGCCGCCCGCCCTGGTGCTCGGCACCCGGGACGCCTTCAGCAGGCGGGCGCCCGCGTTCCTGAGCATCTTCGGCCTCGCGGTCCCGATGATGATGATCGTGGTCGGGCTCGGCTGCTGGGCCACCCTGGACGACTTCCTGAGCCACCCGGAGCGGGTCGGCCAGGCCGCGGCCCTCACCGTCCGTTCGGACCGGCTGCCGGCCGAGGATGTGGCCAGGCTGGCCAGGGCCGACCCGGACGTCGCGGCCGTCTATCCGGGCAGCGAGGTCGCCGCCCTCGAACCCGAGCAGACCAGGAGCGTGCTCGTGCGTGCCGTCGGCACCTCGGCGCAGCCGTACCCCTTCTCCGTGGTCGAGGGGCGGATGTTCACCGCCAGGGGAGAGGCCGTGGCCGGGCAGGGGCTGCTCGACCTGATGGGGGTGCGCATCGGCGACCGCGTCAGGATGACCGTCGGCGGCACCCCGCTGATCGTGCACATCGTCGGCCGGGTGATCGAGCCCGAGCAGGACGGCGAGGTGCTCTCCCTGGGGCTGGACAGCCTGGCGGCGAAGGACGCCGTGCCACCGCAGTTCCACAGCCTGGTGCTGAGGGAAGGGGCCGACCCGGCGACGGTCAGGGCACGGCTGCTCGCGGCCTCGGGCGAGGCGCTGGAGGCGCGGCGGGTGGTCAACCCCGCCGAGCGGCTCTCGGTCATCCGCGGGGTGATCGTGGCGCTGATCGCCGTGCTCGCGCTGCTCGGCCTGGCCAACCTGCTGACCGCCAGCGCCCTGGGCCTGCGCGACCACGCGTTCGACCTGGCGGTCCTCAAGGCGATGGGCCTGACCCCGAGGCAGGTCGCCGCGACCCTGGTCACCGGAACCGGCCTGCTCGTCGTGCTGGGCGTCGTCACGGGAACCGCCGCCGGGGTCTCGGTCGTCGGCGGCCTGATCGACCTTCAGGGGCACAGCAGCGGCGTCGGGGCGGGCATCGGCCGTACGCCCTCCGCGCTCACCCTGGTCCTGGCGGTGCTGGCCGCGATCGGGGCGGCGCTGCTCGTCGCGCTGATCCCCGCGAGAAGAGCGGCCCGCGCCCGGGTGCCCGTCACGGCCCGCTGACACGCCGACGCCCGCCGCCCGGGATCACCGGACGGCGGGCGTCGGTACGCGGGGTCACCCCTGCAGGGAGAACCAGTAGAACCCGTGGCCCGGCAGGGTCAGCAGGTAGGGGAGCTCCCCGACGACGGGGAACGGCACGCCGCCCCTGGCCTCGACCGGCGTCATGCCCTCGAAACGACGCAGATCAAGCTCGACCGGCTGGGGGTACTTCGACAGGTTGTTGACGCACAGCATGACGTCGTCACCGTCCTCGCGAACGTAGGACAGCACCGCGGGGTTGCTGGACCACAGCTCGTTGTAGACGCCGGTGCCGAAGACCGGGTGGTTACGGCGGATCTCCAGCATCCGCTTGGTGAAGTGCAGCAGGGAGGCGGGGTTGTTCTGCTGCGCCTCGACGTTGACCGCCTGGTAGCCGTAGATCGGGTCCATGACGGCGGGCAGGTAGAGCCGTCCCGGGTCGGCGGTCGAGAAGCCCGCGTTGCGGTCGGGGCTCCACTGCATCGGGGTGCGGACCGCGTCACGGTCCTCAAGCCAGATGTTGTCGCCCATGCCGATCTCGTCGCCGTAGTACATGACGGGGGAGCCGGGCAGCGACAGCAGCAGCGCGGTGAACAGCTCGATCTGGTCCCTGTGGTTCTCCAGGAGCGGGGCCAGGCGGCGCCGGATGCCGAGGTAGGCCCGCATCCGCGGGTCCTTGGCGTACTCGGCGTGCATGTAGTCGCGCTCCTCCTCGGTGACCGTCTCCAGGGTGAGCTCGTCGTGGTTGCGCAGGAAGATGCCCCACTGCGCGGTGTCGGGGAGCTTCGGGGTCCTGGACATGATCTCGGAGATCGGCTCGCGGCTGCCGCGCCGTACGGCCATGAAGATGCGCGGCATGAGCGGGAAGTGGAAGGCCATGTGGCACTCGTCACCGCCGACCGAGGGGTCGCCGAAGTACTCGACGACGTCCTCCGGCCAGCCGTTGGCCTCGGCCAGCAGCACCCGGTCGGGGAAGAGCCGGTCGACCTCGGCGCGGACCTTCTTCAGGTAGGCGTGGGTTTCCGGCAGCCCGGAACAGGTGGTGCCCTCACGCTCGAACAGGTACGGCACCGCGTCCAGCCGGAAGCCGTCGATGCCCAGGTCGAGCCAGAAGCGCAGCACCTCCAGCATGGCCTCCTGAACCGCGGGGTTGTCGTAGTTCAAGTCGGGCTGGTGGTGGAAGAACCGGTGCCAGTAGTACTGCTTGCGGACCGGGTCGTAGGTCCAGTTGGACTCCTCGGCGCCGATGAAGATGATCGGCGCGTCGGGGTAGCCGGTCGGCTCGTCGGCCCAGACGTAGAAGTCCCCGTAGGGCCCCTCCGGGTCATGGCGTGAGGCCTGGAACCAGGGGTGCTTGTCGCTGGTGTGGTTCATCACCAGGTCGGTGATGATGCGCAGCCCGCGCCGGTGCGCCTCCTCGATGAGCTGGATGAAGTCTCCGAGGTCCCCGAAGTCCGGAAGGATCTTCATGTAGTCGGAGATGTCATAGCCCCCGTCGCGCAGCGGCGACTCGTAGAGAGGCAGCAGCCACAAACAGTCCACGCCGAGCCACTGGAGGTAGTCCAGTTTCTCGATCAAGCCACGCAGGTCCCCGGTGCCGTCGCCGTTGGAGTCCTTGAACCCACGGACGAGCACCTCGTAGAAGACCGCTCGCTTGTACCACTGCGGATCGGCCGAGACGAAATCCTCGGGCACGGAATCCGGGCAGGGGGATGCATTCATCGTGTTCTCGCTCACAGTGAGAAAGGGCAGGACGAAGTCACCGGAGTGTCCGGCTCATGATGTTTGATGACTGCGCTGGGAGGAGCCGTCATCCCCACGTGCTCCATGCCCCCGGCGGACCGAATTCGTGGTTCGGTGCCATCCGTTGTGGCGCTTTCTGGGCCGAAGACTACCAGCCGTGTGAGTGCTGCGAAGCCCTCCCAAAGAGGTACCTCTCCCCGAGGGGACACGGAATCCCGTCAACTTAGCGTCGTCGGCGCGTAATCGTCCGCTCACCCAGTGTCCTTCGGTGTGGAGAACGCGATGATCAGGGCCCTGACCTCGGTGGACGACTCGCGCTCGGTACGGCCCCGCCGGAGGTGCCGCATGCCCTTGCACGCCGGGTTTCCGAGGGTGAAAACCGGCTTCCGTCCCCTCCCGCACCCCGATCCGGTGGTGGATTCGGACGCTCACCGAGAGTCATGTAAAGGTCGGACGATCCCCTCGCCTGGATATGCCATCAAAAGGCATGAATTTTTACCTTAAAAACACAAGAAGCCGTAAAATCTACATAAAGGGGATCAAGACCAGGGCGGGGTGAGTTCGGTCAGCCGGTTCTCGTAGTCGCCCAGCCACGCTCCGAACAACACCAGGCTCCGCACCCAGAACCGGTCGTTCCACCCGTTGAACCGGGCCAGGGCGTCCGGCCCCTCGGCGACCACGGCGTGCAACCGCTCCGACAGCAGCGTGGGCACCAGCTCCGCGACCCGGCCCAGCATGCGGTGGCCGTACTCCCTGGCGGGGGCGGCGGCCGAACGCAGCGGCACCCGGCGCAGCGGCTGCTTGACCACGTTGGTCGAGGGCAGGGCGGCGACCCGGGGGTTGGCCGCGTGCAGCAGCTCCCGGTAGAAGGCGCCCCGGGCCTTGCGGGCCACGCCGACCGAGAGCGCGGCGTCGAAGAAGGCCGGGTGCATGAACGGCGCCACGAAGGAGACCTCGGGACCGACCAGGTTGACCGGGGAACGGGCGATGCCCCGCGCCGTCCTGGTGTGCAGGACGGACAGCGGCAGCTCCGCCCGGTGGCCGTTCAGCATCGAGGTCGCCTGGGTGAACGCGGCCCCGACCGAGGAGGCGATCCAGTCCGCGGCCTCCTCGGCCAGGAACGGCACCGACGGGGTGCCCAGCGCCAGCGAACCGAGCAGCGCGGCCTTGCGCTCGGCCTGCGAGGAGGCCTCCAGGGCGGCCCCGCTGACCATGAAGTTCTTCAGCAGCGGGCCTCCGGCGAGCCCGTCGACCAGGGTGCGCCCCGCCCGGTGCACCTCCCTGGCGAAGGGGGAGTACCAGGCGTGGTGCGGGGTGAGGAACTCAAGGCGCCGCGCGACCGCCAGCGCGTCACCGGGGTAGGCGGCGGGATCCTGCTCGATCACCCGGTGCGGCACGCCCAGCTCACGGGTGATCGCCTGGGCGAAGGGGATGTCGGTGTCGGTGCCGTCGTCCGGGCTGGTCGTCCACGACTCGACGTCGGCGCCCCTGGTCACCGCCACCGAGCACAGCAGCCGCGAGTCGTAGCCGCCGCTGACCGGCACCAGCAGGGGCCGCCCGTCGAACTCCTTGTAGACGTCGTGCAGGATCTCCAGGATCTCCCCGGCCGTGTGCCCGGCGTCCAGCGGCTCCTCCCGCAGCCACCTGGGCAGCTCCCTGCGGGTCGAGATCCGCCCCGTGGCCCGCTCGAAGACCAGCGCGCCGGCCCCGGCCAGCCGCCTGACCTCGGCGTAGGGGGTGTCGTCCCGCAGCGGGAAGGTCAGTTTGATGATCGAGGCCCAGGCGTCCCAGTTCACCTCGTACGGCGTGCGCGCCAGCGACAGCAGCGGTTCGAGCAGCGAGGAGAAGTAGACCGCGTCCCCGCGCATGACGTAGTAGACGTCGACCAGCCCGAGCCCGCCCGCGTGCAGGACGATCCGCTCGCCGTCGTCCATCAGCCCGGGCGTCTCGAACTCCTCGGCCACGGAGATCCACGACCCCGCCCCGACCGGTCTGCGCTCGCCCCAGGCGAAGGCCCACGTCCGCTCGTCCCGCCGGTACGGCGGCAGCGGCGCCGAGCTGAACAGCGCGGCCTCCGGCGTCCGCAGAGCGGGCCTGACCCGCGGTCCCGCGCTCCGCAGCGTCTCAAGGGCGGCCTCGTCGAGGTGACCGATGCCGCCGCAGACGTACGGCCTCACATTGAACGTCGGCCACTGCACCGTGCTGACTCCTCTGTGTCGCGATTGAGCAAAGGGTATCCTTTGCCCGGCTCAGAAAACGGAGGACGGCGTGGCGGACGAGCAATTGGAAAGCACCCGGCTGGCGTTGCGGGAGGCCATGGCCCAAGGAGAGCGGGCCGCTGAGCTGGCCAGGCTGCTCGCCGCGGCGGAGGCCAGGCTGGCCGAGGCACAGGACGCGACGGCCGAGCTGCGAGGTCTCCAGGAGCGGCTGGAGGAGGCCGAGGAACGGCTCCAGAAGGTCCAGGCGGCCGAGGAGAAGCTCCGCAAGGACCTTGCCGAGCAGCGCTACCAGGCCGAGGTGGCCAAGTGGAAGCTGTCCTCGGTGCAGGTGGCCCGCTGGTCCAGGCTCGGCGACGCGATCAGGACCGGCAAGAGCAACCCGGTGCGGCTGGCCCGCGGGCTGCGCGGAGCCGCGAAACCCGCCAAGCGCCCCGCGGCGCCCAAACGGCAGCCGATCCCGCAGCGGGCCACCGGCAAGCCGGTCCCCGGCGCTTCCTTCCAGGCGACCACCTCGACCAGGACGGTCGGCGGCGCCTCGGTCAAGCTCAAGCCCTTCCGCGTGCCGACGGGCCCGAACACCCGACCGCACCTGACCGTCGCCGTCGTGGCCGAGCCGCACGCCGAGGCGCTGCTGCGCTACGAGTGGCGCCAGAGCACCGGCTTCACCCCGCGCGACTTCGCCAGGGTGCTGGCCGCAGAGGTGCCGCACCTGCTGCTGGTCGAGTCGGTCACCACCGGCCCCTGGGCCGAGGAGCTCGCGGGGGCCGGTGAGGGGCTGCGCGCGCTGCTGGCCTGGTGCGCCGAACGGGGCATCCGCACCGTCTTCTGGCACACCGGGGGCGAGGTGGCCGCCTTCTCCGCCGCCGCCTCGCTGTTCGAGCACATCGTCACCGCGCTGCCCAGGAGCGTGGGCGAATGGGGGGCGGCCCTGGCCTCCTGCGAGCCGGAACCGGGCCGTCGCACCCCCTCACTCGGGCTGCTGCCCTTCGCCGTGCAGCCCCGCGTGCACAACCCGCTGCCGCTGGCCGGAGACCGCTTCGACCGGGTGCTGACCCTGGAGGAGCTGCTCCCGGCACACCTGTCCTATCCCGACGTGCTCACCTCCTACCGCTGGCCGAAGGCCGTCGACTGCCCGCCGGGCACCGACCCGTGGCGGATGGCCGAGCTGGCCGCCTGCGGCACGCCGATCGCCGCCTCGCCCTTGGCGGCGCCCGCGCAGCCCGCCGAGCCCCTCCCGCTCGGCGCCACACCCGACACCGGCGCCGAGGCCCGCAGGGCGCACGCGGCGCTGCGCCAGGCCTACGCCTCGGGCACGATGAGCCAGAAGGTGGACGACCTGCTCGGCGTGGTCGGCCTGCCCAGCGCGCGCGCCACCCTGAACATCTCGGTGATCATGATCGACAGGGGCGACCTCGACCACACCCTCGCCCAGGTCGTGCCGCAGAAGGGCGTCATCCAGCTCGTCCTGCTCTCCGACGCCGAGGACGCCCTGAAGCGGGCCCGCGACGCCATGCCCACCGGGGTCGAGGTCGTGGTCCGTCCCGGCGACCCCGAGCTGACCACGGGCACCATGCTGAACCGGGCTCTCGACCTGTGCCAGGGCGACCTGGTCGCGGTCATGGACGCCCAGGACGTGTACGGCGAGCACTACCTGACCGACCTGGCCCGCGCCTTCCTGTTCACCACCGCCGACATCGTCGGCAAGGCCGCCTACTACGCCCACCTGCGTGACGTCGCCGCGACGGTGTTGCGCCAGCCGTCCGCCGAGTACTCCTACCTGCCCGAGGTCGCGGGAGCCACCCTGCTGGCCCGCCGGGCCGTACTGCGCGGGATCGGGTTCGCCGACGTCTCCGAGGGGTGGGACGAGGTGCTGATGCGGCAGTGCCGTACGGACGGGGTGAAGGTCTTCTCCGCCGACCGCTTCGGCTACGTCCGCATGCGTGACCGTGACCGCTGGCTCCTCGGCTCCGCCCAGCTCGTCGACTACGGCCCCCCGGAGCCCCACGCCCTGGCCTGAACCGTACGGCCTGGCGTTGTCCCGAGAGGGGATCGTGTCTGTTCGAATACTCTGATTCGTCGGGCGCGCTTGGGGTGACGTACAGCTCAAGATCGTTGCAGGCTTCGGCGACTCGTCCATGGTGCTCGACACGCCCCGTGGCCGCCGTACAGGTTGACGGCGACGGGGCTTCGGTGGCGACACGTCGTTGAGCGCCCGACGGGTTCTCGCGGGGATGGAACCGGTGTGCTCGGGTATCGTGCCTTTCATGTCGAGCCCTGAGGCATCCAGGACGGGGGCTTTCGGTCACCCGTCAGCCCCCTGAACCACTCAAGACCCTGTCCCGCCGTACGGCGGTGGCGACAGGAGCGGCCGGGCCGCTGACCGCGGTGACGAGACGTCCCATCCGATCTCTCATCACCCTGGGGTCTCTCGATGCCTCTGCCCGTCTACCTGCTCTCCATGGCGATCTTCGCCATGGGCACGTCCGAATTCATGCTCGCCGGTCTGCTGCCGGACATCGCCGCCGACCTCGGTGTCCCGGTCGCGACGGCGGGGCTGCTCACCCCGGCCTTCGCCGCCGGGATGGTGGTGGGCGCCCCGCTCACGGCGGGACTCGCACGCCGGTGGCCACGGCGGGCCGGCCTGCTGGGCCTCCTCGGCCTGTTCCTGGTCACGCACGTCGCCGGTGCCCTCACCGGCGATTTCACGGTCCTGTTCGTCACCCGGTTCCTCGCGGCGCTCGCCAACGCGGGCTTCCTGGCGGTCGCGCTCACCACGGCCACCGGGATGGTGCCCGCCGACCGGAGGGGCCGGGCACTGGCCGTCCTGCTGGGCGGCGTCACGATCGCCACCGTGGCCGGGGTCCCGGGAGGCGCCCTGCTGGGGACGCTGCTCGGCTGGCGCGCCACCTTCTGGGTGGTCGCGGCGCTGTGCGTGCCCTCGGCGCTCGGTGTGGTGCTCGGCGTCCCCCCGGGTACGGCGCGGCCCGACGGACCGGTTCCCGACCTGCGCCGAGAGCTCGCCGAGCTGCGGCGCCCCAGGCTGGTGCTGGTCCTGTCGCTGGGCGCGCTGGTCAACGCCGCGACCTTCGGCACCTTCACCTTCCTGGCCCCGATCGTCACCGGTGTCGCCGGGCTCGACCCGCTGTGGGTCCCCGTCGTGCTGGTGCTGTTCGGTGTTGGTTCCTTCATCGGAGTCACCGTCGCCGGGAGGCTGTCCGACCGGAGGCCCGGCCTGGTCGTCGCGGTCGCCGGGCCGTCGCTGCTCTGCGGCTGGGTCGTCCTCGGACTCACCGCCGTCCATCCGGCCGCCCTGCTGGTCCTGGCCCTCGTCCAGGGGGCGCTCTCCTTCGGCCTCGGGAGCACGCTGATCGCACGTGTGCTCCACGAGGCTCCGGGGGCACCCACCATGGCGGGGTCCTACGCCACCGCCGCCCTCAACGTCGGGGCCGTCGCCGGTCCGGCCCTCGCCGCGGCCACCCTGGCAACCGGCTCCGCAGGAACGGGCCCCGTCTGGGTCAGCGGCGCCCTGGTCGCGACCGCGCTCCTGCTGGTCCTGCCGTTCCGCCGGGTGGTCGTCCGGCCGTGAGTCGTTCGCGGCTCGGGGCCGCGGGCCGCCGGGCGTGACGACTGGTCGGCTCGGTGAGGTGCTCGGGGCGCCGCCCGTGCCCGGGGGCATGGGAGCGGGCGGCGCTCTGCGTTTCGGTCACCGTGCGAATTTCAACCAGGACGCCGGTCCTCTTTTCCGTCGTCCGGCAAAGAAACGGAGAAGAGATCTCTGTAACGTGAGATATCGCTGAAGCCTCTTGTGTAAAGACTTGTCTCCGAGGACAGATCGTCATACAGGGCGGCCCGAACGTCCGCGGTTCCGAGGAATTTCCATTCCACGGTCTCTCCGTACTGGTTCCTGTACGACGTCTCCTCCTCGCGGCCCATCGCCTCGGCGGCCGCGTGGGCCTTCTCGTCCGACTCCTCGTACAGGACGACGAAGTCCTCGGTGTACTCAGAAGGAGTGCGGCCGTCCTTCACGATGACCTCGAAAACCAGGATCGCCATATAAGGAAGCCGGTTCATCTGGACTCCTGTCGCATTTCCTGTGTGTCTCGCGGGGCGTCCTGCTCCAGGGTGCGGACGACGATGAGCTTTTTCAACCTGGTTTCGCGGGCCGTGGACGCGACGCGGTGTACGGCACCTCATCGGAAAAGAGGAGATCCCCTGGTGATGTGAGCCGATGTCACAGGCGGCGCCGGTCACGCGAGGCCGTCACCGAATCCGCGGTGGTCACGTTCCCCGGTGCCTTCGCGTCACGGCCTCAGGCCGGGAGACGGACGTCGGCACGGGAGTCCACACGCCACCGCGCGGCCCCCGCGAGTCACGGCCTTACTAGGCTGCCGTGCATGACGCCGGGTCAGCTGGAGGAGGTCCTCGGTACGCCGCCGGTCCCGCGTGGGACGTGGGAGAAGGAGGCGCTGTACGTCTCGGCGGCTGCGCTTCGAGGGCGGGAGGAGCCCGAGGCGCTGGCGGCGCGGGTGCGGGCCCTGCCGGGGGTCGCCGAGGTCCGGGTACGGCCCGGCGGCTTCCTGGAGATCGTGGTCACGGCCCCCGGGGAACTGCTGACCGAGATCGGGGCCGCCGGGACGGTGGCTCCCTCCCCGGGAACGGGGTCGCCGTGGCCCGACTTCCCCAGGACGTGGCGGAACCCGGGGTTCACGGTCAGGTACGCCTGCGTCAGGGCGGCGGCCGTACAGCGCTGGGCGGACGAGCTGGGGGTCGGGGGGCCGTTCCTGCCCGAGCTGCTGGACGGGCGGCAGGACAGGGCGGTGCTCAGGTTGCTCGCCGAGCTGTACGGCAGGCGCGGCAGCCGTGATCCCGGCTGGGCCGCCTATGCCGAGCAGCTCGCCCTGGCCTACCACGACGCCTTCGAGCACGCCCCGGCGTTGCCCGCCGGGGACGAGGAGCCCACGGCGCTGCACACGGCCCGGGTACGGCTGGCGCAGGCCGTACGAGAGGTGCTGACCGAGGCGTTGGCCGCAGTTGGTGAGACAGTTCCCGACAGATTGTGATAAATCCGGTAGTTCAGGAAGACCATAAGGGGGACGGGTGGGAACCGGATTACGGCGCCGGGGCATCGTCGGATGGGTGCCGGTGGTCCTCATCGTCCTGGTGATCGTCGCCGGCGCCGTCTACATCATCACCAACCTGGAAAGACCGGACGAGACCGCACGGGCGGCGGCCGTGGCCACGAAACCCACGGCGACACCTACGGCAACACCCACGGCGACGCCGACCCAGCCCGCGTGGCTGAGAGTCTCCCACAAGTCCTACCGGGGACTCGGCCCCGTGGACGCCCGGTGCGACCTGCCGGAGTCCCTGAGAACCGGTGCCGAGCCCGAACCGGCGTTGCGGGCCCTGGCGCTCTGCCTCGACCGCATGTGGACGGACACCCTGGCGAAGGTCGGGGTCACCTACGTCAAACCCGAGATACGCCTGATCCGCACCCCGGAGGAGGCGGCCTGCGCGTCGCTCGCCTTCGAGTGGGGCGGGCTCTACTGCCACGGGAAGAACGTGGTCAACGTGTTGATCACGGATGGGGAGCCGACGCCCTGGTTCGTGTTCGCGCACGAGTACGCCCACCACGCGCAGTTCACCGGCGCGATCACCGACCGGTGGATGACGCGGCCTGTCGACGACGACATTCTTCGCCGCCTCGAACTGCAGGCCGGCTGCCTGGCCGCGGTGACGCTGCGCACCGCGCTGCCGGAGGAACTGGAATCCGCGCGGAAGACGTACACGTCCTACATCGGACTGGAGGCGGAGCCCGGGAGGGCCGAGGAACTGGCGGCGATCCTGCGCACGCACGGCTCATGGGCCCACTCCGTCGCATGGATGAAGCGAGGGGAGCGCAAGGGAACGGTGGCCTCCTGTGACACCTGGGTCGCCCCCGCCAGACAGGTGTCCTGACGGCGGAACCGTCCACGAGCACAAAAATATCCTCCTATACCCCTAGAAACCGTGAAAAATACGCGGTTTTTAGGATGATCACGTCTCGATACGTGGGCACGCGTCCCATGGGGATCACCGGGTCCGATAGCCTCGATAGGGTGAGTCGATTCGCCCATCCCGCCGGTGACCGGCACGCCGAAGTGCTGCCCGAGGACCGCCCTCCCCACGTACCCGCCGACCTGAACACGCTCGACCCCACGATCTGGCCGCGAACGGCCGGCCGCGTCGACGGTTCGGTGACGATCGGCGGCGCGGACGTCAGGGATCTGGTGGCACGGCACGGCAGCCCGCTCTACGTGGTGGACGAGGAGGACTTCCGCTCCCGCTGCCGCGACTACCGGGAGGCGTTCGCCGGAGGCGAGGTCCACTACGCGGGCAAGGCGTTCCTGTGCCGCGAGGTCGCCCGCTGGATCATGCAGGAGGGCCTCGGCCTCGACGTGTGCAGCGCCGGTGAGCTGGCCGTCGCGCTGAGCGTCGGCTTCCCGCCCGAGCGGATCACGATGCACGGCAACAACAAGTCCCCGGCCGAGCTGGAGAAGGCCGTCGAGGTCGGCGTCGGGCACATCGTGGCCGACTCCTTCGAGGAGATCGCCCGCCTCGGCTTCCTCGCCGACAAGCACGGCAGGCGCCCCCAGGTCATGATCAGGGTGACCGTCGGCGTCGAGGCGCACACCCACGAGTTCATCGCCACCGCGCACGACGACCAGAAGTTCGGCTTCTCGCTGAGCAGCGGAGCCGCGGCCGAGGCGGCCAGGCGCATCCTCGCCCTGCCCCAGCTCGAACTGGTCGGCCTGCACTCCCACATCGGGTCCCAGATCACCGACACCGCCGGGTTCGAGGTGGCCGCGCGCCGCCTGGCCACGCTCCTGGTGCAGATCAAGGAGGAGCACGGCGTCGTCCTGCCCGAGCTCGACCTCGGCGGCGGCTACGGCATCCCCTACGTCGAGGGCGACGTCGCCCCCGACGTCAAGGAGATCGCCGACGGCCTGCGGGAGATCGTGACCAAGGTCGCCCAGGCCGCTGGGCTGCCCGTCCCCAAGCTGACCGTCGAGCCGGGGCGCGCCATCGCGGGCCGGGCGGGCGTGACCCTCTACGAGGTCGGCACGATCAAGGACGTCGAGGGGCTGCGGACCTACGTCAGCGTCGACGGCGGCATGAGCGACAACATCCGCACCGCGCTCTACGGGGCGGAGTACACCGCGCGGCTCGCCTCGCGCGAGAGCACGGCCGAGCCGATGCTCTCCCGCCTGGTCGGCAAGCACTGCGAGAGCGGTGACATGGTCGTGCGTGACCTGTGGCTGCCGGGAGACCTGGCCACCGGAGACCTGATCGCCGTCGCGGGCACCGGCGCCTACTGCCGCTCGCTCGCCAACAACTACAACTACCTCCCCAAGCCCGCCGTCGCCGCGGTCAGGGACGGGGAGTCCCGCGTGATCGTCCGCCGCGAGACCGAGGACGACCTCCTGAGGGGACAAGCGTGAAACGATCCGGAAACGAGAAGAGGAGTGCGGCCGTATGGCTCTGAAAGTTGCCCTCCTCGGATGCGGCGTCGTCGGTTCCCAGGTGATCCGGCTGATGCACGAGCAGGCCGACGACTTGGCCGCACGTATCGGGGCACCGCTTGAGGTGGCGGGCGTCGCCGTACGGCGCCTGGGCCGCAGGCGGGACACCGACGTGGACCCCGCGCTGTTCACCACCGACGCCGAGGCCCTGGTCACCCGGGACGACGTGGACATCGTGGTCGAGGTGATCGGCGGCATCGAACCGGCCAGATCGCTCATCCTGGCCGCGATGAACAGCGGCAAGTCGGTCGTCTCGGCGAACAAGGCCCTGCTGGCCGAGGACGGCGCGACCATCCACGCCGCGGCCAAGGCCAACAACGCCGACCTGTACTACGAGGCGGCCGTCGCGGGCGCGATCCCGCTGCTCAGGCCGCTGCGCGAGTCGCTCGCCGGTGACCACGTGCACCGGGTGCTGGGCATCGTCAACGGCACGACGAACTACATCCTCGACAAGATGGACTCCTCGGGCGCCTCCTTTTCCGACGCGCTTGAGGAGGCCCAGGCGCTCGGTTACGCCGAGGCCGACCCCACGGCCGACGTGGAGGGCTTCGACGCCGCGGCCAAGGCCGCCATTCTGGCCGGGATCGCCTTCCACAGCCGGGTGACGGCCGCCGACGTGCACCGCGAGGGCATCACCGAGATCACCGCGGCCGACGTGGCCAGCGCCAAGGCCATGGGCTACGTCATCAAGCTGCTGGCGATCTGCTCCCGTTCCGACGACGGGCGTTCCTTCGGCGTCCGGGTGCACCCGGCCATGATCCCCAGGACGCACCCGCTGGCCGGGGTGCGCGAGGCCTACAACGCGGTCTTCGTCGAGGCGCGCTCGGCGGGGCAGCTGATGTTCTACGGCGCGGGCGCCGGTGGGGCCCCCACCGCGAGCGCGGTGCTCGGCGACCTCGTGGCCGTCGGGCGCAACCGCCTGGCCGGGACCAGGGGCCCGGAGGAGTCCACCTACGCCGACCTGGGCGCGCACGCGATGGGCGAGACCGTCACGCGCTACCACGTCTCCCTGGACGTCGCCGACAAGCCGGGTGTCCTCGCCCGGGTCGCCGACATGTTCGCCAAGCAGGACGTCTCCATCCAGACCGTCCGGCAGGAGGGGCACGGCGACGACGCACAGCTCGTCCTGGTCACCCACCGGGCCAGCGACGCGGCCCTCTCGGCGACCATCGAGGGCCTGCGGGAGATGGACATCGTCCGTGACGTGGTGAGCGTCATGCGCGTCGAGGGTGAGGACGCCTCCTGACGAGGCCGAAGAGCGCCCTTCCCGGCGACGGGGAGGGCGCCTGCGTCGTAGGGGAGGGCGGGCCGTCGTGAGGATCGCATACCGGCTGGGCGCGCCGGCGGTCGCGCTGGCCGTACTGGCCGGGGCACTTCCCGCCAGAGCCGAGACCGCCGAGACCGCCGGGAAGGTCAGGACCGTCGTCTCGCTGACCTTCGACGACGGGGACGCCACCCACGTGGCGGCGGCGCGTCTGCTGGAGCGCAGAGGGATGCGGGGAACGTTCTACGTCAACTCCGCGACCGCCGGACGCGCGGGCAAGCTGACCCGCAAGCAGGTCGTCGCGCTGGCCCGGGCGGGGCACGAGGTCGGCGGCCACACCCTGACCCACGTCCGGCTGGACGAGCTGACCCGTGCCGAGCAGCGCGGGCAGATCTGTGACGACCGCAGGAGGCTGCTCGCCTGGGGGCTGCGTCCCGTCACCCTCGCCTACCCCTTCGGCGCGGTCGACGCCCAGGCCAAGAAGGTCGCGCGGGGATGCGGCTACGACGCCGCCCGCACGGTCGGCGGCCTGCGGCAGTGGAGCTGCTCCGGCTGCCCGGAGACCGAACCCCGGCGCCCCCGGGACCGGTACGGCATCCGCACCCCGGGCTCCGTCCGTGAGGACACCTCGCTGCGGCAGCTGAGACAGCTGGTCCTCAACGCGGAACGGGCCGGTGGCGGCGTCCTTCCGCTGGTGTTCCACCGGGTCTGCGACGACTGCGGCCTCTACTCGGTGCCGCCGAAGGTTCTGGACGGCTTCCTGGCGTGGCTGGCGGCCCGCGAACGCCGTGGCACGGTCGTCATGACGCTGCGGGACGCGGTCGGCGCCCGCGGCTGACCGTACTGTGGACCGTCACGGCGGGCCTGTCAGCCCGTCACGGGGCGGGCGGTGAGCGTGAGGAAGACGTCGTCGGGGTCGGGGGCGTGGACCGAGAGCCCGTCCACGGCGAGCAACTGGTGGTCGATCCTGTCGAGAAGGGCACGCAGGGAGCCGACGCTGCCGTCGTTCGGGACCCGCAGGGTGAACGCCTCGTCGTCGCCGGGCACGCCGCCCAGGACGCGCACGGCCCATTCGAGCTCCTCGGCGTCGGCGAAACGCAGGTGGGCGTGGCCGCAGGAGGCCAGGCGCCCCAGCTCCCGCGGGGTCCCCTCGGCGACGATCCTGCCCTGGGACAGGACCGCGACCCGGTCGGCCAGCTCGCCCGCGTCCCGTGGGTGCCGCGTCGTCAGGAAGACCGTGACGCCCTCCGCGGCGAGATCACGCAGGACCCGCCGTACGGCACGGCGGCCACTGGGGTCGAGCCCGCCGGTCGGCTCGTCGAGGAGGACCACCTCGGGGGAGCCGACCAGGGCCGTCGCGATGCCGAGCCTGTGCCGCATACCGCCGGAGTAGGCGGCGACCGGCATCCCTGAGGCCGTCCCTGAGGCCTCTGTGAGACCGAGGCGGCCGAGCAGCCCGGCGGCGCACCGCGCGGCCTCGGCGTGGTCGAGCCCGCGCCGCCGTGCGACCGCGAGCAGGTTGTCCTCACCGGTGAGCGAGTCGTCCAGGGGAGAACGGCGGCCCACGTGCTCCCCGGTGATCCGCACCAGGCCCCCGTCGGCCCCGGTCACCCCGGACAGGATGCGGATCACCGTGGTCTTGCCCGAGCCCTCGGCGCCGAGCAGCGCGAAGACCGTCCCCGAGGGGACCTCAAGGTCGACGCCGTCCAGGACGGTCCTGTCGCCGAACGACACGCGCAGCCCGGACGCCGAGATCGCGAAATTGTGCATTCTGTCCCTCGTTTCGCCTTTCAGGACTTCAGGAACGATGGATCACGACGTCGCCGTAGTGGGTGCGGGCACGCACCTCGACGGTCTCGTCAGAGGGGGAGGGGCCGTCCACGGCCTCCAGGGTGTTGCGCACGCTGCCGTAGGGCGTGCTCAGGTCGAGCCAGGCGGCGGTTCCCTCCCGGATGCCGACCTTCAGCTTGCCGTAGGAGGTCTCCAGGACCACCGACCCGCGTACGGCCTCACCGATGCGGATGTCTCCGGAGACCGTCCTGGCGTCGACGCCGGCCAGCGCGCGGCCCACGGTGATGTCGCCGTAGGCCGTGTTCAGCCGCAGGTCGCCGGTGACCTCGCCGATGGTGATGCCGCCGTTGGCGGTCCTGACCATCGCGGGGCCGTCGATCTCGCCGATCCTGATCTCACCGTTGGAGGTGGTGACCTCGGTGCGCCCGACGGAGCGGATCACCGTGATGTCGCCGTCGGCGGTGTTCAGCCGCAGCTCGCCGGTCTGGCCGAGCCAGATGTCGCCGGAGACCGTGCGCAGCGTGGACTCGCCGAGCCGCCCCTCGCAGTGGAGGTCGGCCATGGCGCTGACGTCGACACGGGACCCCTCGGGCAGGTCGATGACGACCCTGACCGAGCCGTCCCACCCGAGCAGCGAGCCGATCCTGGTCTTGGGGGCCTTGACCAGGAGCCTGCCCTGGTCGTACTCGACCCGGGTCTGCTCGGCGGCCCTGATGTCGGCGCCGCCGTGCTCGTCGGCGGGCTGCACGTCGACGACCGTGTCCGCGCGTTCGGCGGCGTTGAGCCGGATGTGGCCCGCCCCGATGTCGATGACGACGAAGATCGGTTCCGGGGTGTCGAAGGTGGGCATGGCGCTCTCTTCCTGACGGTCGGCTACCGCACCCAGCCGGTGTAGCGCCGTTCGCCTCGCTGGGAGACCCGGGGAGGCGGCGAGGGGCGGGCCCCGGCCTCCAGGGCGGCGGAGACGGCGCGGACCAGCCAGGCGTTGACCGAAAGCCCCTCCTTGCCCGCCGCCTCCTCGATGCGCGGCTTGAGGTGCTCGGGGACCCGCAGGGACAGGCGTGTCGTGCCGCCGTCCTCCGCCTCGGGCGCGGTGGGGGCGGGGCCCTGGGCGGTGGGTGCCCCGGCCTCGAAGCCCTCCTCGAACGGCCTGGCCGCCGGAGGAGGCGTCACCACGAAGTCGGGGTCGCGTCTGCGCAGCCGTACCTCGACGGAGCCGGGGGCGAGGTCGCGGCTGATCTCGTCGGCGGCGGTGGACAGCGCCTCAAGCAGGACGAGCCTGGTGGTCGACTCAAGGGCGGAGGTGAGCTGCCTGGCGGCGGCGCGCACCTCCTCGCCGCCTGTCTCCGCGACGACCGTGAGCTCGCGGCGCAGGTGATCGACGTACGGCGTCAGGTCCATGACGCCACTATGACGCCACGATGGCGCCATGGCAAGTCCGCTGTGGTGTCACCATGGCGCCGTTCCAGGCATGCCAGGCGTGTCAAGGGGAAAGCGGGGGAAAGCAGGGGAAGGCGCGGGTCAGCGGCCGCCCTCGGCGAGACCCCGCAGCCTGCGGGCCGCACGGCGCAGCAGGGAACGGTCCCGTTCCCTGCGCAGGGCCACGGCTTCGAGGCGGCGCTGCTCGGCCTTCTCCTTCCACCGGGCGGCGGCGCGGTCGCCCTTGGCCGCCTGGGCGCGCAGTTCACGCAGCTCGGCCTTGAGCGCGGCGACCCGCTGCCTGGCGCGCTCGGCCTCCCGCCCGTGTCTCTCCGCCTCCGCGCGCCAGCGCACGGCCTCCCTGTTGCGGGCCGAGGCCCAGGCCGGATAGGCGCGTGAGGCGGGCCGGAACCGCCAGGTCTCGGCGTCCAGCCAGGTGGCGCCGTACAGGTCGGCGATCACGTCGTCCAGGGACTCGCCCTCGGCCGCGACGCGCAGCGCCCTGGCGACGGCCGAGGTCCGTTCGAGACGCGCGGTGACGACGCCGGTCTCGTTCTCGTCGAGCGCGACGAGCAGCAGTCCCTCGTCGTCCCCGTCGGCCTGCTCGACCAACATGGCCAGGCTCTCGGCCCCCGGCACCCACCCCGGCGGGCAGGTGAGCCTGAAGGGAGCGGGAAAGGAGGTCGCGGGGACGCGCTCGGCCAGGCGCACCCGGCCGTCGCCCGCGTACTGCCCGCGCACCAGCCTCAGGTCGAGCAGCGGGTCGTCCAGCGGCGTCCGGCCCTCCTCACCGGGCGGACGCGCGTCGAGCAGGGCCCACGGGCCGGTCAACACCACGCTCACGTCGGACAGGGTGCTCGCCAGCGCGCCGTCCACGCTCGCCCTGACGTCCTCGAAGGAGGCGTCCGCCGCGTCCACGACCACCTCGACGTACGGCACCAGCCACTGGCGGCCCGGGTCGGAGCGCAGATTGCGCCGGTACGGCACGCGGTCGGCGATGAACGGCCCGTTGTGCCGTCTGACCTCGGCGGGCCTGCGCATCGCCGTCGTGGTGCCCAGGTGCCAGCACACCGCCTCGGCGTCGGGGACGAAGACCGCGCCGGTCTGGGTGAGCCGGTAGCCCAGCTCGGTGTCCTCGCCGAGCGCCAGGGAGGTGTCCAGGCCGCCGGCCTCCTTCAGCAGGGCGGCGGGTGAGGAGACCGTCGCCCCCACGTGGACGCGGTGCAGCAGGGGGCTTGGCGCGTCGCGCAGGCCGCGATGGGCCGCGACGAGCTCGTCGATCCAGTCGTGCCCGTGCTCGGGGTCCTCCGCGAAGAGGCCGTGGGCGCCGCCGTCCGCGACGACCCCGCTGACCTGGGCCGGGGCCGGGAGGGGGCCCGCCGCGGCGGTGAAGCGCAGCCTCCCGAGCACCACCAGGTAGTCGGCCAGGTGGTGCCAGCGCATGTGCGCCTCGACGTGGTCGCGGTAGGGGACGATGTCGGCGTCCATCCTGTGGATCACCTCGCCGTCGGCGGCGGCCGTACCGGTCTCCATGGCGCCCGCGATGCCCCGCCTGCCCTGGGGGGAGCGGACGATCCTGGTGCGTTCCGGGGCGATCCCGGGGACACGGAGCGGGGGAACGCTTCCGTCGTCCACGACGACCACCTCAAGCAGGTGGGCGGGGTAGGTCTGGGCGGCCAGGGCGGCCAGGGTGAGGTCGAGTCTTTCCTGCCCGCCCCTGGCGGGGATCACCACGCTCACCGCCATGCGGGGCCGCCACGTGCCGGGCGCGGGCGGCTCCAGCACCCCGTAGTCGTTGCCGGGGATCCGCGCGGTCATCCCGCCTCCACGGGCAGCTCCATCAGCGCGCTCGGCCGGAAGCCGCGCCACTGGCGTTTGTTCCTGCGCAGGAACGTGCCGATGGGCTCCCGCCAGGTGTGCCCCGCGGCGTTGCCGCGCCGCAGCACGTACCCCAGCCCCTGGGTGCGGTAGATCCGCCCGCCCGCGCCCTGCACGGCGTGCTGGAACTGGGCGTCGATCGTGCCGGGAAGCGGGCGGAAACCTCCCACCGCGTGGAAGGCCGAACGCTCGGTGAGGATGGTCCCTCCCGCGATGAAGTTGGTGATCTGCTCGGTGACCTGTTCCCGGTGGACGGTCACCCCGATCGAGGCGAGGTAGACGAACTCGGGCACCATGCCGACCACCTCGGCCCCCGAGTAGGAGTGGGCCAGCAGCAGGTCGGAGACGAAGTCGGGGCCGTACCAGTCGTCGTCGTCCATCTTCAGCAGGAACGCCCCCGACGCCCTGGCCGCGGCCTCGTTGAGTACCGTGCCGAACACGCTCGCCCGGTCCGTCTCGAACACGGTGAGCGGCCGGTCGAAGGACGCCGTCGCCTCCGCCACGTCCGGATGTCCGGCGGGGATGCCGTGCAGGGCGAGGATCACCTCGAACTCGGCGCCGCGCTGCCTGGACAGCTGCTCGAACGCGAAGCGCACCATCTCGGGACGCCGGGTCGCCAGCAGCACCGAGACCAGGGGGACGGGGACGGCGGGGGCGCCGAGCTGCTCCCAGCGGGCCCGTACGCCGTGGACGCGCAGCGCCCGCCTGCGCAGCCGTACGCTGTACTCCTCACGTGTCAGGTCGTCGGCGAGCGCGGTCTCGTCGGCGGAGGTGACCAGCTCGGCGAGGTCCCGGCCGAGCGCGCCCGCCCACGGGGGCACGGTCTCGCAGACCAGCGGAACCCCGGCCGCGGCGAGCCCGGTGACGACCCGCAGCGCGGCGACCGGCCCGCTGTGGCCCCGCCGCCAGTCCACGCGCACCCCTCTGACCTGCCTGATCCTGGTGACGTCCACGTCGGTCACGCAGCCGGAGGCGCCGAGGACGGTGAGCGTGCGCCCCTCACAGGTGATCGCCCAGCGGCCCGACTCGACGGACAGGTCGGCCATGCCGAGCGACGGCACGGTGACGAAGCCCGTCGGGTTGACCGAACGGTCGTCGACCGGCGGGATGGTCCTGGGCTCCGACAGGTCTCCCAGGCCGCTGCGCAGGATGCCCGCCCCTCCCGGACGGCCGAGCCGTTCCCAGCTCATCAGCGCGGCGGCGGGGCGGTCGATCGGGGTCCCCGCGCCCTCCCAGGAGGGCGGCTCCTCGTCGGTGACGCGCAGGACCAGGTCGGCTCCCGCGGCACCGAACCGCTCGGGGACCGGGCCCGTCACCTCGGCGGGGGCGGCGTTGGGGTCGCCGGGACGCCAGTGGGCGGCTCCGGGGCCAGCCAGCCCGGCCACCGGGGCCGCGACCGCGTCCATCCCGTGCCCGCCGAACGCCCTGGCGGTCGCGGCGAGCGTACGGCCCGCGGGCGTGGGCTTGGCGAACCTCGCCTCGACCGCCCAGGCGTCCTTCGCGGGACGGTGCACCCGCAGTTCGGTCAGGGACCGCCAGCGGTGCGCGGGGACGGGGGAGATCACCGGCGCGGTGTACCAGTACGGGGCCTCCTCGACGGCGACCGTGACCCGTGAGGCCGAGGGGAGCAGGGACTGCAGCGCCGCGGCCCTGCGGACGTCGGTCGGCGTCCTGGCGACGACGAGGACCTCCGTCACGCCGTCCTGGGCTCCGGGCAGCCCGCCGAGGTCGCCGTCGAGGTCCGTCACCCGGTACGGCTCCAGGTTTTCGAGGGTGTCGAACCCGGCGTGGCAGACCAGCAGGCCCCGCGCGTCCCGGCCGCCGAGCAGGTCGGTCAGGAACGACATCAGCCCGCCCTCCTGTGCCGGACGGTCGCGATGATCTCGCCGATCGGGCCACGCCGCCGTTCGGCCCCGGCCTGTTCGGCCCGCTCGCGCGCCTCCTGCGCCTCCCGGCGCAGGCTCCGCACCTCGTCCTCAAGGCGTTCGGCCTCGCGCCGCCACCTGGCCGCCTCCGCCCGCCACCTGGCGGTGTCCCCGGCGACGGGCTGGGGCCGGTCCGCGGGGGTGAAGCCGAACTCCTCCCCGCCCACCCACAGGGAGCCGAACATCTCGTGCACCAGGTCGTCCCGGTCGTCCCCGGAGACGAGCGCCGCCCTGGCGAAGGCCGAGGTGCGTTCGAGCCTGGCCGCGGTGACCCCGTTCTCCCGCTCGTCGAGCACCACGCTCAGCAGGCCGTACCCCTCGCTCTCCGCGTGTTCGACCAGCCTGGCGAGGGTGTCGGGGCCGAGGGCCCATCCGGCGGGGCAGGTGAGGCGAAAGGGGGCGGGGGCCGCGTCGGGGACGGTCTCGGCGAAGGAGACGCGCGGCTCGCCGCCGTACAGGTTGCGCACCAGGCGAAGGTCGAGCAGCGGCTCGTCGAGGGAGGAACGACGTCCCCGGGGCAGGGCCGACCACGGTCCGGTCACGGTGACGGCGACGTCGGCGAGGGTGCCCGCGAGCGCGGCGTCCACACTCGTCCTGACCTCCTCGTAGGTGGCCCCGGCCGCGTCCACGACGACGCGCACGTACGGCACCAGCCAGGTCCTGCGCGGGTGGGCGCGCAGCCAGCGCAGGTCGGGGATGAGGTCGGGCAGCACCGACCAGTTGTGCCGGTGCACCTCCTTCTCTCTGGTCATGACCGTCGAGGGGCCGAGGTGCCAGGCCGTGGCGCGCGGGTCGGGGACGAAGACCGCCCCCGCCTGTGCCAGCCGGAAGCCCAGGTCGGTGTCCTCACCCATGTTCAGCGCGGTGTTCACCCCTCCCGCGGCGCGCAGCAGCGCCAGCGGGACCGAGGTCGCCGCCCCAGAGTGGAGCAGGTGGGCCCGGGAACCGGCCTCCCGCAGCCGCCGGGTCTCGGCGAACCGTTCGGCCCGCCAGGCGTGCGGGGAGGAGACGGGGAAGAGGTCCTCGGCACGCCCCCGCCGTACGGCCGCGAGGACCTCTTCGGGTCCCGGCGCGTCCCCGGACGGCTCGGGGGTGAAGCGGATGTCGCCGAGCACGACCGCGTACGGGGCCAGGTGGTGCCAGCGCATGTGCGCCTCCACGTGCTCCCGGTCGAGGACCACGTCGGCGTCCACCCAGAGCAGGACGTCGCCGGTCGCCGAGGCGGCACCGGTCTGGCGCGCCCAGCCGCGTCCCCAGCGGCCCTCGGGCACCCGGACGATCCGGGTTCCGGCCGGGGCGGGGCCGTCGATCCGCAACGGCGGTTCGCTGCCGTCGTCGGCGACGACCACCTCCGTGAGATGGGCCGGGTAGGTCTGGGCGGCCAGGGAGGCGAGCGTGCGGTCGAGGGACTCCTGGCAGTCGTAGGCGGCGATCACCACGCTCACCCCGAGCCGGGGCTCCCAGTGGCCGGGTTCCGGCGGGGTCAGCGAGCCGTAGTCGTTGTGCCTGACCCTGGGAACCCCTCCGGTGTTCCGGGCGGGGGGAACGGCGACCTGTCCCGTGCCGTCCTCCCCGCCCGTCCTGAGCGCGCCGTCCTCTCCGTCCAGGGACGGGCCGGCCGTACCGGAACCCGCCTCCCGGCGCTCTCGGGCCTCACTCACGCCGCGCCCTCCGGCCTGGCCCGCCAGGGCCTGGCCTCGGCCGCGGCGAGCTTGGGGAGCAGCTCGCTGACCAACTCCTCCATCTCCCTGCGCCGGGGAACGGCCGTCAGCCGGTCCTCGCCCAGGGAGACCAGGATCGCCCGCAGGTCCTCCTCGTGCCTGCCGCTCTCCTGCCTGAGCAGGGAGACGATCTCGTCGAGCCGTCCGTCCAGCCGTTCGACGGCCGTCCTGACCTTGGCCAGCTCCGCCTCCTGCCGCTTGACCCGGTTGTCGACACGCTGGGCCTTCCCGTCGGTCCTGCGCAGGGTGACGAGGGTCAGCGCCTGGGCGGCCAGCACGGCCACGGCCGCGGCGAGCCCGAGGGCGCCCACGACCGGGACGGCGCCGAGGACCGCGAGCAGGGTCAGCGCGATCACGACCAGCGGGACCGCGATCGTCGTCAGTAGCGTCAATTTTCGGGGCGTGGACATCCGCGCTTACCTTCCGTGCCGCTCTGTCGTTCGTTGCCTGTTCTGTCGGGGGGAGTGTTCGAGGCTATCCACTCCACATGAGTGGATATAGCGATAAACGGTAAACCTCAAGGTTTTTGTGACCTGGGTGAATGCTGTGAGTGACTGTCGGTGAGCGCCCGTGTCAACCCTGGAACGCGCTGGGAAGTGATCTCCCGGCCTCGATATCCTGCGTCGGTGCCCTCCCCCGCCCTTTCCGCGTCACCGCCCACGTCCCCACCCCCATCAGGGCCCGTTCCGGCCCCTTCCGCGACCCCGGCGGGCTTCCTGCGGACGGCGAAGGAGGGGATGGCCGAGCTGACGTGGTCCGGCTCCGCATGGCTCGCGGCGGGTGAGCCCGTCGGGGAGCGCCCGGAGGCCGCCGAGATCGACAGGCTCAGGCCGCTGCTCGGCCTGAACGTCGGCTGGCCGGATCAGGAGGTCCCCACGGGCGCGCTCACCGCGCTCGCCGCCGCCGGAGTCCCGCTGCGCGCCGCCTCCTCGCCCGGCTGGGCCGAGCCCGGCCTGGCCCGCCTGCTGGCGGCCTGGACCCCCGGAGAGCCGGAGGAGAACCCGCCGCCGCACTCGGTGACCGCCCTGCGCAGGGAGGAGCACAGCGTACGGCTGCGCCGCCACGGCCTGTCCCTGCTGGGCGTCCCTCCCCGGGGCACCCCGTCCGTCAGCGTCGTGATGTCCACCATGCGCCCGCACCTGCTCGGCGGGGCGCTCGCCCAGATAGCCGCCCAGCGCCGGGTCGAGACCGAGGTCCTGCTCGGCCTGCACGGCGTCCCGGCCGACCACCCCGAGGTACGGCGCGCGGTCGAGGACAGCGGCCTGCCGGTCAGGGTGACCGAGGCGCCCGCGGCCGTGCCCTTCGGCGAGGTGCTCAACCTGGCGGCGGCCGGAGCGTCGGGAGAGTACGTCGCCAAGTGGGACGACGACGACTGGTACGGTCCCGAGCACCTGGCCGACCTTCTGCTGGCCAGGGCGTACTCGGGCGCCGACATCGTGGGCACCGCCGCCGAGTTCTTCCACCTGGAGCCCCTGGGCGTCACGGTCCGCCGCACCGACTACACCAGTGAGATCTGGTCCGACCACGTCGCGGGCGGCACGATCCTGAGCGGCAGAGACCTGTTCACGCGGACCGGGGGCTTCCCCGCCCTGCCGCGCGGGGTCGACGCGGCCTTCCTGAAGGCCGCACACGCCGAGGGGGCACGGATCTACCGCACCCACGGTCTCGGCTACGTGCTGCGACGCTCGGTGAGCGCCGAGCACACCTGGCGGCTGCCGCTGGCCCACTTCCTGCGTGTCGCGTCGTACCAGTGGTACGGCTTCGCGCCGAGCCTGATCCTGGAGGCCTCGTGATCGCGCGGGTCGTGGGCAACGACTACCGCAGCCTCACCCCGCCGGAGCCGGGGGCCTGGACCCCGTCGCTGCGGGTCAGCGTGGTCGTGCCGGCCTACGGCGGCCAGGACAAGCTCGACCTGGTGCTCGCCGGGCTCGCGGGCCAGACCTACCCCGAGGACCTGACCGAGGTCATCGTGGTCGACAACGGCAGCGACCCGCCGCTGCGCCTGCCCGAGCTGAGGCCCGCGGGCACCCGGCTGGTCGCCTGCCCGGTCCCGGGCAGGGCGCACGCGCGAAACGCCGGGCTGCGGGCCGCGACCGGCGACGTGGTCCACTGGCTCGACTCGGACGTGGTCCTGGACCGGCAGGCCGTCGAGGCGCACATGCGCTGGCACCACGCGGCGCCGTACCTCGTGGTGACGGGGCGGCTGCGTTTCACGCCCGCGCCGCTGCCCACGGCGCGGGAGGTGGCCGAGGCGCCGGACCTGGCCGAGCTGTTCGAGCCCGCCGAGCCGCACGCCTGGCTGGTCGACCTCATCGAACGCACCTCGGGCCTGACCGACGGCCGCAGCCGGGCCTTCAGCCTGCACGTCGGCGGCGCGACCTCGGTCAACGCCGCGTTGCTGGCCGAGGCGGGCCCCATGGACACCGATCTCGTCCTCGGTCAGGACACCGAGATGGGCTACCGGCTCGCCCAGGCGGGCGCGGTCTTCGTGCCCGAGCCGCTGGCCCGCGCCTTCCACCTGGGGCCGACCATGCGGATGCGTGACAAGGCGCCGATCGACCGGGTCAGTCACGCCTTCGTCGCCGACCGGATCCCGGCCTACCGCTGGCTGCGTTCCCACCCGGCGCGGCAGTGGAAGGTGCCCTACCTGGAGGTGGTCGTCGAGAGCGACGGCGACCCCGGCTACGACGAGGTCAGGGCGAGTGTGGACGCCGTGCTCGCGGGCACCGTGCCCGACGTCGCGGTCACCGTCCCCGGCCCCTGGGAGCACGCGGGCGTCGAGGGACGTGCCCCGCTGCGCGACCCCCACCTCGACCTGACGCTGATCCTCGGCCACTACGCGCACGAGGGCCGGGTGCGGTTCACCTCGTCGTCCCCGGGACAGGCGGGACGGCCGGGGGAGTCGTCGTGGGGGGCGGTGCCGTACCGGCTTCGGCTGCCCGCCGGATGGACACCGGGGGAGGACACCCTCGCCAGACTGCTCGACCTGGCGACGGACGGAGGATACGGCCTGGTCAGTGTGCTCCTGGCGGAAGACGCGGAGCGGGGACTCACCGTCGCCAGGCTGGAGCGGACCGCGGCCTTCGCCCGCGCGGCCATCGTGGCCGCCGACGGCGAGCCGCTCGACGACGCGGTCCAGGACACCTTCGGCGTCTTCTGGGCGGACGGGGAGACCTACGGCTTCCTGCGGGAGGCCAGGACCCCGGCCGGGCGCAGGGGGGCCTACCGGGCCAGGGCGGAGGCGCAGGCCGAGATCGCCCGCCTCACCAAGGAGGCCGAGCGGTTGCGCGGCCAGGTGACCCGGTGGCGCGAGGAGGCGGGCCGCTGGCGCAGGAGCGCCGTCGAGCTGCGGCGCGAGGTCGGTACCCTGCGCAAGGAACTGGCCGCGGCCAGGAAGGTCGTCCAGTACGGTCTGCTGTCCTCGGTGAAGCGGGCGATCACCCGTCGCCGTTGACCACTCCGACCCCGCCCAGGAAGTAGGACCCGATCCCCTTGTACGGCACGGTGTCCCCGGGGGCGGGGCGCCACTCGGGCAGGTTGACGATGCCGGGCTCGACCACGTCGAAGCCCTCGAACAGCCGGACGATCTCCTTGCTGGTCCTGGCCACGAACGGTGAGGAGGCCCGGTCGTAGACCTTGGTGACCCCGTCGGCCGCCGCGGGCCTGGCGTCGATGGCGACGTGTGACATGACCAGGTGGCTGCCGGGGGCCATGGCCTCGCGGAACGTCGCGAGGATCCCGCAGGGGTCGTCCTCGTCAGGCACGAAGTGCATGATCGCCAGGAGCAGGACACCGACCGGCCTGTCGAAGTCGATCGCCGCGCGGACGTCCGGGTGCTCCAGGATCTCGCGGGGGCGGCGCATGTCCCCCTCGACGATGGTCACGTTCTCGTTCTTGCCGAGGATCGCCCTGCCGTGGACCAGCACGGTCGGGTCGTTGTCGACGTAGACGACCTTGGCGCCGGGGGCGACCTGGTGGACGTTGTTCTGGGTGGGCAGCCCGGCTCCGAGGTCGAGGAACTGGTCGATGCCCGTCCTGGCGACGAAGTCGACCGTGCGGCGCAGGAAGGCGCGGTTCGACCTGGCGCTGTGCCTGATCTCGGGGACGACCGTCAGGGCCCGTTCCGCCGCCTCCCGGTCAGCGGGAAAGTTGTCCTTGCCGCCCAGATAGTAGTCGTACATGCGTGCAACGTTAGGTATCTGGGTGTTGATGCCTTTTAGTGCCTGATCGGTCACGTGCTGCTCCCCGGTAGAAATATTTCCGGAATTGTCGTGATCATATCGAGCGGTAACGCTGGAGAAGTGATCAGGCGGCTGGCAAGATCGCCGCATGGCCGCCCTTCCCCCGCGCCGTTTCGCCGGGCTTCACCTGTCCGACGGCATCAGCCCAGGCAACCTGGTGGCGTCCATGATCATGGCGTTCGCGGCGACCATGATCATCACATTCCTGCCCGCCGCCCAGCCCCTCCTGCTGCTCGGCGTGCTCGACGGCCAGGGAGCCGACCAGGGCAGGGTGGTCGCCCTGCTGGCCGCCGCCGCCGAGATCGCGATGATCCTCAGCCTCCCCTGGTACGGCGCGCTCGCCGACCGCTTCGGCAGGCGGCCCGTCGTGGTGACCGGGTTCGCGCTGTGCGGCCTGTCCACCCTGCTGTTCCCCTACGCGGGCAACGTGACCATGCTCGTCGCGCTCAGGGTCGTCTTCGCCCTGGGTGTGGCGGCCCTCAACGGGATGCTCGCCACGGTCGCCATCGACTACGTCCGCGACCGCTCACGCGGCAAGTCATACGGACTGATCGGCCTGTTCAGCGGGCTGGGCGCCATGGTGGCCGTCCTCGGCCTGGTCCGCCTGCCCGCGATCATCGAGAGGAACCTCGGCGGGGACGGAGGCAGGGCGGCCACGGTCGACGCGGCCCGCTACTCGTTCCTGATCGTCGCCGTGATCATCCTGGCCGTCGCCGTGCTGATGTGGGTCACCATCTCCAGGATCAGGGTGGACGCCGCCTCGGCGCGCATCCCGCTGGTCCGCCTGGTCAGGGAGGGGTTCGCGCTCGCCCGCGACCCCGGGGTCGCGCTGTCGTACGCGGCCTCCTTCGTGGCCCGCGCCGACCTGTCCATCGTCGCGGCGTTCCTGCCGCTGTGGGTCGTCGTCCACGGCGTCAGGGAGGGCGGCCTGTCCCCCGTCGAGGCCGTGGCCAGAGGCGGAGCCGTGGTCGGTGTCGCGCAGACGGTCGCCACCCTCGGGGCCCCGCTGTTCGGCTGGCTCGGCGACCGGCTGCGCCGCCAGGACGCCGTCCTGGTCGCCCAGGCCCTGGCCGCCGTCGCCTACCTGTCCACGCTGCTGGTCGACGACCCGCTCGGCTCGGGCATGATGGCCGTGGCCGCGCTCATCGGCCTCGGCGAGATCGCCGCCATCGTCAGCGCGGGTCCGCTGCTGGCCCAGCAGGTCCCCCCGGCGGTGCGCGCCTCCGCCTACGGCGTGCAGACGCTCTGCGGCGCCGTGGGCATCCTCGTCATCTCCACGGTCGGCGGGACGCTCTTCAGCTCCTGGCGGCCCGCGGCGCCGTTCGCTGTCGCGGGTGTCGCGGGCCTGCTCGTCGTCGCCTTCGGCCTGGTCGTACGGCGGCGCGTCGTTCCCCGCCCGCAGCAGGAGCAGGGCGAGACCTCCGCCGTCAGGCCCGCAGTTCCCTGAAGGCCGCCCCCAGCCTGGAACGCAGGGACCGGGTCGCCCTGGAGGCGGAGGACTGGTTCGCGCAGGGCTTGGCGGTCTTGGCCGGGGCCGGCCTGGGTGCCTGACGCCGGGGAGCGGGCCAGAACTCCGCCTTCGTGCCGTGCCGTACCCCGTGGGTGGCCTTGATCGAGGTGACGACGTCGTCCGCGCCGAGCAGCCTGGCCCTGCCCAGCGCCTCCGCCCGTTCCAGCGTCGCCGACCCGTCCTCACCGAGATCGACGACGAGCATGCCCGACCGGTCCTCCTGGACCGCGGCGATCATCCGCTCCAGCGTCTCCCTGCCGAGCGGGACCGAGACCGGCCCCGTGTAGCGGAACGGCGTCGGCCCCGGCGTCGGGACGACCTCGTCGGCCAGCCTGATCCGCTCGTCGTGGGCGAAGTGCTCCCGCATCACGCGCAGCTCGAACGACGGGTCGCCGAGCACCGAGTGCCGTCCGGGCGACAGACGCGACCAGGGCGCGACCAGGGTGACCCGGACGTCGGAGACCGAACCCTCAAGCGCGGCGCTCACCGCGGCCCGCACCTGCCTCTCGTCCCCGTCGACATGGAGGACCACCTCCACGTACGGCACCAGCCACCGTCTGCCCCCGTCCTTGCGCAGGTCGCGGCGGAGCGGAACCCGGTGGGCCAGGTAGGGGGCGACGGCCCTGACCGTCCGGTCCCGGTCGACCCGCTGCGCGGGAAGCCCCAGGTGCGCGGCCCTGGCCGCCATGTCCGGGACGAAGACCACCCCGTGGGTGGCCAGCCGGTAGGCGAACTCGGTGTCCTCACCCCTGAGCACGCCGGGATCGACCCCGCCCACGGCGTGGAAGGTCTCCCGCCGCATCGAGACCGTCGGCCCCGTGCACACGTGGTAGGGGTTGCGGCTGCTGCGCAGGCCGTCGGTCCGGGAGATCGTCTGCTCCGTCGAACTGGCCAGCGCGTTCGACAGGTCGAGGACCTCGCCGAGGGAGCCGGCGCGCGCGTGCTCGTAGAGCTCCTCGGGGGAGAGGTCCGGGGGCGGCTCCTCGACGAACCTCTTGGCGCCGATGGTGACCAGGTAGTCGCTCAGGTGGTGCCAGCGGGCCAGCGCCTCGATGTGCTCGGGCCAGACGACCATGTCGGCGTCGAGCCGCTGGATGATCCGCCCCTCGGCCACGGCGGCACCGGTGTTGAGCGCGTGCGCGATGCCCCAGCCGTCCGAGGCGGAGGGAACGATCCTGGCGCCCTCGGGGGCGATGTCCGGCAGGCGCAGCGGTGGATCGCTGCCGTCGTCGACCACGATCACCTCCATGAGGTGACCGGGATAGGTCTGCGCGGCCAGGGAGGCGAGGGTGAGGTCGAGCGCGTGCTGCCCGCCGTACGCGGGGACGACCACGCTGACCGACAGGGAGGGAGCCCAGTCGCCCAGCGGCGGCGGATCGAGAGGGGAGTAGTCGTTGTGCCGGATCGGGGGCCGTCTGGTCGCCACTCCGCCCGCCATGTTCCGCCGCTCCTTGTCTGCGTTCCCGCTTCTCAGGACCCGATGACACTACCCACGCTTCCTGAGCGTTTCCTGGGGAGACGCTTGAGGTGTCCAGTTGGTGGACGGCAGATCCCGGTTCAGATCCCATTACCCGTAGACTTGCTGCCTAACACCGCAGGTAGAACGCGCGTGCTGGGAACGCGCGGGAGGAGCAATGATGAGCAGGGCGTGGCGTGGCCTCATCGAGGAGTACCGTGACCGACTTCCGGTGACCACGGCGACGCCCGTCGTCACGCTGCTGGAGGGCGGCACACCGCTCGTTCCGGCACACCGGGTCTCGGCGCTGACCGGCTGCGACGTCTACCTCAAGGTCGAGGGGGCCAACCCGACCGGCAGCTTCAAGGACCGTGGCATGACCATGGCCATCAGCAAGGCCGTCGAGGAGGGCGCGAAGGCCGTCATCTGCGCCTCGACGGGCAACACCAGCGCCTCGGCCGCCGCCTACGCCGTCCGCGCGGGCCTGACCTGCGCCGTGCTCGTGCCCCGCGGCAAGATCGCGATGGGCAAGCTGGCGCAGGCGCTCGTCCACGGGGCCAAGCTGATCCAGGTCGAGGGCTCCTTCGACGACTGTCTCGACATGACCAGGAAGCTCTCCGAGAGCTACCCGATCGCGCTGGTCAACTCGGTCAACCCGTTCCGGCTCCAGGGCCAGAAGACCGCCGCCTTCGAGATCGTGGACGCCCTCGGCGACGCCCCGGACATCCACTGCATCCCCGTGGGCAACGCGGGCAACATCTCGGCCTACTGGATGGGCTACACCGAGTACGCCAAGGACGGCGTCGCGACCAGGAGCCCGCGCATGTTCGGCTTCCAGGCCAGCGGCTCCGCGCCGATCGTCAACGGCGCCCCGGTGCCCCACCCGCACACGATCGCCACCGCGATCCGCATCGGCAACCCCGCCTCCTGGCAGCTGGCCGAAGCGGCCCGTGACGACTCGGGCGGCGTCATCCAGGCCGTGACCGACCGTCAGATCGCCGCCGCCTACAAGCTGCTGGCCCAGGAGGAGGGCGTCTTCGTCGAGCTGGCCTCCGCCGCCAGCGTCGCGGGCCTGCTGCAGGCCCACTCCCAGGGCCTGGTCGACCCCGGCCAGCGGATCGTCTGCACGGTCACCGGCAACGGCCTCAAGGACCCCGACTGGGCGATCTCCGGGGCGCCGACCCCGCTGACGATCTCGGTCGACGCCCACGCCGCGGCCCAGGCGCTGGAACTCGCCTGAACCGTCCGTCCGCAGGGCACCTCCCCGACCCGCGTGCCGCGGCGGCCCCGCCGCCGCGGCTCTTCGCGCGCACTCCCGAAGCATCAGGCAGACCGTCCCGCGTCAGGCGGACAGCAGGCAGATAGGAGGAGGGGCCTTCCACGCCCATGGCCACGCCAGGGGCTCGTGCCCCAGATTCTCGATGACCGAACGCACCAAGGTCACCGTCCGGGTCCCGGCGACATCGGCCAACCTCGGGCCCGGGTTCGACACCCTGGGACTCGCCCTCGGCCTCTACGACGAGGTCGAGGCGAGCCTGTTCACCCCGGACGGTTCCCATACCGGGACGGTGGAGATCGCCGTCTCGGGAGAGGGCGCCGGCGAGCTGGACCAGGGTGAGGGGCACCTCATCGTCAGGACGATGCGCACGACCTTCGAGCGGATGGGCCTGCCGCAGCCACACGGCATCCGGCTGAACTGTCTCAACCGCATTCCGCACGCCCGGGGCCTGGGCTCCTCCTCCGCGGCGATCTGCGCGGGCGTCCTGGCCGCCAGGGCGCTCGCGGGCACGTCCTCGCTCGGCGACGACGACGTCTTCGCCCTGGCCACCGAGATCGAGGGACACCCCGACAATGTGGCCCCCTGCCTGGCGGGCGGCCTGACCGTCGCCTGGACGGACCGGTCGAACACGCCGCATATGCTGAAACTGGTTCCGCACGCCGACATCCGGCCCGTGGCCATCGTTCCCCGCCAACGCCTCTCGACGGAGGTCGCGCGGGGACTCCTCCCCGAGAGCGTGCCGCACGCGGACGCGTCCGCGAACGCGGGGCGGGCCGCGCTTCTCGTGGCGGCGCTGACCGTCAGGCCCGAGCGGGAGCTGCTGCTCGCCGCGACCGAGGACCGGCTGCACCAGGACTACCGCGCGCCTGCGATGCCACGTACGGCGGATCTGGTACAACGTCTGCGCGGCATCGGGGTCCCCGCCGTGGTCTCGGGAGCGGGTCCCACAATTCTTGCGTTTTCCACAGTGGATACGCAGGATTTGATCGCACCGGAAGTGGGTACGGATTGGCTCATCCAGCCACTGGATGTCGAAACCCGCGGTGCCCGTGTTGTCTCTCCCGAGACACGCTGATACCTCTTCGACCTTCAGGGAATAGCTGTGTGCGCTGGTGATGTTAGGCTGGTAGCCGCACCAGGTGCCCCCTTGTTGGGTGCGTGCTTGTCAGCCACACATCGCTGTCTCATTTCCCACACCGTGGGGCATGAGGGCCGCAGTGGCCTCCCCGAATCCGTCGCCTCCGAATGCTCCACATTCGGTTGGGGCAACGAGAGGCGGCGTTTGAGGGGACATGCGCGTTCGAACTACCTCGACATCTGGTTGCCGGTAGCAATCCGGGGGGTGTCCTCCAAGCCCCACCGTCGGCGAATCTCGATGGTGACGGCATGGATGTGCCCTTCCCCGACAGTGGCGGCGGTCCCCAAGGGCCGTCGAGGATCGCGACGTGCAACCCGACCCGGTCTGTCCCACCGGGTCGATCGCACCACCGGGACGATTGGCTGATCATGGCCACGCCCGACCCCTGGGAAGGACCCATTAGTGAGCGACACCACCGAACTCCTCTCCGACGCCGCCGGCGCATCGCCGACGGCCGGCGACACCCCCACCCGCGCCGCGGCCAAGCCGCGCCGTCGCTCCGGCACCGGCCTGTCCGCCATGGTGCTGCCTGAGCTGCAGGCCATCGCGTCCGGCCTTGGCATCAGCGGGACCGGGCGGATGCGCAAGAGCCAACTCATCGCGGCGATCCAGGAGAAGCAGGGCGTAGCCACAGAGAGCGCCCCGGCTCCCGTCGCGGCCAAGGAGGCCTCTGCGGCTCCCGCTCCCGCCGCCGCTGCGGCCCCCGTGGCCGAGCCGGTCGCCGAGCGTCCGGCCCGCAGCCGGAGGGAACGTTCCCGCGCCGCCGCCCCGGTGGCCGCGGAGCCGGTCGCCGAGCAGGCGCAGCCCGCTCCCGTCGTCCAGCAGGCCCCCGCTCCCGTCGCCGCCGAGCCCGTCGCGGCTCCCGTCGTTGAGCAGCAGGCCGAGCCGGTTCAGGCGGAGACGCGTCCCGAGCGCGGCGAGAGCCGCCGTGAGCGCGGCGACCGCCGCCGCAACGGCGACCGCGGTGAGCGCGGCGAGCGCGGCAACGACAGGCGTGAGCGCGGCGAGGGCCGTCCCGACCAGCGCGCCGCCGACGCGGGCCAGAGCCGCGGGGAGCGGTCGAACGACCGCAACGACCGCGGTAACGACCGGGGCGAGCGGTCGAACGACCGCGGTGACCGCAACGACAGGAACCAGCAGAACCGCGGCCCGCAGGACCGCAACGACCAGCACGGCGTGGGCGACGACGACGACCGTCGCGGGCGTCGCGGCCGGTTCAGGGAGCGCAACCGCCGTGGGCGCGACCGCTTCGACGGCAACGAGCCCGTGGTCGGTGACGACGACGTCCTGATCCCGATCGCCGGCATCCTGGACATCCTCGACAACTACGCCTTCGTGCGGACCAGCGGCTACCTGCCGGGCGCCAACGACGTCTACGTCTCACTCGCCCAGATCCGCCGCAACGGCCTGCGCAAGGGTGACGTCATCACCGGCGCGGTGCGTCAGCCCCGCGACGGCGAGCGCCGCGAGAAGTTCAACGCCCTCGTCCGCCTCGACACCGTCAACGGCATGGACCCGGAGCAGGCGCGGCAGCGGCCCGACTTCAACAAGCTCATCCCGCTCTACCCGCAGGAGCGGCTGCGCCTGGAGACCGAGCCGAACATCCTGACCACCAGGATCATCGACCTGGTCGCCCCGATCGGCAAGGGCCAGCGCGGTCTCATCGTCTCCCCGCCCAAAGCGGGCAAGACCATGGTCCTGCAGGCCATCGCCAACGCGATCACCAGGAACAACCCCGAGTGCCACCTGATGGTCGTCCTGGTCGACGAGCGTCCCGAAGAGGTCACCGACATGCAGCGGTCGGTGAAGGGCGAGGTCATCCACTCGACCTTCGACCGTCCCGCTGAGGACCACACCACGGTCGCCGAACTCGCCATCGAGCGGGCCAAGCGCCTGGTCGAGCTGGGTCACGACGTGGTCGTGCTCCTCGACTCCATCACCCGCCTCGGCCGCGCCTACAACCTGGCGGCCCCGGCCTCGGGACGCATCCTGTCCGGTGGTGTCGACTCGACCGCGCTCTACCCGCCGAAGCGCTTCTTCGGTGCCGCCCGCAACATCGAGAACGGCGGCTCGCTGACGATCCTCGCCACGGCGCTGGTCGAGACCGGCTCCAAGATGGACGAGGTCATCTTCGAGGAGTTCAAGGGCACAGGAAACCTGGAGCTCAAGCTCAACCGTCAGCTCGCGGACAAGCGCATCTTCCCCGCGGTTGACGTCGACGCGTCCGGCACCCGCAAGGAGGAGATCCTCCTGGGCAAGGACGAGCTCCAGATCATCTGGAAGCTGCGGCGTGTGCTGCACGCGCTGGACATGCAGCAGGCTCTGGAGCTTCTCCTGGAGAAGATGAAGGAGACCAAGTCCAACGCGGAGTTCCTCCTCCAGGTCAGGACGACGACCGTCAGCTCCGATCGCGACTGACCCACCCGTCCCGTACGGTGAACGCCCCGGCCCTCACGGCCGGGGCGTTCGCCGTTGTCCGGCCCTTGTGAGATCCGCCTCCCCGGGATATCCATACCTCGGGAGGACCCGTCGAGGGCACTTACAGGGCACAGCGGACAGGGCGTGGGGAGGCGCGCATGACGGCTGGGACGGCGCCCGTGGCGCGGACACCGCTGAGACTGCGCGTCCCACTGGGTCCCAACGGTCCACTGGGCATGTTCGTCGACCCGATGACCTGGCGGGCGTTGCCGTACCTCCTGGGGAGCGTGTTCCACGGCCTGGTCTGTTTCGCCGTGCTGGTCTCGGTGATCCCGTTCTCGCTGACCCTGGCGGTCGCCTGGGTGGGGGCGCCGCTGCTCGCTCTGACCATGGTGGCCTGGCGTGGCGCGGCGATGCTCGAACGCCGTCTCGTCGGGCTGGCCTTCGGCGTCAGGATCCCCGACCCCTACCGGCCGGGTGGGGGCGGCAACCCGCTGCTGCGCTGCGGAGGGGCGCTCGCCGACCCCGCGACCTGGAAGGACCTGCTGTACCTGCTGCTGTTACCGCTGGTCGGCCTGGTGGAGTTCGTCGTCTCGGCCGCCCTGTGGGCCGTCGCGCTCGCCCTGCTCGTCACGCCGCCACTGGTGCTGTCCGGGGTGACGGAGGTGCGGATCGTCGGCGAGCTGACGGTCGACGGCCCGGCCGGGGCGCTGGCGTGTGTCCCGGCGGGGCTCGGGGTGCTCGTCGCGGCGCTGTACGCGACGCGGGGGATGGCATGGCTGCACGGGCAGCTGGCCCTGGCGCTGCTCGGCCCGGGGGAGAAGATCGCCGGATCGGCCCGGCTGCGCGCCAGCAGGGCGCGCGGGGCGGACGCGGCCGAGGCCGAACGGCGCAGGATCGAGCGTGACCTGCACGACGGCGCCCAGCAGCGGCTGCTGTCGGTGGCCATGGATCTGGGGCGCGCCCAGGTCAAACTGGACAGTGACCCGGAGACCGCCAGGCGGCTGCTCGCCCAGGCCCACGAGGGGGCCAAGGCCGCAATCACCGAACTGCGCGATCTGGCGCGGGGCATCCACCCGGCGATCCTCACCGACCGGGGCCTCGACGCCGCCCTGTCCGCGCTGGCGGCCAGGGCACCCGTGCGGGTCGCCGTTTCGGTGGAACTGGCCGAACGGCCTCCGGTGGCCGTGGAGAGCGTCGCCTACTTCGTGGTGGCCGAGGCGCTGACCAACATGGCCAAGCATTCGGGGGCGACCGAGGCCTCGGTCCGGGTCGGCCTGCGCGACCGGCGGGTGTCCGTCGAGGTCCGCGACAACGGTTCCGGCGGCGCGCTCGCCCGTCCGGGAGGAGGGCTGGCGGGCCTGGCGGACCGGGCGGCGACCGTTGACGGCGTCCTTGGGGTGGACAGCCCACCGGGCGGCCCTACCGTGATCCGCGCCGAACTCCCCTGTGACTGGTGAACACTTGGACCATGCGCGTGGTGATCGCCGAGGACTCCGTGTTGCTCCGGGAGGGCCTGGCCAGGCTCCTCGATGACGGCGGGATCGAGACCGTCGCGGCGGTCGGCGACGGCCCGTCGCTGGTGGCCGCGGTCGCCGAGCACGATCCCGACCTGGCGATCGTGGACGTGCGGATGCCGCCGACCCATCGGGACGAGGGACTGCGTGCGGCCCTCCAAGCCCGTGCGCTGAAGCCGGCCCTGCCGGTCCTGGTGCTGTCGCAGTACGTCGAGGAGCGTTACGCGGCCGAACTGGCCGGTGGGGGAGCCGCACCGTTCGGCTACCTGCTCAAGGAGCGGGTAGCGGATGTGACCGACTTCCTCGACGCCGTGCGCCGGGTCGCGGCAGGAGGGACGGTCCTCGACCCCGAGGTGATCGACCGGCTCCTCGACCGCCACCACACGGGCGGCCCGCTGGGCTCCCTGAGCGGGCGGGAGCGCGAGGTGCTGGCCCTGATGGCGCAGGGCCGCTCGAACTCGGCGATAGCCGTCCGGCTGGCGGTCACGGCGGGGGCCGTCGAGAAGCACGTCTCCGGCATCTTCGCCAAGCTCGGCCTCGACCCCGCCCCCGGCGACCACCGCAGGGTGCTGGCCGTACTGGCGTATCTGGGGTTGTGAGGTGCTCCCGGCCGGGAACGGCGAAGCGCCCGGCGGTCCGTGCCGCCGGGCGCTCCCGGTCCTCGTCGGCCGGTCAGTCCTCTGTACGGCTTGCGCCCGGGGTTGGGGACGCGAGCGGTACAGGTGACGTGGGGCTCGTGGTCAGCGGACGTCCACGAACTCGTAACCGGAGGTCGACCCGGAGGTGGTGCTGTTGCCGGTGACCACGGCGCGCCAGTAGGCGTCGGCCTTGGGCTTGACGACCTTGCTGTACTTACCGCTGCGGTTGGCCTTGGCGATGGCGAAGAACACCCACTTGGTGGAGCCCTTCTTGCGGTAGTAGAGCTCGACGCCCTTGCCGGAGTAGGCCGAGCTGCCCCGGTAGGCGGCGCCGTAGAAGCGGACCGTCTTGCCCTTGCGGACCTTGTTCGCGTTGACGTCGAAGGAGACCTTGGTCTTGGCCTTCTTCTTCTTGGCCTTCTTGAGCTGGACGGTGAAGACGTCGGCCCGCTCGTACTTGATGCTCTCGTTGCCGCGCGTGACGGTCACGTCGAGGGTCCAGGAGCCGGTGTTGAAGTCGCTGTCGAACCAGGTGTCCTGGTACCACGAGTTGGCGGAGTTGCCCTTGTCGAGGTTGAGGTCGACGGAGTCGTTGCCGTCGTTGCTGTAGAGGTGGGCCGAGACCGAGGTGGCGCCGCCGAGGACGGTGGCCTTGACGGCGACCTTGGTGTCGTCGTTCGTGGTGACGACGACCGGGTCGGTCACCGAGGCACCCGCGAGCTTGAGCTGCGGGCCGACCGCGATCTCCTCGACACACGGCTGCGCGCTACCGCGGACGGGGTTGAGCTTGAGCAGCCACTTGCCGTCCTTGTCGTCCTTGGTGACGGTGAACTTACCGGTCACCTTGGCCTCGCCGAGGGTGGCCGACTGCTCGTTGTCCGCGGTGATGGTGGGAGTGGCGGGAAGGTCGAGCTCAACCTTCGCGCCGGTGGTCGCCCCGGTCTTGACGATCTCCCCGCCGAGGGCGGTGATGTCCCGTACAGCCTTGTTGTCCTGGTCCTTCGCCCACTTCCCGTCGGCGCCCTTCTTGAAGGGGTTCTTGAGGGTGGCCGTGACGGTGACGTCGTTGTTGTCCTTGAGGGGGACGAACGCCTCGGTCCACTCCACCTTGGAGAACTCGGCGGAGCCGGAGCAGCGGGTGTCCGCGCGGGCGCTGGACTGGGCGGACTGGGAGGCGAGGGCTGCGACCGTACCGTTGGCGAAGACGGCTGCCCCCGTCGCGGTGGCCAGAAGCAACCGCATTCCGTTCCTCATCTTTGGGCCCCCAACTTGGGTGAAGATAGTGATAAAAGTTACGGTTTGGACACCGGAGCCTAGTGGTACGAATGGGACCCGTCCATACGAACCCGATCATGGTCTCCGGGAATGTCCCGTGGCCTGGGATGGTTGGAGCATCTGGCACACTGGTAGCCGAACCGCAGCGGTTCCGGTTCCCGCCCGCGCGCACCTCGGTGTGCTACAGCGCGTAAGCCTCGAACAGGCGAAAGACAGTGGCGACCCGGCGACCGCGCATTGGAGAGGAACCGAAGGACATGAAGCCCGACATTCACCCGGAGTACGTCACCACCGAGGTGACCTGCACCTGTGGTAACACCTTCACCACCCGCAGCACCGCGAAGTCCGGCGTGATCCACGCCGACGTGTGCTCCGCCTGCCACCCGTTCTACACGGGCAAGCAGAAGATCCTGGACACCGGCGGCCGGGTGGCGCGCTTCGAGAAGCGCTTCGGCAAGAAGACCACGGGCCAGTAGCTCTCATCCCGACGCCGGCCCGGAACGCTCCTCGCCCGCGAGGAGTACCCCGGGTCGGCGTTCGTGGTGATGAGGCAGGTTTCGTCAGGACTTCGAGGAGGACGCACGGTGAATCTCGACGAGCTGCTCAGTGAGTACGCCGAGCTGGAACTCAAGCTCGCCGATCCCACCGTGCACGCCAACCCCACGCAGGCGCGTACGTTCGGCAGGCGCTACGCCGAGCTGACTCCCATCATCAACACCTACCGTGAGCTCCAGGGGGTCCACAACGACCTGGAGACCGCCAGGGAGCTGGCCTCGGAGGACGAGGCGTTCGCCGAGGAGGCCAAGGAGCTTGAGGCCCGTGCCCCCGAGCTTGAGGAGAAGCTCAGGCACCTGCTGATCCCGCGTGATCCCAACGATGACAAGGACATCATCATGGAGATCAAGGCGGGCGAGGGCGGTGAGGAGTCGGCGCTGTTCGCCGGAGACCTCCTGCGGATGTACCTCAGGTACGCGGAGCGGGTCGGCTGGAAGACCGAGCTGATCGACGCCACCCATTCCGACCTGGGCGGATACAAGGACGTCACCGTGGCGGTCAAGGCCAGGGGCGACGACGGCGTGTGGTCGAAGCTGAAGTTCGAGGGCGGTGTGCACCGGGTCCAGCGGGTGCCGGTGACCGAGTCGCAGGGGCGCATCCACACCAGCGCCGCGGGCGTCCTCGTCTACCCGGAGGCCGAGGAGGTCGACGTGCAGGTCGACCCGAACGACCTCAGGATCGACGTCTACCGTTCCAGCGGCCCCGGCGGCCAGAGCGTCAACACCACCGACTCCGCCGTACGGATCACGCACATCCCGACCGGTGTGGTCGCCTCCTGCCAGAACGAGAAGAGCCAGCTGCAGAACAAGGAGTCGGCCATGCGCATCCTGCGTGCCCGTCTCCAGGCCATCGCGGAGGAGGAGGCCAACGCCGCCGCCATGGCCGAGCGCAAGTCCCAGATCCGTACCGTCGACCGCTCCGAGCGCATCCGCACCTACAACTTCCCCGAGAACCGCATCTCCGATCACCGCGTCGGTTTCAAGGCTTACAACCTCGACCAGGTGCTGGACGGCGACCTCACGGCTGTGATTCAGTCCCTGCTCGACGCCGAGATGGCGGAGAAGCTCGCAGACCACTCATAGAACGCGCCCATGACCTTTCTGCTGGACGAGATCGCCCTCGCCACCGCCCGGCTCGCCGAGGCAGGTGTGCCGTCGCCACGCACGGACGCCGAGGAGATCGCCGCCTTTGTCCACGGAGTACGGCGCAGCGAGCTGCACAACGTGACCGACGCGGATTTCGACGCGCTGTTCTGGGAGGGCATCGCCCGGCGTGAGGCCCGCGAGCCGCTCCAGCACATCACCGGCCGCGCCTACTTCCGCTACCTGTCCCTTGAAGTGGGGCCCGGGGTGTTCGTCCCGCGTCCGGAGACCGAAGTCGTCGCGGGATGGGCGATCGAGCGCCTGCGGGAGATGGACGTCGCCTCGCCGGTGGTCGTCGACCTCGGCACGGGCTCCGGCGCCATCGCGCTGTCCATCGCGCAGGAGATCGCGCTGGCCATCGTGCACGCCGTCGAGGTCGATCCCGACGCCTACCGCTGGGCCAAGCGCAACATCCTCGAACACGGCCAGGGCCGGGTCCACCTGCACCCCGAAGACCTGGCCGACGCGCTGCCCGAACTCAACGGGCAGGTCGACCTGGTCATCTCCAACCCGCCGTACATTCCGCCGGGTGCGATCCCCAGGGATCCCGAGGTGCGTGACTACGACCCGCGCCGCGCGCTGTACGGCTCGGGCAGCGACGGCCTCGACGAGGTCAGGGCCGTCGAGCGGACCGCGAGGCGGCTGCTGCGTCCCGGCGGGTTCGTCGCCGTCGAGCACGCCGACGAGCAGGGAACCGCGGTATATCTGCTCTTCCCCGAAGACAACGGCTGGCGTGATGTGCGTAGCCGCCAAGACCTGACCCGCAGGGACCGCTTCGTTACCGCCCGTTTCGGCCAAGAATAGGCAAGAATAGGATGGTTTGCCGTGAGTCGACGTTATGACTGCTCAGACCCTGATCAGCGGGCTATGGGGCTGGCCGACGCGGTAATAGCCATCCCGAAGTACGAGCTCATAGTCTTCCCGACCGACACCGTCTACGGGGTCGGGGTTGACGCCTTCATCCCGCCGGCCGTCACGAAGCTGCTGGAGGCGAAGGGGCGCGGGCGCGACATGCCCCCGCCGGTGCTGGTCGGAACCGTGCGCGCGGCCACGGCCCTGGTGGACAGTCTCGGCCCGTACGGCCAGGACCTCATCGACGCCTTCTGGCCCGGCCCGCTCACGCTGATCTGCCGCGCCAACCGGTCCCTTTCCTGGGACCTGGGCGACACCAAGGGCACCGTGGCCATCAGGATGCCGCAGCACCCCCTGGCCCTCGAACTCCTCAAGCAGACCGGTCCGCTCGCGGTCTCCAGCGCCAACCGCTCCGGAGCCCCCGCGGCGACCACGGCCGCCGAGGCCGAGGCGCAGCTGGGCGACTCCGTCGGGGTCTACCTCGACGGCGGCCCGACCGAGGACAACATCCCCTCCACGATCCTCGACCTGACCACGGCGGTGCCCAGGCTGCTGCGCAGGGGCGCCATCCCGGTGGGACGGCTGCGCGGCGTGGTCGGCTACGTGGCCACGGACGGGGACCCTGAGCCGGACTCCGAGCCGGACGCGGCACCGAAGCCGGAGGTCAAGCCAGACCCGGCGCCGGAGGCGAAGCCCGAAGCCGGGGCCGAGGCGAAGCCGGAGGCCGGTGTGAAGCCGGATTCCCGCGACTGAACGGTGGATCCGCGCTCCATATCGTGATCCATACAGTCTGATTATGATCGTGACGCCGGGCTGCCCCGCCGGTACCTTGAGGTGGCCGACACTTCCGGGAGACGTCCATGGGCAAGTTAGACGGAATGGACCCCAAGCTGGTCCGTGATCTGCTGTCCGAGGTCCGACAGGCGGCGGAGCGCATGCGGACGACGGAGGGCCGGGTCGCTCGCATGATGAGCGCCGCGGGGCTGTCCGCGCAGTCCACGCACCGCCCCGTCCAGGTCGCGGAGTCATGCGACATCATGGTCCGCGACGTCTCCTCCCGGGTCGAACTCCTGGAGAAGAGGGTCAAGCAGGAGGGCGGCTCCCCGGCGGGACAACCGGTGTCGAGCGGCGAGAAGGCCGAAGACCACAAGGAGAAGACGTCCGGGGTCGCGGACGCCAGGGGCGAGGCCTCCAAGGAGACGGACGCCAAGGGCGCCGACGCGAAGGATCACGCGAAGCCGGCCGCCCCCAAGGCGGAGGATCTCAAGCCCGCCGTACGGCCGGACGACGACCAGAAGCACAAGCCGGACGCGGGACCGAAGGACGGGCACTCGGGTTCCGACACCAAACCCGACCCCAAGCCCGACGCGGGCTCCAAGGGCGACGAACGTTCCCCCAGAGAGGGGCATTCGTCCTCTTCCGGTGGTCGTACGGACTCCGACGCCAAGCCCGACGCGGGTTCCAAGGGCGATGAGCGGTCTCCGAGGGACGGGCATCCGGACCCCGACACCAAGCCCGATGCCAAACCTGACGCGAAACCGGATGCCAAGCACGACACGGGTTCCAAGGGTGACGAGCGGTCTCCCAGAGATGGGCATCCGGGTCCCGACACCAAGCACGACGCGGGTTCCAAGGGTGACGAGCGTTCCGACACGAAGCCGGACAACGCCTCCAAGGGTGACGAGCGTTCGCCGAGGGGCGGCCATTCGGGTCCCGACGCCAAGCCCGATGCCGGTTCCAAGGGTGACGAGCGGTCTCCGAGGGGCGGGGATTCCCCCTACGGGTCCTACGAGGACGCCGGCTCGAAGGGTGACGAGCGGCCTTCCGGAGAGGAGGACTCTTTCTACGGGTCCTCTGAGGGTGATTCCTCGTCGGATGCCAAGCCTGACGCCGGTTCGAAGGGCGACGAGCGGTCTCCCAGGGACGGGGACTCTCCCTACGGGTCCTACGAGGACGCCGGGGACGACTCCTCCTCGGACGCCAAGCCCGACGCCGGTTCCAAGGGGGACGAGCGTTCGCCCAGAAGCGACGGGAAGGTCGACATCCTCGACACCCCGCAGAAGGACCATCCCGACGACGTTGACCAGGCCGGCGGAAGCAAGGCGAAGGTCGTGGAGGTGGACGGGGCGAAGGTGCTGCAGATCCCCCTCGACTCGCCCACTGCGGAGCAGGTCAACACGCTGCTCGACCACATAGAGGACGTCCCGCTTCTCGACGCGGCGGACGGCGACCCGGACCCGGGCGGTACGGCCCCGCAGGCCTCCGGCCTCCAGACAGGAGACGCGGGCTCCCTTCCGCAGGGAGACGACGGCAACCCCGGTCTGCACAGTGGCCCCAGCGGTGCCGACTCCCACCAGGCGGGCAAGGCGGATCCGTACGAAGCGTTGCCGTCGGCCAAACCGGCCCTGCCCATCCCCGACACCGTCGAGCAGGCCCTCGACCCCGCCCCCCAGAACACGGGCACCCAGGCCGTCGGCGCCTTCTACGACGGCGGTACGACGGAGCAGGCGGGCACCCACACGACCACCGCGAACACCCACGCGGCCGGAAGCCATGGGACGAGCACCCATGCCACGGGCACGCACGCGGTGAACACCCACGCGGCGGGTACCCATCCGGCCTCCGACGGCGCTCACAAGACGATCATCAACACCGGGTCCGTTCACCCGGTGGCCCACTCCGCGGACCCGAAGGACGGGGTGCTCGCGCAGTGGGCCAAGGAAGCCGATGAGACCGGAGGCAAGGGAGGGGCCGGCGGGTTCTACGGCGACGACTGGGAGGAGGAAGGGACGTGGAAGTCCACGAGCGACGGACAGGGTGACTCGCGGGGGGCCGTCCTGCGGGAGGACCCGTCACGGCCGTCCACGCCGTCCGGTCCCGGTGCGGTGAAGTGAACGTGAGGAGTCTGTGATGTTCGTCGATCCGCCCGCTCCACAGCCGTTGCAGCCGGGGGAGACCCCGCCCGTCTCCGGGAGCCCGGGGCTGCCCACACCGGACATGGCCGTCTCCTGGGAGTTCAATCCCGACTACCAGCGGCTGGTCATGATGTGGCGGCAGGTGCTGTCAGAGCTTGACGCGCTGACCTCAAGCCTGGACAAGGCCTATCAGATGGCCAGGAGCAAGGACGTCTGGGACGCCCCTGTCTCCGGGCGCTACGTGGAGGAGATGGCCGAGTGGCGCACCCGGCTCGGCCTCTACCGGCAGGCGATCCTGACCTCCATCAGTGATCAGGCGGCCGACACGCCCAGGTGGATACCCGTCAACGCGGGGGCACCGCACGCCTTCTCGTGAGGCGCCCACGGGCCTGCGCCCACGGGGAAACGCTCCCCTGGCGTGGGGCGTAGACGGCGGACAGGCATACAGTGGGGTGAGACGTCATCCCCGGGATGTGAACCATGGGTGCTGAGCCGTACTACGGGCCCGACTTCGGCCTCCTGCAGAGACAAGATCCCGAGATAGCGCAGGTCCTCGTCGACGAGCTCGAACGGGTCCGGGACGGTGTGCAGCTCATCGCCAGCGAGAACTCCGCCTCGCCCGCCGTGCTCGCCGCGCTCGGGTCGACGCTGACCAACAAGTACGCCGAGGGCTATCCCGGCAGGCGCTACTACGCGGGGTGCGAGGTCGTCGACCGCGCCGAGCGCCTCGCGGTCGAGCGGGCCAGACGCCTGTTCGGCGCGGACCACGTCAACGTGCAACCCCACTCCGGCACCTCTGCCAACCTGGCGGCCTACGCGGCGCTGCTCCAGCCGGGCGACACCGTGCTGGCCATGGCGCTGCCGCACGGCGGCCACCTCACCCACGGCTCCCGGGTCAACTTCTCCGGCCGCTGGTTCGGTGTCGTGGCGTACGGCGTGCGCAGGGACACCGAGCTGATCGACTACGACGAGGTCAGGGAACTGGCGCTGCGGCACCAGCCCAAGATGATCATCTGCGGTGCCACGGCCTATCCGCGGCGGATCGACTTCGCGGCCTTCAGGGGCATCGCGGACGAGGTCGGGGCCTGGCTGCTGGCCGACATCGCGCACACCGTGGGGCTGATGGCCGGAGGGGCCATGCCGTCCGCCGTGCCGTACGCGGACGTGGTGACCTTCACCACGCACAAGGCGCTACGCGGGCCGAGGGGCGGCGGGATCATGTGCACCGAGGAACTGGCGGGCAGGATCGACCGCGCGGTCTTCCCGTTCACCCAGGGCGGCCCGCTCATGCACGCGATCGCGGCCAAGGCCGTCGCCTTCGGGGAGGCGCTCAGTCCCGAGTTCGCCGAGTACGCCCGTCAGGTGGTCGCCAACGCCCAGACGTTGGCCGACGGACTGGCCGCCGAGGGCATGCGGCCCGTCTCCGGGGGCACCGACAGCCATCTCGCCCTGGTCGACCTGCGGGACACAGGGATCTCCGGAGCCCTCGCCGAACAGCGGTGCGCCTCCGCGGGCATCACGCTCAACCGCAACGCGATCCCCTACGATCCGGAACCACCCACGGTGACCTCGGGAATCCGGGTCGGCACCCCCTGCGTCACCACCCAGGGGATGGGAGCCGAGGAGATGAAGGAGATCGCCTCGATGGTGGCGCGGGTCGTCAAGGACCCGGCCGCCGTGGCGGAGACCAGAGAGCGGGCGAGGGAGCTGGCACACGCCCACCAGACATATGCCAGGGAACTATGAGGCGTTCTGTCACGGTTTTCGGTCACAGATGGCCCGACTATCAGAGAAACTAGGTCCGTGCGCGAATACCTACTCATGGCACTGGTCGCGGCGGCGGCCACGTACCTGCTGGTCCCACTGGTCCGCGTGTTCGCCATCCGCATCGGCGCGATGCCGGAGGTCCGTGACCGTGACGTGCACACCGTCCCGACCCCCAGACTCGGCGGCCTGGCCATGTACGGCGGACTCGTCGCCGGCCTGCTGATCGCGAGCAGCCTGCCGTACGCGGGAGGCAAGCTGGGGGAGGAGACCTTCGCCGGCGGCAACACCGCGATCGCGCTGATCGCGGCGGGCGGCCTGATCACGCTCACCGGCTTCCTCGACGACTGGTGGGGGATGAGCGCGCTGGTCAAGCTGGCCGGGCAGATCGGCGCCGCGGGCGTCCTGGTGGCCTTCGACGTCACCCTGCCGTGGCTTCCGCTGCCCAACGCCATGGGCGGGCCGTTCGGCCTCGATTCGACGCTCCGCCCGTTGATCACCATCCTGGTCGTGGTCGTCGCGATCAACGCGGTGAACTTCGTCGACGGGCTCGACGGGCTCGCCGCCGGGATCGTCGGCATCGCCGCGATGGCCACCTGGGTCTACTCCGTCGTCCTGTCCAGTTACTACGGCAACACCAGCATCAACGTCACGGCGGTCATCGCCTCGGTGCTGATCGGTGTCTGCCTGGGCTTCCTGCCGCACAACTTCCATCCGGCGAAGATCTTCATGGGTGACACCGGGGCGATGTTGCTCGGGCTGGTCCTGTCCTCCACGATGATCACCATCACGCCGCTCGACTCGACCACCATCAACCGCTTCCCGGTCATCCTGCCGCTGCTGGTGCCCGTCGCCATCCTGGTGCTTCCGCTGCTCGACCTGATCATGGCGGTGATCCGGCGCACCTCGAACGGTCTGTCGCCTTTCGCGCCCGACCGGGGCCACCTGCACCACCGGCTGCTGGACATCGGCCACTCGCACCGGCGCACGGTGCTGATCATGTACGCCTGGACGATCCTGTTCGCCTTCACCGTTGTGGCGATGGCCGTTGAGGGCCTCCCGCTTGTGCTGTTCCTGCTGACCTTCCTGCTGGCGGTCGTGGTGCTGGTGGTGATGGCGCTGCCCAGCTGGCGCGCGCGCAGGAACGCGGGGGGCGGCCGCCACGTGCGTTCGGACGCGGAGCCGTCCTCCGTCCAGCCGGCACCGCCGTTCCCCGCTCAGCCTCCGTATCCCCCCGGCCCTCCCGGCGCCCCCATGGCCGCCCTGGGAGCACCGGTGGCCTATCCGCCCGCCCCTCAGGTGCCCGGTGTGGGAGAGGACACGGCTGTGCTGTCGGCGCTCCCCGGACCCGGTTTCTCCAACCCGGAGACGCTGCCCTGAGGTCGTTCGGTGTGTGATCCGTCACTGTACGGCTGGGGCCGGTGTCTCCCCGTGCCCCTTCCCGGGCGTGTGATGCCCCTGTGAGGACGCCGGGCGTGAGCCTCGGCCGTCCCGGCGACGGGAACGGCGGTGACCTCCCGCACACGTCCGGTGGCGGGATATCGGACACGGATTCCCGGTAGGGGAAAACAGAGCGAACCCCGAGAAGTGATCTCTTTCTTCATGAATGCCGGTCGGTTCATCGTGCTTCGGTGGGCGGGGATGGGAGATCGCCCCGCAGGGTGATGCATGGGATTGTCGTCCTATGAGATGTGAAGTCTGAATTGTTGCTGGAGTGATCTCCGCGTGGGGTCGATGAGAGGTATGAAAGCCGCAATTCGGATGCGTTCTTCGGTGCCGTCGTCCGGTCCGGGCAGGACGGCCCTCTCCGGGAGCGCGAGTCGCTCCTCGCGGCGGGGGGTGGGGGCTCCGTGGAGAGATCGCTGATCAGAGGTGGGCGGTGCCGTACGTCGTGGGGGCGTGGAGGGGCCGACGCCGACGTCCACGGTGGAATCCGGGGTAAGGTCATGACTCCGTATAACGAATCCCTGATTCGGGTGCCGCTTTACTCCGGGCTCGGAAGGCCGTGTTCGATCCCGGTCAGGCAGAGTTCGTATTCGTTTGATTTTGCGCATGAGAGGCATTAAGGGAAAACAGTTCTTTTTCCCTGGTTAATGGTGCGGCGAAATCGATTGCGAACCGCAGGGGGCGGAAAAGGGTATGCTCGTTCGCCGGGATCGGTGGCCTGTATCCACCGGTCCGCGGGGGTCGGGTGAGCCGTCAGGGGTGCCGACGGCCCGGTGCGGCCGAATGCCGCTTTCCTGTGGAAGGCGCGCCGGTCGTTCCGGAGGGCGCCGGGTCGTGCCGGGTCCGGCCGCCGAACACTTCTTGATCGTTTACTTGAAACGGCAGGTAAAGGCGGCCTTCGAGAGCTTGTGATAGCTTTCACTAGCAGGCAGGCGTCATGAACGCATCCTGCGCCGTAGCAATTGCTCGCTTGATAACCGTACCTGGAGCACCGATGCAGGCCAACGATCTCCAAGTTCTCAAAGCCGCCGCGATCCCCACGGCGCTACTGGGGCTGGTCGCCGTTGTCGTCTCCGCGGTCCTCTCGGGCGGCAAGGGGGCACTGGGAGCGGGCATAGGCGTCCTCGTGGTCGGCGCCTTCTTCACGATCGGCCTGCTGGCCGTCGTCTACGCGGCCCGGATCTCGCCCACGATGATGATGGCCGCCGCGATGGGCGTCTTCTTCACCAAGATCCTCGCGCTGGTGGTGCTGCTGACCGCCTTCGAGGACACCACCGTGTGGAGCCCGATGGCCTTCGCCCTGACGGTCATCGCGTGCACGATCTGCTGGACGGCCGGTGAGGCACGCGGCTTCCTGAAACTCCGGATCCTCTACGTCGACCCCGACGCCACGGTGCCCGGCCAGTTCGGGAGCAAGCGATGACAAGTCGCGATCTTCACAGCCCGTCCCCTAAGCTCGTCATGGCAGACGAGGCGGGACCGGTCACGGTCGGCCCTCCCGGGAGAGAGAACCCTGGAGGCTGGCCCGGTATGACTAGTCAGAGCCCCGCCTGCTATTGTCGCGTGCGCGATAAACATCGCGATAGACGAAGGTAGAGGAACGTCCTTCGGAGCCATCGAGCCCTGGTCTCCTCACCATCTTCACCCTCCTCGTCCGGCCGGCCTGCATACGGCGCGGCAGCCGGATGACACCCTCTTGACCAATCATCACGACGAAGGGAACGCCGAGTGAGCGCCGCGCTGACGCCTCTCGCCTCCGAGGAGTTCCATGCTCCGGGGCTCGGCATATTCGACTGGCCGCCGCTCGTCGAAGGTCAGGCCTGGTTCAACAAGCCCGCTCTCCTCGCCTTCATCGGCGGATTGCTGGTCATAGCCTTCGCCTTCGCCGCCTTCTCCCGGCCCAAGCTGGTGCCCAGGGGCGTGCAGAACGTCGGCGAACTCGCCTACGAGTTCGTCCGCGAGCAGATCGCCAGGCCGAACCTCGGCAGGGACAGCGACCGGTGGATGCCGCTGCTGTTCACCATGTTCCTCTTCGTGTGGATCATGAACCTGTTCGGCTCCATCATCTTCATCCAGTTCCCGGTGATGTCACGCATCGGTTATCCCGCGGTCCTCGCGATCGGGGTGTGGGTGCTGGTGATGTACCTGGGCATCAAGAACCAGGGCCCCATCAAGTTCTTCACGAACGTGATGTTCCCGCCCGGCCTGCCGACCTGGATCTACTTCCTGGTCGCGCCGATCGAGCTCATCTCCACGTTCTTCCTGCGTCACATCACGCACGCGATCCGGTTGTTCGCCACCATGATGGCCGGTCACCTGATCATCGCCCTGTTCTCCGAGGTCGGCTGGCACTTCCTGTTCGTCCAGCTGACCCCGCTCGGCGCTCCGGTGGGCGTGCTCGGGGTCGTCATGACGATCCTGCTGACGGCCTTCGAGTTGTTCATCCAGGCGCTGCAGGCCTACGTGTTCGCGTTGCTGACCGCCATGTTCATCAACGACGCCCTGCACGCCGCGCACTAAGACTTTTCCCTCTCACCGCCAGAGAACCCCGGTGGACACTCCACTGGTCGATAGAAAAGGAAACCAACCAATGAGTGGTCTGCTCGCCGAAGTGACCGGCAACCTCGGTTCCATCGGCTACGGCCTCGCAGCGATCGGCCCCGGTGTCGGCATCGGCATCATCTTCGGTCAGGGTGTGCAGGCCATCGCCCGCCAGCCCGAGGCCTACGGCCTGATCCGCCAGAACATGATCCTGGGCTTCGTGTTCGCCGAGGCGCTCGCGCTGATCGGTATCGCGCTCGCGTTCGTCTTCCGGGCCTGAGAAACACCACCCCGCTCTGACGGAAGGCAGCACCCATGTATCTCCTAGCGGCAGAGGAAGCAAGCAATCCGCTTGTGCCCAACGTGGCCGAGATGGTCGTCGGCGGGTTCGCGTTCCTGGTCGTCCTCTTCATCGTCGGGCGTCTCCTGGTTCCCCGTATCCAGAAGACCCTGGCCGAGCGCGTCGACGCGATCGAGGGCGGCCTGAAGCGAGCCGCCGACGCTCAGGAAGAGGCGCAGCGGGCCCTCAAGCAGTACCGCGACCAGCTGGCCGAGGCTCGTCACGAGGCGTCCCGCCTGCGTGAAGAGGCCCGGGAGCAGGGCGCGCAGATCAAGGCCGAGCTCCGCGAGGAGGCGCAGGCCGAGGCCCGTCGTCTCATCGAGGCCGCGCACGCCCAGATCGAGGCCGACCGCCAGCAGGCGTTCGCCCAGCTTCGCACGGAGATCGGCCGCCTGTCGGTCGACCTCGCCGGTCGTATCGTCGGTGAGTCCCTCCAGGACGAGGCGCGCCAGCGCCGTACCGTCGACCGGTTCCTTGAGGAGCTTGAGGCCGGCAGCAGCGCGGCGGTTCGCTGATGCGAGGTCTGAGCAGGGCTTCGCTGGCCGAGGTCGAAGAGCGCTTCAACGCCGTCGCGGGAAGCGCCGACCTCGGCTCGCTGGCCGACGAGCTTTTCGCGGTCGCCGACCTGTTCGACCGTGAGCACGGGCTCCGGCGCTATATGTCCGACCCGGCCCGCCCGGCGTCCCAGAAGGCCCAGGCCGTACGGGTTCTGCTGGAGGGCAAGGTCAGCGGTGCCGCCCTGGAGACGGTCATCCAGGCCGTCTCCGTCAGGTGGTCCGGCTCCGGAGACCTGGCCGACGCCCTTGAGCGGCTCGGCGTCGTCGCCGCCTCGGCCGAGGCCGAGGCACAGAGCAAACTCGACGACGTCGAGGACGAACTGTTCAGGTTCGGGCGCATCGTCGCCTCGAACCTGGACCTGCAGCGCGTCCTGGCCGACCCCGCCGTCACCGGACAGGCCAAGCAGGAGCTGCTCGGCTCCCTGCTCGACGGCAAGGTCGCCCCCACCACGCTCCGTCTGGTCACGCAGCTTGTGCTGCATCCGCGAGGACGTAGCCTGGACAGAGGGCTGGACGAGTTCGGCAGCCTGGTCGCCGCCCAGAGGCAGCGCCTCGTCGCGGTGGTGCGCAGCGCGGTCGAGCTTTCCGAGGAGCAGAAGCGGCGTCTCGCCACGTGGCTCCGCACCTCGTACGGCCGCGACGTTCACCTGAACGTCGAGGTGGACCCGCGAGTGCTCGGAGGGTTCTCGGTGCGGATCGGGGACGACCTCATCGACACCACGATCGCGGGACGAATCGAAGAAGTCCGCCGCCGGTTGGCCGGCTAGGCGAATAGGGAGACTGAAGAGAGATGGCGGAGCTTACGATCCGGCCGGACGAGATCCGGGACGCGCTTGAGCGCTTCGTCCAGGCGTACGAGCCGGAAGGCGCCGCGCGCGAGGAGATCGGGACCGTCGTCGACTGCGGCGACGGTATCGCCCATGTCTCCGGCCTTCCCTCGGCGATGGCGAACGAGCTGCTTGAGTTCGAGGACGGTACGCGCGGCCTGGCACTGAACCTGGACGTCCGGGAGATCGGTGTCGTTGTTCTGGGCGACTTCAGCAAGATCGAGGAGGGCCAGTCGGTCCGCAGGACGGGCGAGGTCCTGTCCGTGCCGGTCGGCGACTCCTTCCTCGGCCGAGTGGTCGACCCGCTGGGTGTTCCGCTGGACGGCAAGGGTGCCATCGAGTCCGAGGGCCTGCGCGCCCTTGAGCTCCAGGCCCCGTCGGTCGTTCAGCGCCAGCCGGTCAAGGAGCCGCTGCAGACCGGCCTCAAGGCGGTTGACGCCATGACGCCGATCGGCCGCGGCCAGCGTCAGCTGATCATCGGTGACCGTGGCACCGGCAAGACCGCCATCGCCGTGGACACCATCCTCAACCAGCGGGAGAACTGGCTCTCCGGCGACCCCGAGAAGCAGGTTCGCTGCGTCTACGTCGCCGTCGGTCAGAAGGGCTCCACGATCGCGCAGGTCAAGGGCCGCCTTGAGGAGGCGGGCGCGATGGAGTACACCACCATCGTCGCCGCCCCGGCCTCCGACCCCGCCGGTTACAAGTACCTCGCCCCCTACACCGGCTCGGCCATCGGCCAGCACTGGATGTACCAGGGCAAGCACGTCCTCATCGTCTTCGACGACCTGACCAAGCAGGCCGACGCCTACCGCGCCGTCTCCCTGCTGCTGCGCCGCCCGCCGGGCCGTGAGGCCTTCCCCGGCGACGTCTTCTACTTGCACTCCCGTCTGCTGGAGCGCTGCGCGAAGCTGTCGAAGGAGATGGGCGCGGGCTCGATGACCGGTCTGCCGATCATCGAGACCAAGGGCAACGACGTCTCGGCGTTCATCCCGACCAACGTCATCTCCATCACCGACGGTCAGTGCTTCCTTGAGACCGACCTGTTCAACTCGGGTGTGCGTCCGGCCATCAACGTCGGTGTCTCCGTCTCCCGAGTCGGTGGCTCCGCGCAGATCAAGGCGATGCGCAAGGTCGCGGGCACGCTGCGTCTGTCGCTGTCGCAGTTCCGTGACCTGGAGGCCTTCGCCTCCTTCGCCTCCGACCTGGACGCGGCCTCCCGCGCCCAGCTGGAGCGCGGCCAGCGCCTGGTCGAGCTGCTCAAGCAGCCGCAGTACGCCCCCTTCCCCATCGAGAAGCAGGTCGTCTCGGTCTGGGCCGGCACCACGGGCGAGCTGGACGACGTCCCCGTCGAGGACATCCGCCGCTTCGAGGCGGAGTTCCTGGACTACGTCGCCAGGGAGAAGAAGGGCGTCTTCGACAGCATCCGCGAGACGAAGGACCTCTCCGACGACACGGTGACCGCCCTCAAGGACGGCATCACCGAGTTCAAGAAGACCTTCGAGACCTCGTCGGGCGAGCTGCTGGTCAACGAGGAGCCGGTCGCCGCGCTGTCCGCGGACGAGGTCGGCCAGGAGAAGATCACCAAGCACGTCCGCTCTGCCGAGAAGAAGTAGCCGATGGGTGCCCAGCTAAGACTGCTGCGGCGGCGGATCAAGTCGGTCAGGTCCACGGCGAAGATCACCCGCGCCCAGGAGCTCATCGCCTCGTCGCGCATCGTCAAGGCGCAGCAGCGTATGCAGGCGGCCGTGCCGTACGAGCGTGAGATCACCCGCGCCGTCACGGGCGTCGTCAGCAACACCAGCAGCGTCGACCACCCGCTGACGGTGTCGAAGGAGCGGCCCGCCAAGGCGGCCGTGCTCATCGTCACCAGTGACCGCGGGTTCTGCGGTGGCTTCAACGCCAACATCCTGCGTGAGGCCGAGGCCCTCGGCACGCTGCTGAAGGGCAAGGGCATCACGCCGGTTCCCTTCGTGGTCGGTCGTAAGGGCATCGCCTGGCACACCTTCCGCGGCCGCGAGATGGGCGGGAAGTGGGACGGCTTCTCCGACAACCCGTCCTACACCCACGCCAAGCAGATCGCGGACACGCTGATCGAGGCGTTCTCGGCGCAGGACGGGGTGGACGAGATCCACATCGTCTCGACCGGGTTCGTCTCGATGCTCACGCAGGAGGTCGCGGTCAGGCGGATTCTCCCGCTTGAGATCGAGGAGACCACCGCGAAGCCGGAGACGCCGCTGCCGTACTTCGAGTTCGAGCCCACCGCGGGCGCCGTGCTCGACACGCTGCTGCCGCGTTACGTGGAATCGCGTATCTTCAGCGCGCTGCTCCAGTCGGCCGCCTCCGAGCACGCCTCGCGTCGCCGGGCCATGAAGTCGGCGACCGACAACGCCAACGAGCTGATCCGTGTGTTCACCATGCAGATGAACCAGGCTCGCCAGGCCGAGATCACCCAGGAAATCAGCGAGATCGTCGGTGGCGCCAACGCGCTGGCTGACGCCGCAGCGGGGAAAGAGTGAAATGACTGCACAGACTGTTGAGACCGGCGTGGGCCGCGTCGCGCGGGTCACCGGTCCCGTCGTCGACGTGGAGTTCCCCGTCGAGGCGATGCCCGATATCTACAACGCGCTGAAGGTCGACGTCCTCCTCGCGGGGGAGACCAAGACCCTGACCCTGGAGGTCGCCCAGCACCTGGGTGACAACCTGGTCCGCGCCATCTCCATGCAGCCCACCGACGGTGTGACCCGTGGCGCTCCGGTGACCGACACCGGTGCCGCGATCTCCGTGCCGGTCGGCGACGTCGTCAAGGGCCACGTGTGGAGCACCCTGGGCGAGTCCCTGGACGTGCCGACCGCGTCGCTGAAGATCGAGGAGCGCTGGGGCATCCACCGTCCCTCGCCCTCCTTCGACTCCCTTGAGTCGCGCACCGAGATGCTGCCCACCGGCATCAAGGTCATCGACCTGCTCACCCCGTACGTCAAGGGTGGAAAGATCGGTCTGTTCGGTGGCGCCGGTGTCGGCAAGACCGTTCTGATCCAGGAGATGATCCGCCGAGTCGCGCTGAAGTTCTCGGGCACCTCGGTGTTCGCGGGCGTCGGCGAGCGCACCCGTGAGGGTAACGACCTCTGGCTGGAGATGGAGGAGGCGAACGTCCTCAAGGACACCGCCCTCGTCTTCGGCCAGATGGACGAGCCCCCGGGCACCCGTCTGCGCGTCGCGCTCTCCGCCCTCACCATGGCGGAGTACTTCCGTGACGTGCAGAAGCAGGACGTGCTTCTGTTCATCGACAACATCTTCCGGTTCACCCAGGCCGGTTCCGAGGTCTCCACCCTGCTCGGCCGTATGCCGTCCGCGGTGGGTTACCAGCCGACCCTGGCCGACGAGATGGGTGTTCTCCAGGAGCGCATCACCTCGACCCGCGGTCACTCGATCACCTCGATGCAGGCGATCTACGTCCCCGCGGACGACATCACCGACCCGGCCCCGCACAACGCGTTCGCGCACCTCGACGCGCAGACCGTTCTGTCCCGGCCGATCTCGGAGAAGGGCATCTACCCCGCGGTGGACCCGCTCGACTCCACCTCGCGGATCCTCGACCCGCTGATCCTCGGCGAGGAGCACTACCGCGTGGCCCAGGAGACCAAGCGGATTCTGCAGAAGTACAAGGAACTGCAGGACATCATCGCGATCCTGGGTATCGACGAGCTCTCCGAAGAGGACAAGGTCACCGTCAACCGGGCCCGCCGTATCGAGCGCTTCCTGTCGCACCCGATGTACGCCGCCGAGGCGTTCACCGGTCAGCCGGGTGAGTTCGTGCCGCTGGACGAGACGATCGCCTCGTTCAAGGGTCTGTGCGCCGGTGAGTACGACCACCTGCCCGAGCAGGCGTTCTTCATGGTCGGTGGCATCGAGCAGGCCATCGCCAAGGCCAAGGAACTCGCCCGCTAGTCGCCATCGGCACCGGTACGGCCCGGCCGTACCGGTGCCTGGTTCGAAAGGAACTCAGGAAAGTGGCGAAGCTGCGAGTAGGCGTTGTCTCGCCGGAGCGTGAGATCTGGTCGGGCGAGGCCGACATGGTGATTGCCAAGACCATTGACGGCGAGATCGGTATCATGCCTAAGCACGCGCCCGTGCTCGGCGTCCTCGTTGAGGGCGGCGTGCTGACGGTCAAGCGCGGCGGTGGCGAGCCCGACCTCGTCGCCGCGGTCCACGGAGGCTTCCTCTCGGTGGCGGACAACGAGGTGTCGATCCTGGCCGAGCTGGCCGAACTCGGCTCCGAGGTGGACGTCGCCGCCGCCAAGGACGCCCTCCAGCGGGCCCAGGCATCCATCGATGCCAACCAGGAGGACGTCGACGCCGCAATCGAGGTCAAGCGCGCCAGGGCAAGGTTGCGCGCGGCGGGCGAAGAAGTCGGATAAATTCTGCTTCTGAGCGCGGTATCGGTTGTTGGGGGCGGGGACATGGTGGTGCTGGACGTACTCATCGTCGTGGCGCTGCTGGCCGCCCTCCTCGCCTCCCGCGTGCTGATCCTGACCCGATCCCGGGGTTCGGTGCTGTGTTGCCTGCGTCCGATGTCGGGAGAACGAGGCTGGCGGGTCGGTGTGGCCCGCTACGCCGACGGTCACCTCAACTGGATTCCGCTCATAGGTCTGCTTCCAAGGCCGCGCCACGTGATCGTGAGGCGCGGCCTTGTCATTTCTGGGCGACGCAGGATCGGGTCGGACGAGTTTTACGGCTTCATCGAAGGTGTGACGGCGCTGGAGTGCCGCAACGAGCGTGTGGCGTTCGAGCTCGCGATGGGGTACCGGGCCTTGACCGGCTTCGTCGCCTGGCTGGAGTCCGCCCCGCCCAGCGCCCATCTCGACGTGGCCTGACCCTCCTGAGTGAGGGCGGTCCACCCCGGCATGGAAGATGGCCCGGACCTGGTGCGGTCCGGGCCATCCGGCGTTCTCAGGGGAGAACGCGGCCCCGGGGACGGTCCTATGAGTGACGGTGCGGGTTGTCACTCATACGGTGCCGTCCAACCGGGTCCACACGCCGTCACCGAGCCGGCGGCGGCTTTCGCCCTGAGGCGATTCGCCGATGAGGGTGCCGGGGGTTTGCCCGATGACGGGAGCCGACGGGCCTCGCGCGTGCCGGCGGGATCACCACCGCACACATCCGGCGCCTGTCACGGGCAGGTGGGCTCACCACTCTGCGCGCCGACGTTGATCGCGCTCCAGGCGGCCTTGACCGCGTTGAACTCGGCGCAGGTGTAGAGGGACTTGGCGGCCTTCAGGGTCGCCACGCGCGCCTTGCCGTGCGTCCAGGGAATGGTCTTGAGGTTGAGGCCGCCCTGGAAGATCCGTCCGGCCTTCTGGACGCCGATGCCGGTCAGGCTCGACGGGCCGGAGCAGACCGGGCTCGCGGGCTTGCCGCCACCGGGGTTGGTGCCCTCGGCGAGCAGGTAGAACCAGTGGTTCTGCGGGCCTGCGGCCTTGTGCACCTCGGTGCTGGGGATGGAGGAGCTGTAGCAGTTGGGGTCACCGTTGGTGCTCGGCTTGTACATGTAGCGGATCGGGCCGCTGCCGACCAGGTCGACCTCCTCACCGACGGTGTAGTCCGGCGGGTCGTAGGCGTTGTTGGCGTAGGCCTCGGTGAGGGCTCCGAAGATGTCACCGGTGGACTCGTTCAGGCCGCCGGCCTCGTTACCGCTGCCGGAGCCGCCGGAACCGGAGAACTGGAAGATGGCGTGGCCGTACTCGTGGGCGACCACGTCGATCGGAGTGGCCTGCCGGTTGTTGGACTGGTTGTGGCCGAAGTTGGTGTAGGAGCCGTTCCAGAAGGCGTTGACCTGGTTCAGGCCGACGCGAGCCGGGAAGGCGCCGCCGCTGCCGTTGAAGCCGTTGCGGCCGAGCCAGTTCCTCAGCAGGTCCCATTCCTTCTGGGCCGCGTAGAGGGCGTCGACGCAGGCGGTCTCAAGGTTGGTGCCGGAGCCGTTGCCCCAGGAGTCGGAGCTCTTGGTGTAGGCGGAGCCGCTCTGGCCGCCACACTTCAGGCCGGGCCTGGTGCCGTCGGTCATGGAGTAGGAGCCACCCGAGCCCGAGGTCTGGATGGTGACCGGGTTGCCGTTGTAGTAGCTGTTGCCGGTTCCCTCCTTGACCTCGTCCACCTTGTCGATGACGGCGCCGGTGCGCGCGTCGACGTACACGTGGAGAACACTCTCGGCGTTGTCCGAGCGTCCGGTTACCCCGACCTCCCAGGCCAGCGCCGGGGTCTCGGTCGCCGCGTGGACGACGAGCACCGGCGCGGAGGCGGTCGCGACGGTGGTGAGCTGGCCGCGGGCGGTGGCCGCGGCCGCGTCCGCGCTGACGACGGGGGTGGTGTCCAGGTTGAGCGTGGCCTGCTGCCCGGAGACGACGTCCCGCGCCTGCTCGCCCGTCCGGTCGGTGGCGACGATCACGTCACCGCCGTAGACGGGAAGGCCCCGGTAGCTGCGCTTGTAGTGCACGTACTGGAGGCCGAAGGTGCCCACGACGGTCTTCTCGCGGACGAAGCTGTCTTCCGGAGCCTTGTGCAGTGCCTGGGACTGCGCCACCAGCGCCCTGTCCGCGGTGGCGATCGCACGCTCACTGCTCTGGGCGTCCGGCGGGGCGTAGGCGCCATCGGAGTTCGCGGTGGCCGAAGGGCCGGTGCCGTTCGGCTGGGCGTACGCGCCGGTCGCGCTCGTGAGCGCGGATGTGGCCAGGGCGGCTGCCGCCAGTACGGCGACGCCCCCCAACCTTGTCTTGGACCTCACTACGGATGACTCCTCTCACAAGTCCCACAAAGGGGGGAAGGGACTAGCAGGAGCCCGTGGCCGGCCAGGGCTGCACTAAAGGTGACATGCAACAGATAGATTGACAAGCCTCGTAAAGGCATAGCATTTTCGTATGTCAAGGCAAACGGTAAGTAACGACTCTCGGAACCCTCCGTCGCCACCCGTCCACGCTGCGCATGTGCGACGGAGCGCGTCCAAGGGGCGGGAGGTCGGGGCCCATATCGTCTCCCCGGCTTGGCGCGCTGCGCCCGGTCCGTGCGCGGACGGCGGCGCGGCGACCATAACTCTCGGAGAATGGAACCCGGCTTCGGGACGGAGATCTCGGCCCGGATGGGGAAGGGGCGGGGTCACGGCGCGTGTGCGGGATTCGCGCTCCGGGCGGGGCCCGGCCTGGTCGGTGGGGGACCGAGGTGATCCCGGTCGGGGTGGGCTCGGCGTTCGAACCGGGTGGATCTCCGCTGTCGCGCGTCGCACCGGCCTGTGGGTTCGAGCCCGCCCGGCCGGGCCGTCGCCGGTTCCGGCCGGTAGCCGGGTGGTGGGAACGTTCCGGCCGGTCCGTGGACGGCGGGGCGTTCTATGGGGATTCGCGTCGGCGGACCCCGCCCATTCGGCGATAAGTGTCACCCGCCTATAAGGGGCAAGTCATGACATTTTGCCATCGCGGGGATGATGGTCGACGGCGAGGTCAAAGCCCGACTTGTCGGCCGCTCGTGCCGTTCATGGAAACCCGGAGACGTGTCCGTCGGCCCGTCCGCGGCGGTCGTGCCCGTGGGGCGGCCTCTCGGGGAACCGCCAGGTGAAGGCCGTTGCCGTAGGCTCCGGTCTCCTGTTTCTCAATTGTGAGAAAGCCGTCCGCCTTCTCCTTCTCTTTCGGCTCCAAACAGATTTAACCGCTCCGGATTCGGCCGCCGTTGGCCTTTCGGTGAACCTCCAGGAGGCTCATTCCCGGGCATGATGACCCATCTCACCCAAGATCTTTAAGCCCTCCGGCGAAGCGCCCCATCCCATGGCAACAACCAACCAACACACGAAAAATAAACTTTTGGCACCCATCGCGCCTACGCGGGGAGCCCCTGGTCCCACCCAGCCGACGACACAGGCGACCACCCCCACACGGGAGCAGGAGGCGCCCCCTCACACCGGGTCCTCGGGCGCCCCGGCCCCAAACGTGAAGAGTTCCACCCGGACACCGGGACGCCGCTTCTAAGGGGTTTGATCTTTGCTTTCCCGGTGCCGTGTGTGAGGAGTGTCGGCTTGGGCGCGTCGGTGCTTGGACTGAGGAACGCAGGAGCGAAGCGACGGAGTGACGAGGGAAAGCGCCGACTCGGGGCGCCCAAGCCCCGCGGCGCCGAAGGCGGCGCAAAGAGACACAGCCAGGCGGAGCAAGCGCTAACGAGTACCCCCCGGCTTCCACAGGATCTCATCGCCCCCGGCGGCGACGCGGCACAGGATGAACAGCAGGTCGCTGAGGCGGTTGAGGTACTTCGCGGTCAGCGGGTTGACGTCGTCGTGCTCCTCAAGGGCCGCCCAGACGGTCCGTTCCGCGCGCCGGGCCACGGTCCGTGCGACGTGGAGCTGGGCCACGGCGAGGGTGCCGCCGGGCAGGATGAAGCTGCGCAGTGGCCTGAGCCGTTCGTTGAACTCGTCGCACCTGGCTTCGAGCCACTCGACGTAGGAGGCTTCGACGCGCAGCGGGGGGAACTCGGGGTTCTCGGTGATCGGCGTGGACAGGTCGGCGCCGAGGTCGAACAGTTCGTTCTGCACCCGGGTCAGGACCGTGGTGACGTCCTCGTCGAGGGTGCCCACGGCCAGGGCGACACCGATCGCGGCGTTGGCCTCCTCCACGTCGGCGTAGGCGGCGAGCCGGGAGTCGGTCTTGCGGGTGCGGCTCATGTCGCCGAGTGCCGTCGTGCCGTCGTCGCCGGTGCGCGTGTAGATCTTGGAGAGCACCACCGGGTTGTCTCTGTCAGCTCGGGTCATGAGACTCAGCGTATCTTGCGCAGAATTACTCCTGATTAGTTAGATAGCTGACAATATGATTTACCGATGGTTTCCGGTTTTTACCTGCGTTTCCCGCACATCTCCCGGGAGACTCTGACCTTCGTCGCCGACGACGACGTCTGGACCGCTCCCGCCGAAGGCGGCAGGGCCTGGCGCCTGACCTCGGACAGGGCGCCGGCCTCGCATCCCCGGCTCTCTCCCGATGCGACCAGGGTCGCGTGGACGAGTGTCCGCGACGGCCACCCCGAGGTGCACCTCGCCGACCTTGAGTCCGGGTCGGCGGAGAGGCTGACCTACTGGAACGACCCCAGGACCCGTACCCGCGGCTGGACTCCGGACGGCAGGGTTCTCGCGATCAGCGCGACCGGCGAGCCGTTCGTCTGGCGGAACTGGGCCTACGCGCTCGGCGACGGCCATGTCGAGCGGCTGCCGTACGGGCCGGTCTTCGATCTGTCGGCCACGGGGGACGGCGGGGGATCGGGGGAGGCGGGGGCGACGGTCGCGTTGCTCACCGCCTCACTCTCCCGCGACCCCGCCGTCTGGAAGCGTTACCGAGGCGGTACGGCGGGCCGCCTGTGGGTACGGCGCGGCCTGTCGGACGAGTTCGAACAGGTCCTGCCGGAGGTGAGAGGCACCTTCGCCAACCCGATGCTGGTCGGGGGACGGCTGGTCTTCCTCTCCGACCACGAGGGCGTCGGCAACCTCTACTCCTGTGAGCTCGACGGCACCGGACTGCGCCGCCACACCGACCATGACGTCTTCTACGCCCGTCACGCGACCACTGACGGGACCAGGATCGTCTACCAGAACGCCGGGGACGTCTACCTGCTCGACGATCTCGACGGCTCCTCGCGCAAACTCGACGTGACGCTCGGTTCGCCGCCGAGGGGGCGGCAGCCGTACCAGGTCAATCCGGGGTGGCGGCTGCACGATCTGGCGGTGGACGCGACGGGGCAGGCGAGCGCGGTCGAGGTCCAGGGGACGGTGCACTGGCTCACCCACCGGGACGGGCCCGCGCGGCAGCTCAGCACGGGCCTGGCCGCCGGCACGCCTCGGCTTCTGGGCGCGGACCGGGTGGTGTGGGTCTTCGACGACGGGGAGCGTCAGGGGCTGGAGATCGGCCCGGCCGGCGGTGGGGAGACCCGCAGGATCGCCGCCGGGCGGCTGGGCGAGGTCGGTGACCTGGCCGTGGCGCCCGACGCGAACACGATCGCGGTCGCGGCCAGGGACGGCGGGCTGCTCCTGGTCGACGTGGCCTCGGGGGAGGTCGTCGAGCTGTCCAGGGCGAACGGCGAGATCAGCGGGCTGACCTGGTCTCCGGACTCCGCATGGCTGGCGTGGTCGCACCCGGACGCGACCCCGCTGCGCCGGATCAGGCTGGCGAGGATGGCCGACCGGGTCGTCACCGACGTCACCGACGGGCGGTTCGTCGACGTCTCGCCCGCCTTCGCCGGGAGGTATCTGGCGTTCCTGTCGCGCAGGGGCTTCGACCCCGTCTACGACGCGCACTCCTTCGACATGTCCTTCCCGTTCGGCTACCGGCCGTACCTGGTGCCGCTGGCCGCGGCGACGCCTTCGCCGTTCGCGCCGAGCGGGGAGGGGCGGCCCCTGACGGACCCTGAGGACGACAAGGACGGCGATCTCCCGTTCACCGTCGATCTCGACGGCATCGCCTCCAGGGTGGTGCAGGTGCCGGTGCCGGAGGGACGTTACTCGGCGCTCAGCGCGGTCAAGGACGGCATCGTCTGGCTGCGTGAGCCGCTGGCGGGTGAGCTGGGTGAGGACCGGGACAAGGTCGGCGGTGAGGCCCCCAGGGCCGCGCTCGACCGTTTCGACCTGGTCAAGCGCAAGTGCGAGGAGGTGGTGGACAAGCTCGACTGGTACGCGGTGAGCGGGGACGGCACCCAGCTCGTCGTCTCGGACAAGGGGACCCTCACGGTCAGGCCGGTCACGGGCAAGAACGGTGAGGACACGACCGTCGACCTGTCGCGTATCCGCGTCACCGCCGACCCGGTCGCCCTGTGGCGGCACGCCTACACCGAGATGGGCCGCAGGGTCAGGGCCGACTTCTGGGTCGAGGACCTGGCGGAGGTGGAGTGGGAGGCCGTGCTCGACGAGTACCGGCCGCTGGTCGAGCGTCTGGCGACCCAGGACGACTTCGCGGACCTGCTGTGGGAGGTCATGGGGGAGCTGGGCACCTCGCACTGCTACGTCTACGCGGCTCCGTGGGGGCACCGGGTCTCCGAGCCGGTGGGTCTACTCGGCGCCGACCTGTCCCGGGACGAGGAGGGCCACTGGCGGATAGACCGGGTACTGCCCGGCGAGTCCTCGGACGTGCACGCCCGCTCACCGCTGGCCGTACCGGGGGCGGGGATCACGCCGGGGGAGAGGCTGCTGGCCGTGGACGGCCGTCCGGTGCCCCCGCAGGGCCCGGCGCCGCTGCTGATCGGTGCGGCGGACAAACCGGTCGAGCTGACCCTGGGCGGTGGGCGGAGGGTCGTCGTCACCCCGTTGCGCGACGACCGGCGCCTGCGTTACCAGGACTGGGTCACCGAGCGCAGGACGCACGTCCGTGAGCTGGGGGCAGGCAGGGTCGGTTATCTGCACATCCCGGACATGGTCGCGGAGGGCTGGGCGCAGTTCCACCGTGATCTGCGCAGGGAGATGACCAGGGAGGCACTGGTTGTCGACCTGCGTGGCAACCGGGGTGGCCACACCTCCGAGCTGATCATCGAGAAGCTGATCCGCCGGATCATCGCCTGGGACCTGCCCAGGGGCCTGAACCCGGTCACCTATCCCGAGGACGCCCCGCGTGGCCCGCTGGTCGCGGTCACCGACTACAACGCGGGGTCGGACGGCGACATCGTCACGGCGGCCTTCAAGATCCACAAGCTCGGTCCCGTGGTCGGCACCCGGACCTGGGGCGGCGTCATCGGCACGGAGGGCGACCACCGCCTGGTGGACGGCACCTACATCACCGTGGCGAGGTACGCCTTCTGGTTCGACGAGCTCGGCTGGGGGGTCGAGAACTACGGCGTCGATCCCGACGTCGAGGTGGAGATCACCCCTGGTGACTGGGCGCGGGGCCGGGACCCGCAGATCGAGGAGGCGGTACGGCTGGCGCTGGCCGCGCTTGAGGAGCGGCCTGCGGCGAAGGCTCCCGACCTCTCGCGGCGTCCGTCCCGGCGTCGTCCGGCGCTGCCGCCCCGGTCCGGATGACATTTGTCAGCTCCGTCGGCTGACATCTCTCTGCTGGTGTGGTGATATCGGCGACTACCTGGTGAAAGGCGGAAACAGCAGGATTGTCGCCATGAGAACACCACAGCTCGCGGACACGGCGGAGATCGGAACCGTCGGCCTCGAAAACGTGATCGAGGTCGGCGGGCTCCGGCAGAAGTACGGCGACTTCGAGGCGGTGCGCGGCGTCTCCTTCACCGTCGCCAGGGGCGAGATCTTCGCCCTGCTCGGCACGAACGGCGCGGGCAAGACGACCACCATGGAGGTCCTGGGGGGCTTCACGCCCGCCACCGAGGGGAGCGTCAGGGTCCTCGGCCTCGACCCGATCAGGCAGCGCCGCAGTCTGCGTCCCCGTATCGGGATCATGCTGCAGGAGGGTGGCTTCCTGGGGGACCTCACGGTCGCCGAGACCGTCGGGCTGTGGAAGGGGCTGAGCGAGGACGCGGGACGCCCCGTGACCCTGTCCGGCACCGGGACGCCGGGACGCCTGTCCATCACGGGCTGGACGAAGGGCGTCGACCGGCAGACCATGGGAGCGCTTGAGCTGGTCGGCCTGGAGAACAAGGCCAGGACCAGGGTCAAGCAGCTCTCCGGCGGTCAGAAGCGCAGGCTCGACCTCGCGCTGGCCGTACTGTCCGCCCCGGAGCTGCTCTTCCTCGACGAGCCGACCACCGGTATGGACCCCGAGGCGCGCCGTACCACGTGGCGGGTGATCGAGGACCTGCGGGAACGCGGCACGAGCGTGCTGCTCACCACGCACTACCTGGAGGAGGCCGAGCGCCTCGCAGGCCGCCTGGCGATCATGCACGAGGGGCGGATCCACACCTACGGGACGGTCGAGGAGGTCGTCGCGGGCTCCGGCGACACCATCTCCTTCCGGCTCGGCGGGGCCTCCCGCTCCTACGACGAACTGCCCTTCCTGGACGGCGCGGCCCCGGCGCTCACCTACACGGGCGACGGCACCGAGGTCGCCTACACGCTGACCGGCGACCAGGTCCAGGCCCGCGCGCACGCCGCCCTCTCACCGCTGCTGGCCTGGGCCGACAGCCGGGGCGAGGTCCTGGAGCGGCTGACCGTACGCCGGGGGACCCTGGAGGACGCCTTCATGCGGGTCCTCGGGGAGACGGCGTAGGACCGGAGACCATCCGGGTGGACGGCGGAGCGATCCGCGGGGAGACGACAGGCCGCACGACGGCCGGAAGGCAACGACAGACCATGAGAACCGACGCCCTGCACGCCGTACGGCTGGCCAAGATCGACCTGACCCTGATCTTCAGAAACACCACCGTCCTGTTCACCGTGCTGCTGATGCCGCTGTTGATGGCCTGGCTGTTCACCCAGACCCAGGGGGGCGCGATCATCGAGGGGGTGTCCGCCAAGCTCTTCGTGCTGACCGGAATGCCGGGCCTGATGATGGGGTTCGCGGTCTTCGTCAACCTGGTCAACTCATTGACGGCCCGTCGTGAGGAACTGGTGCTCAAGCGGCTGCGCGGGGGCCAGCCTTCTGCGGCGGCGGTTCTGGCGGGAAGCGCCCTCGGTGCGCTCGCTCTCTTCTTCGGTCAGGTCGTCCTGCTGGGGATCTGGATCCAGCGCACCGAGGGGGCGACCCCGGTCAACGTGCCGTTGATGCTCCTGGCCGCGGTCCTGGGGGTGACGGTGTTCGGGCTGCTGGCCGCCGCCTGCTCCGGCCTGACCCCCAACGCAGAGATGGCCCAGATCACGGTGCTCCCGATCCTCCTGCTCCTGATGATCGGCTCGCCGGTCGCCTTCCCGACGAACGCGCTGCCCGGCCTGCTGGGGACGATCTCCGGCCTGCTCCCGATCACCCCGATCGTGAAGATCATGCGCAGCGCCTTCCTCGGCTCCGACCACTACTCCGGCAGCGGCAGGGCGCTGAGCGTGCTGGAGCAGTGGACGGGGGCGCTGCCCTCCTTCGGAATCCTGATTGTCTGGATCGCGGTGACGGCCCTGTTGGCCGGATGGCTGTTCCGGTGGGAACCCCGGCACGGATAACGTCTACCGCGAGATGCAGACAAAAAGTGACACAGGTGAGGTGGGAGGCGACATGCCTCCCGCCTCGCCGGCGTTCTCCGGAGAGCCCGGACGTCCGTCCTGGAAGACCGTCCTCGGCAAGCTGCGGATGTCGCTGTGGTGCCATCCCGGGCGTACGAGTGTCGAGCGGCTGCGCAGGTCGACCGTCGGCACGCTGCTGATCGGCGTGGCCTTCGCCTGGCTCGGCACCTTCGTGAGGCTCACCGCGCAGGGCCGGCACCTCCTGGCCCCTCTGACGATCTTCGATATGGCGGGGACGGCCGCCTTCAGCATCCTGTACGTGCAGATGGTCAGAGCCTCGATCGCCGGGGTCAGGGCGACCCGCGAGATGATCGCCTCCGGCGCGCTCGTCCTGGTCATGTTGGTGTCCCTGCACGGTGAGCTGTGGTCCCTCGGGCTCCTGGCCGTCGCCTGGTCCTCGGGTGCGGCCCTGCTGCTGGACAGGAGAGGGGCGATCGCCGTGTCCGTCGGCGCGGCGGCCGTCGCGGTGCTCGTCGTGCCCAGCGGACGTCTCGGGCTCGACGACACCTCCGCCCTCGCGATAGCGACCTTCCTCGCGATGGCCATGTTCATGCCGTGGGCCAACCGCTTCCAGCTCTGGTTCTGGAAGGTGGTCAGAGCGGCCGAGGAGGGCAAGGAGGCCATGGCCAGGCTGGCGGTGACCGAGGAACGGCTGCGCTTCTCCCGTGACCTGCACGACCTGGTCGGGCACAGCCTGTCCGCGATCGCGCTCAAGAGCGAGGTCGCCGCCAAGTTGTCGGCCGTGGACGCCGAACGGGCCGCCGCGGAGATGGGTGAGGTGCGCGTGCTGGCACGCGAGGCGCTCAAGGAGATCCGTACGGCGGTGCGCGGCTACCGCACGGTCGACTTCGACGCCGAGTTGCGCAGCATGACGGCCGTGCTTGAGGCGGGCGGCATCGGCTGCTCCCTCGAACTCCCGAAGGAGGGGGTCCCCGAGGAGGCGGCCACGCTGCTGGCCTGGGTGATCAGGGAGGGCACGACCAACGTGCTCAGGCACAGCTCGGCGACCCGCTGCCGGATCGCGATCACCCTGCGGGAGGGTACGGCGGTGCTGGAGATGACCAACGACGGCGCCACCGGGCCGACCGGGCGCGGCGGCACCGGGCTGACGGGCATGTCGGAGCGGGTGACGGCGATGGGCGGGGTCCTCACTGCGGGCGCGGGCGAGGGCGCGGGGGAGTTCAGGTTGCGGGCCACGATCCCGCTGGAGGGGGCACGATGATCCGGGTTCTGCTGGCAGACGACGCGCACCTGATCCGCAGGGCGATCGCCACGCTGCTCGGCCTGGAGCCGGACATCGAGGTGGTCGCCGAGGTGTCCAGGGGCGACCTGGTGGCGCAGGCCGTACAGGATCACAGCCCGGACGTGGTGGTGCTGGACATCGAGATGCCGGGGATGGACGGGCTGAGCGTGGCCGAGACGCTGCCCGGTCACGCCGTGCTGATCCTGACCAGCTTCGGGCGGCCGGGCTACCTGAGGAGGGCGCTGGCCGCGGGGGTGCGCGGGTTCGTCCCCAAGGACGCCTCGGCCGAGGAGCTGGCGGCGGCGATCCGCAAGATCCACGCGGGCGGTCGATATCTCGACCCCGAGATGGCCGCCTCGGCGATGATGGCGGGGGAGAACCCGCTCACCGAACGCGAGCGCGACGCCCTGTCCCTGGCCTCCCAGGGGGCGACGGTCGCCCAGATCGCGGCCTCACTGCACCTCACCGAGGGGACGGTGCGCAACTACCTGTCCAGCTCCATCACCAAGCTCGGCGCGACCAACCGGATCACCGCGATCCGTGTCGCGCAGGAAAAAGGTTGGTTATGAACAGCATCTTTCTCCCAGAAGGGGGCAATGGCTCCTCATGACGGCAGAAAGCCCAGTCCTGGGACAGGGCTTTCACATGGTCCGATGTGCACGTGGTCGGCCGACCGAGGTGGCGCCGAGATCGGTCTGAGGAGGGGGTATGCGCGCCGTTGGAAAGCCCGGGGCGCAGGTGGTCGTGGTGGGCAACCGCCTCGACGTGGGCACCGTAGCCGTGGTGCGCCCGCGACTGCACAGCGCGGTCGACTCCGGTGACGGTGATCTGATCGTCGATCTCTCCGGACTTGAGATGATCGACGCCACCGGCCTGGGCGTGCTGGTCGGCACGCATCGCCGGGCGCTTGAGACCGGGCGCCGCCTGGTGCTGAGAGGGGTGCCCGTCCGGGTCATGCGGGTGCTGGCGGTGACCCGCCTCAACCGGGTGCTCATCGTCGAGGTGCCCATGGCCGCGGTCGCCTGACCCCCCACGCCCCGGAGACGGCCGGGGCGAGGGGGACGGATGGGCTCACCTGGCGGTCATGTCGCGAACGACCGGTGGAAGATGTGCACGGCCGTACCGACCAGGTCGGAGACCGGGGGCGGGTCCTCGGCCAGCACCCACTCGATGAGCAGTTCGTGGACGGCGCCGATCATGCCCAGCGTGAGCAGGTGCCGGTTGACCCCGACCGTGTCCGGAGGACCGAGGGCACCGGCTGCGACGATCCTCGCGAAGGCCCGTACGGCCTGCTGCCGTGAGGTGGTGAGGCAGTCGCCCGCCCTGCGCACCTCCAGGTGCATGATCCGGGCGCGTCTTCTGTCCTCGGTGACGAAGTTGATGTACTCCGTGATGCCCGCCTCGACCCTGCCGAGCAGGGTGTCGGGAGCCTCCTCGACGGCCTTCGCCACCGCCGAGACGGCCTCCTGGACGCACCTCTCGTGCAGTGCCCGCATGAGTTCGGTGCGCCCGGAGAAACATTCGTAGAACGCGCGGTTGGAGATGCGCGCCGTGGCGCACAGCCTCTCGATCGTCGTCTCTGGGAATCCGGGGTCGGAATAGAGGGTGTACGCCGCGCAGATCAAACGTTCCCGTCGTTCGGCGAGACGTTCCTCCGCTGACATTCCCCGGTAAGGCCGGCCGTTCATGTCAAGCACCCCGCCTTGACGTGGGGTTGACAAATGCTCGTTTTATCACTTCCACCTCATGATCCTGGCCCCCGGAATCCCCCATTATGGGTGCAAGATCCTTTTTGCGGAAGAGTAAGTGTCCTGTTGCTTGCACACTTCATGCAAGAAGGTCACGAGCCTGACTGGGCAGTCAAGTCACCCACGTCCGTGAAGGGCCTCAGCGGACGAGGAACCCACGGTCCAAAGCGGTGGTGACGGCGGCCGTACGGTCGGAGACCCCCAGCTTGCCGAAGACCCGCAGCAGGTGGGTCTTCACCGTGGTCTCGCTGATGAACAGCGCCCGGCCGATCTCGGCGTTGGTGAGCCCCTCGGCCACCAGCGCCAGCACCTCGGCCTCGCGCGGCGACAGGGTCTCGGCCGCCGGGGCGCGCATCCTGGTCACCAGCCGGGTCGCCACGGACGGCGACAGCACCGTCTCCCCACGCGCGGCGGAGGCGATCGCGGCCAGCAGGTCGGCCCGCGAGGTGTCCTTCAGCAGGTAACCGGCCGCCCCGGCCTCGACCGCCCGCAGAATGTCCTGGTCCGTCTCGTAGGTGGTCAGCACGATCACCCGGCTCCGCGGCAGGGCGGCCAGGATGCGCGAGGTCGCGCTGACCCCGTCGCCGTTCGGCATCCGCAGGTCCATCAGGATCACCTCGGGTCGCAGTTGCACGGCCCGCGCCACCGCCTCGTCCCCGGAGGCGGCCTCCCCGACCACGGTGATCTCCGGCGCCGCCTCAAGCATGCCCCGCAGGCCTTCACGGACCACGGGGTGGTCATCGACGATCATCAGTCGTAGCACTCGTCAAACTCCTCGTCTGACCGTCGCCGGGGAAACGGGGACGGTGATCTCCAGGACGGTGCCTTCGCTGGCGGCGGCCGTCAGCGACAGACACCCTCCCACCTGCTCGGCCCGCGCGCGCATGCCGCGCAGGCCGTACCCGTCGGCGGCCGAGGGCCCGAGCCCCACGCCGTCGTCGCGGACGGTCAGCCGGGCCGCGGAGGGAAGATGGTCCAGCGTCACCGTGACGGCCGAGGCGCGGGCGTGCTTGCGGACGTTCGCCAGCGCCTCCTGCGCCGCGCGCAGCAGGACGACCTCGGCCCCGGTCCACATCGGCTGCGACTCGCCGCTCACCCCGAACGAGGCGGTGACGGCCAGCTCCTCACCGAACCGGGAAACCATCCGCCCCAGCGCCTCCTCCAGCGTCGAGCCGTCGAGCGGCGCCGGGCCGAGCGCGGCGATCAGCGCGCGGGCCTCGGCCAGGTTCTCCCTCGCCGTCCGCACGGCCAGCCCGATCCGCCGCTCGTCCGGCTGCTGCAGCAACATGATGATGCTGGTGAAGCCCTGGGCCAGGGTGTCGTGGATCTCCCCGGCCAGCCGTTCCCGCTCGGCCGCCGCCCCCTGCGCCGCCGAGAGCCTGGCCACCTCGGCACGGCTGTTCTCCAGCTCCTCGATGAGGAGGGCGCGTCCCTTGCTCTGCTCGACGACATCCTGGATCCAGGGCCCGAAGACCAGGTTCGAGGCCAGCGAGAGCAGCCCGATGACGGACAACGCGAGCAGGTCCTCCCCACTGGAGGGCAACAGGGGCAGGCACAGCACGGGGGCCACGTTCAGCGCCACGGTCGCGAGCATCGCCTGCCGCTTCGGCAGCAGGATGTAGTACTGCGGCCCGAAGGCGAACAGCAGGAAACGGGTCGGCGGGCAGAGCACCGAGACCGGGGTGAAGAGCACGATCGACAGCACCACGTAGGCGCGCCCGTTCGTGCCGTACGGTCCCCCGGGGATGCGTCTGCCCAGGAACACGTAGGCCGCCGTGCAACCGCCCAGCAGGCACAGCACGACCGCCTTCCAGGCGACGGTGAGCGCGTCGTCGAGGAGGACGAAGGCGACGGAGACGATGAGGTCGAGAAGATAGAGCCGCTCCCAGCCGTCCATGCGGTGGTAGGCGTGCCGTTCCCCGGGGGCGGGCGTCATCCCGGCACCTCGGCGGCGAGCAGGCAGCCCGCCGCGACCGCCTTCCCCGGCACGGTCATGCCGCCGGTGACGACGAGCACGACCGGCAGCAGAATCGCCGGGACCAGCAGGATCTCCCAGACGGCCGGTGACGACTCCCACGTGTTCGGCCCCGCCGGGTCACCGCCCGGACGGGGCCGTTCCTCAGGGGTCATCCGTCGCGGCGGCTCTTCCACCGGAACGTCAGCAGGCACAGCACCAGTCCTCCGACGACCCAGGCTCCCAGGACCATGGCGACCCGGTCCAGTTCGTACGACCCGGCGACCTCAAGTGTGGCCCCGGCGTCACCGATGAAGACCGAGCGGAAGCCCTGGCACATCCACTTCAGCGGGAACACCGAGGCGATGTTCACCAGCCATGAGGGCAGCTGGCTGACCGGGATGAACACCCCGGAGACGAACTGCAGCACCACGAACGGCATGGAGATCACCGCGCTCGCGCTCCGGCCCGAGCGGGGCAGGCTGCTGGCCGCGACGCCCAGCAGCGCCGAGGACAGCACGCCGAGCACGAAGACCCAGGAGAAGGTCACCCAGGCCGAGACCCGGGTGGGCAGGTCGAGTCCGAAGGCCAGCACCCCGACGGCCAGCAGCAGCACCACCTGGCACAGCGACAGGAACAGCGTCTGCAACGCCCTGCCGACGAAGTAGGAGGAACGCGGCAGCGGTGTGCCCGCGAGCCGCTTGAGCGTGCCGTCGTCACGGTCGATCGCGATGCCGATGCCGAGGTTCTGGAAGCCCGTCATCGCCGCCGAGCCGATCAGCCCGGACACGTACAGCTGGGCGACGCTGACGCCGCTTCCCTCAAGGGTGCCGCTGAAGATCGCCCCGAAGATCGCCAGCAGGATGATCGGGAGGGAGAAGACGAAGATGACCGCGTCCCGTTCGCGGAGGAACATCCGGGTCTCGATGGCCGCCCGCGACAGCCCCAGTCGTGCCGCGGACGGTCTCCGAACGGGGACATGGGTGGTCGTCCGGCTCATGAGGTCACCTCGGAGGGGGTGACGAGCCCGAGGTAGATCTCCTCCAGGGTCGGCCTGGTCACGGTGAGCTCGGGAACCTCCCCGTCGAAGCGCCGGGTCAGTTCGAGCACGGTCCCGGTCGGGGTGTCCGTCTCCAGCGTGCGCCGCTCACCCCCGTCCGACCAGCTCACCCTGGCCTTGGCGTTGGCCCGCCCGCCCAGCGTCGCGGGCTCGCCCTCGGCGACGACCCGGCCGCCGGAGACCACGGCGACCCGGCCGGCCAGCGCCTCGGCCTCGTCCAGGTAGTGGGTGGTCAGCACGATCGTGGTCCCCTGGCCCGCCAGGTCCCGGATCAGCTCCCAGAACCGCCGCCTGGCCTCCGGGTCGAACCCGGTGGTCGGCTCGTCGAGGAAGAGCAGCTCAGGATCGCCGATCACCCCGAGCGCCACGTCCAGCCGTCGCCGCTGCCCTCCGGAGAGCTGCCGGACGCGCTTGCCCGCGCTGTCCGTCAGGCCCACCCGCTCGATGACCTGGTCCGGGTCGCGCGGAGCCGGGTAGTACCCGGCGAAGTGCCGTACGGTCTCCCCGACCGTCGCCTCTGTCATGTCGTTGGCCGTCTGCAACACGATCCCGATCCGGGAACGCCAGTCCCGGGTCGGCCTGCCGGGGTCGGCACCCAGGACGCTGACCTCGCCCGCGTCCCTGGTCCGGTGCCCTTCGAGGATCTCAACCGTGGTCGACTTGCCCGCGCCGTTCGGGCCGAGGATCGCGAACACCTCGCCCGCGTGGATGTCGAGGTCTATGCCCCCGACCGCCTGCACGTCGCCGTACCGTTTGGTCAGGCCACGTACCTTCACCGCCGTATCCATGCCTCAAGCGTCCGCCTTGTACGGCTTCGGCGGCACCCACGACCGGTGGAACGCCGCTGTCCTCCGAACGGAGGACAGCGGCCTCGTGACAGTGGTCTCAGAACAGGGTGTCGGTGCGCTCGATGCCGCGCAGCTCGTCGTAGTCGAGGGTCACGCAGCGGATGCCGCGGTCCTCGGCCAGGGTCCTGGCCTGCGGCACGATGGCCTGGGCGGCCAGGATCCCGCTGACGGGCGCGAGCAGCGGGTCGCGGTTCATCAGCTCCAGATAGCGGGTCAGCTGTTCCACGGCGTCGATGTTCGCCCGGCGCTTGAGCTCGACGGCGACCGAGGCGCCGGTGTGGTCACGGCAGAGGATGTCCACCGGGCCGATCGCCGTCATGTACTCGCGGCGGACCAGTGTCCAGCCCGCGCCCAGCGTGGTGATGTGCTCGGCCAGCAGCTCCTGCAGGTGGGCCTCGACCCCGTCCTTGACCAGGCCGGGGTCGACCCCCAGCTCATGGCTGGAGTCGTGCAGGATCTCCTCCATCGTCAGGACGAGCTTCTCCCCGGTCTTGCCGTGCGTGACCGTCCAGGTGCCCTCCTCCTCACGGAGCTTGCAGGGCGGGTTCATCCAGTTCAGAGGCTTGAACGCCCGGTCGTCCGCATGGATGGAGACCGAGCTGTCGGCTTTGATCAGGATGAGCCTGGGCGCCATCGGAAGATGAGCGGTGAGCTTTCCCACGTAATCCACGCTGCACCGCGCGATGACCAGACGCATGGCACCCAAGCCTAGACCCAGCCACCCGTCGCCGGTTCCGGATCGCCTCATATCCCGCGTCGTCACGGATATGAGGCGGTCCATACGGGCTTCACCGCCGACGAAGGCCGGTTCCACGACAGGACGAGGAGGCTCTTCGCCCGGTTCGCTCCGTGACCCGTTTCCGATCCTGCCGCTCCGCCCGCGACCGAGGAACGGCGGGCGGCTCGGGGCAGGTGAGGTGATCGGCGGTGTACCCCTTCCTGGCCGAAGAGCTTTGGCGCCTGTCCCCGTCGTTTTGGCGGTGATCGGAATCGATCAGGTTGCGTTGTGCCCGCTGCCGCCGTCTTTCGCCAAGCCGTGTCGGGACCGGGCTTCCGGTGCGGACACGGTCGATGCCGCTTCCGCATCGGTCGGGCGGTGCCCGCGAGGAGGAGAAACAAGAAATGCACGAGGCTGATTGTTTCGGTGACCCGGAACAACCCCTGCCCGCCACGCCGTTCAGGCGACGGAATCATACGCCTCACCTGCGCCGACGTTCTTTCCGCCGCCGTTTCTCACCCGCCGGGCTGATCGGTCGTTATCGACTTCGGGCCACGGTGACCTACGATTTCCGATGCCCCCGGGAGATGAATTCACCTGGGACGGATCGTGCCACCGGTGCTTGCGCCACCGAACGCAGTATTTTCACCGGCGGTAAGGAGTTCCGAAACGGAGAATTATTCATGACCATAATGGGAGTGCGTTCGTGAGAGATTCTCGACTGGTTGTCCGCGGTGCGCGCCTGTTCGACGGAGAGACCGCGCATCCGCGTCCGGTCATGGTCCTGATCGAAGACGGCCGGATCGTTGACGTCGACCTCACCGGCGCTCCCCCGCCGGAAGGGGTGGCGCTGGCGGACCTGGGGGCCGTGACCCTCATGCCGGGGCTGGTGGACGCGCACACCCACCTGGCGTTCGACCCGAACGGCAGCACCGAACATCAGATGCTGCACGACGATGACGCCACCGTCATGACGCGAATGCGGGAACACGCCGCCCAGGCGTTGCACGCCGGCATCACCACCCTTCGCGACCTCGGCGACCGTGGATATCTCTCGCTACGGTTGCGCGAGGAGTACGCCACGGGGGAACCGGGCCCTCAGATCGTCGCGGCCGGCCCTCCCATCACCAGTAACCGTGGACACTGCTGGTACCTCGGCGGAGAGGCCGAAGGGGCGGAGGAACTGGTCGCAGCCGTCACCTCCCGCGCCGAACACGGGACCGACCTCGTCAAGATCATGGCAACAGGGGGCATGTCCACCAAGGGGACCAACCCCGGGGGATCGCAGTACGGTCTGGCGGATCTGCGGGCGGTCACCCGGACCGCTCACGGGCTGGGACTGCCTGTCACCGCGCACGCGCACGCTGCGGCGGGAATCACCGACGCCGTGGCAGCCGGAGTCGACGGCATCGAACACTGCACGTTCATGACGCGGTCAGGGGTGCGGCTCGACCCTCGGACCGTTGACGCCATGGCCGCGGCCGGCACCTTCGTCGGCTGTACGGTCGTCAAACCCCGTGAGGGGATGCCTCCCGAGGTCCTGGAGACCATCGAGCCCTACTGGGAGAACCAGGCCTACATGCAACGCCATGGCGTGCGCGTCGTCTGCTGCACCGACGCGGGCATCAACCCTCACAAACCTCATGACGTACTTCCCGGCGATCTCGTTTACTTCGCCGCCCAGGCCGCCACCAATGTCGAAGCGCTCGCCTCCGTCACCTCCCTCGCCGCCGAGTCCTGCGGCTTCGGGCACCGCAAAGGCCGTGTCGCTCCCGGTTATGACGCCGACCTTCTCGTCGTCGACGGCGATCCCGTCCACCACATCGACGACGTACGCCGGGTCCGCGCGGTCTATCGGGCGGGGCAGCCGGTGGCGCGGGGTCTCTAGACGTCGAGCCTCGGCTGCGGGCGACCGCTCTCGCCGCGCGGCGAGAGCGTGGTCCATCGTCGAGGACGGCAGGGCTTCATCCGTTCACCGACTGCTTTGATTTCGCCGGACGGTACCGGGAAGAGGCGTCGGGGTTGCTACCGGTTGATTATCTGGGTTGGTTTTGGGGGGAGGTGATGGGCTCTGGGAGACTGGCGGCATGACGCGGAGCTTTGAGAAGGTCGGAGTCGTCGGGCTCGGCACGATGGGGGCGGGGATCGCGGAGGTCTTCGCCCGCGCGGGGCTCAGGGTGATCGGCGTCGAGGCCGATCCCGACGCGCTCGGGCGAGGCCGGGACAACCTGGAGAACTCGACCGGACGGGCCCTGGCCAAGGGCAGGCTGAGCGAGGCGGAGCGGGCCGAGATCCTCGGCCGGATCACCCTGACGACCTCGCGGGAGGACCTCGCGGACGCCGACCTCGTCATCGAGGCCATCCCCGAGGTCATGGACTTCAAGCGGGCCCTGTTCACCGACCTGGACCGGATCTGCAAGCCGTCCGCGGTGCTCGCGACCAACACCTCCTCCCTCTCCGTCACCGAGATCGCGGCCACGACCGGCAGGCCGGGGCGCGTCGTCGGCATGCACTTCTTCAACCCCGCGCCGGTCATGAGGCTGGTCGAGGTGGTCCACACGGTGGTCACCGAGGACGGCCTGGCCGAGGAGATCGCCGCCCTGGCGCGGCGGCTCGGCAAGACGCCGGTGAGCGTCGGCGACCGCGCCGGATTCGTGGTCAACCGGCTGTTGCTGACCTACCTCAACCACGCCGCCGTCCTGTTGGAGAACGGCCTGGCCACCCGCGACGGCATCGACGCCGCGATGAAACTCGGCGTCGGCGTGCCGATGGGCCCCTTCGCGCTGCTCGACCTGATCGGCCTGGACACCTCCTACGAGGTGATGTGCGTGCTGTTCCAGGAGACACGCGACCGCCGCCACGCCCCCGCGCCGATCCTGCGGGAGCTGGTCACCGCGGGCCTGCTCGGCCGTAAGACGGGAGCGGGCTTCTACGACGGGCAGGCCGTTGCCACCCCTCCGGCGTCGGGCAAGCCCACGGTCAGCTCCGTCGCGGTGCTCGGTGAGGGCGCGCGCGAGTTCGCGGCCAGGCTCGGCGACGCCGGGTTCAGGACGACCGCCCTGGAGACGGTGACGGCGGGCGAGGCGGAGGACACGCTTGAGGGCACGGTGGAAACCGCCGACGTGGTCATCGCGCTGTCGCACACCCCCGTGATCGAACTGGCCGCGCGGCTGCCGCACCCCAGGCGCCTGGTCGGCCTGCACCTGGTCGGGGACAGACTCGCCGAGGTCGCCTCGACCGTGCTCACCTCGCCGGAGGCGACATGCGCCGTCGAGGGCCTGACCAAGATCGTCGGCCGGGTCCCGGTGCACTGCAAGGACCGGGCCGAGTTCGTCGTGGACGCCCTGCTGTACCCGTACCTCAACGACGCCGTGCGGATGTACGACTCGGGCTACGCAGGGACCGAGGACATCGACGCGGCCATGCGGCTCGGCTGCGGATACCCGGCGGGGCCGTTCGAGATGATCGACACGCTGGGCCTGGAAACCGTCCGCGACGGACTGCGCGCCCTCTACGCCGAGTACCGCGACCCGGCCTTCGCCCCCGCGCCGCTGCTCGACCAGCTCGTCACGGCCGGCGTGCGAAGCATTCGCGGCCTGTCATGAGCCCCCGCAGAGCCCGCCGGATCGACCCCTTCGACCGGGGCGACGGACGGGGAAGCCCCGCACGCCCCGTCGGCTCCTCGGTGCCCGGCGTCGACCAGGTCGAGGAGTGGCCGGACGGCGACTGGTTCGTGCGCCGGGTCACCGGCGCGGGCGCGGACAAGGTCTACCGGTGCCCCGGCTGTGACCAGGAACTCAGACCGGGCGTTCCGCACCTGGTGAGCTGGCCCGCCTGGCGGGGCGGAGAGCAGGAACGCAGGCACTGGCACACCGCGTGCTGGCGCAACCGGATACGGCGCGGTCCAGGCCGGAGCCGATACTGAGACCCGGCGCCGAACACCGGGCCGGGTACGGAAAAACGGCGGCACTCCGGCCGCCGGTGAGGAGACACGGAACAGACATGGAGATCAGGTCCTCGACGGTGCTGCCCGCGCGCAGGGAGCCGATCGAGCTGCACACCGGCGACGGGCTGAGGCTCGTCGGAGAGCTGGCCCTTCCCCCGGGAAGGCCGCCGGTCGCGACGCTGGTCTGCCTGCACCCGCTGCCCACGCACGGCGGCATGATGGACAGCCACCTGTACCGCAAGGCCGCCAACCGGCTGCCCGCGCTGGCGGACCTGGCGGTGCTGCGGTTCAACACGCGCGGCACCTCCTCCGAGCGCGGCGCCTCGGAAGGCGTCTTCGGCGACGGCGAGGAGGAGCGCTTCGACGTCGCCGCGGCGCTGGAGTACGCCGAGTTCCACGACCTGCCGAACGTCTGGCTGGTCGGCTGGTCCTTCGGCACCGAGCTGACGCTCAAATGGGGCCGCGACCCGCTGGTGACGGGGGCCGTCCTGCTCTCTCCGCCGCTGCGCCGGGCGACCGACGCCGACCTCGACGCCTGGGCGGCCTTCGGCCGTCCGCTGACGGCGCTGGTCCCCGAGTTCGACGACTACCTGAGGCCGCAGGAGGCCAAGGCCCGCTTCGCGCGGGTGCCGCAGGCCGAGGTCGTCGGGGTCGAGGGCGCGAAACACCTGTGGGTCGGCGAGCCGTACGTGCGGATCGTCCTGAACGAGATCGTACGGCGCGTCAACCCGGCGGCCCATCCGCTGCCCCACGAGGTACCCCACGAGATGCTCGGCGAGGTGCCCGGCGAGGGATAGGGGCCGCGAATCACGGACGGCGGGGCTACGGTGGACAGCGTGCTCATGTACACGCGATCAGCCGGGCAGGGACTCCCGGTCATCCTGCTGCACGCCTTCCCGCTCTCCTCGGCCATGTGGCTGACCCAGCGGGAGGGACTGTCCTCCTCCTGCGAGGTCATCACCCCCGACCTGCGCGGCTTCGGCGGCTCCCCACTCGGTGACCAGGAGCCCTCCGTCGACGTGATGGCCGACGACGTGGCGCGCCTGCTCGACCACCGGAAGATCGACAGGGCCGTCGTCGTCGGCCAGTCCATGGGCGGCTACGTGACGATGGCCATGTGCAGGCGCCACCCCGACCGGCTGCTCGGAGTGGTGCTCGCCGACACCAAGGCGAGCGCCGACACCGAGGAGGCCAGGGCGTACCGCGAACGCGTCGCCACGACCGTGCTCGCGGAGGGCTCCTCCTTCCTGGCCGGGGAGATCATGCCCGCGATGGTCGGCAGGACGACCGCGCGCAGCAGGGCGATGGTCTTCGGCCGGGTGCGCGCCCTGATCGAGTCGGCCCCGCCGGGGGCGGTCGCCTGGGCGCAACGGGCCATGGCGGGCCGTCCCGACTCCTTCGACACCCTGCGCGGGCTCACGGTCCCCGCCCTGGTGATCGTGGGGGAGGAGGACGAGACCACCCCGGTCGCCGAAGCGCGGGCGATGGTCGAGGCCGTACCCGACGGGCGGCTGGCCGTGATCGAGCGGGCCGGGCATCTGAGCGCGCTCGAACAGCCAGAGGCGTTCAACGGCGCCGTGGCCGCATTCACAGCCGGGCTTGCCGGGGAAGCACGACCTCACGGATGATCAACGCGATCGCCGCGGCCACCGGGATGGCCAGCAGCGCCCCGACGATGCCCATCAGCGCGCCGCCGAACAATGCGGCGATCACGGTGACCGCGGGGGCCACGTCGACCGAGCGCTTCATGACGCGCGGATAGATCAGATAGTTCTCGATCTGCTGGTAGATCAGGAAGAAGACCCCGCAGGCCACGCCGAGCGTCCAGGACTGCAGCAGCGCGACCAGCGTCACCAGCACGGCGCCGATCGTCGCCCCGACCAGCGGGATCAGGTCCGCGACCGCCACGACCAGGGCGAGGGCCAGCGCGTAGGGCATGTTCAGCACCGCGAGGAACACCCAGGTGGTCACCCCGGCGATCACCGAGATCAGCAGGTTCCCGGCCACGTAACCGCCGATGCCGTCGAGGATCTCGTCGCCCAGCGCCCTGGTCCGCTCCCTGCGGCTGCTCGGCACGAGCCGGAAGAGGTAGTCCTTGATCGAGGGCAGCGAGCCGAGGAAGTACAGCGTCAGCACCAGCAGCGTGAAGCCGGAGAAGAACGTGTCGAACACCACGGCGCCGGCACCGACCAGGCCGCCGGCCACGGCCTGGGCCAGGCCGCCGTTGGTGACGTAGTCGCCGATCCTGGTGAGGATCTGGTAGTCGCTGTCCAGTGCCCTCAGCGTGGGGTTGGCCAGCAGCTCCCTGACGTAGCCGGGCACCGCGCTGACGAAGGAGGCCGCCTCCCGGCTCACCGGCGGGACGATCGCCAGACCGAACAGCACGAAGAACAGGATCACCCCGCCGAAGACGATCGAGATCGCCCCCCGGCGGGGCATTCTGCGCCGCTGCAACGCCTCGACCGCCGGGTTGAGCCCGACGGCGAGGAACATCGCCACGACGACCAGTACGATCACGCTGCGCGCCGTGATCAGCGCCTGGGCCAGCGCCCAGGCCGTCAGTATCCCCAGGCCCCCGGTCAGCCCGATCAGGAACGGGTTCCTCGTCAGCGGTTTGCCCGGCTTGCCGTACGGCTCGGCGAACTCGGGCCTGGCCTTCGGCACGGCGGGCCGGGCGGCGTCGGCCGCCTGGGGCGGTTGAGGCGCCGGAGACGCCTGGGGCGGCTGGGACGCTTCGGACACTGGTGCTCCTGGCGGTGGGGGAACGGCGGGGAACGTGACAAGAGAGCCTAGCGACCCTCAGGGTCGCCAGGCTCTCTCGTAGCCGTCATGTGTAGCCGTCGTGACGCCTCGCCAGGCGGGGGGCTACTCCTGCCACCACTCCGCGTCGTCGTCCTTGGCGGGCGACTTCGCGGCGGGCGCGAGCGGCTTCTCGCTGCCGTTGGAGGCCGGGATGGCCGGCTTGGGCGGCGCCGCGGCGATCGCGGGCTCGGGGTCGGCCGCGGGCAGCGGCGCGCCGCCGAGCAGCTGGCGCAGCTGCGCGAGGTGGCTGGTGATGCTGTCGCGCTGGCGGGTCAGCTCGTCGACCTGGCGCTGGGCGACCGTACGGCTGCGCTCGGCCTCGGACTTGGCCTCGGAGACGATCGACTCGGCGCTGGACTTGGCGTCCGCCACGAGCTGGTCGGCGTTCTTGCGGGCGTTGGCGAGCAGCTGCTTGGCGTGGGTGTCGGCCTCGCGGCGGGTCTGCTCGGCCTGCTGGGTCGCCTTGGTCGCGCGCTGCTCGGCGGTCGCCGCGCGCTGCTCGGCCTCGGAGACCAGCTTCTGGGTGTTGGCCTGCGCGGTGGCGTGGCGCTCGGCCTCCTGGCGCTCGGCCTCCTCGCGGCGGGAGGCGAGCTGGATCTCGAACTCGGCCTCGTCCTGGGCGCGCTTGGCCTCGGACTCCTCAAGGACCCGCTGGGCCTGGGCGCGCATCTCGTCGGCCTGGCGCTTGGCGGTGGTCAGGATCTCGTCGCGCTCGCGCTTGGTCGAGGCGCGCAGCTGGGCGACCTCGCGCTCGGTGGTGGTGCGCAGCTTGGCGATCTCACGCTCGGCGTCCGCGCGCTTCTCCGCGACCTCGTGGTCGGCGGTCGCCCTGAGCTTGGCGACCTCGCGCTCGGTGGTGGCGGTCAGCTCGTCGGCCTCACGGCGAGCGGTCGAACGGATCTCGTCGGCGTCCCGCTCGGCGGTGGTGCGCATGTCGTCGGCCTCGCGGGTGGCGAGGGCGCGCTTCTCCGCCGCCTCGTTCTCCGCGGCGGCACGCAGGTCCGCGGCCTCGACCTTGGACGCGGCCTTGATCTCGTTCGCCTCTGAACGAGCGGCCTGGACCAGCTCGGTGGCCTGCTCCTCGGCCAGACGCAGCAGCTGTTCGATACGGGCGCCCAGCCCCGAGTAGGTCGGACGCTCCTGCTCCTGAAGCTGACGCTGGGAGTCGGCGAGTTCTCGTTGCAGGCCCTGGAGCTGTTCCCTGGTCTGGCGCAGTTCGTTGTCGACTTGCTTCAGATGGTCGTGGACCTGGTGCCGGTCATAGCCTCGGAGCACCACGTCGAATTCCCGAGCGGGGGCGTCTTCGAAGAAATTGTTGAGCTGGGCGTCGATGTCGGACTGCATGGAGGCTCGATCCTGGGTTGTCGAGGCGGCTACACGGGCCGGACGGGGGATTGGTCGGACATCCGAGGCGGAGCCGTGGCGGGGATCCACACGTCCGGTGGTAGGCCAGCGTACTCTGGAGTCGCCGAGTTGTCGGTCTCCTCTGGCTTTCTGCGCGACTTGTTACGTACGAACGTTTCTTACATTTGACATGGTGCGCCTTTAGTGCTTTGGCGCCTGAACGAGTTCGGTGAGCATTCCGCCGACATCCTTGGGATGCAGGAAAGCGATGGAGGAACCCATCGTGCCGTGCCGGGGAGCCTCGTCGAGAAGCCTGACGCCCCGGTCGCCGATCTCCCGCATCGCCTCGGCGACGTCCGGGACCCCGAAGGCCACGTGATGGACCCCCTCACCCCGCTTGGCGAGGAACTTCCCGACGGGTGTGTCGGGGCCGAGCGGTTCGAGGAGCTGGATGTACGACCCGCCCCCGTTGCCGTCGGCGATGTGCAGCATCGCCTCCTTGACGCCCTGCTCCTCGTTGACCTCGCGGGCGACCACGGTCAGCTCGAAGGTCCGCTCGAAGAATGCGATCTTCTCCTCAAGGTCGTGGCAGGCGATTCCCACATGATCGATCCGCATGAACATATGTCCAACCTCCATGGCGGCTACTCGGGTACCCATGGGTATGGTGGCAAAGTCGTCCCAAGCCCCGCCAGGGAGGCCCTGCTATGTCTGGTTCCGTCATCGTCGCCGGAGCTCGTACCCCCATCGGGCGGCTGCTCGGCTCGCTGTCCGGTCTTTCGGCCGTCGAGCTCGGCGGCATCGCCATCAAGGCCGCGCTGGAGCGTTCAGGCGTCGCTCCCGAGGCCGTGCAGTACGTGATCATGGGTCAGGTCCTGCAGGCCGGAGCGGGGCAGATCCCCGCCCGTCAGGCCGCCGTCAAGGCCGGAATCCCGATGACCGTGCCGTCGCTGACGATCAACAAGGTCTGCCTGTCCGGCCTCGACGCCATCGCCCTCGCCGACCAGCTCATCAGGGCGGGCGAGTTCGACGTCGTGGTCGCAGGCGGCATGGAGTCCATGTCGAACGCCCCCCACCTGCTGCCCGGCCTGCGCAGAGGGGTGAAGTACGGCGAGGCGGGCATCGTGGACTCGATGGCGCACGACGGCCTCACCGACGCCTACGACCAGGTGTCCATGGGCGAGTCGACCGAGCGGCACAACGAGCGCCTCGGCCTGACCCGTGAGGAGCAGGACGCCTTCTCCGCCCGTTCGCACGAGCTGGCCGCCGCGGCGATCAAGAACGGTGTGCTCGACGACGAGATCGTCCCGGTGACGATCCCGCAGCGCAAGGGCGAGCCGGTGGTCTTCGCCGCAGACGAGGGCGTGCGCGCCGACACCACCGTCGAGGCCCTGGCCCGGTTGCGCCCCGCCTTCGGCAAGAACGGCACGATCACCGCGGGCTCCGCCTCGCAGATCTCCGACGGCGCCTGCGCGGTCGTCGTGATGTCCAAGGCCAAAGCCGAGGAGCTCGGGCTCGAATGGCTGGCCGAGATCGGCGCGCACGGCAACGTCGCCGGCCCGGACAACTCCCTGCAGTCCCAGCCGGCCAACGCCATCAGGCACGCCCTGGACAAGCAGGGGCTCTCCGTCGACGACCTCGACCTGCTGGAGATCAACGAGGCCTTCGCCCAGGTCGTCCTGCAGTCGGCCAAGGAGCTCGGCGTCCCGCTCGACAAGATCAACGTCAACGGCGGCGGCATCGCCGTCGGTCACCCGATCGGGGCCTCGGGAGCCCGCATCGTGCTGGCCCTCGCCCACGAGCTCAGGCGCCGTGGCGGTGGCCTCGGCGCGGCGGGACTGTGCGGCGGCGGTGGCCAGGGTGACGCCCTGATCATCCGGGTCCCCTCGGCGTGACGGTGCGAGACCCGGGACCGGTGACCCGCGAGCGGCCCGCGGCCACGGGGAACGGGCACCCCCCGCAGGCCGACGTCTCCGATCTGGTCGCGCGGGCACGGGCCGGGCAGCCTCGCGCGGTCGCCAGGTTGATCTCCCTGGTGGAGAACGGCTCGCCCCTGCTCAGAGAGATCATGGCCAGGCTCTGCGCGGAGCGTCCGGCCAGGGCCAGGATCATCGGGCTGACCGGTTCTCCCGGCGTGGGCAAGTCGACCTCGACCGGGATGCTGGTGCGGGCCTTCCGCGAGCAGGGCAGAAGGGTCGGCGTGCTCGCCGTCGACCCGTCCTCGCCGTTCACCGGCGGCGCCCTGCTCGGCGACCGGGTGCGGATGCAGGACCACGCGACCGACCCCGAGGTGTTCATCCGCTCGATGGCAAGCCGGGGGCATCTGGGCGGTCTGTCATGGGCGACCCCCCAGGCGCTGCGTGTCCTGGAGGCCGCCGGGTGCGAGGTCATCCTGGTCGAGACCGTCGGGGTCGGCCAGGCGGAGGTGGACATCGCCTCGCTGGCCGACACCACCATCGTGCTGCTCGCCCCGGGCATGGGGGACGGCGTGCAGGCGGCCAAGGCGGGCATCCTGGAGATCGCCGACGTGTTCGTGGTCAACAAGGCCGACCGTGACGGCGCTCAGGCGGCCATCAGGGAACTGCGCAACATGATCGCCCTGGTCGCACGGGACTGGAAGCCGCCGATCGTGCCGACCGTCGCCTACCGGGGCGAAGGGGCGCAGGACGTGGTCGACGCCCTCGACGCGCACTGGGCACACCTTGAGGAGTCGGGCGAGCTCGGGCGCAGACGTCAGGCCAGGGCCAGGGACGAGATCGAGGCGATCGCACTGGCCACCCTCCGCTCACGCTTCGCGCACCTGCACGGCGACCGGCGTCTGGACGCGCTGGCCCGCCGGGTGCTCGACGAGGGGCTCGACCCCTACCGCGCGGCCGACGAACTGCTGGCCGCCATCGACTGAGCGGCGACTGACCGCTGTTGGCCGACCGGCACCGGCCGACCGAAGGCCCTGACCGGAACACCGATCAGGGCCGGGCCGTTCGGAGCCGGGCGGCTCAGGACTGGGAGGCTCAGAGCCGGGTGTCAGGGCTGGGCGGCGAAGTCGACGGTGACCTTCTCGAAGCCGAGTCCGCCGAGCATGCCCTGAAGCATGGTCTTGGTGTTCTGGTCGGCGCGGGTGCGCAGGTCACTGGCCTGCGCCGCATCCGCGATCTTCTTCTCGGCCAGCACGTAGAGCTCCTGCTGGTCGCCGGGGGAGGAGGACAGGAAGTCCTCGACCCGGTCGAAGAGACCGCGCTCCTGGGCGTAGACGTAGGAGCGCCTGTTGTCGAGGTTGGGCTTCTCCAGCTGGGCGTGCGGCAGCCGTACCGTGACCTGCCTGCGGTCGGGGGAGACGGTCAGCGCGCCCGAGGCCAGGCCGCCGAAGTCGACGTAGGCGTCCACCCCGCCCGCGCCGACGAAGAGGGTACGGCTGCCCTTGATGGCGTCGGGCAGGAAGGCGGCGTCCTTCTCCAGGTCCACGACGACCTGGAAGTTGCCGGTGGCCGCCTCGAAACGGCTGAGGTTGTGGATGGATTCGAGCAGCGCGGGCTGACTGCGGTCGACGGTGTTCTCGCCGAACGGGTTCAGCCACGACCAGGCCAGACGGGCGCCCACGACGAGCAGGACGACGGTGACGAGCAGCCCGGCGAGCAGGCGCGCGCCCCTGCGCGGGGGCGGCGCGGACGCCGGTTGCGGCGGCGCTTCCAAGGGGGCGTTCACGGCGGTCTCCTTCCCTCGGTGGCCGCGTTCTCACGCGGGCGGCCGGAGGAGGGGCCGCCTTCCCGCGTGGAACGACTCATCCGGATCGGCGCTCTCATATCGGGCGGTCCCGGACGGACCACGCTCCCGTGCCGAAGCCTATGCCGATCATGTCATTCGTGGTGGGCCGGACGCGCCTGTCTCGTTCCCCCGTCCGCGCCCCGGGCGGCACACTCCTCGTGACGGCTCATGCCGTTCTCCTGCCCGACCTGCCGCCGGGGAGCCGTCATCCGTCCCGAGTGCCCGGCGCGCCGTACCCGTCCCGGCTGCTCCGGGGCGGCGAGCTGCTCCCGTGGGACGAGCGGCGAGGCCTCGCCGTCCTGGACCGGCTGGGCCGGCTGGAAGGGGCGGAACGGCTGGGCGGGCCGGGCGGTCTGGAACGGCTGCGCCGCCTGTACGGCCTGCCCGCCGAAGAGGTCGCCGCGCAGCCTGCAGGCCGCGAAGTCGGCGTAGTTCAGCCGCAGCCACTCGCGCCGCTGGGCCTCGGTGAGCCCGGAGAACCAGGCGGCGGCGTACTGGTGCTCGGGCAGCGGCCCGCCGGGCAGCGGCTTTCCGCGCAGCCAGGCGATCACGATGTCGCGGTATCCGGCCGCCGGGCTGCCGTCGCACTGCCGGGCCAGGCCCTCGACGAACTCGTCGGCCGCCGCGTCGGCGAACCCGGTCGACAGGTCGTCCACGTGGATCGGGATGGCGCCGGAGGCGGGGGCCGCGGCGTCGCTGCGGGGCCGCTGCTCAAGCCGGGAGAACTCCCCGGGCGTTCCCGCGAGACGGGAGGCGATCTTGACGAACGCGGAGCCGAGTTCGGGCAGCCCCGTGCGCATCCCCGGGTGCACGCAGACCGTGATCGGCCACTCCTGGCAGCTGTAGACCACCCGCTGGGCCGAGACGGTCGCGGGCTGGCTGAGCAGTCTGGCCATCCCCGTGCCCGCGGCGAGCACCGCGAGCAGCGCCCCGGCCAGCGCCAGCGCCTGACGTGTCACCAGTGCCGCCCAGCCGAGCAGCAACGCCGTACTGACGCCGAGCAGCCACAGCGACTGGTCGGTGAAGGCCGTCGAGCTCAGCCCGCGGAACACGTCGTACGGCTCCCGCGTGGCGGGGGTGAGGCGGTCGGTCCAGGTCTGCCCCCTGGCCAGCCAGGTGAACAGGCCGTAGCAGCCGAGCCCGGCGAACACCGGGGTGATCGTCCAGGGCAGCAGCCACCCGGTCACCCATCCGAGCGCGACGTACAGCGTCAGGCCCGCGACCCCCATCACCAGCCCGCTGGGCAGCAGCAGCCCCGCCTGCTCGGTGAGCACGGTCCTGACCGCCATGATCAACGCGGTCGCGGTGAAGGGCGCGGCCACGACCACCGCGATGGCCAGTGGCGCGCGCACGGCCTGCCACGCGCTCTGCGGGCGCCGCCTGGCCCCGCGCCGCCTGCGCACCGCGACCCAGGCGGCGAAGGCGGCGGCCACGGGCCCGGTGAGCCGCAGCGAGCCGATCACCGCGGCGATGACGTTCTCCCACGCGCTGACGCCGGGTATGAGGACGCTCCACGCCGCGACCACGCCGAGCACGAGCAGGACGGCGACAGCCACCAACGCGCTCTGCTGGAGTTCCTCGCGTGAAACGCCCCTGTGCTCACGCACCGCCGTGCGTGGAAGCGGTCCACGCCGTGCCGTCCGTGCTTGGACACGTGCCATAGGTCATACGGCGTACAAGCGCCGTCGAGTCGTCGTTCATCAAGCACCCCCCGTGCTGTGAATGTTCGATGACCGTTCCCCTCGGCCACCGGTCCGGTCGGCGTCCCCCGCAGATCCGGACTGAGCGTGCGCGACCATTTGGCCGCGCCCTCACCATTCGATGTGGGAACCATAACCGAGCGTGACGTTTGACGTCCGGGTTCTTGGCGAAGCCATCGGTTCAGCGCCCTGTGGGCACGGGCGGACGGGGACGAGGCCGCGCTAACGTAACCCTGTGGCTACAGGTCAGCTGAATCTGCCGTTCGACCCCATCGAGCGTGCCGCGGAGACGTGGCGCGTTCATTTCGGACAGTCCTCGGCCATGGCCGCCGTCACGTCGATCATGAGAGCGCACCAGATCCTGCTGGCGCAACTGGACACGCTGCTCAAACCGTATGACTTGACCTTCGCTCGATACGAGGCGTTGGTGCTGCTGACCTTCAGCAAGTCCGGCGCGCTGCCGCTGTCGCGCATCGGCGAGCGGCTGATGGTCCACCCGACGAGTGTCACGAACACCGTCGACCGCCTCGAACGCGCCGGGCTGGTCCGCCGCATGCGCAACCCCCGCGACGGCCGCGGGGTGCTGGCCGAGATCACCACCCGGGGCCGGGAGGTCGTGAGCGAGGCGACGGACGACCTGATGGCGGCCGGTTTCGGCATGACCATGTACGGCGAGGCGGAGCTCGGCCAGATGTTCGGCCTGCTCAGGACCATCAGGGTGGCCGCGGGGGACTTCGAGGGCTGATCGCGGGGCCGGTCGCTTTCCCGTATGCTGGCCAAAAATTAGTAGGACGTCCTAGTATCTTTTCGAGGCCACAAGCCGTCACGAGAAGCCGAGCCGTACAAGGGCGTTAGAGGGAGTTGGCCATGGACGCCGAGGAGATCGAGGCTGGCAGGGCGCGCTGGCAGGCGCGTTTCGACAAGGCAGCCAAGCGTGATTCCGAGTTCCGGACGCTCTCCGGCCTCGACGTCGCGCCCGTATACGGGCCCAAGGAGGACGATCCGCGCTTCGAACGGATCGGCTGGCCGGGGGAGTACCCCTTCACCCGAGGCCTGCACCCCACCGGCTACCGGGGCAAGGCGTGGACCATCCGGCAGTTCGCCGGGTTCGGCAACGCCAAGCAGACCAACGAGCGCTACAAGATGATCCTCGGCGCGGGCGGCGGCGGGTTGAGCGTCGCCTTCGACATGCCGACGCTGATGGGCCGCGACTCCGACGACCCCCGCTCGCTCGGGGAGGTCGGCCACTGCGGCGTCGCCATCGACTCCGCGCTGGACATGGACCTGCTCTTCGACGGCATCCCGCTCGGCGACATCACCACCTCGATGACGATCAGCGGTCCCGCCGTGCCGATCTTCTGCATGTACGTGGTCGCGGCGGAACGCCAGGGGGTGCCGGTCGGCAGGCTCAACGGGACGCTGCAGACCGACATCTTCAAGGAGTACATCGCCCAGAAGGAGTGGCTGTTCGCCCCCGAGCCGCACCTGCGGCTGATCGGCGACCTGATGGAGTTCTGCGCCACGAACATCCCGGCCTACAAGCCGCTCAGCGTGTCCGGCTACCACATCCGCGAGGCCGGGGCGACGGCGGCGCAGGAGCTGGCCTTCACCCTGGCCGACGGGTTCGGCTACGTCGAACTCGGCCTGTCCAGGGGGCTGGACGTGGACGTCTTCGCGCCGGGCCTGTCGTTCTTCTTCGACGCGCACATCGACTTCTTCGAGGAGATCGCCAAGTTCAGGGCCGCCAGGCGGATCTGGGCGCGGTGGCTGCGCGACGTCTACGGGGCCAAGACCGACAAGGCCCAGTGGCTGCGCTTCCACACCCAGACGGCCGGTGTCTCCCTGACGGCGCAGCAGCCGTACAACAACGTGGTGCGCACCGCGATCGAGGCGCTCGCCGCGGTGCTCGGCGGCACCAACTCGCTGCACACCAACGCCCTCGACGAGGTCCTGGCGCTGCCCTCGCAGAAGGCCGCCGAGATCGCGCTGCGCACCCAGCAGGTGATCATGGAGGAGACCGAGGTCGTCAACGTGGCCGACCCGCTCGGCGGCTCCTGGTACGTGGAGGCGCTGACCGACAGGATCGAGGCCGAGGCGGAGGCGATCTTCGCCAAGGTCCGGGACATGGGCTCCGACGGGTCGATGACGTCCGGCATCCTGCGCGGCATCGAGGACGGCTGGTTCATGTCCGAGATCGCCGAGGCGGCCTTCGACTACCAGCGCAAGCTGGAGAAGGGCGAGAAGCGGATCGTCGGCGTCAACTGCCACACCGCCTCCATCGACGAGCCGCTGGAGATCCTCAGGATCAGCCACGAGGTCGAGCGCGAGCAGAACCGCGTCCTCGCCGAGCGCAGGACGGCACGCGACGGGCAGGCCGTCGAGCGGGCGCTCGCCACGATGGTCGAGGTGGCAAGGGGAGAGGGCAACCTGATCCCGTCCATGCTCGACGCGGTCCGCGCCGAGGCCACCCTCGGCGAGATCTGCGACGCGCTGCGCGAGGTGTGGGGCGTCTACACCGAGCCCGCGCGCTTCTAGCGGGATCCCGAAGACCCGAGGGCCGGGCGAGACGGCCCACCTGCCTCCCTACGGCGCGGGGGGTCCGGTGGGCGCGGCCGCCCGGCCCCGGCCTGTCCTCCGGAAGGCGTCCCGGCGTGGTGCCGAGTCGGCGCAGCCGCCCGGATGCGGCAGGATTGGAGTATGAGCCCAGCGGACTTCAAACGAGCAGGATCGCTCTACGGTGCCGTCGATCTCGGCGCGCGCAAGCAGGCGCTCGACGCGCAGGCGCGCCGGGAGGCCACCGCCCAGGAGACCGGCGGAGTACCGGCTCCGGTCGTCGACGTGGACGACACCAACTTCACGCAGGAGGTCGTCGAACGCTCCATGAACAGCCTCGTGCTGCTGGAGCTCACGGTGACCAGGGCGGAACAGGCCAGGGAGTACAGCCTGCTGCTGGAGAAACTGGCCGCGGAGAACGCGGGCCGGTGGACCCTGGCCAGAGTGGACGTCGAGGTCAGCCCGCAGATCGCCCAGGCACTGCGGGTGCAGAACGTGCCGGCGCTCTACGCCCTCTTCCAGGGCCAGCCGGTCGCCGTCGTCCCGGGCATCGCGACGGAGGCGCAGCTGCGCGACTGGCTCTCGCAGCTCCTTGAGGCCCTCGCGCAGTATCTCCCCCCGGTCCCCGAGGGCGGGCAGGCACAGGAGCAGCCCGCCGAGCCTCCCACCGACCCGGACGTTCTCGCCGCCGAGCAGGCCATCGACGCCGGTGACCTCGACGCCGCGGTCGCCGCCTACGAGCGGCTGCTGGCGCGCTCCCCGAACAACGAGGACGCCAAGATCGGCCTGGCGGGTCTCGGCCTGATCCGGCGTACCCAGGACGTCGACCCCGCCGAGGTGCAGGGCCGCCTGTCCGACCCCGCCGACCTCGACGCCCAGCTCCTGGCCGCCGACTTCGAGATGCTCTCCGGCGACGTGGACCAGGCCTTCGAACGGCTCGTCGCGGTCGTGCGGCGCACCTCGGGCGACGACCGAGACCGGGTCAGGACCCGCCTGCTCAGCCTGTTCGAGACCCTTCCCGCGGACGACCCCTCCGTGGGCAAGGCCCGCAGGAACCTGGCCAGCGCCCTGTTCTGACCCGTCCGAGGCCTCCCGGGCGCCGCGTGTGTGTCCGCCACCCGCGCCGGGAGGGCCGGGACGCCCCGGATAAGGGTCCGCCGTAAAAGCGCCGGCCCACGGGTATGGACGCCCCCGGTTTCCGGGCATGAACAGGTCATGCGGGTCGTCACCATCTCCGCGACGTACGGCACCGCCGGAAGCGTTATCGGACCGGCGGTCGCCGGGCGTCTCGGAGTCCCCTTCCTCGACCGGGCGATCCCCGGCACGGTCGCCGTCGAGCTCGGCTGCAGCCTGGAGGACGTCCTGGCGCACGACGACCGGGCCGAGCACGGGCTGGCCCGGCTGCTGGCCGGGGCGATGCGGCTGCCCGCGGCGAGCTTCGGCGGCATCGACATGTACATCCCCGGCGTCATGCCGCTGCCCGCCGAGGACTTCGTCGCCCACACCGAACGGGTGATCAGACAGATCGCCGGGGAGCAGGGCGGGGTGTTCCTCGGCAGGGCGGGCGCGCTCGTGCTGGCCGACCACCCCGGCGCCCTGCACGTACGGCTGGACGCGCCGCTGACCCGCAGGGTCGTCCAGACGGCGACCCTGAGCGGAGTGACCGAGCGTCAGGCGCGCCGGATCATCGAGGACAACGACCGGGCGCGGGCCGCCTACGTCCGCCACTTCTACCGCGCGGACGCGGCCTGCCCGACCCTCTACCACCTCGTGCTGGACAGCACGAGCATCCCGGTCGACACATGCGTGGAGCTGATTGTGACCGCATCGACAGCTCTGAGCTGAGCGACCCGGTACGGACACCGGTCCGTTGGTGGCACGATGGAGGGACTCCAACCAGTCCTGTCGCGAAGGAGCGAATGACTGTGGCGACCGTGCCGAGCGTGTCCTACTCCATCACCGTGCGCCTTGAGGTGCCCGCAGGGGGCAAGGCCGTCAGCCAGCTCACCCACGCCGTAGAGTCAGCCGGAGGGGTGGTCACCGCACTCGACGTCACCACCGCCGGGCATGAGACCCTGCGCATCGACGTCACCTGCGCCGCACGTGACACCGACCACGCCCAGGCCATCGTCGACAAGCTGGACGCCGTGGAGGGAGTCGTCCTCCACAAGGTCTCCGACCGGACCTTCCTCATGCACCTCGGCGGCAAGATCGAGATGCGCTCCAAGGTGCCGCTGCGCAACCGTGACGAGCTGTCCATGGCCTACACGCCCGGCGTCGCCCGGGTCTCCATGGCCATCGCACGCAACCCGGAGGACGCCAGGCGGCTGACCATCAAGCGGAACACCGTCGCCGTGGTCACCGACGGCTCCGCGGTGCTCGGTCTGGGCAACATCGGCCCCGCCGCCGCGCTGCCCGTCATGGAGGGCAAGGCCGCTCTCTTCAAGCGCTTCGCCGACATCGACGCCTGGCCGATCTGTCTCGACACCCAGGACGTCGACGAGATCGTCCGCACCGTCCAGGTCATCGCCCCCGGCTTCGGCGGCATCAACCTGGAGGACATCTCCGCGCCGCGCTGCTTCGAGGTCGAGCGGCGGCTGCGGGAGCTGCTGGACATCCCGGTCTTCCACGACGACCAGCACGGCACCGCGATCTGCGTGCTGGCCGCGCTCACCAACGCGCTGCGCGTGGTCGGCAAGGAGCTCGGCGAGGTCCGCATCACGCTGGCCGGCGCCGGGGCGGCCGGTACGGCGGTGCTGCGCCTGCTGCTGGCGGCCGGTGCCCGCAACGTGGTCGTCTGCGACTACCTGGGCGCGGTGCACAGCGGCAGGGAGGACCTCGACGACTCGCTGCGCTGGATCGCCGAGCACACCAACGCCGAGGGCTACGCCGGTGACCTGCGGGGCGCGATCAAGGGGGCCGACGTGTTCGTCGGCGTCTCCGCCCCCGGCATCCTCACCGGCGACGACATCGCGACGATGGCCGACGGAGCGGTGGTCTTCGCGCTGGCCAACCCCGAGCCCGAGGTCTCGCCCGACGACGCCCGCGAGCACGCGGCCGTGGTCGCCACCGGTCGTTCGGACTACCCGAACCAGATCAACAACGTGCTGGCCTTCCCCGGTGTCTTCCGCGGTCTGCTCGACGCGCAGGCCAGCGTGGTGAGCCAGGAGATGCTGCTGGCGGCGGCTCGGGCGCTGGCGGCCGTGGTCACCGCCGAGGAACTCGGCCCCAACTACATCATTCCCAGCGTGTTCCACGCCGACGTCGCGGGCGCCGTCGCCGCCGCCGTGCGCGAGTCGGCGGGTGGCAGGGCGCGCACCGGCATGACCGAGGCGTAGCACTCAGAGCCTCCGCCCGGGACGGCGGCGGCCGTCCGGCGGGTGTCCGGGGCCGATCGGCTGTGACGGGGTACGGCGTGGCCACAGCACGCCGTACCACCACAGCGCACCGCCGGTGAGCGTCACGCCTGCGGCGGTCGCGGCCCAGGCGGGCAGGCCGACGGCGGGTTCGACTCCGGCGAGCGGGCCCGTCTCCCAGGGACGCGGCGCACCGAGAACGGACAGGGACCGCGGGGTCCTGCGCCCCGGTCGTGCCCTCTGGTGTCCGGCGCTCGGCGCCCTGACGCCGTGTCCCGTGAGGGGTGCGCCCGTCCGGTGCGGCTCGCCGGTGCCTTGTGTGGGGAGGGTGCCCGCGACGAAGAGGAAGACCAGCGCGAAGAACGCCACGGGGGTGATCGTCGCCTCGCCATCCTGTCGCATTTCTCCCCCATTTATTGGTGTATGTACTGAGGGTTCCCGTTTGGCTGCTTTGCGTAACGCAGGGTGATATCTGGAAGATCTGGAGTGGGGGTAGCGCAGCGAGATCCGCCTTTGACCCTTCATGATGGAGACATGGCGGAGGCGATCTACGTCGGTGGCCTGCTGGTGGCGACGCCGCGGCTCGACGACCCCAACTTCCGGCGGAGCGTGGTCCTCGTCCTGGAGCACGACCTCGACGGCGGCACGCTCGGCGTGGTGCTCAACCGGCCGAGTGACATCTCGGTGACACAGGTGCTGCCCACCTGGGACCCCATGGTGACCGGCCCGTCGGTGCTCTTCCAGGGAGGGCCGGTGCAGACCGACAGTGCCCTGGCCCTGGCCGCGGTCCCGAGCGGGCAGGAGCCCCTGGGGTGGCGGCGGTTGCACTCGGGAACCGACGCGGTCTCCAGGATCGGGACCGTCGACCTGGACGCCCCTCCGGAGATCCTCGCCGGGGAGATCGCACAAATGCGGATCTTCGCGGGTTACGCGGGGTGGTCGGCCGGGCAGCTCGAAGCCGAGATCGGCCAGGGGGCGTGGTACGTCGTGGACTCCGAACCCGGCGACACCTTCCACCACGACCCCGGATCGCTGTGGCGGGCGGTGCTCCGTCGTCAGCGCGACGAACTGGCCTACGTGGCGACCTGCCCCGACGACCCCTCGATGAACTGACCGGGCAGAACGGGGCGGGTCGGCGGTCGGTCCCAGCCGGGACGCAGTGATTCCTCGGCCATCGCGAGCACCGCGTCGAGGCGCGCGCTGATGGAGCCGGTGATGGAGACGTCGTTCACCCGGCAGTGCTCGAAGCCCGTCCTGGCCACCGAGACGAACAGCGCGACGGCGAAGTGCGTCAGCAGGTCGTCGTCGCCGACGCCCTCGCGCCTGGCGACCTCCTCGATCAGCCGCCGCTCGTTGCCCATCAGGCGGTGCATGCTCCCGGCGAGGAGGGCGGGGGTGCTCTCGATCAGCTCACGCGCCTTGAGGAACCTGGCCGTCTCGGTCGGATCGGACTCCTCTAGCATGGCGACGACCGCGCGCATGGCGTGACCGAGGGCGGTGAACGGCGGCTCCTCGGACGGGCGGGCGGCCAGTTCGGCGAGCATGACCTCCTGGCCGTCGAGAGGCAGCGAGAGGGCGACGTCCTCCTTGGTCGCGAAGTAGCGGAAGAACGTGCGAGGCGAGACGTCCGCCGCGGCCGCGATCTGGTCGACGGTCGTCGCCTCGTAGCCCTGCTCGGCGAACAGGTCAAGGGCGGCGTCGATCAACGCGAGCCTGGTTCTGTGCTTCTTGCGCTCGCGCAGGCCGTGCTGACCCATGCGTGTCACCTCTCCGAAACGTATCGTTCACAGTCTGCCATAAGTCATGGGCTGCCTCTTCAAAGGATTTGTCACTTGTCAGCGACTGTCATAAATTACCGGGTGTTGACGCCTCAATCGACATAAGCGGGGCGAAGCGAACTCACGAGGGGACCCCTTCCCATGGCACAAGCCAAGACGGTGGCCGCACCACCACCGTCGGACCTGGGCACGACGCGACAGGGCCACCCATGGCTCACACTTCTGTCCGTGTCGCTCGGCGTGATCATGGTGATGCTGGACGGCACCGTCGTCTCCATCGCCAACCCGGTGATCGCCCAGGACCTCAAGGCATCTCTGTCCGACCTGCAGTGGGTGACCAGCGGTTACCTGCTCGCGCTCGCCGTGTTCCTGATCACCGCGGGGAAACTCGGTGACCTGTTCGGACACAAGCGAATCTTCCTGATCGGCGTCGCGGGCTTCGCGCTCAGCTCGCTCGCGATCGGCCTCAGCTCCTCGGTCGGCATGCTGATCGGGCTGCGCGTTCTCCAGGGCCTGTTCGGCGCGCTGCTGCAGCCCGCCGCCCTCGCGCTGCTGCGGGTCGCCTTCCCCGGCGAGCGGCTGAAGACGGCGATGGGTGCCTGGGGCGGCATCATCGGCCTGTCCAGCGCCGCGGGCCCGATCGTCGGCGGCCTGCTGGTCGAGAACGTCAGCTGGCAGTCGGTCTTCTTCATCAACGTCCCCGTGGGCATCGCCGCCCTGGCCATGGGCCTGTGGGTGCTGACCGAGAGCCGGGCGCGGACCCTGTCCAGGGTCGACTGGCTGGGCGTCCTGCTGTTGTCGGTCGCGATGTTCTCCCTGGTCTGGGCGATCATCCAGGCTCCCACCTGGGGCTGGGGCGACGCGCGCACGATCGGCTTCCTGGCCGCGGCCGTGGTGGTCGGCGGGGTGTTCCTGTGGTGGCAGACCCGCTCGTCGGAGCCGCTCCTGCCGCTCAGCCTCTTCGCCAACGCCTCGGTCTCCATCGGCACCGGCCTGATGATGCTGGTCGCGTTCTCCATGTTCGGCGCGATGTTCTTCCTCACGTTCTTCTTCCAGGGCGTGCACGGCCTCTCGCCCCTGGAGTCGGGTCTGCGGATGCTGCCGATGAGCGCGGGCATGATCGTCGCCTCACCGCTGGCCGCCGTGCTCATCGGCAGGTTCGGCACCAAGATCACGATCACGGGCGGCATGCTGATCACCGGGCTGGCGATGTTCCTGCTGTCCCGGCTCAGCCTCGACGCGGCGTTCATCGACAGCGGCATCCCGTTCGCCCTGCTCGCCTTCGGCCTCTCGCCGGTCTTCGTCGGCGCGACCGAGATCATCGTCGGCAACGCCCCGGAGGACCTCAGCGGCGTCGCGGGCGGAGTCCAGCAGTCGGCCATGCAGGTGGGCGGAGCGCTCGGCACCGCCATCCTCGGTGCGATCGTCTCGGCCAGGGTCGCCGACGTCTACCAGGACCACTGGTCGCAGGCCAAGCTCCCCGCACTGCCTCCGCAGCAGGTGGACGGGCTGCAGGAACTCGCCACCTTCGGTGGGGCGCCGACCGCCCAGATGATGCCGGGCGTGCCCGAGCCGCTCGTGCAGGCCATCGGCAAGGTCTCCCACCTGTCCTTCCTGGACGGCATGCACCTGGGCTTCACCGTCAGCACGGGCGTCGCGGTGCTGGCCGCCGTGCTCGCGCTGTTCGTCAAGGCGGGCCGCAAGAGCGAGGACGCCCCCATCCACATGGGGTGATCCCTGCGACGGCTCCCGCCCTTGCCGGCGGGAGCCGTACCCGTTCCTGGCGGGGTCGGTGGAGAAACGGCGTGCGCCGGATCCGGGATCGCGGCCCCGCGGGCATAAAATCGTCAGGGTGAGCACGAAAATTCTCCCTGAGAGCGACATCCGTCCCGACCTCTCGTTCGGTGACGGCGACCACGAGCGGTTCGCCCACTACGTCGAGAAAGACAAGATCATGGAGAGCGCGTTCACCGGCACCCCGGTGCGCGCGATCTGTGGCAAGGTCTGGGTGCCGAACCGGGACCCGCAGAAGTTCCCGGTCTGCCCCGAGTGCAAGGAGATCTACGAAGGACTCCCGAAGGGCGAGGACGACAGCGGCAAGGAATGAGTGTTGCTGACGGGTGATCGCCGCCGATGAGGCTACGGTCGGGATGTCACCGCCTGGCGGTTGACGGCCAGCGAACGTGACATCTCGGGGGAGTGCATGGCTCGGCGTGCGATCGCCGTCGTCTCGGCGTGCCTGTTCACCGTGGGCGCCCTGCCCGGACTCCCCGCCACGGCGGCCGCCGTGAGCGGACGAGGCTGTACGGCGGGCGCGCGGGGAGCGCTCCCCGGCAGGGGCTCAGAACCGTACGCCCCCCGGCCCGCGCAGGTCGCCGAGATGCTCGCCGACCTCGCGCTGCGCCGGTCGCGGGCGCGACGCGTCCCGACGGCCACCATCACCGTCCCCACCTGGGCGCACGTCGTCACCGAGGGTGTCCTCGGGGCGCAGGACGACGCGGTGCGCGCGCAGATCGCCGCCCTCAACTCCGCCTACGGAGGCCGCTACGGCGGCGTGGACACCGGGGTCCGCTTCCGGCTCGACGGGATCACCAGGACCGAGAACACGGCCTGGTTCCGCGGTCCGCTCACCTACGAACGGCCGCTCAAGCAGATGCGCCGGGGTGGCCCGGAGACCCTCAACCTCTACATCGCCCAGCTCGGCCAGCTCGTGCTCGGCTACTCGACCTACCCCCACTGGTACCGCAACGAGCCCCAGCTCGACGGCGTGGTCGTCGACTGGCGGACGCTGCCCGGCGGGTCGCTGCGGAACTTCGACCGGGGGTTCACCGCCGTCCACGAGATCGGCCACTGGCTGGGCCTGCTGCACACCTTCGAGAACGGCTGCGAGTCGCCCGGAGACGCGGTCGACGACACCCCGCCGGAGGCTCAGCCGACCGAGGGCTGCCCGGCGGCCAAGGACACCTGCAAGGGTGGCGGTTCCGACCCGATCCACAACTTCATGGACTACGCCCAGGATCGCTGTATGTCCGAGTTCACCACCGGACAAGCGGGCAGAATGCATGAAATATGGGCCCTTTACCGCAGTCGGGAGGCGGCCACTACCCTTAACGGGTGACAGTACCGAAGACCCTCTACGCTCCATACCAGTCCCCCCGGATCTTCGGTCCGGAATACCGCACGGCCTCCCTCGGGATCCTGCTCGTCGTCACCCTGATCGCCTTCGAAGGCATGTCCGTCGGTGCCGTGATGCCCGCGGTGTCCGAGGACCTCGACGCGCTCGACCTGTACGGCATGAGCTTCTCGGCCTTCCTCATCGCGGGCCTTTTCGCCAACGTCGTCGCCGGGCTCTGGTCCGACCGCAGAGGGCACGCCTGGCCCTTCCTGCTCGGGGTCGGCCTGTTCGTGACCGGCATGGCGATGGCGGGCGCCGCCGGGTCGAAGGAGTTGTTCATCGTGGCACGGGCCGTGCAGGGCCTCGGCGGCGGGGCGGTCATCGTGGCGGTCTACGTGATGATCGCGCGGGTGTACGTGCCCGAGGCCAGACCCAAGGTCTTCGCCGCCCTGTCGGCCGCCTGGGTGCTGCCCGCGCTGGTCGGCCCCGGCCTCGGCGGGCTCGTCGCCGCGACGCTCGGCTGGCGCTGGGTCTTCTACGGCATCGTGCCGCTGGTGATCCCCGCCCTGCTGATGCTCCTGCCCGCGCTGCGCCCGCGTGGGGCCGAAACCGAACCAGGTGCCGGGCCGGACACGGAAGCGGGGGTCGCTCCGGCGCCCTCCGGGGAGCGGTCGAGGCCGCTGGCGATGACCCTGGCGGCCTCGGCGACCGCCGCGGGCGCCGGAGCGCTCCTGTACGGCGTCGATCTCCTGCACCTGAACCCGGGGGTCGGCTGGTCCGCCACCCTGGCCGGTCTGGCGCTGCTGGCCGCGGGCCTGCCCAGGCTGCTGCCGCGCCGGGCGCTCATGTTCGGCCGGGGCCTGTCGACCACGGTGATGATGCGCGGTGTGCTCTCCGCCTCCTTCTTCGGGATCAACTCCTTCATCCCGCTGCTGCTCACCCAGGTGCGCGGCTTCTCGGTGATCGAGGGCGGGGTGGCGCTCACCATCGGCGCGCTCGGCTGGACGACCGGCTCCTACCTGCAGTCCAGGCGCGAGTTCGACCGCCCCCGCCTGGTACGGCTCGGCGCGGCCTCGGTCACCTCCGGCGTCCTGCTCACCCTGCTCGCGCTGGTGCCCGGGGTGACCGGCTGGATCACCGTGCCCGCCTGGGTGCTCGCCGGGTTCGGCATGGGCATCGCCATGACCAGCGTCAACGTCACCGCCATGCGCCAGTCTCCCGACGCCGAGCAGGGCGCGAACTCCGCCGCCCTCCAGGTCGTCGACACCCTCGGCAGCGCCCTGACGATCGGCTTCGGCGGAGTGCTGATCAACGTGATCGGCCACGACGACATCGCCACCGGCTACACCACGATCGCCGTCCTGATGGCGGCGGTCGGGCTGCTGGGGGTGGCCGTCGCGGGCCGCATGCGGGAAGCCGCCTGAGCCGGTCGTTTTCCCGCTGACGACGATCATCTATAGCCGGACCGGGTAAGGACGGGCATGGTAGGACGGTAGAACCGTGACCACCGGGAAGGCAGGCGTCGTGGACGAACGACCTCGCCAGGCGTGGCCGCCGGAGCGCCCCGAGGGGGAGGACGCCTCCGGCGTGTCCCGCGTGCCACAGGACACGCCGCGTCGCAAGCGTCGTGGAAGCGCTCCCTACGCGGCTCAGGAGACCCGGGCTCACGCCGCCCCCACCTTCGAGCCCCCCGCCGAGCCGCACGAGCCCGACGTCTCACAGGAGGCACGTGACGGCCGGGACGAGGGTCACCTGGTGTGGTCACCGGTGGCGGAGACGGGCGGAACGCCGGGGGAGTCCGGGGCGCCGGGGGCGCCGGGGACATGGCCACCGGACAGACGTCCGCGTCCCGCCCAGCACCGGGCCTCGCTCTGGGACCGGGACGAGGCGGAGCCCCCAGAGGCGCCGAGACCGGCCGAGACCCCAGAGACGGCGGACAGCGAGACGGTGCCCACGCCGGTGCTCGCGCCGGTCGACGGCGGACGTGGCGGCTGGGTGTCCGAGGAGACCGACGACGGAGACCTGCGGGGGTGGACCTCGGAGGAGTTCCGGGGGCGGACCGCCGGGCCCTGGGCGTTCTGGAGGCGTGGACGTGCCCGGCGCCTGGGCAGGGCACAGCGGGAGGGGGAGGGGATCTGGCCGGAGGAGTCGGTCTGGGAGACCCACCGGCCCTGGCCGCTCAACGACGACGACTCCCCCCAGGACGAGCTGCCGCCCTCGGCCCGCTGGTACGGCTCACCCGTGGCGCCTCCCCCCAGCAGGGCGGGGCGGCTGCGGCGCCTGCTCCTCGGGACGGTGGCGGCGGCGGCCGGTCTCGCGGTCGGCTTCGCCGTCGCCGTGCTGCTCCCCCCGCTGCTGCTGTGGCAGGCCCCCTCGGACGCCCAGGCCGCCACCAGGCCCGCCGTGGTGAGCGACCCCGTCACGGGTGTGACGTACCCGTTGCCCGCGGGCTGGCGGGTCGGCGCGGTGCCGCCGGTCACCGGGTTCACCTCCATCGCGGGCGGCGACGGCGCGGTGACGGTCATGACCGGGCCCGCCGAGCCGGGAGACGACCCCGCCAAGACCGCGGCCGGTCTGGCCGACCTGTACGGCAGACTGCTGCTCCACGGCGACGAGGTCAAGGTCGTCGACGACCGGGCGGTCACCGTGAACGGGCGGACCGGACGGAGCCGTTCCCTGCGCGCGGAGTACCACGACGTCGTCAACCGGCCCGCCTACCTCAGGCTGGTCCTGCTCACCGGGAAGGGCGGCGAACCGGTCGTCGTGGTCGGTGTCGCCCAGCCCGACGATCCCGCCCTGCGCGGTGCGATCGACAAGGTGATCTCCGGGCTCCGTTAGCCCCTACTCCGGCCCGCAAGGGCCCCACGGGCCTCGGGTGTTTCCCCCCCGGGGTCCCAGGGGAGGCGTCAGGGCGTGACGGCGGGTGGGGGAGCGGGCGTCGGCGCCGGTGAGGGCCTGGCGGCGGGCGGCGGGCGGCGGCCGTGGGGCGGGCCGTACCCGGATGGGAGGGGCCCTAGCACGCGGGGGCGTTATCGGCGAGGATCTCGCCCGATCGGCACGCCTGACGGTTGCGGCGATTACTCTGATGACACTGTGAGCACCTTCGCCGCCTCCCACCTGTCCCCCTCGTTTCCGGACCGTGCCGCCTGGGGCACCGCGCCGAAGCTGCGCGCGTGGCAGCAGGAGGCGCTTGACCTGTACCTCAGGCGTGAGCCGCGCGACTTCCTCGCGGTCGCCACGCCCGGCGCGGGCAAGACGACCTTCGCGCTGCGCATCGCCAGTGAGCTGCTGTCGCGCGGGCTCATCCGGGCTGTGACGATCGTCACACCCACCGAGCATCTCAAGCAACAGTGGGCCGACGCCGCCTCCAGGGTCGGCATCGCCATCGACCCGGAGTTCAAGAACAGCCAGGGCGCGACCTCACGCGACTACGTCGGGGTCGCCGTCACCTACGCCCAGATCTCGATGCACCCGGCGCTGCACCGCGCCAGGACCGAGGCGCGCAAGACCCTGGTCATCTTCGACGAGATCCACCACGCGGGTGACGCGAAGTCCTGGGGCGACGGGGTGCGCGAGGCGTTCGAGCCCGCGACCCGGCGCCTGGCCCTGACGGGCACGCCGTTCAGATCCGACGTCAACCCGATCCCGTTCGTCACCTACGCCGAGGACGGCGAGGGCGTACGGCGCAGCGTCTCCGACTACTCATACGGCTACGGGCCGGCCCTGGCCGACGGCGTCGTCCGGCCGGTGATCTTCCTTGCCTACGCGGGGGAGATGCGCTGGCGGACCCGCGCGGGCGACGAGATCGCCGCGACGCTGGGCACGCCGCTCACTAAGGACCAGCTCGGCCAGGCCTGGAAGGCCGCCCTCGACCCCAAGGGCGACTGGATCCGGCAGGTGCTGCACGCCGCCGACCGGCGGCTGACCGAGGTGCGCAGGGGCGTCCCCGACGCCGGAGGCCTGGTCATCGCCACCGACCACGAGACGGCCCGCGCCTACGCCAGGCACATCCGCACGATCACCGGGGAGGGCGCCACGGTCGTGCTCTCCGACGACCCCGACGCGTCCAAGAAGATCAAGCAGTTCTCGGCCTCGCAGGACCGCTGGCTGGTCGCGGTCCGGATGGTCTCCGAAGGCGTCGACATCCCGCGCCTGGCGGTCGGGGTCTACGCCACGAGCACCTCGACCCCGCTGTTCTTCGCCCAGGCCGTCGGCCGTTTCGTGCGGGCGCGCAAGCGCGGGGAGACGGCCTCGGTCTTCCTGCCCTCGGTGCCGACCCTGATGGGCCTGGCCGGGGAGATGGAGGCCGAGCGCGACCACGTGCTCGACCGCAAGCCGCCGGAGGACGGCCTGGACGACTTCCTGCTCGACGACGCCCAGCGCAAGAAGGACAACCCTGACGTCGTCGGTGACGAGCTGCCCTTCGAGACGCTTGAGGCGGTCGCCACCTTCGACCGGGTCCTGTTCGACGGCGGCGAGTTCGGCACCGGCGCGGAGCCGGGCTCCCCCGAGGAGGAGGACTTCATCGGACTGCCCGGCCTGCTGGAGCCCGACCAGGTGCGCACGCTGCTGAGCAAACGGCAGTCCGACCAGCTGAAGGCCAAGCGCGCCGCCCCCGAGCCCAAGGAGACGCAGGTCGCCCCGCACGAGCTCATCGCCAACCTGCGCCGCGAGCTCAACACCCTGGTCGGGGCCTGGAACCACCGCACCGGCCAGCCCCACGGCGTCATCCACGCCGAGCTGCGCCGGGCCTGCGGCGGCCCGGCTATCGCCCAGGCGACCGCCGAACAGGTCCAAGAGCGGATCGACAAGATCCGCCAGTGGGCCGTCCAGCGCTCGCGCTGACCGGCGCCCGGCAGGGCCCGGACGCCCTCCGCGGCACTTTCCGTGACGTCTCCTTTGATGTCTCCCGTGCCGTTTTCCGTGCCGTTTTCCGTGCGGGCCGCGCAGGCTCAGGGGACGCCTCCGTGGGCGTCGGGGACGCCGAGGGGCGGGGCGTGGCCGAGGAGACGGCAGCGGGCTGTTCGAGCGGGATCGTCGGCCTGGTCAGCGTGGGACCACTGATCCAGAACGTGGTCGCCTCAAGGCCGACCAGCGCGAAAGCGCCTCCGACCCGGGCCGAGCCGCGGCCCCGCATCACCAGCCACAGGCCGAGCGGAGCCAGGACCAGCCACGAGATGCCGAGCAGGAGCATGTGGGATCACCACCGGAGGTCATGGGATACGACTCTCCGTAACTAGCTCCTGCCGTGCCGGGCGGCGGCGGCCTTTGACCTTTGATGACCCGTCTGTGGCCGCATACGGGAGGCCGGTCAGGAACGGAGCACCGGCTCGCCGGTGAGAACGGCCCCCGCGGCCCTGAGCTGGTCGAGAGCCGCCTCGGTCGTCCCCCTGGCGACCCCCGCCGTCAGGTCGAGCAGCACCCGTACGGCCAGCCCCTCGCGGACCGCGTCCAGGGCGGTGGCGCGCACACAGTGGTCGGTGGCGATGCCCACGACGTCGACCGTGTCCACCCGGCGGGCCGCCAGCCACTCGGCCAGGCTCGTGCCGTCCGGGGCGCTGCCCTCGAAACCGCTGTAGGCGGCGGCGTCGGCGCCCTTGCTGAAGACCTCCTCGACCCCGGCGGTGTCGAAGGCGGGGTGGAACAGCGCGCCGTGGCTCCCGGCCACGCAGTGGGCGGGCCAGGAGTCCACGTAGTCGGGGGAGGCGGAGAAGTGGTCGCCGGGATCGACGTGGAAGTCACGGGTGGCCACGACGTGGTCGTAGCCGTGCGAGGCGGCGTGCCTGGAGATGGCGGCGGCGACCTCGGCGCCACCGCCGACCGCGAGACTGCCCCCCTCGCAGAAGTCGTTCTGGACGTCGACGACGATCAGCGCTGTTGCCATGGGGTCAGTCAAACACGTCCGAGGCCGTGTCCGGCAGCCGGGTTCACCCGTCCTCACTCGTCGAAGACGGTGGGGACGGCCTCGTAGCCCCTGGCCAGCTGACGGGCCGTGGCGGGCAGTTCGGCGACGGCCAGCCGGTGCCGCTCACGGGCGGCCTCCAGCGGCTCGGCGCCCACGATCTCCCCGCCGCGCACCAGCTCCACCTGGAGCGGGCGGCTGCCGGCGGGCCGCTCGCCGGAGACGGTGACCAGCTCGGCGTCCGCCGTACCCGACTCGTCCAGCCTTCTGAAGGCGTGCTTGCGACCGCCCCGGCTCGGCTTGCCCACCGACCGTTTGGCCACCGGGCGCATCACCCCCTCCTCGTCCTGCCTGGCGACGAGCTTGTAGACCAGCGCCGCGGTCGGCGCCCCGGAACCGGTGACCAGCGAGGTGCCGACGCCGTAGCCGTCGACGGGGGCGGCGGCGAGCGCGGCGATGGTGTACTCGTCCAGGTCACTGGTGACGATGATCCGGGTCTTGTGGGCGCCCAGCTCGTCGAGCTGGGCGCGGACCGCGTAGGCGACCTCGGCCAGGTCACCGGAGTCGAGCCTGACCGCCCCCAGGTCGGGTCCCGCGAGCTCGACGCCGGTCCGTACGGCCTGCGCCACGTCGTAGGTGTCGACCAGCAGTGTGGTCCCGGCGCCGAGGGAGTCGATCTGGGCCCGGAAGGCCGCCTTCTCCGAGTCGTGGAGCAACGTGAAGGCGTGGGCGGCCGTCCCGGCGGTCGGCACGCCGTACAGGTGGCCCGCCATCAGGTTGGAGGAGGAGGCGAACCCGCACAGGTAGGCGGTCCGCGCGGCGGCCACGGCGGCCATCTCGTGGGTGCGCCGCGAACCCATCTCGATGATCGGCCTCGGCCCGGCGGCGTGGACCATGCGGGAGGCCGCGGCCGCGATGGCGCAGTCGTGGTTGAGGATGGACAGGACCACGGTCTCCAGCAGCACGGCCTCGGCGAAGGTGCCCTCGACGGTCAGGATGGGGGAGCCGGGGAAGTAGCAGTCTCCCTCGCGGTAGCCGTACACGTCGCCGGAGAAGCGGTAGCCGGACAGGAACTCCAGCGTGGGCTCGTCGACCACCCGGTTCTCCCGCAGGAAGGCCAGTTCACGCTCGCCGAACCGGAAGTCGCGCAGCGCGTCGAGCAGGCGCCCGGTGCCCGCCACCACCCCGTAGCGCCGTCCCTCGGGCAGATGCCTGGCGAACACCTCGAACGTCGCCCGCCGGGAGGCGACCCCGTCGCGCAACGCCGCCTGCAGCATCGTCAGCTCGTAGTGGTCGGTCAGCAGCGCGCTGCTCATGCTCGTACTCACGAGTCGAAGACTAAGCCCGAGGTAGGGCAGACTGGGGTACGTGGGTAGCACTGCTCCAATGGAGGTCGAGCGTCCGTCGATCGACGTGCGGCCCGATCGGCCGTGGTTGACGATCGTCTGGAACGACCCGGTCAACCTGATGTCCTATGTCACCTATGTCTTCCAATCCGTCTTCGGATACTCGAAGGAGAAGGCGGAGAAACTGATGCTGGACGTGCATCACAAGGGCAGGGCCGTGGTGTCGAGCGGCACGCGCGAGGAGATGGAACGCGACGTGCAGATCATGCACTCCTACGGGCTGTGGGCCACGCTGCAGCAGGACTCGTGAGTGCGGCCCGCCCGACGCGGCGGTGACATCAGAGGGCGCCGTGGCGTGTGAGGCGTGCGGACGAACGAAAGTGGTGAGCGAACGGTGAGTTCGGGATTCAGCCGTGGCCGTGAGGGCGGCGTCGTCACGAACTTCGACGACGCCGAGGTCTCCATCCTGAGATCGCTGGCCTCCCACACGCTGGACCTGGTCGAACCGGGTGAGACGGGGGACGACCCGCTGGAGCGCGCGCTGGGCATCGGGCCCGCGGAGAAGCCCGACGACCCGGTGCTCGCCAGGCTCTTCCCCTCCGCCTACGAGGACGCCGAACAGTCGGCCGACTTCCGCCGCTACACCGAGACCACCCTGCGCGAGGGCAAGCGGGCCGACGCGCAGACCATGCTCGACGGCCTGGAGACCGGTCACGCCGAGCTCACCCTGGAGCAGGCGCGGGCCTGGATGCGCGCCCTGAACGACGTCCGGCTGGTTCTCGGCACCCGGCTTGAGGTGACCGAGGAGGCCCACAACGAGCTGGCCGGGATGAGCGAGGACGACCCCCGCTATCCGGTCCTCGTCCTGTACGACTGGCTGACCTACCTCCAGGAGACCCTGGTTCACGCCCTTTGGTAACTTCCAGGCATGCTCACCATCTCCCGGGAACTGGTTGACAGGATCATCGCGCACGCACGGGCCGACCACCCGGACGAGGCCTGCGGCGTGATCGCCGGACCGATCGGCTCCGACTCCCCGCAGCGGTTCGTCGCGATGGTCAACGCCGAACGGTCGCCGACCTTCTACCGCTTCGACTCGCTGGAGCAGCTGCGCGTCTGGCGCGAGATGGACGACCTCGACGAGGAGCCGGTGGTCATCTACCACTCCCACACCTCGACGGAGGCCTACCCCTCACGCACCGACATCAGCTACGCCTCGGAGCCCAACGCCCACTACGTGCTGATCTCCACCCGTGAGGAGCTGGGCGAGGAGGTCGAGTTCCGGTCCTACCGCATCCTCGACGGCGTGGTGACCGAGGAAGAGGTCAAGATCGTCCCAGCGTGACGGCCGTCTCGGGGGGTGACACGGCAATGGGGGAGGAAAACCCGTTGGGTAGACTGGCGGTCATGATGACCGCCGACCCGAGCCAGGAGGACGTCGTGCTCTCACGTCCCGATGCGTGGGCCGGGAACGCGGGCCTCGCGCCCGTGCAGAACTTCCTGTTCGCGCACACCCCCTCCGTCGTCGTCTACGACTGTCGCTGATGACAGCTCCGGACCTCCCTCCGCAATCCCCCCGTGCCCACCGGTGTTCCGAACCGGTGGACGCCTCCCCGACGACAGCACGACGACACAAGGAGACTGACCCGCGATGGCCATCGAGGTTCGCATTCCCACCATCCTGCGCACCCTCACCGAGGGTGCCAAGGCTGTCGACGCCAAGGGCGCGACGCTGGAGGAGCTGATCGGCGACCTGGACTCCCGGCACCCCGGGCTGAAGGACCGTCTGGTCGACAAGGGCGCGCTGCGCCGTTTCGTGAACGTCTACCTCAACGACGAGGACGTCCGCTTCCTGGGCGGCCTGGAGACCCCCGTCGCCGACGGCGACACGGTCACCGTCCTTCCGGCCGTGGCCGGCGGCTCCCGCTAGCGAGACACATGGGCCACCACCGGTTCGGTGGTGGCCCACGCCGATGTTTCTGGTTTGTTAACACGAGGCGGAAGCCCTACACCATGCGCTTTGACTCACTGATCGACTCGGTAGGTCGTACCCCCCTGGTCGGCCTGCCCCGACTCTCCCCCTCACAGGACGTGCGGATCTGGGCCAAGCTCGAAGACCGCAACCCGACGGGCTCGATCAAGGACCGCCCGGCGCTGTGGATGATCGAGCAGGCCGAGAAGGACGGGCTGCTGCGGCCCGGCTGCACGATCCTCGAACCCACCAGCGGCAACACGGGCATCTCACTGGCGATGTCCGCCCGGCTCAAGGGCTACCGGCTGATCTGCGTGATGCCGGAGAACACCTCGGAGGAGCGCCGTCAGCTGCTGCGGATGTGGGGAGCGGAGATCGTCTCCTCTCCGGCGGCCGGTGGCTCGAACGAGGCCGTACGGGTCGCCAAGGGCATGGCGGCGGAGAACCCCGACTGGGTGATGCTCTACCAGTACGGAAACCCGGCCAACTGGCGGTCGCACTACGAGACGACGGGGCCGGAGATCCTGGAGGACCTGCCGTCCGTCACCCACTTCGTCGCGGGCCTGGGCACGACCGGCACCCTGATGGGCGTCGGCCGCTTCCTGCGTGAGCGCGTCCCCGGCGTGCGGATCGTGGCCGCCGAGCCGCGCTACGGCGAGCTGGTGTACGGCCTGCGCAACGTGGACGAGGGCTTCATCCCCGAGCTCTACGACCCCGACGTCCTGACCACCCGTTTCTCCGTCTCCTCGGGAGACGCGCTGCGGCGGACCAGGGAGCTGCTGTCCACCGAGGGCATCTTCGCGGGTGTCTCGACCGGTGCCGCCCTGCACGGGGCGCTCGGCATGGCGGCCAAGGCCCTCAAGGAGGGCGAGCGCGCCGACATCGTGTTCGTGGTGGCCGACGGCGGCTGGAAGTACCTGTCGACCGGCGCCTACGAGGGCACCCTGGACGAGGCCGAGGAACGCCTCGAAGGCCAGCTCTGGGCCTGATTCTCCCCGTGGCCCCCGGGAGGCCGTGAGAAGGCCTTCCGGGATGGGGGTCCCTAGCGGGCGTAGGGCGAGGCCGCCTTTGTGAGCTCGCGGACGGTGTCGTCGGCGTCCGCCTGGAGCAGGCCGTTGTTCACCATGGGGACGCAGCCCGGCATGACGTCGACGATCGCGGCGGGGCCGTCCGGATAGCGGAAGCGCAGCTGGAAGGGCCGCTCGCGCAGGTCCGAGACCCGGCGGCAGGTGTTGTCGCCGGGCCGGGTCCCAAGGGAGTTCAGAGCCCTGGTCAGGGACTCGGCGGTCTCGGCGTCGTGCTCCCGCCGTACGGGGGGAGCGTCCGGCCGGTGGGGCCGTCCGCAGGCCAGGACCGAGACGGCTCCCTCTGGCACCATCTGTTCGTTCTGTCCCCTGCGGCCGGTCGGCCGGCCCTGGCAGGGGTCGGCGGGCCGTACGGGGCGCCAGGTGCCGCTCTCGTAGGCGGCGGTGATCTCCGGCCCGATGTAGGAGGGGCTGCCGACGGCGCCGTTGGTGGTCGTCACACAGGAGTTGACCTCCTCGGCGCTGCCCAGCCACAGGACCTTCCCGTCGTCGTAGACGAAACGGACGAGGTAGTTGGTCATCGGGCCGCCCATCAGCGTGCAGGGCCCCAAGGGCGTTTTCCCGGCGGCGGGAAGGTAGTCCAGGTCGCGGGCCATCGCCACGGCTCCTTCCGTCAGGGACCTGGACCCGGCCAGCCGCGTGCCGCCGGGGTGGGTGTTGTCCCCGGGGTAGGCGCAGATCAGCGCCGAGACCGGATCGCCGGGCACGAGGGACCCGCCGGCCCCGGCGACGCCGGAGGGTCCGGGCACCCAGCCGCCGGGGGCCTCGCCGCCCCACCGCTGCGGGCACGGTGGCGGGGCCGCAGGAGGCCCGGCGGCCGACCGCGAGGCCAGTACGGCGGTTGCGCACCCGGCGACGGCCAGGACGATCACGATCACGGGCAGGGACTTCACGACGATGACACGTCGGAGACGGGGGATCGGTTCACCGGCTTCGCGGGTTCGCATCGAGGGGTGCGGGGTCGTGGTCCACGGCGGGGAGAAACGCGAAAGGGCGGGCGTCCCAGGTGGGACGCCCGCCCTCAGACGGTGGGTTCGGGAAGGGTCAGTTGAACACCAGCCGCATGGAGAAGGTCGAGTCGCTGCCCGACTGGGTTCCGCTGATGCCCACGGCCTTCAGGACCTGAAGGCTGGCCCGCTCCTCGCCCTGGAGGTTCTGCAGGTAGAGGTGCTCCAGCTTGTCGAGGTCGACATAGGCGGCGAAGGTCGCCTTCTCGGCGTCGGGGACCGCCAGCTTGAAGCCCTCGTCGTCGCCGAGGGCGCCGTCCTTGGCCAGTTCGGCGGCGTACTCGGGGGAGCTGGCCAGCACGAAGCTGCCGTCGCCGGGGGCCTTGGCCAGTTGCGGGGTCGTGGTGCCGGAGTCGGCGAGGGCCTTCTCGATCTTGGCGACGATCTCCTGGGCCTTGGCCGGGTCGGTGATGACGCGGGCGCCGAACTTCGGCTGGTTGGCGTCCAGGCCCCTGGAGTCCAGGGCCAGGGTCAGGTTCTTGCCGAGCAGCGTGGACAGGTCGGCGGGCAGGGCGAGGCCGTACTGCTGCTGAGCCTGGTCGGCGAACCGCTGAAGACCGGCGCCGGTCTGGTCGGCGGACTTCAGGATCTGGGCCCACTGCTTGCCGACGACGTCACCGAGACCGGAGATGGACAGGGCGGCGGCGGTCGAGGCGGGAAGCGTGCTGATCCTGGAGGTCTCGGGCTGGCCCATGTCCAGGTTCTGCGCGCCACGGGTGACGCCGGCCAGTTCGACGTAGTCGCCGTCGAAGCGCAGCGCGCCGGCGACCCTGAGGTTCTTGACCTGCGCGAGCGCCTCGGGGTTGCGGGTGGCCACCTCGGGTGCGAATTCGGCGATCTTCCCGGCGTGGAGCCAGAAGGACAGGACACCGGTCTCGCCCAGGGCGTTCAGGTCGTCGGAGAAGGCGGTGTTGTCGGACAGCGGCGCGACCCTGACGGCCTGGTCGGCCTGGTCCTGGGTCTGGGCGAGCAGTGCGTAGTCCTCACGGAAGGCGACGCCGTACTTCGCGCCGCCCATCAGCTTGGAGAGCCCGGCCTTCGCCTTGTCCTGGTCGGAGACCTGCACGGCCACGACCACGCCCGGCTCCGCGCCCGCCTTGGTCGGGGAGAGCACGGCGACGCCGATGCGGCTGCCGAGCCAGGGCTCGACGTCGGTGGCGTAGTTGATCTTGTCCAGGCCGCCGTCCTCCTTGATCAGGTCGAACAGCGCCTTGCGCGGGTCGTCCCCGGTGAAGGAGGAGCGGGTGACGTCGAACTTCCTGGCGATGCTGAACAGCGCCAGTTTCTGGTTGGCGGCCGGGTCGAGGTCCAGGCGCACGTAGCCGATCGCGTCACCGGGCAGCACGTCGTGGGGCTGGGTGCCGCCGCCGCTCAGCAGGCTGACCGCGAAGGCGCCGCCACCGCCGACGAGGGCGACGACCAGCGCGGCGATCAACCCGATCAGCCAGCCCCTGCCCTTCTTGGCGGGCCGGGCGGTCGGCTGCCCGGGGCCGAGGAAGTCCGGGTTCTGCTGCCAGGTGGGCTGCTGGCCGTAGCCGGGCTGCTGGCCGTAGTTCTGCGGATAACCCGGCTGGGCCTGCTGGCCGTACCCCGCCTGCTGGCCGTACGCCTGCTGACCGTGGCCGGGTTGCTGGCCGTAACCAGGTTGCTGACCGTAGCCGGGTTGCTGGCCATAACCGGGTTGCTGGCCGTACGCCTGTTGCTGGCCGTAGACCTGCTGGTCCTGGTGCTGCTGGCCGTAGCCGGGCTGCTGGTAACCGCCGTCCTGGGGGTAGCCCTGAGATTGTGGCCGGTAGGCGATCGTCCTGTCAGGTTCCTGGCCCGGGTAGGGCGGCTGGCCGGGGGGGTTGTTGGCAGACATGCTCACTCACAATGTGGACTTCTCTCGGATACCGAGAAGTTAGTGCACATCGGTAGCAACCCGCTTGCATTGAACTAACCACGCGATTGCTCCATCCAACGCGCCCGCACGCCGGAGGCCGCTGATCTTCCCGAGAAACACCCCGTCTTCTTCCAAAAGGTGACATATGCCAAGGGGAGCCAGGAATACCGGTCAAACCCGATAGAGTGACCCTTCCAGAATATAGTTCGGGGAGCGTGGATGACGAAGTTCGATGAGGCGACGCGGGCGGTCCGGGTGGACGAGACCACCTACGACGTGCACCTGGACCCCGGATACGCCGTCGGAGGACCGCTCAACGGGGGCTACCTGCTGGCCGTACTGCTGCGCGCCGTCGTGGACGCCTCCCCGCACGAGCACCCCGTGACCACCAGCGCGCAGTTCCTGCGCGTCGCCCCGCCCGGCCCCGCCAGGGTGCGGCTCGAACCGCTCAAGTCGGGCAGGACCGTCACGATGACCAGGGCGACCCTCCTGCAGGACGACGTCCCGCTGATCGAGACCCTCGTCACGACCGCCACCCTGAACGACGTCGCCCCCGACTGGAGCGACGGTCCCTCGGCGACCATGCCCCCCATCGAGGAGTGTTTCAGGCCGCCCGTCCCCGATCCCGGCTCGGGCATGACGCTCAACGAGCGGATGGAACTGGCCTTCGACCCGCCGACCGCAGGCTGGCTCGACGGCAGGCCCACCGGGCGTCCCGAGGCCCGTGCCTACTTCCGGCTGGCCGAGGGGAGGGAACCCGACCCCTACGTGCTGGCGATGGCCGTCGACTGCCTGCCGCCGGTGGTCTTCTCCGCGGGCGCCCGCGGCTGGGCGCCGACCGTGGACCTCACCTGGCACCTGCGCGCCCTGCCCGCCCCCGGCTGGCTCACCCTGCTCGGCAGCGGACGGCTGATCGGCGACGGCTGGTTCGACGAGGAGGTCGAGGTCTGGGACTCGGCCGGACGCCTCGTCGCCCAGTCGCGGCAGCTCGCCAGGGTGGGGCGCGGCTGATCTTTTCGCGATGATTGATCGTGTTGTGAGGATTCTTACCGTGAGCGGTCGTCCCAGGTCGCCTAACCTTGGGAACCGTGTCGCAAGCAAGCATTGGAATCTTCGACAGCGGGGTCGGCGGCCTGACGGTGGCCAGGGCGATCATCGACCAGCTGCCGAGCGAGTCACTCCTCTACGTGGCGGACACCGCACGCCAGCCGTACGGGCCGAAGAGCATCGCGCAGGTGCGGGCCTACGCCCTTGAGGTGATGGACCACCTCGTCGAGCACGACGTCAAGATGCTGGTGATCGCGTGCAACAGCGCGAGCGCGGCGGTGCTGCGGGACGCCCGCGAGCGTTACGACGTGCCGGTCGTCGAGGTCATCCAGCCCGCGACGCGCCGGGCCGTACAGGCGACCAGGAACGGCAGGGTCGGGGTGATCGGGACCAGGGCCACGATCGAGTCGATGGCCTACCAGGACGCCTTCGCCGCCGCCCCGGACGTCAGGCTGACCGGGGTGGCCGCGCCCCGCCTGGTGGAGTTCGTCGAACGGGGGGAGACGACGAGCGAGGAGGTCATCGAGGCCATCCGGGAGTATCTCGAACCCGTGCTGCACGACGGCTGCGACACCTTGATCCTGGGCTGCACCCACTATCCGCTGCTCACCGGCCCCATCTCCTACGTCGCGGGCAACGGCGTCACGCTGGTCTCCAGTGCGGACGAGACGGCCAAGGACGTCTACCGCGTCCTGCACGACCGTGGCATGGCCGCGACCGGCGGCCCCGCCGCGCACAGGTTCACCACCACCGGGGACACCGACCTGTTCGCCAGGCTCGGCCAGCGTTTCCTCGGCCCCGAGATCCAGGCGGTCGAACTCGCGACGGTCGGTGACGGCGCCGGGGACGGCGGGCCCGTCAGGGGAAACGGGCAGCGGGTCCACCGGATGACCCGCTGAGGTGGGAGCCCCCGGTGGCACGCGACGTAACGTGACAGACAGCGAGTAGGAGGCCGCCGTGAAACTGACGATCATCGGATGCTCCGGGAGCTTCCCGGGCCCTGACAGCCCCGCCTCCTGCTACCTGCTGGAGGCCGAGGGGTTCCGCATGCTGCTGGACTTCGGCAACGGCTCACTCGGCGCGCTCCAGCGGCACATCGGCCTCTACGACGTGGACGCGATCTGCCTGTCCCACCTGCACGCCGACCACTGCCTCGACATCTGCTCCTACCACGTGGTGCGCACCTACTCCCCGCACGGCCCGCTGCCCCGCGTGCCGGTCCACGCCCCCGCGGACGCGCCCCGCCGCCTGGCCGCCGCCTACGGCATGCCCGCCGAGCCGGGCCTGGAGACGGCCTTCGACTTCGTACGGCTGTCGCCCGGCGTCTTCCGGGTCGGCCCCTTCGAGGTGACGGCCGCCAGGGTGAACCACCCGGTCGAGACCTACGGCTTCCGCGTCTCCCACGGCGGCCGTTCCGTGGCCTACTCCGCGGACACCGGGGAGTCGGCCGAACTGGTCAAACTCGCCTCGGGGGTGGACGTGTTCCTGTGCGAGGCCTCCTTCGTCGAGGGCCCTGACCTGCCCGCCGACCTGCACCTGACCGGGCGCCAGGCCGCCGAACACGCGGCGGCGGCGGGCGCGGGCACCCTGGTGCTGACCCACCTGGTCCCCTGGAACGCCACCGAACGGGTTCTCGACGAGGCGTCGCGGGGCGGGTTCGCCGGCCGGATCGAACTGGCCCGCAGCGGTGCCCACTACGACCTGGAGGCGTGAAAGGCCCTAGGGTGAGGTCCATGGCTCGCGCAGATGGACGTTCTCCCGATCAGCTTCGCCCCGTCACCATCACCCGTGGCTGGCTCGCCCACGCAGAGGGGTCGGTGCTCGTCGAGTTCGGCGGCACCAGGGTGCTGTGTGCCGCCTCCGTGCAGGACAACGTGCCCCGCTGGCGCAGGGGCAGCGGCCAGGGTTGGGTGACCGCCGAGTACGCCATGCTGCCCAGGGCGACCAACACCCGCAACGACCGTGAGTCGGTGCGAGGCAGGATCGGCGGCAGGACGCACGAGATCTCCCGCCTCATCGGCCGTTCCCTGCGGGCCTGCGTCGACTACAAGGTGCTCGGCGAGAACTCCGTCGTGATCGACTGCGACGTGCTCCAGGCCGACGGCGGCACCCGCACGGCCGCGATCACCGGCGCCTACGTGGCCCTCGCCGACGCGGTGCGGTGGATGCGCGAGCGGAAGATGTGCGCGGGCGACCCCCTCATCGACTCCGTCGCCGCCGTCTCTGTCGGCGTCGTCGGCTCCACGCCGCTGCTCGACCTCTGCTACACCGAGGACGTCGCCGCCGAGACCGACATGAACGTGGTGATGACCGGAAGCGGCCAGTTCGTCGAGGTCCAGGGCACCGCCGAGGGCAAGCCGTTCGACAGGGCCGCCCTCGACGAACTGCTCGACCTCGGCGCCGCCGGATGCGTGGAGCTGACCCGCCTGCAGCGCGAGGCGCTGGCGTGAGCTCCTCGATCAAACTGGTCCTGGCGACCAGGAACGCCGGGAAGATCGCCGAGCTGCGCCGGATCCTGGCCGACGCCTCGATCACGGCCGAGATCCTCGGGCTTGAGGAGTTCCCCGAGATCGGTGACGTCGCGGAGACCGGCCTGACCTTCGCCGAGAACGCCCTGCTGAAGGCGGGCGCCGTCGCCGAGCAGTCGGGCCTGCCCGCCATCGCCGACGACTCCGGCCTGTGCGTCGACGCGCTGAACGGCATGCCGGGCATCTTCTCCGCCCGCTGGGCGGGCAGGCACGGCGACGACCGGGCGAACCTGGAACTGCTGCTCGCCCAGGTGTCCGACGTGCCGGAGGAGCACCGGGGCGCCCACTTCGCGTGCGCGGCGGCTCTGGCGCTGCCCTCCGGTGAGCAGCGCATCATCGAGGGCACCCTGAACGGGGTGATCATCGACGCCCCGCGCGGCGCCAACGGCTTCGGCTACGACCCGATCTTCGTGCCCGAGGGCGAGAGCCGTACGGCGGCCGAGCTCTCGGCCCAGGAGAAGAACGCCATCAGCCACCGGGGCCGTGCCTTCCGCGCCCTGGCCCCCGTCATCGCGGAGCTCCTCGGCTGAGGACGCGCGCCGCGACCGGCGCGCGGACAGGCGTAACGTCGCAGGCATGGAGAGCAACAGACGTGCGCCCGGGTGGACGGGCCCGCTGATCGGCCTGGTTTCCTGCGCGGCGGCGCTGGGGGTCTCCCTGGCGGCCGCGGGGCTGGTCAGGGCGTCCGCCTTCCCCGTCGTCGCGGTCGGCGACGCCGCCGTCGACCTCGCCCCCGCGGGGGCGAAGGAGTTCGCGATCCGCGTCTTCGGGGAGAACGACAAGAACGTCCTGGTCGCGGGCGTCCTCGTGGTCCTCGCCGCGATCGCCGCGGCCGTCGGGACGCTGGCCCTGCGCGACCTCAGGTACGGCACCGCCGGGCTGGCGGCCTTCGGCGTGGTCGGCGTCTCGGCCGCCCTGACCCGTCCGGACGCGGGCGTCCTGGACGCCGTGCCCACGCTCGCGGGCGTGGTCGCGGGCATCGTCACCCTGCGCCTGCTGACCGGACGCGCCCTGCGGGGCCCGGCCCCCACGACCTCGGGGGAGGGCGCCGCGATCGACCGGCGCGGACTGCTCATCGGGGCGGCGGGTGGTCTCGCGCTCGCCGGGGTGAGCGGCGTGATCGGCCAGGCGCTGACGTCGGGACGCTCTGCGGTGAGCGCGGCCAGGGCCTCCCTGAGGCTGCCCGGGCCCGCGACCCCGCTTCCCCCGATCCCGGCCGGGGCCGACCTGAGGATCAAGGGACTGTCGCCGTTCGTCACCCCGAACGCGGACTTCTACCGGGTGGACACCGCCCTCGTGCTGCCGCAGGTGGACCCCCGTTCCTGGACCCTCAGGATCCACGGCATGGTGGACAGGCCCGTCGAACTGACCTTCGCCGACCTGCTGAAACGGCCCGTGGTCGAGGCGGACGTCACGTTGTGCTGCGTCTCCAACGACGTCGGCGGCCCCTATGTCGGCAACGCCAGGTGGCTGGGGGCCGACCTGGCGGGAGTGCTGCGCGACGCGGGCGTGCACCGGGACGCGGACATGCTGCTGAGCACCTCGGCCGACGGCTGGACCTGCGGCACCCCGGTCGACGTCGTCCTCGACGGCCGTGACGCCCTGCTGGCCTTCGCGATGAACGGTGAGGCGCTGCCCTTCGCGCACGGCTTCCCGGTCCGCCAGGTCGTGCCCGGCCTGTACGGATACGTCTCGGCGACCAAGTGGGTGACCGACATCAAGGTCACCCGTTTCGACCGGGATGAGGCCTACTGGACACCCAGGGGATGGGCGCCGAAGGGACCCGTCAAGACCGAGTCGCGCATCGACCTGCCCAGGGACGGGGCCGACCTGCCCGCGGGCCGTGCGGTGATCGCGGGGGTCGCCTGGGCGCAGCACAAGGGGATCGACGCGGTCGAGGTCAGGATCGACCGGGGGCCGTGGCGCCAGGCGAGACTCGCCCAGGCGCCGACCGCCGACACCTGGCGCCAGTGGGTGGTCGACGACTGGGACGCCACCCCGGGCGAGCACACCATCGAGGTACGGGCGACCGACGCCACCGGCTACACCCAGACCGCAGAACGCGCCCCCGTGGGCCCCGACGGCGCCACCGGCTGGCACACCGTGGACGTCCGGGTCACCTGAGCCGGGGACGCTCCTTCCAGATCTGGTCAACTCGCCGGTGCCGTACGGCCGAGCGCCCTAACATCGGCCCGAAACGAGGCCGAGGGGGACCGGTGGAACAGGCGTTTTCAACCGCGGTATTACAAACGAGGACGTACAACCCCGTGGTGACCGCGGACGGGCAGCGGTGGCGGGACTTCGAGCTCGACCCGCGTTCCTCGGTCGTCGTGGCGCCGCCCAGGGAGCCGGAGCGGGTCGCGTGGCGGCCGATCAGGCTGGACCGGTGCAGGCCGTACGGCGCGGTGGGCGGGCTGGTGATGCCGGACCCGCAGATCCAGGAGGACCTGCTGTGCTCGGTGCCGGTGACCGAAGAGGGGACGCCCACGCGCTTCCCCGACCCCCGGGGAGAGTGGATCAAGGCGATCAACGGGGCCGGCGCGGCGGACGACCCGTTCCGGGCGACCAACTCCCTGGACTGCGCCCTGTCGGTGCTGTCCACCTGGTACGGGACGCCGGTCGTCGCCGCGCCGAGACGGCCGGAGTACGACCGGGCCGGCAGACCCCTGCTGACCGGAGAGGAAGGCGGGGCGGCCCGCGCGGAACGGTGGCTCGGACAGCGCTTCCAGTACCTCGGACAGGGAAGACAGGCCTACGGCCCGATCGGGCCGGCGCTGCTGGCCGGTGGCCACGGATCCGCCGCGATCATCGTCAACCGCTGGCCCGGGGGCGGCAGCCACGCCTGGAACGCGGTGAACGCCTCCGGAGAGGTGCTCTGGCTCGACGCGCAGCTCGGAAGACTCGCGGATGAGCCGCTCTACAAGTTCGTGACCGGGGTGTTCTGCGTGATCCTCGACGCGGAGGGACGCGGGCTGTGAACCTGGAACAGGCCAGGGCGGTCGCGGAGGAGTACTTCAACGGCGTCAGAGGCCTCGACGCCGCCGTGGAGATCCGGATCTACGACTTCGCCGAGGGATACGTCGCCTGGGCCAAGGAGCCCGAACCCGAGGACCCCGGCGTGCTGCCCGACACCGTCGGCGGCGGATGCCTCGTGATCGACAAGGCCACAGGGGAGATCACGATCAGGCCCCTCCTCAACCCGGAGACCATCGCCGACCAGTACCCCGGATGAGCCGGGCGAAAGGGCCGGGGCACCCCGTAGGGCGCCCCGGCACCGGTCAGCCCGCGGCCAGGGCGTCCACGACCGAGGCCCGGGCGGCCTTACGGGCGGGCAGCACGGCGGCGAGCACGCCCGCCAGACCGGACAGCACCACGAACGCCAGGACCTGCGGCACGGGAACGGTGAACACGACGCCGGTCGTCGCGGTCCGTGCGGCGGCCCAGCCGAACACGACACCGAGCACCACCCCGACCAGCGCCCCGATGAGCCCCAGGATCAGGGCCTCGACCGAGAGCATCGCCCGCAGCTGGGACCGGGTCAGGCCCAGCGCCCGCAGCAGCGCCGACTCCCTGGTCCGCTCGTGGACCGAAAGGGACAGCGTGTTGGCGATCCCCAGCAGCGAGATCAGCACCGCCAGCCCGAGCAGCCCCGTGATGATCATCACGCTCATGTCGAGCGCCTCGTCGAACCCGCTCCTGACCTCCGTGGAGCTGGCCACCTTCGCCGTCGGGTACGGCTGCGCCGCCGCCTCGACCACCTTGCGCGTCACGTCGGGGGCGACCCCCTCCTTGGCGTTGACCAGGATCCGGCTGTCGTCGACCACGCCGAAGTAACGGTCGAAGTCGGCCGCGGGAACCGTCAGCTCCGCCAGGCCCGTCTGATCGGCGTCGAAGACCCCGACGACCGTGAGCTCGACCCGGCCCGCCTTCTTCGTGCGCAGCGGAAGCCGGTCGCCGACCGCGACCTTGAGGTTCTTGGCCACGTAGCCCGCCACCGCCACGGTCCCCGGCTTGAGCGCGCCGACCGACCCCGAGGTGAAGGCCGGGGCGAAGTCCCGGGTGGCGGCGAACGTTCCCGCCCGGTAGGTGGAGTCCTCGGCGCCGACCTTGGCGTCGGTCTGGCGGATCGCGACGACCGAGGTCAGCTCCGGCCTGGTCCGCAGGTTCTCCGCCAGGTCACGCGGCAGACGCGACTCGCGGTCCTGGGCCTGGACCATGTAGTCGACGGGGAACTGCTCGTCGAGCTTCTGGGAGTAGGTCAGCCGCAGCGTGCCGGTGAGCACCGAGATGAGCGTCATCAGCGTCACGCCGACGGTCAGCGCCACCGTCGTGGTCGCGGAACGTCGCGGGTTGCGCCCCGAGTTGTCCAGCGCGAGCCTGCCCGGCACCCCGAAGAGCCTGCCCGGCAGCCAGCCCACGAAGGCGCCCAGCGGCCTGACGATCACCGGTCCGAGGACCAGCACCGCGAAGAACACCAGCGCGCCGCCCGCCATCACGGTGAACAGCGCCGCCTGGCCGGGATCCATCGTCACCCCGACCACGGTGACCGCGACCCCGGCGACCAGGAACAACGCCGCCACGATCACCCGCACGACCCCCGCCCTGAAGGTGTGCTCCTCCACCTGGGCGCGCAGCGCGGCGATCGGCGCGACCCGCGTCGCCGAACGCGCGGGCAGCAGGGCCGCCCCGACCGTGACGACCATGCCGACCGCCACGGCCAGCGCCACGGTGAACGGCGTCAGGGTCGCGGTCGCCTCGGGCAGCGGGGCACCGGAGGTACGCAGCACCACCATCGCCCCCGCGCCCATGCCGTACCCGAGCAGCAGGCCGAGCAGCGACGACATCAGGCCGACCACCGCCGACTCCAGCAGGACGGAGCCGAACACCTGCCCGCGCGTCGCGCCGATGCAGCGCAGCAACGCCATCTCCCGGGTCCGCTGGGCGACGAGGATGTTGAAGGTGTTGTAGATGACCAGCGCCGCGACGAACATCGCCACCAGGCCGAACAGCAACAGACCCATCGTGAGGAACTGGCTGTCGGCGCCGTTGGCCTTGACCATGTCGTCGGCGTACCGCTTGCCGGTCTTCACCTCGTAGCCGGCCCCGAGGGCCTTGACGACCGCGGCGCGCGCGTCCTCCTGGGAGACCCCCTCGGCCGCCGCGACGTCGATCTCCCGGTAGCCCTTCTCACCGGTCATCGCCCTGGCCGTCTCGGTGACGAAGCCGACCGCGCCGGTGTAGGCCAGCTCCTGGTCGAGGCCGACGTCGAACAGCCCGACCAGCGTGAACTCGTGACTGACGTTCTTGGAGTCGAGCACCGCGACGGTTTCGCCGACCTTGAACCCCCGCGTCTTGGCGGTGTTCTTGTCGAGCACGGCCTGCGTCGCGGTGCTCGGCGCCGAACCGCTGACGATGGAGGTACGGCTCAGCGGCCCCTGGACGATGGAGACCCCCGAGGTCGGGTAGTCACCGGCGGCCTTGCCGTCCTTGCCGATCAGCGCGGAGGTACCCCGTACGAGACCCTGGGCCTCGGCGACACCGCCGACGGCGCGGACCTTCTCCAGCACGGCCTGGGAAAGGTCCGCCTTGTCGGGGGCGGGAAGCACGGCGACGTCGATCTTGTCGGCCGCCGCGCCGAACTTCTGGGTGAAACCGGCCTGCATGGTGTCGGTGAGCACGAACGTGCCCGCGATGAAGCCGACCCCGAGCGCGATGGCCAGCGAGGTGAGCAGCAGCCGCAGCTTGCGTGCCCTGAGCCCGGCGAAGGTCGTCTTGAGCACCTTCAGGCCTCCAGCTTCATCAGCGTGTCCAGCACGCTCTGCGGGGTCGGCTGGAACAGCTCACTGACCAGCAGGCCGTCCCGCAGGAAGATCACCCGGTCGGCGTAGGACGCCGCGACCGGGTCGTGGGTGACCATCACGATCGTCTGGTTCAGCTCACGCACCGACGTGCGCAGGAACGACAGCACCTCGGCGCCGCTGCGCGAGTCCAGGTTGCCGGTCGGCTCGTCGGCGAAGATGACCTGCGGCTTGCTGATCAGGGCGCGGGCGACCGCCACCCGCTGCTGCTGGCCGCCGGACAACTCGCTGGGCCTGTGCCCGAGCCGCTCCCGCAGGCCGACGGTCTCCACGACCCGGTCGAACAGGACCTGGTCCGCCTGCCTTCCGGCGATCTCCAGCGGAAGCCTGATGTTCTGCTCGGCGGTCAGCGTCGGCAGCAGGTTGAACGCCTGGAAGATGAACCCGATCCGCTCGCGGCGCAGCAGCGTCAGCCGTTTGTCGTCGAGACCCGTCAGCTCGACCTCGCCGATGTGCACCTGCCCGTGGGTGACGGTGTCCAGACCGGCCAGGCAGTGCATCAGCGTCGACTTGCCGGACCCGGAGGGCCCCATGATCGCGGTGAAGGCGCCCGTCGCGAAGGAGACGTCCACTCCCCGGAGGGCCTCCACGGCCGCGTCTCCCTGGCCGTAGACCTTGGTCAGGCCCCTGGCCACCACGGCCGCCGCCGTGTCCCTGCGCGCGTGCCCCGCGCCGACCTCTCCGGTGATGGTCACGTCTCTGTCTCCTTGCCAAAAGCGTGTCTTGCGAACTGGAAGAACGCTATTGGCGCAGGACAGGGCCGTTCATCGGCCTGCGGGACAGAGTCGGTCTCCGCCGAAGGAGGCTTGTTCCCGGGCGGCTACGACCCGTGACGTAGTCCCCGTATCGGCCATTCGGACGAGCCGGGGGCCTGGCTCGCGGGGCCGGCCCGTGAAAGACCTTGCCGGGAAGGGCTCACGAATCCGTCGAATGCGGCGTCACAAGCCCGGACTCGTAGGCGTAGACCACCACCTGGGCCCGGTCCCGCAACCCCAGTTTCGCCAGCACCCTGCCCAGATGCGTCTTGACCGTGGCCTCCGCCAGGTCGAGCCGCTCGGCGATCTCCCCGTTGGACAGACCGCGGGCGACCAGCACCAGCACCTCCCGCTCCCGCGCCGTCAGACCGCCGAACACCGTCGGCTCCGCCGTACCCGGCGAGGGAAGATGCACGGCGAAACGCTCCAGCAGCCGCCTGGTCGTGCTCGGCGCGACGACCGCGTCCCCGCTGTGCACCGAATGGATGGCGCTGACCAGGTCGGAAGGCGGCACGTCCTTCAGCAGGAACCCGGAGGCCCCCGCCTTCAACGCCGCGAACGCGTAGTCGTCCAGATCGAACGTCGTCAGGATCAGCACCCGCGGCCCGTCCTCGGCGGCGCGGATCAGACGGGTCGCCTCGACGCCGTCCATCACCGGCATCCGCACGTCCATCAGCACCACGTCGACACCGCCGCCTCCGGCCACCTCGACCGCCGCCGCCCCGTCACCCACCTCGGCGACGACCTCGATGTCCGGCTGGGCGTTCAGCACCATGCGGAACCCGGCCCTCAGAAGCGCCTGGTCGTCCACCAGCATCACGCGAATCACCGGCCACCCACCTTCCCACCGGGAAACCGCTCCCCGGCACCCTTCCGTCCGGCCCCCCTCACGCGGCCCTGCTCCTGCCCATCTCGCCGATCGGCAACCGCGCCGTCACCCGGAACCCGCCACCGGGGCGCGGACCCGCCTCGACGCTCCCGCCGAACATCGCCGCCCGCTCCCGCATGCCGACCAGGCCGTGCCCGTCCACACTTCGCGGCGCCGCCGCGCCCCGCCCGTCGTCGGTCACCCGGACCAGCAGCTCACGCGGACCGTACTCCATCTCGACCACCGCGCTGCTGCCGGGGCCGCCGTGCTTGAGCGTGTTGGTCAGGGCCTCCTGGACGATCCGGTAGACCGTCAACTGCTCCCCCTCGGGCAGACCCTGGGCCGGGCCGGTGACCCGCAACTCGACAGGCACCCCCGAGGCGCACACCTGGGCCACCAGGTCGTCCAGCTGCGACAGGCTCGGCTGCGGAGCGTACTCCTCGGCCCTGCCCTGCCCGGCGGAACCCTTCTCGGCGGAACCCGCCCCGGACACGCCGTCGGTGCGCAGCACGCCGACCATCCTGCGCATCTCGGCCAGCGCCTGCCTGCCCGTGTACGAGATGGCCCGCATGGCCTCCCTGGCCTGCTCGGGATCGTTGTCGATCGCGTACCCCGCGCCGTCCGCCTGAACGATGATCACACTCACGTTGTGCGCGACCACGTCGTGCAGCTCACGGGCGATCCTGGTCCGCTCGGCCGCGGCGGCCAGCCGTACCTGCTGGTCACGCTCATGTTCGGCCCGTACGGCCCGCTCCTCAAGGCTCAGCAGATAACGGCGGCGGGTGTTGGCGTAGATGCCCGCGATCCAGATCGCCACCACGAACACGGAGAGGCTGGCCCAGCTCACGAAATCCGGATATGTCACGAGCCGCCCGAAGGAAAGGGCCAGCCCCAGCTCCGCCACCAGGCCCGCGGCGACCGCCCAGCGCAACAGGCGCCGCGCGGCCACGGCGTACATGGCGATCAGCACGGACACGTTGAACGCCAGCGGATCGACCCCGGCGAGCCACTGAAGGAAACTCCCCAGCGAGACGGCCGCGAAGACCCCGAGAGGATGCCGCCGCAGCCACAACAGCGGAACCGAGACCATCAGCCCGAAGACCAGGATCGCCCACGGCCCCGTCACGACCCCCGGCCACGGCACACTCCTCGCCCCCGAACCCGTCAGGCTCGCGACGAACCACCCGTTCGCCACCGAGATCGCGGCGAAAGGCACCAGCCAGAGAGCATCCACGGCACCGGGATGCCGACGGCTCCAGTCGAGTAATCTGCCGAACACGTCACCACGATACGTATACGCAGATCAATGCCCTTCCCCCTCAGGGCGGAACCGCGCCTACGACCCAGGTCGCACCTCCAAAGCCCTTACACCCCTCTTACGCCCCTTCGGGCACCATGGTTTTCGGGAGCACCCTCCGGGGTGAGTAAAGGGAGAGATTGTTTGTGATGGCGGATCACAACAATGCCGGGCCGCGCGATGAAGAGGACGCATCGCGCGGCCCGTCGTCATTCCCGGCCCCTCACTGACCGACCCCTCTCAACCTTTTCCCACCGGCCCGGTATCTGAGAAAGAAGAGGGCGGGCCGGGAGGGAAACGTGGAAACAGGCGTGGAAAGCGTGGAGGAACACTTCCGCGACTTCGTCACCTCACGCTGGCAGGCCATGCTCCGCACCGCCTACCTGCTGACCGGAGACCACGGCAGAGCCGAGGACCTGCTCCAGACCGCGCTGGTCAGGACCCACAGACGCTGGAACAGGATCGACGACCCCGAGCTCTACACCCGCCGGGTGCTCGCCAACCTCAACATCTCCTGGTGGCGGCGAAGACGGATCACCGAACACCTCACCGGCACCGTCCCGGAGACAGCCGTCCAGGACCCGCACACCGGCTACGAAACCCGCGACGCGCTCTGGACGGCGATGCTGACCCTTCCCCCCAGAATGCGCGCCGTACTCGTCCTGCGTTATTTCGAGGACCTGCCGGAGGCCGAGGTCGCCAGAACACTCGGCTGCTCCCTCGGCACGGTCAAAAGCCAGGCCTCACGCGGCCTGGAACGGCTCAGAGGACACCCCGGGATCACCGGCGACCCCGGCGCCCGCGTCCTCTACGCCGGGGACAGGGCAGGACACCGCGTCATCGTGGCGGTCTCCCCGAAGAACCCCGCCATGGGCGGCACGGTCATCCTGTACGGCACGGCGGGAACCCCGTGGAGGCTCTGAGAGCCGACCCGCAACCCCCGAACATGACGGGCAGGGACGGCATCGCCTGGATCTCCGCAGACCCCGACCACACCCTCATCGTGCTCGGCCCCCCGCGGACGACCGCGGTGAAGATCTCCCCCTCCGTCACCTACCGCTCCGACGGCACCCCGACACGCCGCACCCGCACCCTCCGGACGGACGACGGCCTGATCCTGACCCCCGTCCCCGACGCCGCACCCGGCCACGTCGCCATCAAGATCCGGCTGGGAGAACGCTTCGGAGAACCCGCGCCACTCGGCTGGCCCACATCCCAGCACGAGGACCCCGCCTTCCGCCCCGACCTGACCAGGGCAGCCGCGGCCGCCGAAGGCCACGTCGACCGGGAACAGGCTCAGGGACTGCTGTGGGGACTCGGCGCCCTGGTCACCGGCACAGGACTGGCCCTCTTCTCACCCCCCGGCCTGTCCAGGGAACGGCTGCGCGCGTGCGGCTACCGTGTCCTGGGGGCCGGAGGGAAGGTCCTCCACCGGGGAGGACTCGACATCGGCGATCTCCACACGGCCGTTCTGGGAGGGAGCGACTGGTGAGGGGAGGCCGTCGGCGGAGACGCGGAGCAGGCGGAGGGCCTCGCGGAGGGCGGCGGATCGGGAGGGGGCCCTGCCCTGGGTGACGTAGGCCTCGACGAAGGCGGCGTCCTGAGGGGCCAGGGTGACGCTGACGGTCACCGGGATGAACGCCTGCGTTTCGTTTTCCGTTTTATTGTGGGGCCGATGGGATTCGAACCCATACTGCGCGCCACCTAAAGACGCTGCCTCCTGCCGTTGGGCTACGGCCCCTTTGTTTTTTCCCGCGAAGTTCTCTGTCTGAGAGTGGCAGTTCGGGCAGAGAAATCGCAAGTTGTTTATTCTGTTGTCGAGCCAGTCGCCGTTGAGATGGTCGACGTGCAACGTGAGGGGCTCGCCCTCCCAGGTGCCCCCGATCTTACAGGCACCGCACCGGTAGGGCACCCCGGCTTCCTGGAGTGCGCGGCGGAGCATCGGGGGCTTGGTCCTGAGGGAGCCGGGCGGACGGACCAGGAGGACCTCCTCGGGAGGCAGGCGTCTGGGGGAGCGCCGTCCGCGGTGATGCGCCCGGCCGCGGAAGTGTGAGGTGTCGATGCCGAGGCGTTTCAGTTGGCGGCTGATGTGCGCGTGGTTTCCGCCCGCGATCGTGATGCCGAGGCGGCGCAGGACGTCGGTGACGCTGAGAGAGGCGGCCGCGGCCTCGGCCAGCATTTCGGGGGTGTATTTGTACTTCGCCGGCATGCCCCGAGGTTACGGAAGGAGACCGACAATTCCTGGGGCATGCGCCAATCACATTAAATGGCGAAAAAAGGGGATCAGTCCACGCCGAGTTCGCGGCGGAGGCGGGCCACGTGACCGGTCGCCTTCACGTTGTAGAGGGCCTTCTCGATCTTCCCGTCCGCGTCGATGACGAAGGTCGAGCGCAGCACGCCCACGGTGGTCCTGCCGTACATCGTCTTCTCGCCGTAGGCGCCGTAGGCCTGGTGGACCTCCAGGCCGGGGTCGGACAGCAGGGGGAAGGTCAGGGCGTCGTGCTCGACGAACTTGGCGAGCTTGGCCGGGGTGTCCTTGGACACACCGAGTACGGCGAAGCCCGCGGCGGCCAGGGATTCGAGGCTGTCGCGGAAGTCGCAGGCCTGCTTGGTGCACCCGGGGGTCATCGCGGCGGGGTAGAAGTAGAGGATCACACGTTTGCCGCGGTAGGCGTCGAGGGAGACGGTGCCGCCGTCGGCGGCGGGGAGCGCGAAGTCCGGGGCGGCGTCGCCGGGCTCTAGTTTCATGGGTTTCCTCCGTGGACTCGTTCCCGGGTCAACTTACCGGCCTGCCCGAAGTGCCGCGGGCGGACCGGACCTGACAGACTGATCAATGTCAAGGGTGACGAGAGGAGATCCGATGGCGGACACCGATCCCGCGGAGCTTGAGCGGAGAATCGAGCGGACCCGTGCGGAGTTGGCCAAGACGGTTGACGCCATCGCCGACCGGGTGAGCCCGAAGAACGTCGCGCGCAGGACCGTCGCCAAGGCCGAGACGAGCGCGAGGCAGTTCCTGGTCTCGGTCGGAGACAGGGTGGGGGACGTGGTCGGGGTCACGCCGCGTCCGGTCAAGCCGGGGGACGAGCCGCAGGGCCTGTGGGCCGAGGAGGAGCCGAGCCTGGCGCCGGTGCTGATCGGCGTGGGCGCCGTGCTGGCGGTCACCGCGGTGGTCATGCTGTGGCGGCGCCGTCGCCGTTGAGGCGGGCGGGCCGGGTCAGAGGAAGGTGCGGCCCTCACCGCGGTAGGTGGGGACGGTCTCGACGACCTCCTCGCCCTCGATCAGGTGCAGGGCGGTGAATCGTTCGCACAGTTCGCCGGCCTTGGCGTGCCGGAACCAGACGCGGTCACCGGTTCTCAGGTCGTGTGCGGCGGGGCCGAGGAGCGGGGTCTGGACCTCGCCTGCGCCCTCACCGGGGGCGTAGCGCAGGCCGTGGGGCAGGTAGGGGTGGGGGAGGCGGTCTCGTCCCGGGGGACCTGAGGCGTGGTAGCCGCCGCCCAGGACGGTGACGACGCCGGGGGCGGGGCGGCGGACGACGGGCAGGGCGAACATGGCGGCGGGGCGTCCGGTGAAGCCGCGGTAGAAGTCGAACAGGCGAGGGTGGAAGAAGCCGGATCCCGCGGCGACCTCGGTGACGGCCTTCTCCCTGGCGGTCAGGTCGATGCTGCCCGTGCCCCCGCCGTTGACGAACTCCAGGTCGGCCACCTGGGCGACGGCCTGGACGACGCGGCCTCTGCGGACGAGGAGTTCGCGGCGGGAGCGGGCCTGCATGAGGCGGACGGCCCGGGTGAGGGCGGGGTTGCCCGGCTGGTCGTCGCCGACTCCGGCGATCTGGGCCTCGTAGGCCATCACGCCGACCAGGCGGAAGCCGGGGCGTTTGGCGATGGTGGCCGCCAGGTCGGCCGCCTGGTCGGGCCTGCGTACCGGGGAGCGGTGCGCTCCGGCCCTGAATCTGCCGCGGAAGGCCACGAACCCCGCATCGATGTCGAGACATGTGCGGATCTCGTGGCGATGGGGGAGGCCGCCGATCGCGGCGTCCACGAGGTTCAGGTGATCGGCGCTGTCAACCATCAGCGTGATCTCCCGCGCCGCCACGGGGTCGGCGGCCAACTCGGCCAGCGCGGTCCTGTCGGCGGTGGGGTAGGCGACGAGCACGTCCCGCAGGCCGGTCGAGACCAGCCAGAGGGCCTCGGGCAGGGTGAAGGCCATGATTCCGGCGAAGCCGTCCATGGCGAGGATCCGTTCGAGCAGGGGCCTGGAGCGGATGGACTTGCTGGCGACCCTGATCGGTTTGCCGCCCGCCCGCCGGGCCATGGCGGAGGCGTTCGAGCGCAGGGCTTCCAGGTCCAGCACGGCGAACGGAGGATCCAGGTGCGCTGTCGCCCGGTCGTAGCGCTGACGGTCGTCCATGCCCGCAGAATAGCCGTAAAACGACTAATATGAGCAGTGTTCATGTTGAGATGCCGGCGGTAAATTCTCCGGCCAGGGCGACTCCGGGATCGTGAAAGTCGCCGCTTCACCCCCGCGTGACGACTCCGGGACGCGTAGACCTGTCCAGGTGATGAGCACTCTCCAGGACATCATGGCGGGGACGGGCGGAACCACGGCGGGGGAGCACCTGCACGCCGTCCGGCGCAGATCGGTACGGCTGCTGCGGCCTGAGCGCAATCCGGCGGGCCTGGTGGCCGCCGTACTGGTCTCGGCGGCGCTCTCGGCCGCGGCCTGTGTGACGGCGGGGCTGACGATGGGCTCCCCGATGGGGCGGGTGCCGTACCGCAGGGTCGCCGAGGGGATCGGGGCGGCCAGGTGGTCCGACCCCGCGGTCTTCGCCGTGGCGCTGGCGGTGACGGCGGCCGGGATCGTGCTGTTCGCCCTGGCCGTGCTGCCGGGCAAGACCCGGTTGGTGCCGCTGGAGTCCGCGGACTCCCGGATGGTGATCGGCCTGACCAGGGCGGGGCTTCGCCGTACGCTGCGGGCGGCGGCGGAGTCGGTCGACGGGGTCGGGCGGGCCCGGGTACGGCTCGGCTCGCGTGACATCGAGGTCACCGTGTTCACCGACGCCGACCGGACGGGCCACCTGCTGCGTCAGGTGGGCATCGTCGTGGGCGACCGGCTGACGGCCCTGGGCGCGATGTGCGCGCGAGAGATCGTCGTACGGCTGTGCAGGAGGGGAGCCTGATGCGGGCCTACCTGGACAACAGGGTCGGCCTGGCCCTCACAGGGGTGACGCTGACCGGGGCGGGGATGTACGCCTGCCTGCGGGGGCAGGGGAAGCTCTCCTCCCAGCCACGCGACGACCGGATCATGAGCCGGGGGCTGCCCTCCTACCTGGAGCAGCACGCGTGGCTGGGATGGCTGGTGGCGTTGCTACTGGTGGTGCTGGCGCTGCTGTCGATCAGGTGGCTGCTGCGCGCCCTGGGCTGGGGACGGGTGGGGCGCCGTAGCGCCACCGGTACGGCCATGCTGGGGGTCGCGGTTAAAGAAATCGAAGGGCTCGTCCGAGTTGGCGTCAGGCACGCGAAGGACGATCGTCTGCGCGTCGCGATCACCTGCGGGCCGGCCACCGACGTCGGCAGGCTCGTCGCGCGGCTGAACAAGGACGCGGTCTCCAAGGTCCGCAGGACGATAGGGGACGAGAACCTCGGCGCCTGGGTCAGGCTGCACGTCCGGGGCCGCTGACCCCGCCGGTCCCGGTGCCGCCGGTTCCGGGACGGCGGGGGCGGCGGGGGCGGCGGGGGCACGGTCCCGTACGGCGAAGGCGAGTCCCGCGGCCAGGCAGGCGAACGGGACGGCCGGGACCACGTAGCGGTGGTCGAAGGCCGCGATGAAGGGCGGCAGGGCCAGCAGTACGGCCCCCGCCGCCCACGGCAGCAGCACGACCCCGCCGAGCCGCCGCCAGTTGCGCAGCACCCCGGCCAGTCCGACCAGCACGATCACGGCGAGGACCGGGCCGCGCAGGAAGCCGTTCTCCTGGTAGAGGCGCAGCCAGCCCGCGTACGGCTCGACGAGACGGGTCTCGCCGGAGGCGCCCTGGTAGGCGACGGTCAGCTCCTCGGCGGTCCTGCCCTGGGAGGCGGCGCCGGTGGGGAAGGGCCTGGCGACGGCGGGGAAGACGTAGGCGCTCTGCGGGCCGGGGGTCGGGTAGACCCTGCGTTCCCAGTCGAAGACATGGGCCACGTCGGTGAGGCCCGCGGTGAGGAAGTCGAGCGGCTGCGCCCTGATGGCCTGGGCCGCGAAGGCGCCCGCGAGCCTGTCACGCTCGGCCCAGGTTCCCTTGACCTTGTTCAGGGGAGAGGAGGCGTCCCAGATGTAGACGGGCGGGGCCTTGCGCTCGGCGACGGGGACGGTCGGGCACAGTGCGGCCTCGGGACCGGCGGGTTTGATCCTGGCGCAGTCGGCGAAGGTCATGGTGCGCGCCCAGAGGAAGGCGTTTCCCCTGGTCAGGCCGTAGTTGCCGTACTCGGAGGCGAACCAGGCCGCGTAGCCGCCCAGGCCGATCGCGCAGGCCAGCGCGGTGGCCGTGACCGCCCGCCATCCGGACCGTCCGATCACCATGCACACCAGCACCACGAGGGCCAGCGGCAGCCCGATCGTCCTGGTCACGGTCGCCGCCGCGAGCAGGAGCCCGGCGAGCAGCGCCGCCCACGCAGGCGGGCGCCGCCGCCACATCACCAGCGTGACCGCCGCGACCACGAGGAACTCCATCGGCAGGTCCGCCATGACGAGGTGTTCGAGCTGGACCTGGTGGACGTCGAGCAGCACGGGGAGCGTGATCAGCGTCGCCCCCCACCCCGGCAGCCCTCCCCGGCGGCGCAGCAGGAGGTAGACGCACAACGCCGTGGCGAGCCCGAGCAGGTGCTGGATCACCACGACCGCCTGGACGCTGGACAGCGGGCGCAGCGCCCACAACAGCAGGGAGTAGCCGGAGGGCCGGGACTCCATCGGCCGGGGGTCGAGTCCGGCGCCGAGGTAGACGAAGGAGTCGGCCCAGAACCACAGCGTGGGCCGGTAACCGAGCACGGCCAGCGCGCGCACCCCGATCCCGGCGAGCAGGGCCAGCGCGAAGAACCAGTGAGAGCCACGGGAACCACGGGAGCCCGGGGAGCCGCTGTGGTCACGGTGGTCGCCGGGGAGGGCGGACGCGCGGTGGCGGGCCCGGCCTCCCGGACGTGTCTTCTCCGGCTGTGAGACCTCCGTCGGCACGACGTCCTCCCGACTCTCGGTGACAGCGGCACCCAGCATAGGGGCGCTACGGCGAGTGGCCGGGTGAGATGTCAAAGTTCGTGGAGTTTGGCGTGTTTGCCGGGAGGCCGGGTCAGCATTCGATGACGTTCACCGCCAGGCCGCCCCTGCTCGTCTCCTTGTACTTGTCGAGCATGTCGCGGCCGGTGTCGCGCATCGTCTTGATCGCCTTGTCCAGGGAGACGAAGTGGCGGCCGTCGCCGCGCAGCGCGATCCTGGCCGCGGTGATGGCCTTGATCGAGGCCACCGCGTTGCGCTCGATGCACGGGATCTGCACCAGGCCGCCGATCGGGTCGCAGGTCAGCCCCAGGTTGTGCTCGATGCCGATCTCGGCGGCGTTCTCCACCTGCTCGGGGGTGCCGCCGAGCGCCTCGGTCAGCCCGGCCGCCGCCATCGAGCAGGCGGAGCCGACCTCGCCCTGGCAGCCGACCTCGGCGCCGGAGATGGAGGCGTTCTCCTTGAACAGCACGCCGATCGCCCCCGCGGTGAGCAGGAAGCGCACCACCCCGTCGTCGTCGGAGTTCGGGACGAACCGGTCGTAGTAGGTGAGCACGGCCGGGACGATGCCCGCCGCGCCGTTCGTCGGCGCCGTGACGACCCGCCCGCCCGCGGCGTTCTCCTCGTTCACCGCGAGGGCGAACAGCGAGACCCAGTCCATCGCGTGCAGCGGGTCCTTCTCCGCGGCCTCGCTCTGCAGCCTCCGGTGGAGCTGGTGGGCTCTGCGCCTGACCTTCAGGCCGCCGGGCAGCACGCCCTCCTTGGCGATGCCGCGCCCGACGCACTCGCTCATGACGCGCCACAGATTCAGCAGCCGGTCGCGGATCTCCCGCTCGGACAGGCCGAAGGCCTTCTCGTTCTCCAGCATCAGCCCCGAGACGGAAAGACCCGTCTCCGTGCAGTGGCCGAGCAGCTCGGCCGCCGTGGTGAAGGGGTACGGCAGGACGGTGTCGTCCGGTTTGATGCGGTCGGCGCCGGTGGCGTTCTCGTCGACCACGAAGCCGCCGCCGACCGAGTAGTAGACCTTCTCCCGCAGGACGTCGCCGGTCTCCCCGAAGGCGGTGAACCGCATGCCGTTCGGGTGGTGCGGCAGGGAGATCTTGCGTTCGAAGACGAGATGCTCACCGACCACGAACGGGATCTCGCGGGAGCCGTACAACCGGATCGTTCCCGAGGCGCGCATGGCGGCCAGCCGTTCGTCGACGGTGTCGACGTCGACGAGTTCGGGTTTGTCGCCGGTCAGGCCGAGAAGGACGGCCTTGTCGCTGCCGTGGCCCTTGCCGGTCAGGCCGAGTGAGCCGTAGAGGATGACCTCGACCCGGGTGGTCTTGTCGAGCAGGCCGTCGTGGTCGAGCCCTCTGGCGAACCTGTGGGCGGCGGCCATCGGGCCGCCGGTGTGCGAGCTGGACGGGCCGATACCGATCTTGAAGAGGTCGAAGACGCTGATCGCCATTGATCTGCCCTGCCTTTGCGCTGTCCCGCGGTCGTGATCACGCGCGCCGGTGGACGCGCGTGATCACGACGCAAGATTAGATATTTCAGGATTCGCCCGAAGTGAGTGCCGTGTACTCCTCGGGGGACAGCAGGTCCTCCGGGTCACCCTCAAGCCGGACGCGGAACAGCCAGCCGTCGCCATAGGGGTCACTGTTGACCAGCGAGGGGTCGTCGACGACGGCCTCGTTGACCTCGACGACCTCACCGCCGACCGGCGCGAAGATGTCGCTCACCGACTTGGTCGACTCGACCTCGCCGACCGCCTCACCTGCGGTGAGCGAGGAACCGGCCTCGGGCAACTGGACGAAGACCACGTCACCGAGGGCGTTGGCGGCGTAGGCGGTGATGCCGACGGTCAGGGTCAGGCCGTCGTCTATGCCCGAGATCCACTCGTGCTCCTTGGTGTAGTGCAGCTCCTCGGGAATGTCACTCACTTTTTCCTCCTGTAGAAAGGCAGCTCAACGACCTCGACCGGCTCGTGACTGCCCCGGATGTCCACGGCCAGTCCAGCGGACGTTCCGTTGTCCACGTAGGCCATGGCGATCGGCCTGCCCAGGGTCTGGGAAGGCGCTCCGCTGGTCACCTCTCCGACGACGACGCCGTCGCCGGAGACCACCGGATACCCGTGGCGGGGCACCCTGCGGCCGGTCGCGATCAGTCCCACCAGGCGGCGGGCCGGGGGGACGTCCTTGAGCGGCTCAAGGGCGGCCCTGCCGACGAAGTCGCCTGGTTTGTCAAACCTCACCACACGGCCGAGCCCCGCGTCGAACGGGGTGAGATCAGCGGAGAGCTCGTTGCCGTACAGCGGCATCCCCGCCTCAAGACGGAGGGTGTCACGCGCCGAAAGCCCGGCGGGCAGCAGGCCGTACGGCTCGCCCGCCTTGGTGAGCGCGGCCCACAGCGGCTCGGCGTCGTCGGCGGCGACGAACAGCTCGAAGCCGTCCTCGCCGGTGTAGCCGGTGCGGGCGACGAGGGCGGAGAGCCCGGCGACGGTCGCGGGAAGGCCCGCGTAGTACTTCAGGCCGTCGAGGTCGGCGTCGGTGAGCCCGCCCAGGATCTCGCGGGAGCGCGGCCCCTGTACCGCGACCAGCGCGTACTGCTCGGAGCGGTCCTCGACCGCGGCCTCGAAGGCCCCGGCGCGCTCGGTCAGCTCGGCGGCGACCCGGGGGTAGTTGGAGGCGTTGGCGACGACCATGAACTCCTGGTCGGCCAGGCGGTAGACGATCAGGTCGTCGAGTACGCCGCCCTGGGGATCGACGATCATCGTGTAGCGGGCGCGTCCCGGCTCAAGGGCGGAGATGTGACCGACGAGCGCGTAGTCGAGGGCCTCGCCTGCCTGCGGGCCCGTCACGAAGATCTCTCCCATGTGGGAGAGGTCGAACAGGCCGGCCGCCTGGCGGACCGCGTTGTGCTCGGCGGACTCGCTTCCGTAGCGCAGCGGCATCAGCCAGCCCGCGAAGTCGGTCAGCGTCGCGCCGAGGGCCTCGTGAACACCGCGCAGCGGCGTGGGTCGGGACATGTTCGCACCTCAGACAGGGGTCGGATGAGAAGCATCCTCCCCCTCTGTCATGGATGCCTGAGAGCTTCGCCCGATTTTTGCCGGACTTTCACCTTCGGCGAGGCCGTACGGCCTGCTTTCCAGAGGCACCTACCCACGCGGTCCTTTGCCTTGAGAGGTTTGCGGGGAGGGCTTGCTCCTTCAGGGGTCCTGGCCTGGATGTCAGGACGCTCTCCCGCGCGGGCTCGTCGGTGTCCCGGCCAGCCTAACCGTAGGCGAGGGCCGAGCGAAATCCCCGGGTCGGGACAGAGTGTCCGGTTAGGCGTGATCATGACGGCTCTCGCATAACCTGAAGGTGCAGTGGGGGATTTGTTCCAACATCGAATCGTGGAAACAGGACGGCTACCGCTCTTCTGTTTCTTCGTCGCGCTGATCGTCGCCTTCGTCTTCACCCGCATCAACGTCCGGCTCATCCGCGCCAAGATCGGCTGGTTCGGCAACGTCAGCGTCGGCGACATGCACATCCACCATGTGGTGTTCGGCGTGGTGCTGACGATGCTCGGCGGGGTCTCCGGCCTGCTCGTCTCCGGCGTGTCCCAGGGGTGGTACGCCCTGACCGCGGCCGTCTTCGGGGTGGGCGCCGCCCTCATCCTGGACGAGTTCGCGCTGATCCTGCACCTGCACGACGTCTACTGGGAGGAGGAGGGCCGCACGTCGGTCGACGCGGTGTTCATCGCGATCGCCGTCACCGGTCTGCTCCTGCTCGGCCTGCGCCCGCTGGGCTGGGAGCGGCCGGACGGCACGCCGCAGGGGACGTGGCTGGCGGTCGGCTTCCTCGTGCTCAATCTCATGCTCGCCGTGGTCACCCTGCTGAAGGGGAAGATCTGGACGGGCATGGTCGGTCTGTTCGTCCCGCTGCTGCTGATCGTCGGGGCGCTGCGGCTGGCCCGGCCCGGCTCCCCCTGGGCCCACTGGTTCTTCGCCCCGGGCTCCCGAAGGCCGAGGCCCTGGAAGCTGGCCAGGGCGCAGCGCCGTGAGGAGCGCTGGCGTCGCCCGGCCATCAAGGTCAAGATCGCCTTCCAGGAGTTCGTCTCCGGCCGTCACGACCTGCCCTCCTCCCGCCTGCGGCCACGCCGCTGACCTCGGTGAACCGCCGTGCCGTACTGTCGCGCGCCCGGTGAAACTAATCTCATTAGACAGAAATTAATGGGATTAGTTACAGTCTAGGGAATCTAGGAGAGAGGGGCGCGTATGGCGCGGGCCGGGTTGACGACGGATCGGGTGACGCTCGCCGGTGCCGAACTGGCCGACGAGGTCGGGTTCGACCGGCTGACCATGTCGGCGGTGGCACGACGGCTCGGGGTGAAGGACGCCAGCCTCTACGCGCACGTTCGCGGCCTTGAGGACCTGCGCGGCCGGATCGCCCTGCTGGCGGCCGACGAGAAGAGCGTCCGCATCGCGGAGGCCACCGCGGGGCTGGCGGGCAGGGACGCGCTGGTCGCGTACGCGACCGCCTACCGGGACTACGCCCGCGAACACCCGGGCCGCTACATGGCGACGCAGATCCCCACGGAGATCGACCCCGAGCTCCTGGCCGCGGCGCGCGGGCCGCGGCGCGCGATCGAGCTGACCTACGGCATGTTGCGCGCCTACGCCCTCGGGGAGCCCGACCTGACCGACGCGGTACGGCTGCTGCGCAGCATGCTGCACGGCTTCATCAGCCTTGAGGCGGCGGGCGGGTTCGCGCACTCGCGCCCGGCCGAGGAGTCGTGGTCACGCTGCCTCGACGCCCTGCACACCCTCCTGGAGCGCTGGCCCGCCGATCACGAACCACACGGTGAAGGAAAGAGGACATGACCGAGATGACCACCGGACGCCTGCGTGTGGACGGCGCCGAGCTGTACTACGAGGTGCGGGGGCGCGGGCCGCTCCTGCTGCTGATCCCCGGCGGCACCGGCGGCGCCGCCTCCTTCGAGGAGATCGTCGACGACCTGGCCGCCGACCGCACGGTCGTCACCTACGACCCGCGCGGCCTGTCCAACAGCCCGCTGGACGACCCGGCGGCGCCTCAGCGGGTGGAACAGCACGCCGAGGACGCCCTCGGGCTGATCGACCTGCTGTCCCCCGGGAAGCCCGTCAGCGTGGTGGGCTGCAGCTCGGGGGCGATCGTCGCGATGCGCCTGCTCACCGCCCACCCCGGGCGGGTCGCACGTGTCGTGGCGCACGAGCCGCCGCTGGCCGAGGTGCTGCCGGACGCCGCCGAGCACCGCGCGATGCTCGCCCGTGTCCGGGAGGCCTTCGACCGGGAGGGGTCGATGGCCGCGGCGACCGTGCTCGCGGCCGGTCTCAGGCGCCCGGGGGAGAGCGCCGGCGCGCGGCCCGCCGCCGAGCTGTCCCCCAGGGCGGCCGCGCGCGTCGAACGGTCGATGGCCGACGCCCCCTACTTCATCGGGCGTGTCATCCCGAGCTTCATGGCCCACGTCCCGGACGTGGACCGGCTGCGGGCCCTGTCGGACCGGCTCGTGCTCGCGGCCGGGGCGGACTCCCACGGCGAACTGCCCTACCGTCCCGCGGCCCTCCTGGCGGAGCGGTTCGGCACGGAGCTGGTCCACTTCCCCGGCGGGCACACGGGGCTCAGCACCCACCCCGCCGAGTTCGGGAAGCTGCTTCGCGAGGTGCTCGACGCCCGGTGACGCCGGGGCGCGGCGCCCACCGGCCGAGCGGGAAACAGGGAGAAGACCGTCGGGGCCGTACGGCATGATGCCGCCCATGGATCACACTCGCTATCTCGACCTGATCCGCGCCGACGGTGATCTCCTGCTCGCGGCCGCGGAGCGGGGGCTGGACGCCCGGGTGCCGTCGTGCCCCGGCTGGACCGGCCGTGACCTGCTCCACCACGTCGGAGGGGTCTACGACCACAAGGTCCTGTGCATGCGGCTCGGGCGTGACCCGCAGAAGGCCGAGCGGGCGCCGCTGCCCGGCGACGCCGCGCTCAGGGACTGGTTCCTCTCCCAGCGTGAGACGCTGCTCGACCAGCTCGTCATGCGCGGGCCGGGCGCGCCCTCCCACACCTGGTTCCCGCCGGACCAGACGATCGGCTTCTGGTACCGCAGGATGGCCCACGAGACGGTCGTCCACCGGATCGACGCCGAGTTGATCGACGGGGGGCCGACCCCGGTCGACCCCGAGCCGGCGGCCGACGGCGTCGACGAGCTGCTCGGTTTCATCACCCACGACTTCGGCGGCAGGCCCGAACGGGAGCAGGGCGTCGGCCGTACGGTCGTGCTGGGCTGCGGGGACCGGGAGTGGGCGCTGACGCTGCGCGCGGACCGCGCGGTGTGGGCGAAGGAGGGGGCGACGCCGGACGCACGGATCGACGGCGAGCCGGAGGACCTCCTGCTCCACCTGTGGAACCGGCGCGGGGCGGGCGGCAACTCCCTCAGGAGCTCCGGTGACGTGGACGCGCTCGCCGGGCTGTGGGCGCGCCTGCAGGAGGAGACCCAGTAGGCGGTCCGGGGTCGTTCACGCGGCGCCGATGAGGCTCCGCACGGTCAGGCCGAGACCGAGCAGCATGACGGCCACGGCGGTGCCGATCGGCAGGAGCGAGGACAGGCGGCTCGCCACGCCGTTTCCCCCGGCCGCCAGGCGGCCGAGACGCCCGGCGAGTTTGACCAGCAGCAGCCCGGTGAGGGTGAGCGTGCCCGCCATGCCGAGGCCGTACGCCAGGATCAGCGCGATCCCGAACCATGTGCGGCCGAGGCCGATCGCGCCCAGCAGGACGACGAGCGCCGAGGGGCTGGGCACCAGCCCTCCGGCCACCCCCAGGCCGACCAGCCCGCGCCGGGAGCGGGGCGTCGGCTCGCGGGGGAGGTCCTCATCGGCCCGCCGTTCGAGGACGGCGACCGGCGCGTACCCGTGGGCCGCACCGCCGGGGACCTCCCGGACGGGGGAGCGCCGGGGAACGAGGGGAGCACGGCCGTGGGTGTGGCCGTGCCCGTGACCGTGGGCGGGGGCCTCGCCGGTGCGGTGGGCATGCCAGGCGGAGCGCAGCAGCCCGGCCCCGACCAGGGTGATCAGCAGACCGCTGACCAGGCCGAGCCAGGCGAGCACCGCCTCGCCGGTGAGCGCGGACAGGACGGTCAGCAGCAGACCGGCCACCAGGACGCCGACGGTGTGGGTCACGGTGACGGTCGCGCCGACGATCAGCGCGTCACGCGGGCGTCCCCGTCTGCCCGCCAGGTAGGCGGCCATGATGGTCTTGCCGTGTCCCGGGATGAGGGCGTGCCCGGCGCCCAGCGCGACGGCCATGAGCACCGAGAGCAGCACGAGCGGCGCGGTCGGCGAGTCGGTGCCGACCAGGCCGGTGAAGGTGTGGTCGAGCCAGGCCGTCACACCGCCGAGCGGACCGCCGGAAAGCCCGGACAGGTCGGACGGCCCGGGCGTCGGGGACGGCACGGCCGCCGAGGGACCTGTCTCCGGGGTGACGCTCAACCGCGCGGTCCGCTGGTCGAGCGGGGCGGCCAGCAGGTCGTCCGGGTAGGACCGCAGCCGTCCGCTGACACTCGTCCCGGGAACGGAGGACCGGCTCAGGCGCAGACCGCCGGAGGCGACCGCGGTGATCTCCCGCCAGCCGGTCCGGTCGGGCAGGTAGTCGTCGCTGAAGTCGACCGTCCCCCGGGCGCGGACGTCGGCGGTCAGGTCGCACGTCAGGCGGCTGGTCCGCAGGCCGCCCTGCCCCCGGGCGTACCGCAGGCCGCTCCCGGCGACACGCCAGGTGACGGGGGAGCCGTTGACGGTCAGCCGCTGTGCCCCGGCGAGCGCGGCGCAGCGGGCGGCGCCGTAGGCCGCCAGTTCGGCGGCGGAGACCCTGCCCGAGCCGTCGGTGTCCATCTCGGTCATGGCCTGGAGGGTGGGCAGCTCGGCGCTGTCGACGACCGCCGTGTTCTCGATCCGGTCGGGGGTGATCCGCAGGCCGTCGTAGTGGTTGACGGTGAGGTCCCCCAGCGGATGCGCGGCGGCGGGCGGGGCGGAGGCGGGGAACATCGCGACCGCCAGGCAGGAGAGGACGAACAGGAGCCCTCCACGACGCCGTTCCCGCGCGCCGTACCGGCCCGCGGGCGGTGGGACCTGTGCCGATGTCATGCAACCTCCCGAGGCTCACGGACGCGGACGGGGCTCCGTCGTGCCGGCGAACGTTCGATCTCGGCGTCGGCGGCCTGCGGTGCCCCGGGGAGTGCCCGGCCCGCCGGTGGCCGCCTGGTCGCCGCTGGAATGCTTCCGGCTCCGGGTGGCTCTTTCGTGCGGCGGCACGGCGGAAAGAGCAGAAAATTCATGGATTTTTCCCTTGGGGAGACCGAAGAGGGCATCCCTCCCCGGGTGTCCCGCTTCTCTTACGTCAACCATGGTTGACATGCCGATCGCGTCAACCTATGTTGACGGAATCGACTTTCGTCTACGAAACCGGCCGTGCCGCTCGAAAGGGGCGTGTGCGCAGTAGATATGAAGCACGTCGGTCGGGGGCCGGTCATGTCATCTCAAAGGAGACGGGAATTGTCAGAGACCGCGTCGTGGCGCCCGCTGTTCGCCTACATCAGGCCACACCGTTCCGCCCTGCTGCTCGGCGGCGCGCTCAGCCTGGTCGGCTCGCTCGCCGGCCTGGCCATGCCCCTGCTCGCCAAGACGGTCATCGACGCCTTCGGCGCGAACCGGTCCCTGGCCGGGCCGGTGCTCGGCCTGACGGTCGCGGTCGTCGTGGGCGCGGTCGTCGGCGCGCTGGGCAGATACGTGCTCGAACGCATGGGGGAGGGAGTGGTCTTCGCCGCCAGGCGGGGCCTGGTCGGACGCATCCTCAGGTTGCGGGTCTCCGAGGTCGACCGTCTCAAACCGGGCGACCTGCTGTCCCGGGTGACCTCGGACACCACACTGCTGCGCGCGGTGTTCACCGAGGGCGTCGTCGAGATGGTCAGCGCGCTGTTCATGCTGGTCGGCGCCATCGTGATGATGGCGGTCATGGACGGGCTGCTGCTGGTGGTCACCCTGGTGGTCCTGGCCGTGGTCGGCTCGCTGGTCGGCCTGGTCATGCCGCGCATCCGGCGCGCCTCCACCCAGGCGCAGGTCGCGGTCGGCGAGATGGGCGCGGTGCTGGACCGGGTGCTGCAGGCCTTCCGCACGGTCAAGGCCAGCGGCGCGGAGGAACGCGAGATCGCCACCGTGGACGCCGCGGCCCGCGAGGCGCGTGACAGGGGGGTCGCCGTCGCCTGGTGGACCTCGATCGCGGGCATCTCCACCTGGGTGGCCGCCCAGCTCGCCTTCGTCGCGGTGCTCGGCGTCGGCGGCGCGCGGGTCGCCTCGGGTGCGCTCGCGGTCTCCTCGCTGGTCGCCTTCCTGCTCTACCTCTTCTACCTGGTCTCCCCGATCGGCCAGCTCGTGCACGGTTTCACCCAGATGCAGAACGGCCTGGCCGCGGTCAGGCGGATCAGGGAGATCGAGGAACTCCCCGCGGAGGAGATCGGGACCCCGGCGGGCGTCTCCGGCACGACTCCCGCCGGGGTGGGCTTCCGGGACGTGGTCTTCCGCTACGGCGAGGACCGGCCGGTCGTGCACGGCGGCGTCTCCTTCGAGATCCCGGCGCGCGGCCTGACCGCCCTGGTCGGCCCGTCGGGGGCGGGCAAGTCCACGGTCTTCGCCCTGCTGGAGCGCTTCTACGAGCAGCAGTCGGGGACGATCACCGTCGACGGCCGTGACGTGCGGGACTGGCCGCTGCCCGAGCTGCGGGCCGTCCTCGGCTACGTCGAGCAGGACGCGCCCGTGCTGGACGGCACGCTGCGGGAGAACCTCGTCTTCGCCGCCCCCGGGGTCGACGAGACCGACGTCCGGCGGGTGCTCTCGCTGACCAGGCTCGACGACCTGGTCGCCCGGCTCCCCGAGGGTCTGGAGACCCAGGTCGGCCATCGCGGGATCATGCTCTCCGGTGGGGAGCGTCAGCGGGTCGCCATCGCCAGGGCCCTGCTGCGCAGGCCCAGGGTGCTCCTGCTCGACGAGGCGACCTCCCAGCTCGACGCGGTCAACGAGATGCGGCTGCGCGAGGTGATCGCCGAGGTGGCGAAGGAGACGACCGTGCTGGTGATCGCCCACCGCCTGTCCACGGTGACCAGCGCCGACCGGATCGTGGTCATGGAGGGCGGGGTCGTACGGGCGATCGGCACCCACGGGGAGCTGCTCGACGACGACGACCTCTACCGCGAGCTGGCCGCGACCCAGTTCCTGCTGCCGACCTGAGGGAGACGGCCGCCGGAGTCGAACTGATCTCCCGGGTTTCGTAAGGCTCCCGCAAATTTACGTGGTGGAGAGGGCGATGGTTCGGGCGCCGGTCTCCTCCGTCGGTTGGCGCCGGAGGAAACCGGGCATCCGCCCTGTGCGAAGCCTCTTCTTCGCTCAGGAGCGCCCCTCGGGACGCTCACCGGGTTCGGCCTCCGGTCCGGTTCGTGCGGGACAGGGCAGGGCACAGGCCGATGTGGCGGTGGTGGAAAGGATGGGGCGTCCCGGCGTGCGGCCTGGGACGCCCCCTTTTTTATGGGTTCACCCCTGCCATGGCGCCTCCGCCGTCATGTCCACCTTTCCGTGAGGTGTATGAACGACACCGGGACGGGAGGGAGATGGAATGCCGGTGGAGGGGCGAGCGGTTGGAGGGGACGTGGGGGAAGGACTCGATCGACTTCTTGAGGGCCGGAGGCTCTCGCCCGTGCAGCGGCGGATCGCGCGCTATCTCAACGACCACCTGGCCGAGGCCGTCTTCCTGTCCAGCGTGGAGCTGGCGGAACGGGCCGGGGTGAGCCAGCCCTCGGTGACCAGGTTCGCCACGTCGCTCGGCTTCGCCGGCTATCCCGAGCTGAGGCAGGCGCTGCGGCCGTTCGTGGTGAGCGAGCGGCCCCTGTCGCGGGCCAACGACCTGCAGACCGCGATCGACGCGGAGATCGAGAACCTGCGGAGTGTGCGCGACCGGCTGGCCGACCCCTCGGTCATCGCCGAACTGGGCGCCGCGCTGGCCGGGTGCGAGCCGCTGCCCGTTCTCGGGCTGCGGGTTTCGAGCGGGCTGGCCACCACGTTCGCCTACTTCGCCCGCAGGATCCACCCCGACGTCCGCCTGCTGACCCACGGCGGCTCCGAGCTGGCCGACGGCCTGGACGCCGCGCGCAGGGCGGGGGCCGCCTGGCTGGTCGCCGTGGTGCTTCCCCGCTATCCGGCCGAGGCCGTACGGGCCCTGCGCGGGGCCAGGGAGCTGGGCCTGCGGACCGCGGTGATCACCGACAGGCGCGACGTGCCGTTCGAGGCAGACGTGATCCTGGACGCCCCGGTCGGTGAACGCCTGGTGTTCGACGCGCACACGGCGCCGCTCGCCCTGGCCATGGTGCTGGTCGAGGCCATGGCGGACGCGGCGCCGCTGCGGACGCAGGCCCGGCTTGAGGAGTACGAGCGGATGATCGACAGGGCCGGGGTCTTCACCGGGAACCGGCCGGGTACGGCTAGCCCGCCAGCTTCCGCAGGGAACGCACGGACCAGGTGAGGGTCAGGGCGCCGAGCACGAGGAAGACGGCGAAGGCCACCGGGATCGTGGTGTCGGTCAGGCGCTCGGCGAACAGCGAGCGCCCGGCCTCGACCGCGTAGTAGAGCGGGTTGAACCTCGCGACGGTCTGCATCCACTGCGGGCCGAGGGAGACCGGCAGCAGCATCCCGGCCAGCAGGGTCAGCGGAAGGGCGAAGAACTGCACGATCTGCGACAGGCCGTTCTCGTCGCGGATGGCCAGCGCCAGGCCGTAGGAGAGACTGGCGGCGAACAGGCCGGTGGTGGCCATGAGCAGCAGCATCAGCAGGGCCGCCGCCGGGCTCAGCCGCAGGCCCATGAGCACGGCGACGCCCATCACCAGCAGCGCCTGGCAGGCGAGCACGAGCATGTCCTTGACGACCCGGCCGAGGATGATCGCGGGCCGCCAGGCCTGGCTGACCGCCAACCGTTCGAGCACGCCGTTGCGGGTCTCGTTGATCATGGCGAAGCCGGTGAAGAGCGAGCCGAACAGCGCGATCATCATCATCGCGCCGGGGGTGAACATCCGCAGCGCCTCACCCATCGTCCCGCCCCGGGTGGTCGTGGTCAGCAGCGGGGCGAACAACAGCAGGTAGAGCACGGGCTGCATGATGCCGATCAGCACCCAGGCCGGATTGCGCAGGATGGCGCGCAGCTCGTGGCCGAAGAACAGTGCGGTGTGCCGGAACATGGGGGGTCCTAACGTTTCGACGGTGGGGGTGGTCGTCAGGCGGCGTCACGCAGGGAACGCCCCGTGTGCCGCAGGAAGACGTCGTCCAGCGTGGCCCGGTCGAGGGAGATGGACCGGATGGCCAGCCCGCCGGCCTCAAGGGCGCGCAGCAGTGACGTCAGGTTGCGCTCGCCGTCGTCGAGGTAGGCCAGCAGCGCGTCGTCCCGCTCCTGGGTCTCCTTGATGTACGGCTGCGCGGCCAGCAGCGGCAGCGCCGCGGCCCGGTCGTCGACCCTGAGGGTGACGACGTCCCCGGAGATCTCCCGCTTGAGTCCCTGCGGGGTGCCCTCGGCCACGACCTGGCCGTTGTCGATGATGACGAGCCGGTCGCACAGGGCGTCGGCCTCGTCCAGGTAGTGGGTGGTCAGCAGCACGCTGGTGCCCTGGTCGCGCAGGGCGCGCACCTCCTGCCACAGGTTGGCGCGGTTCTGCGGGTCGAGGCCGGTCGTCGGCTCGTCGAGGAAGACCAGCGGCGGCCGGTTCACCAGGCCGACCGCCAGCGCGAAGCGCCGCTTCTGGCCGCCGGACAGCGTTTTGAGGGGGCGCCGGGCGATCTCGGTCAGGCTGAAGGCCGCGAGCAGTTCGTCGGCCCGGACGGCCGCCTGCCTGCGGGAGTGGCCCGCCAGGCGCGCGGCCAGCAGGAGGCTGTCGAGGCCGGGGGCGTTGTCGTCCATCCCGCCCGTCTGGCCCACGTACCCGATCCGCTCCCTGACCTTGGCCGCCTGCCGTACCACGTCGTATCCGGCCACGGTGGCCGTTCCCGCGGTCGGGGCGGTGAAGGTGGCGAGCATCCTGACCGTGGTGGTCTTGCCCGCTCCGTTGGGGCCGAGGGCGGCGAAGATCTCGCCCTCGGAGACCGACAGGTCGATGCCTCTGACGGCCTCGACCTGCTCGCTTCCGCCTCGCCCGCGCCTGGTGAAGGTCTTGCGCAGTCCGCGCGCTTCGATGATCATTACACTCCGTTCCGCCGGGTGTCCGGGGGTGACTGGGGGTGGGGAGGCGCTCGCGCGACCTCCCGGGAAAGGCTGGACCCTCTCGCGGTGTGAGGCTCAACCCCTTTTCACGGCAGCTTCCCGTCGCGAACCTTCTCCATGGCCTCTTCGAGCCAGGTGAGCTGGGCCTGGAGCTGGAGGATGTTGAGCCGCAGGCACTCGTCGATGTGCCGGGGGGCGCCGAAGGCCTGCTTGCCGCCGATCGCGCGCTCGGTCATGGAGATCGAGAAGCGCAGCTGCGCGGCCCTGGCCTCCATCGCCGAGGTCAGGTCGGCGGGTGAGAGCCGGTCCATGAAGGTGAGAGCGACCTGGAACGGGTCCACGATCGGCTTGATCTCCCACCAGTGGCTCATCAGGTGCCGGGCGAACTCCGCACGGCCGATCTCGGTGATCCCATAGACGGTCTTGCCTCCCTTTCCCTCCTCGACCCGCTCAAGGAGGCCTTCGTCGGCCATCTTGGCGAGTCCGTGGTAGATCGAGCCGTAGGCCACGTTGGCCCAGTGCTGGGTGCCCATGAGTTCGAGGCGGCGCCGCACCTCGTAACCGTGGAGAGGGCCGTCGAGCAGTACGCCGAGCAGTAGAACACGAGTGGAGGACATGTGCAATTTTTTATTCAAGTTTGAATACGATGTCAATCGTGGGCTACGGTGCCCGGCGTGAGAGAGATCAGACGTGACGACGACGGCGCCCTTCTGGGTTACCTGCGGCCGGTGGGGGACGCCTGGCAGCCGCTGACCGTGTTCGGCTATCCGCTGGGGGAGCCCCGCCCGGACGAGGAGGCGGCCGAGGAGGTCCACCGCTCGGGACTTTCCGTGCTGGGCGAGCCGTGGCTGTTCCTGCAGGAGGGCAGGTGGCACCGGTGCGTCATCCTGGAGGCCGACGAGCGGGAGGTCAGGGTCCGGCCGACGGGCCACGACTACCCGCACGACGTCTACGCGCTCACCCTGGAGCGTCCCGGGCCGGACACCTTCCGCCCCGAGTAGGGTGATCCACATGTCCGAACGTCCCCTGGCACTGGTGACCGGAGCCTCGCGGGGGGTCGGCGCCGCGGTCGCGCGCGCCCTGGCCCCCACCCACGACCTGCTGCTCGGTGGCCGGGACACCGCGGCGCTCGCCGCGCTGTCCGCGGAACTGCCGGGCTCGCGCCCCTGGCCGATCGAGCTGACCGCGGTCACCGAGGCCGACGTCGCCGGGATCGACCGGCTCGACGTGCTGGTGCACAGCGCCGGGATGGCGATCCTGGGGCGGATCGCCACGACGCCCGCCGAGGTCTGGCGGCGCACCCTGGACCTCAACGTGGTCGCGGTCGCCGAACTGACCCGGCTGCTGCTGCCCGCCCTGCGCGCGGCCCAGGGGCGGGTCGTGCTGATCAACTCCGGGGCGGGACTGCGGGCCAACCCGGACTGGGGCCCCTACGCCGCCAGCAAGTTCGCGCTGCGGGCCCTCGCCGACGCGCTCCGCCTTGAGGAGCCCGCCCTGCGGGTCACCTCCGTCTATCCCGGGCGGATCGACACCGACATGCAGCGCGGGGTCCGCGAGCAGGAGGGCGCGGCCTACGAGCCGGACAGATATCTGACGCCCGAGTCGGTCGCGCGGGTCGTGCTCACCGCGGTGAGCGCCACCCCGGACGCCCACGTCACCGAGATCACCGTCCGTCCCAGCGCGGGCCCGGTCAACTGAGCGGTGTCTTGGACGACCCTTTTGCCCTTCATGTGAGCCGTGCGGGGCGCCCGTGAACGACCCTGTTCACATAATGAAGGGTGTTCGCCGCAGCGCGGGGAGACTCCTTCCCGTCCTCGCCAGGAGCGTCCCGGACGCCCGGGCGGGGAGCGTCCGTGCCGGAGACGGCCTACTGGTGTGAGCTGGCCTGGCTGCCACCGGGCGAGGTCGCCTCAGGGGTGCTCGTCACGGTCACGGGCTCACGGATCTCCGAGGTTGCCTCCGGCGTCGCCGTCCCTCCCGCCGGGGCCGTACGGCTGGCCGGGCTGACCCTGCCGGGGCTGGCCAACGCGCACTCCCACGCCTTCCACCGGGCGCTGCGCGGGCTGACACAGCGGGAGAAGGGCAACTTCTGGACCTGGCGTGAGCGGATGTACGGCGTCGCCGCGACCCTGGACCCCGACTCCCACCACAGGCTCGCCACGGCCGTCTTCGCGGAGATGGCGCTGGCCGGGATCACCTGTGTGGGGGAGTTCCACTACCTCCACCACTCACCGGGCGGCGGGCCGTACGGCGATCCGAACGCGATGGGACACGCGCTCGTCGAGGCGGCGCGACGGGCGGGCCTGCGCATCGCGCTGCTGGACACCTGCTATCTGGCCGGTGGCATCGGCGTTCCGCTGACGGGCGCCCAGCTCCGCTTCGGGGACGGCGACTCGGAGCGGTGGGCGGTCCGGGCGGAGGAACTGCTGGGGGCCTACCGGGGGGAACACGACGTCGAGGTCGGGGCAGCGCTCCACTCGGTGCGCGCGGTGCCCGCCGAGCAGATGCCCGTGGTCGGCGCCTTCTCCCACCACCACGCGGTCCCGCTGCACGTCCACGTGTCCGAGCGGCGCGAGGAGAACGCCGCGTGCGTCGAGGCCTACACCGCCAGCCCCGTCCAGCTCCTGGCCGAGCACGACGTCCTGGGACCCCGCACCACGGCCGTGCACGCCGTACATCTGTCCGAGGTGGACGTCGCGCTGCTCGGGCAGTCACGCGCCCACGTCTGCGCGTGCCCGACGACCGAACGGGACCTGGCCGACGGCCTCGGCCCTGTCAGGGCGCTGTTCGACGCGGGGTCGCCCGTCACGCTCGGCTCGGACAGCCAGGCGGTGATCGACCTGTTCGAGGAGGCGCGCGGCGTCGAGCTGAGCGAGCGGCTCGTCACCGAACGGCGCGGCCACTGGACGGCCGCCGAGCTGCTCCAGACCGCGACCGCCGCGGGGCACGCCTCGCTGGGATTCCCCGAGGCGGGCATGCTCGTGCCGGGGGCCTGGGCGGACCTGGTCTCGGTGCGCCTGGACTCGGTCCGCACCGCGGGGGCCTGCCAGGAGGACGCCGTGGAGATCACGGTCTTCGCCGCGACGGCCGCGGACGTCCACTCCGTGGTCTCAGGGGGCCGCCGGGTGGTCGAGGAGGGCAGGCACGTCCTGGGAGACGTGGGCGCCGCGCTCGCCGCGGTGATCGCCGAGGTGCGCGGCGTGGTTTGAGCCCTCCCGGGCGGGGAACCGGGGGACCTCATGGCGCTGTGTCCTGAGACATCCTCCTTGAGGAGGAAATCCAAAACCGTTCTCTCGGCGTACTTTTTTGGGGAATCTTTGCCCTGGTCCGGGCGTTGTTGAGGCAAGCGGCATGTTCGCGCGCCCGGGGTCTCGATTGAGCGCGCGGGCCTGCCATAAGCAGGCGGAACGAGGTGCCATCTGATGGCAAGGCCGACGGGGAATCGGACGCAGGATCAGCACGTCTCTGATCGAGACCTGCTTGGGACATACCTGGCTGAGATCGGAAGGGTCCCCCTGCTCACGGCGGAGGAGGAGGTCGAGCTCGCCAAGCGGATCGAGGCCGGTCTCTTCGCCGAGCAACTGCTCGACGGCGGGTTGCGGGAACCGCGTATCGCGGACGCCGCCGACGAGGAGCTCGAAAGACTGGCTGTTTCCGGGCAGCGGGCCAAGGATGAGTTCATTCAGGCCAACCTACGTCTTGTGGTGGCGGTGGCGCGCAAGTACTCAGGGCGTGGAATGCCGTTGATCGATCTGGTCCAGGAGGGGAACCTGGGGCTGGTCAGGGCGGTTGAGAAGTTCGACTACCGGCGCGGTTACAAGTTCTCGACGTACGCGACGTGGTGGATCCGCCAGTCCGTCGGCAGGGCGATCCACGAGCAGGCCAGGCCGGTGCGGCTGCCGACCCACGCGGGCGAGCAGATGACCAGGCTGATGCGTGTCAGGCGCGACATGCTGGCCGAGTTCGACCAGGAGCCGACGGACGCCGACCTGGCCGAGGTGCTCGAACTGCCGATCGAGAGGGTGCGCGAGCTGCGCCGCTGGGCCTCCGACCCGGTCTCCCTGCAGCTCGGCGTGGGCGACGAGGACGAGACCGAACTCGGCGACATGATCGCCGACGAGACGTGGGCCGACCCCGAGCAGCAGGCCATGGACATCCTGGAGCGCGAGCGCCTTGAGGAGTGGCTGACCGGCCTTGAGGGACAGACCCGTGAGATGCTCCGCTGGCGCTACGGCCTGATCGACGGCCGTGAGCACACGCTGACCGAGGTCGGCGAGCGCTACGGCATCGGCCGTGACCGCGCCCGCCGCATCGAGCGCGACGCCCTGGCCAGGCTGCGGAAGATGGCGATGGCGGCCTGAACCCCTACGATCCGGTACGGCCTCGGGGAGCCGTACCGGATCGGGTCCGGGGTCAGCGTCCGGGGAGTTCCTCGATGAAGCGGTGAAGAATGTCCCGCGTCATGAGCGCCGGTTCCGCCTGGACGACCAGCTGGTTCATGACGTGCCAGAAGCGCTGCACGTCACTCGGCCTGTCGGGGCAGGCGGCCCCGATGAGCTGCCTGAGATAGACGACGTCGGGAAGCTGCTGCTCGGGCATGCGCAGGATGGTGACGGGCCCGCCGCACGCGGCGTGGCCGCCCGCGCTGAACGGCAGGACCTGGACGGTGACGTGGTTGAGCCCGGTGACGGCGACCAGGTGTTCCAGCTGGGCGCGCATCACCGCCGTGCCGCCGACCGGACGGCGTAGCGCCGCCTCGTCGATGACGGTCCACAGCCTCGGGGCGTTGGGCCGGTGCAGGATCCGCTGCCGCCTCATGCGCAGCTCGACCCGACGTTCGCACTCGGCGCTCGTGGCGTCCTGGTGGGCGAGCCGGATGGCGGCGCGGGCGTAGTCCTCGGTCTGCAGCAGCTCGGGGATGAGCTGGACCTCGTAACCGCGGATGACGTCGGCGGCCTGTTCCAGACCGAGATAGGCGTCGAACCAGCTCGGCACCAGATCGCTGTAGGGGTGCCACCAACCGCGCCGGCTGGCCTGTTTGGCCATCGCCAGCAGCGTGGCTCGTTCCGCCTCGTCGGTGAGGCCGTAGAGGGTGAGAAGGTCGGCCACGTCGCGCTGCTTGAAGCCGGTGCGTCCCAGCTCCAGGCGGCTGATCTTGGAGCGCGAGGCCCGGATCGTCTCGCCCGCCTCCTCAAGGCTGATGTTGCTGACCTCCCGCAGCCTGCGGAGCCGGACGCCCAGCAGCATCCGCAGGACGGTGGGTCCGCTCCCTGCGGGGGAGTCGTCCGTGGTCCGGCCGTCGGGCCGGTCCTTCACGGTCTCGATGTTCATGTTCAGTCACTTTCTGGCGACGGTCGCCGACGTCGGACCGCGGCGCGCCGGTCTCGGGAACACCGGAGCACGGCGACCGTCCACCGTCCCGCGCGGGAGATCCCGTACGGGGGCGGGGTGGTCACCGTGTGTCCGGGAGAGGCCACCGCGGACCGTCACGGCGCGGTCCGCGCGAGGTGTGGTGGAGACCTACCTCTTACGGGCGACGCCGCCCAGCGCGTCCACGTCGGCGACCGGGTCGAGGAGAGGTACCTCGGGCCGCCAGTGTGTGATCGGGACGACACCGGGTTCCAGGAGGTCGAGGCCGTCGAAGAAGCCGGCGAGTTCCTCCGGGCTGCGCAGGTGGTAGGGGGCCGCGCCGCTGTCGTTGTACTGCTGCGTGGCCGCGAAGTTCTCCGCGTTGGTGTCGACGCTGTCGTTGAAGGCGAGGAAGCTGCCCGAGGGCAGGGCGTCCATGAGCCGTCTCACGATGGCGTGCGCCTCGCCGGTGTCGCGGACGTGCCCGGTGATCTGCATCAGCACGAGCGCGACGGGCCGGGTGAGGTCCAGCGTCTTGGCCGCGGCGGCCAGGATCGTGTCCGGGTCGTACAGGTCGGCATTGATATAGGTGGTCATGCCCTGGGGGGTGCTGGTGAGCAGCGCGCCCGCGTGCACCAGGACGAGGGGGTCGTTGTCGACGTAGACGATGCGGGAGTCCGGGGCCACCCGCTGGGCCACCTCGTGGGTGTTGTCGACGGTCGGCAGGCCCGTGCCGATGTCGAGGAACTGGCGGATCCCCTCCTCGCCGGCCAGGTGCCGGATCGCGCGGGCGAGGAAGTGCCGGGACGCGCGGGCGAGCCCGGCGATACCGGGGAAGACCTCGGCGAACTGCTCGCCGGCCTCGCGGTCGACCGGGTAGTTGTCCTTGCCGCCCAGCCAGTAGTTCCAGATCCGGGCCGAGTGCGGGACGGTGGTGTCGATTTCTGGCTTCTGCTGGGAAAGCTTCCATTCGGAAGGATTCTGCGGGGAGGAAGGTGAATCATCACGTTTCACCACAGGGGGAGGTCTCCTGTCGTACGCGTATTCCGCTGTCGTCACACACGATAAGGTCGGCGATCCCGTTCGTAGTCAGTTATTGATGATCTTGTCGATATTTGCTGACGTTCGTCCGTTTTGTGAGTAAGGGGCTGGTGTCACCGTCCCGGCCTGTGGCGATGTGTCGGGGCATTCTCTTTCGTGGCCTTTCGTGGGAAAACCAACCTGTCCGGCGGCTGGTTTGGGATGGATCGCGGCCTTCGGGGACTCTGTCCGAAACGTGGCTGAAACACCGTGTCGTGGAGTTTCACAGATCCGAAACACATCGTGCGGCGCCGTGAAACCACCGGGGAACACGCTGGGGCGCATCGTCAGTGCGCACGGTCGACGGAGCCCGGAGGCGTTCACTGCGACCTGAGACAGGCACGCGCCATTCGTAAGGAGGGTCGCTTCGAATGAAGATCGACAGCGGCACCACTGCCTGGATGCTCACGGCCACCGCGCTGGTGTTGCTGATGACTCCGGGGCTCGCACTTTTCTACGGCGGCATGACCAGGGCCAAGAGCGTCCTGAACATGATGATGATGTCGTTCGCGAGCATCGTCACCGTCACCGTCGCCTGGGTGCTCTACGGGCACTCACTGGCCTTCACCGAGAACGGCAACGGGATCGTCAACGCCTTCGTCGGCGGGCTGGACGCCCTGGGGCTGCAGAGCCTGGTGGGCACGGCGACCAAGGCCGACGGCACCGGGATGCCGAGCCTGGTCTACTCCGCCTTCCAGCTCACCTTCGCGGTGATCACCGTCGCCCTGATCAGCGGCGCCGTCGCCGACCGCGCCAGGTTCGGCGCGTGGGTGCTGTTCACCGCGGTCTGGGCGAGCGTGGTCTACCTCCCGGTCGCCCACTGGGTCTGGGGCGGCGGCTGGCTGTTCGACCTGGGCGTGGAGGACTTCGCGGGCGGCACGGTCGTCCACATCAACGCCGGGGCCGCGGCGCTCGCGCTGACCCTCGTGCTCGGCAGGCGCGTCGGCTGGCGCAGGGAGCCGATGCGCCCGCACAACCTGCCCCTGGTGCTGCTCGGCGCGGGCCTGCTGTGGTTCGGCTGGTTCGGCTTCAACGCGGGCTCGGAACTGGCCGTCGACGGGACCGCGGGGCTGGCGTTCATGAACACCCAGATCGCCGCCGCCGTCGGCGCGGGCGCCTGGCTGGTCGTGGAGAAGGCGCGCGACGGCCACGCGACCAGCCTGGGCGTCGCCTCGGGCGCGGTCGCGGGCCTGGTCGCGATCACCCCGGCGTGCGGTTTCGTCGACCCCTGGGGCGCGGTCGTCATCGGCGCCGTCGCGGGCGCGGTCTGCGCCAGTGCCGTGGGCCTGAAGTACCGCCTCGGCTTCGACGACGCACTCGACGTGGTCGGCGTCCACATGGTCGGCGGCGTGCTCGGCGCGGTCTCGCTCGGCTTCCTGGCCGCCTACCCCCTCCTCGGCCAGCAGGGCAAGGGACTGCTGTACGGCGGCGGCCTCGGGCAACTGGGACTGCAACTGCTGGGCCCGGTCGTGGTCGCGGCCTACTCGTTCGCCGTCACCTGGGTCATCGCCAAGATCATCGACAGGACCGTGGGGTTCAGGATCGGCGCCGACGACGAGGTCACCGGAATCGACATCACCTCCCACGCCGAGACCGGCTACGACCTGGGCACCGTGCACGCCTCCGGCGTCACGGTCAGGACCCCGGCGGCCAGTGGCACCGCGAAGAAGGTGGACGCATGAGACTCATCACCGCCGTCATCAAGCCCTTCAAGCTCGACGACGTGAAGGCCGCGCTGGAACAGTTCGGCATCAGGGGCATGACGGTCAGTGAGGCCAGCGGGTACGGCCGCCAGCGTGGCCACACCGAGGTCTACCGGGGCGCGGAGTACCAGGTGGACCTGGTGCCCAAGGTCCGGCTTGAGGTGCTGGCCGAGGAGGACGACGCCGACGACGTCATCGACGTCATCGTCAAGGCGGCGCAGACCGGCAAGATCGGGGACGGCAAGGTCTGGTCCGTCCCCGTGGACACGGTCGTGCGGGTCCGCACCGGGGAACGCGGCCCAGAGGCGTTGTGAACCGGCGTTCCTACGCCGCGGCCCGCAGGGAGCGGACCGCGGAGGTCGACCGCTGGCTGGCCGGACTGCTGAGGAGCGCCCGCGGCGCGCCGTACGGGAAGGACGGCGCGGGGAGCGGGGAACGCGAGCCGTCCGGGATCGCGCTCGTCGCGGTCGGCAGCCTGGGCAGGGGCGAGCAGGCGCCGGGCAGCGACCTCGACCTGGTCCTGCTGCACGACGGCCGGCACGACGTGGCGGCCGTCGCCGACCGGCTCTGGTACCCGATCTGGGACTCGGGCGCGGGCCTGGACCACTCGGTGCGGACGGTCGGGGAGGCCGTCGCGGTCGCCGGAGACGACCTGAAGGCGGCGCTCGGGCTGATCCAGGCCCGGCACGTCGCGGGCGACCCGGAGCTGACCAGGGCGGCCAGGGAGGGCGTGCTGGCCGGGTGGCGGGCCGACGCTCGGCGCAGGCTCGCCGAGCTTCGTGAGGCCGCGGGCCTGCGGGCGGCGGCCCGCGGTGAGCTGGCCTTCCTGCTGGAACCCGACCTCAGGGACGCGCGCGGCGGCATCCGCGACGTGCAGGTCATGCAGGCGGTCGCCGCGGCCTGGGTCGCCTCGGCGCCGGGGCCGAGGGTCAGGCAGGCCCACGAACTGCTGCTGGACGTCCGGCACGCCCTGCACCTGGTGACCGGGCGGGGGAGCGACCGGCTGGTGCTCCAGGAGCAGGAGGCGGTCGCGGGCGTCCTCGGCCTGCTCGACGCCGAGGTGCTGATGCGCGCTCTCGCGGAGGCGGGGCGGACCGTCACGCACGCCTTCGACGCCACCTGGCGCGCCGTCGACCGGCTGGTCGGCGGCCCCGCGCCCAGGGGGCGCCGCCCGCTCGCCGACGGCGTGGTCGAGCAGGGCGGCGAGGTCGTGCTCGCCCGCGACGCGGACCCGCGCGCCGATCCGGTGCTCGTGCTGCGCGCCGCGGCGGCCGCCGCCGAGGCGGGGCTGCCGCTCGCGCAGGCCACGGTGAGCGCGCTCGCCGCCCACTCGCCGCCGCTGCCCGTACCCTGGCCCGCCGAGGCGCGCGACGCCCTGGTCGGGCTGCTCGGCGCGGGACAGGCCGCGGTGCCGGTCTGGGAGGAGCTGGACCAGGCGGGCGTGGTGGTCGGTCTGCTGCCCGACTGGGAGCGTGTACGGCACCGCCCGCAGCGCAACCCCGTGCACCGCCACACCGTGGACCGGCACCTCATCGAGACGGCCGCGGGGGCGGCGTCGTTCACCCGCGAGGTGGCCCGGCCCGACCTGTTGCTCGTCGCCGCGCTGCTGCACGACCTCGGCAAGGGATGGCCCGGGGACCACTCGGTGACCGGGGCGGTCGTGGCTCGGGATATCGGCGCCCGGATGGGACTCTCCGCGCCAGATGTGGAGACCCTGGAGCGGGTGGTCCGTCACCACCTGTTGCTGCCGGAGACCGCGACCCGCCGCGACCTCGACGACCCGGTGACGATCTCCAGGGTGGCCGAGGCGGTCGGATCACGCGAGGTCCTGGAGCTGCTGGCCGCGCTCGCCGTCGCCGACGGCCGCGCCACGGGACCCGCCGCGTGGAACTCCTGGAAGGCGTCCCTGGTCGCCGACCTCGTGCGCCGGGTGCGCTCGGTGCTGTCCGGCACGCCCGTCAGACCGGCCCCGGTGCTCTCGGCGGCCCAGACGTCCCTGGCCAGACACGGTGGCGGCGCCGTACGGGTCAACGGGGGAGCGGTCACCGTCGTCGCCCCGGACAGGGCCGGGCTGCTGTGGAGCGCGGCAGGGGTGCTCGCCGCGCACCGGATGGTCGTCCGCGCCGCCTCGGCCGCCTCCGCGGGGGCGACGGCGGTGATCGAGTTCGCGGTCGTCCCCGAGTACGGCTCGCCGCCCGATCCGGCGACCCTGGAGGCTGACCTGCGGCTCGTTCTCGCCGGACGGCTCGACATCGGGCGGCGCCTGGCCCGCAGGGCCGCTTCGGCCCGGCCGCCCCGGGTGCCGGTCGCGCCACCACGGGTCACTATTGTTGACGACGCGTCCAACACCGCAACCGTGGTGGAGGTGCGCGCACGGGACCGACCGGGACTATTGTGGCGAATCGGCGGGGCTTTTGGAGACTGTGGTCTTGACGTGCGAGCCGCACGTGTAGAGACTCTCGGCGCAGAGGCGGTGGATGTCTTCTACGTTGTCGATAGAGCCGGGCGTCCTCTGACTGACGAGGCCCAGCGGGCACTGGTGCGGGACCAGGTGCTTGCCGCCTTGCGATAACCATAGGAAATCGTTCTCTCGTCACCTTCGTAACGATTGCGTCCGGTTTGTCGGCTTTGTCGATTGCGTCCCGTGACCATGTGGTCTGATGAGGGCCACCTATGTCGTGATGGTGAGAGGTAGAGCGAGAGCGGTGACGACGGCGACAACCGAGGGCGGCGGTACCGCGGCACACAGCCGCGGCAGGCGCTTCGCCGCCCGGTTCGGTTTGCGGAACTGGCGTGTGCGGACGCGCCTCACCGCCCTGATCCTCGTGCCGACCGTGGTGGGCGTGGTGCTCGCCGGAACGCGCGTGGTCGCCTCCATCGACAGCGTGGCCGGATACCAGCGGACCGCCTCGGCGGCCGAGTACTCCGGATCGCTGCGAGAACTGGCGCAGGCCCTCGGTTTGGAACGTGACCGTGTCGCCTGGGCCGCCTTCCAGCCCTCGAACCAGGGCCTGCAGGACGCGGCGGCGGCGCAGGCGAAGACCGTCGACGCCCTGGTCGGCAAGGTCAGGCTCGACCTGCAGAACATCGACGACAGCTACGGCCAGCGCGCCGCGGAGGCGGCCAGGGACGTGGGCTACCAGCTCGCGGGCCTGGGCGAGCTGCGGCAGCTGCCCGGGACGAACCGGGCAGAGCGCTACAGCATCATGATCGCCCCGCTGCTGCAGCTGCACGAGGAACTCACCCTGGTCAGCGACGACCCCGAGATCGTCGGCAACACCCGGGCGCTCAGCGCGCTGGCCCGCGCCAAGGAGGAGGTCTCCCGGCAGCGTTCGCGTCTGCTCGCGGGCTACTACGCCCCCTCGCAGATCACCGCCCAGGAGATCGAGAAGTTCATCGCCTCCAGATCGCGCATGGAGGAGTACAAGGCCGACTTCACCATCGAGGCGAGCGGCGCCAACCGCCAGCTCCTCGTCAAGGCCCTGATGGACGAGAAGGTCTACCGGGCCGAGCTGACCAAGGCCAGGGCGATCGTGCTGGCCAGCGGCTCGCAGTCGCAGGGGCGCCTGCTGACCGACTTCGCCGCCGTCAAGCAGTGGTTCGCCGACAACACCACGATCCTCGACCGGATGGGGAAGGTCGAGACCCAGGTCGCCACGGCCGTGATCACCCGGGCCAGGGAGCTTGAGGACACCGAGCAGCGCAACGCGATCATCGCCTCCGGGCTGATCCTGCTCCTGCTGATGCTGATCCTCGGACTGACCGTCCTCATCGCCCGCTCGATGGTCCTGCCGCTGCGCCGTCTGCGCTCCGAGGCACTGGACGTGGCGGGTTTCAAGCTTCCCGAGGTCGTGCGCAACCTGCGGGTCTCGGGAGACACCAGGGCGCCGGACATCGCCCCGATCTCCGTCGACTCCAAGGACGAGATCGGAGAGGTCGCCAAGGCCTTCGACGAGGTCCACCAGCAGGCCGTACGGCTGGCCGCCGAGGAGTCCGAACTCCGCTCCAACATCAGCGCGATGTTCGTCAACCTCTCCCGCCGCACCCAGACCCTGGTCGAACGGCAGATCTCGCTGATCGACGGCCTGGAGAAGGGCGAGGAGGACGGCGGGCGGCTCGCCGACCTGTTCCGGCTCGACCACCTGGCCACCCGCATGCGCCGCAACTCGGAGAACCTCCTGGTCCTGGCGGGCCACGAGCCCTCCCGCAGGCGCAGCCAGCCGGCCAAGCTCGTCGACGTCGTGCGCGCCTCCCTGTCGGAGGTCGAGGACTACGAGCGGGTCCAGGTCAAGGTGCACCGCACGCTCTCGGTCTCGGGAAGCGCGGCCAACGACGTCGTCCACCTGATCGCCGAGCTGGTGGAGAACGCCATCCAGTTCTCCCCGCGGGCCAGCCAGGTCGTGGTCTCCAGCAGCATGATCGAGGGCGGCGGCGCGCTGCTCGCGGTCAGCGACGCCGGCATCGGCATGACCAACGAGGAGCTGATCGAGACCAACCGGCGCCTGGCGGACCCGCCCGTGGTCGACGTCTCGGTCTCCCGGAGGATGGGCCTGTTCGTGGTCGGCCGCCTGGCCCTGCGCCACGGCGTCCGGGTCCAGCTGCGCCCGCAGGAGTCAGGTGGCCTCATCGCCATGGTCCTGTTCCCCGCCGCGCTCATCGTCGAGACGGTCCAGCCGAGCCAGACCCCGTCGTGGGGCGGGGAGTCGCAGAGCCAGAGCTCCTTCGGGCAGAGTTCCTTCGGGCAGAGCTCGTTCGCGGGCACCTCCCTCAGCCGGACCTCCTTCGGGCACACCTCCCTCGGGCAGGGACATCCCTCGTTCCCGCAGGCGGACCCCTTCAGCTCGGTGTCCTTCCCCGACGAGCACCCCATCCCCGCCGACCAGCCCATCGCCTCGGGCTCGCTCGGCGCCCCGTCCGGCACGGCCTACCCGCTGCCCAAGCGGCCGGTCCCCGGGACGGGCGGCGGCGCGGCGAGCGGCGCCCCCGCCCCGTCGAGCGGCTTCTCCGCCTGGGGGCACAGCTCCCACGACGCGCTCGAAGCCCACGACGACCCGGCGACCGCGTCGATGCCCGCCGTACGGGTCTCCCCGCTCGAACCCGAGCAGGAGGAGTTCCTGCCGATCTTCGCCTCCGTCGAGTCCGCCTGGTTCCGCAGGACCGAGGCGGCCGCCGGGCACGGCGAGACGGCCGACGAACCTCATGAGACCGAGGAACCGGAGGAGGCCGGCCAGACGTCGCAGGCCGTCAGGCAGGCCCTTCCCGGCCCGGAGACACGTGACGACTCACAGGAGGCCGAGGCCGGCGATCCCGGCCAGGCGTCCGAGCCCGTCGCACGACCGCTCAGGCCGCGGACACCCGTCCGCGAGCCGGAGAACTGGGAGGCAGCGGCCGACGCCGGATGGCGGGCCGCCCAGGCGGCCAGCGACCCGGCCCTCGGCGGGATCACCGCCGCGGGCCTGCCCAAGCGCACCCCGAAGGCCAACCTGGTCCCGGGTACGGCCGCGGCCGTACCGTCGACTCCGATGCCGCCCCTCTCGCCCGAGCGGGTCCGCAGCCGCCTGTCGAGTTTCCAGCAGGGGGTACGGCGGGGACGGGCCGAACTCAACGAGGACTCCGCCAGGACCCTGGCGGATAAGGAGGAGGGCTCGTGACGACCCTGAGCCACGAGGCAAGCAGGTTCGACTGGCTGATCACCGAGTTCGTCCGGGGCACTCCAGGGGTGGCGCACGCCGTGTGCGTGTCGGCGGACGGGCTGCGGCTGGCCAGTTCGGAGGGTTTCCCCGACGACAGGGCCGACCAGCTCTCCGCCGTCGCGGCGGGCCTGCTCAGCCTCACCGTCGGGGCGTCCCGCGTCTTCGAGGGCGGGGCCGTGACCCAGACGGTGGTCGAGATGGAGCGCGGGCTGCTGCTGGTCATGGCGATCAGCGACGGTTCGGTGCTCGCCGTCCTCGCCTCCCCCGAGTGTGACATGGGACTGGTCGCCTACCAGATGACCCTGCTGGTCGACCGTGCGGGTCAGGTGCTCACCCCCGCTCTGCGGGCCGAACTACAGGCATCCCGGAGATGACGATGAGGTTCACTGGAGGGGGCCGTGCTCGGGAGTGATGGAAGTGGGGACGAGGAACCCCTGTTCCGTCCCTACACGGTCACCGGCGGTCGCGCCGAGCCGCGCTACCACATGGCGATCGAGACCTTGGTCTCCTCCTCGTTCATCATGGACGAGGAGCTGGCCCTGCTCACCCCCGAGCAGGAGGCCATCATCAGGATGTGCCGGGCGTTCCGGTCGGTCGCCGAGATCTCGGCGCTGCTGAGGGTCCCGCTTGGCGTGGCCCGCGTGCTGGTGGCGGACATGGCGGACGAGGGACTCGTCCGCCTCCACCAGCCGAGCCTCGACAAGGGACAACCGGATCTCAACATGCTCGAAAGGGTTCTCAGTGGACTTCGCAGGCTCTAACCGTGGCGGCCTGACGTCGACGAAGATCGTCGTCGCCGGTGGCTTCGGCGTCGGCAAGACCACGTTCGTGGGTGCCGTCTCCGAGATCCTGCCGCTGACCACGGAGGCGGTGATGACCGACGCCAGCGCCGGCATCGACGACCTCGGCCTCACCCCGAACAAGGCGACGACCACGGTCGCCATGGACTTCGGCAGGCTGTCGCTGGACCAGGAACTGATCCTGTACCTGTTCGGCACGCCGGGCCAGCACCGGTTCTGGTTCATGTGGGACGACCTCGTCAAGGGCGCCATCGGCGCGGTGGTCCTGGTCGACACCCGGCGGCTGGCCGACGGCTTCCCGGCGATCGACTACTTCGAGGAGGCCAAGCTCCCCTTCGTGGTCGGCATCAACGGCTGGGACGGCAGGTTCCTCCACACGGAGGAGGAGGTGCGCGAGGCCCTGGCGCTCGCCCCGCACGTCCCCATCGTGCGCACCGACGCGCGCTCCCGCGACTCCGTCAAGGGCACGCTCATCACACTGGTCGAGCACGTCCTGCGGGTCCGCGCCGCCTACGGCATGCCCGTCTGAGACCTCCGAGCACGGCGCGCGCGGGAGGGCCCCCTCCCGCGCCGCTCTCTCCCGTACGGCCGGTCAGGCGGGGATCCAGTCCTTCCAGACGATCGCGTTCTCCCTGACCCACTTCTCCGCGGCCTTCTCCGGGGTCATGTTCGCGTTGACGATGTCGTCGGCCACCGCGTTCTGGTCGTCGTTGCTCCAGGTGAAGTTGCGCACCAGCTCGTAGGCCCTGCCACCGGTCTCGGCGAACCTCCTGCTCACGACCTTGTCCAGCAGGTAGGGAGGGTAGTCGCAGGCCACCTTCTTGGGGTCGGCGTCGCAGCCGATCGCGTAGGGAGGAAGGTTGACCTTGACCAGCTTGAGCCGGGTGAACAGCCACTGCGGCTCGTAGAAGTACATCAGCAGCGGGGTCCGCCGTTCCGTGGCGACCTCCGCGGCGTTGATCAGAGCCTTCTCGCTTCCCGCGTAGACCACCTTGTAGTCGAGACGGAGATTGCGCACCAGCGCCTCGTCATTGGTGACATAGGAGGGGTCGCCGTCGAGAACCTGCCCGGCGTCACCGGACTTCTTGGTTCTGAACAGCCCGGCGTATTTGTTGAGGTTGCGCCAGTCGGTGATGCCGGGATATCGCTCGGCCATCCACTGGGGCACGTACCACCCGATGACACCCCTGTTGCCGTTGCGCCCGGCGGAGACCGCGACTTTCCTGTCCTCGATATAGGTTTTCTTCTCCGCCTCCCGACCCCAGTTCTCGACGATGACGTCGACCGTCCCCTTTTCCATTCCCTCCCATGACTCGGTCTCGTTGAGCGGCACCTTCCGCACCGTGTAACCGAGCTCCCGTTCCAGCAGCACACCGAGGACGGCGGCGCTGGCCTCGTAGCCGACCCACGGATTGACGGCGATCCGCACGAGGCCGCCGGTCACCGGCCGCCTCTGCTGCGGGGCGGAGCACCCGGGCAGCCACACCAGCAGTACGGCCGCCGCCACGAGGCGGGTCAGCGGATGCGACAGTGCCCTCACTGGGGCATCCAGGAGGACCAGACGGACTCGTTGGCCTTGATCCACTTCTCCGCGGCGGCCTCGGCGCTCAGGCCGTTGTTGACGATGTCGTTCGCGACCGCGTTCTGCGCCTCGTTCGTCCAGGAGAAGTTCCTGACCAGCTGGTAGGCCCGGCCGCCGGTCTCGGCGAACCTCCTGCTCACGACCTTGTCGAGGTCCAGCTCCGCGTAGTCGCAGGCGACCTTCTTGGGGTCGGCGTCGCAGCCTTCGGTGTGCGGGGGCAGGGTGATCCTGACCAGGTCGATCCTGTCGAACAGCCAGTGCGGCTTCCAGAAGTAGAACAGCAGCGGCCTGCGCTGGCGCTGCGCCTGGGTCGCGGACTCGATCAGCGCGGCCTCGCTGCCCGCCACGACGACCTTCAGGTTCAGCCCGAGGTTCTTGATCAGGGCGTCCTCGTTGCTGACGTAGGACGGGTCGCCGAAGAGCAGCTGGCCCTTCCCGCCGGACTCGGAGGTCCTGAACAGGTTCGCGTACCTGTTGAGGTTGCGGTAGTCGGTGATGCCGGGATACTCCTTGGCCATCCAGCCGGGGATGTACCACCCGATGACGCCCTTGTTGCCGGTCGAACCGGCCTCGACGGCGACCTTCCTGTCCTGGATGAAGGTCTTCTTCAGGTCCTCGTGGCCCCAGTTCTCCACGATGACGTCGACGTCGCCCTTCTCGAAGCCCTCCCAGGAGACCTGCTCGGCGAGGTTCTCGCGTTTGACGGTGTAGCCGAGCTTCTTCTCCAGCAGGTGGGAGAGCACCGCCGTACTGGCCTCGTAACCGGCCCACGGGTTGACGGCGATCCGCACGACGGAGTCCGCCGGCGACGGCGCCGCGGCCTGACCCGTCTCGACCCTGGCGCCCGCGCATCCCGCGGCAAGCGCGACGGTGAGGGCGCCGGCGAGCAGACGGATGCTGCGTCCGATCCTCATGAGATCCTCTTCTTTCCGGGAGACCATCGGGGGACCTTCCTGGCGGGGCGCTCCGCGGCGCCCCTGGTGATCCGGTCGAGCGTGACCCCGACCAGAACCGTCGCCACTCCGGCGGCGAGCCCCATGCCGAAGTCGGCACGCCGGGCGAAGCCGGAGACGACGTCGTAGCCGAGCCCGCCCCCGCCGACCAGCCCGCCGACCACGACCATGGCGAGCGTCATGACGACGCCCTGGTTGGCGGCCAGCAGGATCGCCCCGCGGGCCAGGGGCAGGCGGACCTTCCACAGCACCTGCCACTCGGTCGAGCCACAGGATCGGGCGGCCTCGACGGCCGCCGGGGAGACGGCGCCGATCCCGTCCTGGACCAGCCGCGCGACCGGGGGCAGGGCGTAGACCACGCAGGCCAGGACCGCGGTGAACCTGCTCGCGCCGAACAGGGCCAGCGCGGGCAGCAGGTAGACGAACGACGGCATGGTCTGCGCGGCGTCGAGCAGCGGGCGCAGCACGGCGGAGAAGCGGGGGGAGCGGGCCGCGGCGACGCCGAGCGCGAGCCCGGCGGCCAGGGTCAGCGCCGTCCCGGTCAGTACGGTGGTCAGCGTCTCCATGGTGTGCCGCCACAGCCCGAGCGGGGCCGTGGCCAGCAGGCAGCAGACGGCGACGACGGCGTCGCGGGGACCGGCCCGGCGCCAGGCGACCACCAGCACGACCCCGGCGACCAGCCACCAGGGGGAGGAGGTCAGCACCTCCTGCAACGGGTTGAGCAGGGCCTCGGTCACGAGGTTCCTGATCGCGTCCGTGACGCCGTACCAGGAGAACTTCGCCCAGGTCACGGCGTCGTTGACCGGTCCGGCCAGGTGGAGCGTCCAGCCGGGAGGGAACCCGGTGCCCAGCAGCAGGGAGGCGGCGGCGCCGCAGAGCGCCAGGACCGCCGCGGCGAGTACGGCCCGGCGCGGCCGTCCTCCCGGTACGGCGCAGGCGGCGACCGTCCGGTCGAGGACGACGGCCAGCACCACGACGGCCAGACCGGAGGGGAGCATGAGGCCGACGTCGGCCCGGGACAGGCCGGTGACGATGCCCGAGCCGAGGCCGGGGGCCGCGATCAGCGCGGCGATCACCACCATGGACAGCGCCATCATGACGGTCTGGCCGACGGCCAGCGCGATCGTCGCGCGGGCCAGGGGCAGGTGGACCGTGCGCAGCGTCTGCCAGCGGGTCGCGCCGAGCGAGGCCGAGGCCTCGACCGCCGAGGGGGAGACCCGCTCGACGGCCAGCGCCGTGATCCTGATCGCCGGGGGGATCGCGTAGACCGTCGTGGCGGCGACGGCCGCGGCCGGTCCTATCTGGAAGAACAGCACCATCGGCGCCAGGTAGGCGAAGGTCGGCATGATCTGCATCACGTCGAGGACCGGGTCGAGCAGGCGGCGCAGCCGTACCGAGCGGCCTGCCCACACGCCGAGCGGCAGGCCGAGCAGCAGGGAGAGCAGGACCGAGGCGAGCACGAGCGCGAGGGTTTCGGCGCTCTCCGGCCACACACCGAGCACCCCGAACGCGCAGAACCCGGCCAGCACGGTCACCGCGGTCCTCGGCCCACCGGCCAGCCAGCCGATCCCGCCCGCCAGTCCCATGGTCCCGGCCCAGCCGAGCTCCCGCAGGAGCAGGGCGAAGGCGTCGTTCAGGCCGCCGGCCAGCAGGCGCACGTAGTTGACCAGGAACAGGAAGATCGGGCTGGCGTTCCTGTTGGCGTCGACCCAGTCGCGCAGGTCGCCGATGAGGCGGAAGGCCGCCGCGTCCTCGTCGTGCGGCAGCGTCGCGCTTCCCCCGAAGAGCAGGTGGCAGGCCACGACGATCGCCGCGACCGCCACTGCGATCGGCACTGTGGCAGCCACTGTGGCCGCGGCCGTGGCGGTGAGCGCCGGTACGGCGGGCGGGGCCGGGGCGGCTCGCACGGGGGAGCTCAAGGGGGAGCGTAAAGGGGAGGAGGTCACACGCGGCCCGTTCCCGTCGCCGTTCCCGCGCCGGGCAGGCCGCTCATCGCGGACAGCAGGTCGAGCCGGTCGACGACGCCGACGGCCCGGCCGTCCTCGACGACGACGATCGGCAGCGCCGTCCCCATCGCGGTCGGCACCGCGTCGCGGATGACGGTCCCCGAGGGCAGGGGCGGGCCGTCGAGGCGCTCGCCGTCACGCGGGCGGCGGCAGATCCAGCGCAGCGAGAGCACCTCGCCCCTGGGCACGTCCCTGACGAAGGCGGCCACGTGGCCGTCGGCCGGGGTGCCGACCAGTTCCTCGGGGGTGCCGAGCTGGACGATCCCGCCGTCCCGCATGATCGCGATGCGTTCGCCCAGCCTGAGCGCCTCGGACAGGTCGTGGGTGACGAACACCATGGTCGTGCCGGCCTCGCGGTGCAGGCGGGTGACCTCGGCCTGCATGTCCCTGCGGATCAGCGGGTCGAGCGCGCTGAAGGGCTCGTCGAACAGCAGCACCTCGGGCTCGCAGGCCAGCGCCCTGGCCAGGCCGACCCGCTGCCGCATGCCGCCGGAGAGCGTGTCGGGCCGGGCGTCGGCGAAGCCGTCGAGGCCGACCAGGGACAGCAGCTCCCCCGCTCTGCGCCGGCGCCTGGCCCTGGGGACGCCCTGGATCTCCAGGCCGTAGGCGATGTTGTCGAGGACCCCCCGGTGCGGCAGCAGGCCGAAGTGCTGGAAGACCATGCTCACCCGGTGCCGCCGCAGCTGCCTGAGCTGCGCGGGGGAGGCGGTGCGCACATCCTGCCCGGCGATCGTGATCTCTCCGGCGCTCGGCTCGACCAGCCGGGTCAGGCACCGGATCAGGGTGGACTTCCCGCTGCCCGACAGGCCCATCACGACGAACGCCTCGCCGGGCCGTACCGAGAGGGCGACGTCCCTGACCGCGGCGACGCAGCCGGTGCGCTCCCTGAGCTCGGTAGGGGACAGGCGGGTGAGGAGGTCGCGGGGAAGGCGGTCGGCGCCGGGGCCGAAGATCTTCCACAGCCCGCGCACCTCGATCGCGGCACCGCCGGACGGGACCACTGACTCCTCCAACCTGACATCCGGATTCGGTGGGCCAAGGACGTAGTCAGTCAAGATATGAGGGAAATATCGCCAATTACAATGATGTGGCCTTCTGGAGATGTTTTGTGGTTTAAACGGCTGTCCTTAATTGTTGACTGGAACGGTGTAAACGGTCAAGTGACGCATAAAAACGTAATGGATATATAAGGATGTCCGTAACGAGGATTCCAGTCTGGAAATGAGGATTGATACTTCCGGGGTGTGGTCCCATAAGTAGTCATTCATGAAGGTGTGTTCGATTGGCCCAATAGGTTGAGATGTGCTCGAATTGCCGGGGCCGTGGGAAATTCGGCCGGTATTCGTCCACCGAGAGGCAGCGTTCGGTGAGTACACACAAGATCGAGGGGGCGGGCAGCGGCCTCCGCCTGCGGAACTGGCGGGTGCGCTCCAGGCTCGTCGCGCTCATCCTGGTTCCCACGGCGGCGGCGGTGCTGCTCGGCGGGATCCAGGTCGCCGCCTCCCTGCGCGCCTCCACCGACTACCAGCGGGTCAACGACCTGGCCAGACTCTCCGACCACATCGGGGCGCTCACCCACGCGCTGGCCCAGGAACGGGACCTGACCTCCTGGTACGTCGCCCAGGGCCGTCCGCAGCGTCAGACACAGGCCGTACGGCGGCAGACGGAGGCGGTCGACGCCGAGGCGACGGGCGTGCGGGACGGCGCGGCCCTGCTCAGGACCGCGGTCGGCGGCCGGACCAGGGACGAGGTCGAGACCGTGATCACCCGGCTGGACGACCTCGGCCCGCTGCGGGACCGGGCGATGGGCCCCTCGCTGCTGCCGGACGCGGCCGTGGACGCCTACACCCTGGTCATCGGCGACCTGCTGTCCCTCCACGACGAACTCGGCAAGGGCAGCGACGACGACGCGCTGTTCGGCCAGGCGCTGACCCTCGGGGCGCTGGCCAGGGCGAAGGAGGCCCTGTCGCTGCAACGGGCGCTGCTGTCCGTCGTCCTGGTCGCGGGCCGGTTCGAACAGGACCAGATGGAGAGGTTCCTCGGCGCGCTCTCCGAGGAACGCAACGCGCGCCGGGCCTTCGCCGTCGAGGCCGGAAGCGAGGAACGCCGCCTGTTCGGCGAGACCGCCGACGGCCGTACCGCCGACCGGGCCGAGTTCCTCCGCGAACTGGTGCTGCTGCGCGCCTCCTCCGGCGCCTCCCTCAAAGGCCTCGACCTGGCGAGGAAGGACGACGCCAAGGAGTGGTACGACGCGGCGACCGTCACCATCGACCGGATGCGTGAGATCGAACGGCGGCACACCCAGGCCATCGTCGCCCGCAGCCAGGAACTCGGCGCCGCCGAGCAGAGCCGCGCCCTGCTGACGGCCGCAGGCGTCGCCGGTCTGCTGCTGGTCGTGCTCCTGATCACCACCGGGGTCGCGCGCTCGCTGGTCAAGCCGCTGCGGCGGCTGCGGAGGGAGGCGCTGCGGATCGCCGAGGACCGGCTGCCCGCCTACGTCCAGCAGGTGCGCGAGTCACGTGACGGCGAGGTCGCCACCGAGGTCGTCCCGGTCGGCGTGCTGTCCCGCGACGAGATCGGCGAGGTCGCCCGCGCCTTCGACGAGGTCCACCGGGAGGCGGTACGGCTGGCGGGGGAGGAGGCCAGGCTGCGCACCACCGTCAACGCGATGTTCGTCAACCTCTCCCGCCGCAGCCAGACCCTGGTCGAACGCCAGCTCACCCTGGTCGAACGGCTCGAACGCGGCGAACGCGACGACCGGCGCCTGGCCGACCTGTTCAAACTCGACCACCTCGCGACCCGGATGCGCCGCAACAGCGAGAACCTCCTCGTCCTGGCCGGCCAGGAGGTCGCACGGCGCTGGCGGACCCCCGTCGAGCTGATGGACGTGGTCCGCGCCTCGCTGTCGGAGGTGGAGAACTACGACCGGGTGGCGATCCGCGTCCAGGCGGAGGCCGCGGTCATCGGCCCCGCGGTCAGCGACGTGGTCCACCTGCTCGCCGAACTGCTGGAGAACGCGCTGTCCTTCTCCCCGAAGGAGAACCCGGTCGTGGTCTCCAGCGGCGTCATCGACGGCGGGGGCGTGATGATCTCGGTGGCCGACCAGGGCATCGGCATGACGCCGGAGGAACTCGCCGAGGTGAACCGGCGCCTGGCGGGCCCGCAGGGCGCCGACGCCTCGACCGCGCGCCGCATGGGCCTGTTCGTAGTCGGCCGTCTCGCGTTCAAGCACGGCATCCGCGTCCAGCTCCGCCCGCAGGAGGCGATGGGCCTGACCGCCATGGTCCTGCTGCCCGAGACACTCCTGACCTCGGTCACCACGCACAACGGGGCGGCGGTCCTCGCGGCGCCCGCGGTCGTGTCCGAGGAGGCCGTCGCGCCGCTGCCCGGCACCGGGATCCCGGCGCAGGAGGAGGAGTTCCTGCCGATCTTCGCCTCGGTCGAGTCGGGCTGGTTCCGCGCCGGAGCCGCGCCCCCGTTCTCCGGCTCGGCCTCGACGGGAGGCCCGGGATCGACGGGAGAGGTCCCGATCGTGGCGGGAGAGCCGGGATCGTGGTCCTCCCCGGGGGACGACGGCTGGCAGGCGGCCAAGGTCGCAGGCGACCCGGCCCTCGGGGGGACGACCTCCTCCGGCCTGCCGCGCCGTACCCCGCGGGCGAACCTGGTGCCGGGCTCCGTCGCCGGCCCCCCGGGTGGTCCGCCCCCGACCAGGCACGCCAGGTCGGCCGACCTGGCGCGCACCCGGATGTCGAGCTTCCAGGACGGGGTGCGCAGGGCCCGCAACGAACTCCCGAAACGGGAGAGCTGAGCCATGGCGGGACACGACCCCTGGTACGGCGAACGGCCCGCCGAACCGGCCGAGGAGGAGAGTTCCCTGGTCAGGATGTACGCCGTGACCGGGGGAAGGACGACGCCCTCGGCCGGGCTCGCCATGGAGGCCCTGGTCTCCTCGGCCACCTCGGCCAGGCTCGGCCTGTCCTACGTCCGGGAGTACCGCGCGATCAGCGAGCTGTGCCACCAGGTCCGCTCGGTCGCCGAGATCTCGGCCCTGCTGGGCGTTCCGCTCGGCGTGGCCCGGGTCCTGATCTCCGACATGGAGGCGGAGGGACTGGTGCGCGTGCACCGTCCCAGGGGCGAGGCGGGCGGTCCCGACCTGGCCACCCTCGAACGGGTCCTCAGCGGGCTGCACCGCCTCTGACCCGGCTCAGGCTTCCGCGAGGGCTCCCGCGAGCCACCAGCGCGCGGCGACCAGCTCCGCCACGAGGGTCTCGGTGAGCAGGGCGACGTCCCGGTCGTCGTCGTGCCGGTAGCGCACACTCGCCCTGGCGCCGGGCACCTCACCGCCGACCGCCAGGACGGCCGAGCCGCGCCGGGTGATCCACTCCATCGCCTGGTCGTCGTAGCGCGAGCCGGGGAACAGCAGCGCGCGGTAGTCGAGGGTCTTGGTGAGGTAGACGTCCACGTGGGACCAGTCGCCGCTCTCGCAGGCGTCGGCCGCCCGGCGCGGTCCCTCCCGGAACATCAGCGCCGACTGCTCGGCCGAGGACAGGCGCTCGACGGGGGCGATCGTGTGGACGCCGTCCGGCCCGTCGAGCAGCTCGGCCGCCGTCTCAAGCCACAGGTCACGGCGTTCGAGCAGGTCGCCGGTGGCCTCGGCGGTACGGCGCAGCAGCGCGGGCACACCGGTGCCGGTGCCGGTGAGACGGTCGCGCAGGGCCAGCAGCAGGGCCAGGGTGTGCTGGAAGGTCCGGCAGGCGACGCCACCGCGTTCCTCGCCCGCCGCCATCGGCACCACCAGGTCGGCCCCCTCGGTGACCGGGGAGCCCGGGGTGTTGGTCATCGCCAGCACGAAGGACCGTCCCCGGTAACGGGCCAGCGCGTCGAGGGTCTCCCGGCTGCCGCCGGTCGCGGAGATCGCGACGACCAGGGTGTCCGGGAGGGCCGGGGGCAGCAGGTCACCGGAGGCGTACTCGGCGACCGCCTCGACCCCCGCCGCCCGCAGCCGCAGCGCGGCGACCCCCGCGGCGTACCGTGAGCTGCCCATGCCCAGCAGGAGCACCCGCCCGATCCGGCCGGGGAGTCCGGCGAAGGGGTCGGTCTCGGCGAGGAGCCCGGCGAGGTCGGCCAGCGCGGCGGGCTTGGCCTCCAGGTCGGCGAGGTACAGCTCGGGATTCACGGTCTCTCCTGGTCGGCTCGTAGGGCGTCGGCTCGCGCGCCGTCACGGGTGACGCATACGCGTTTGTCACGGGTGGGCGCTGTCACGGGTAACGGGAGCGCAGGACGCCCATCGGGGCGTACCGCCAGCGGGGCAGGTGCCGGGCGGCGTAGATCAGCTCCCGGCACTCCTGCTCGATCTCGAACGGGTGGAGCAGGGAACGGTCCAGCAGGCCGGCGTGGCCGTGCTCCGCCAGCCGGGTCAGGTAGGCCTCCCCGAGGACGGCGACGGCCTCGGCCGCCCACCGGCCGGTCGCCGACGGGTCGGCGCCGCGGCGTCTGACGGCGACCTGCCCGGCGTGCTCCAGGCTGGTGGTGAGCTGGGCCAGGTCACGGGCCACGGGCTGGTGGAGGTCCGCCTCGGTGACGGTGGGGTTGCCGTCGAAGTCGATCACCGCGTACCCCTCCCGCCAGCGCAGGATCTGTCCCACGTGCAGGTCGCCGTGGACGCGCACGAGCGGCGTCGGGCCGGTCGAGGCCAGCGGCGCCAGCCCGGCGCGCAGCGCGTCGGCGCGCTCGCGCAGCCAGCGCCCGTCCGTGTCTCCGGCTGTGTCCCCTGTGTCCCCGGTCAGGGCGAGCGCCTCCCGCAGGGCCTTCTCGGCGCGGGCGGCCAGGTCCCGCCCCAGGTCGTGCGCCCGCCGTACCGGGTCGGGGAAGGTCGCGGAGGGGGTGGCGAGCGCCGCGTGCAGGTCGGCGGCCAGCGCGCCCAGGTCGGCGGCGAAGGCCGTACGGCCCGCGGCGGCCTCCTCGACGCACCACTGCCAGCCGTCCACCGCGCCGGGGAGGTAGGCGGTGACCAGGGCGAGCAGCCTCCCCTCCCGGCAGAGCGCCGCGTACGGCGTCGCGGTCGCGGTGAAACCGGTCTCCGCGAGATGGGCGAGCACGTCAGGGGCGGGCTGGGGGAGCGGGGCGGGCGGGGTGAACCACTTGACGACCACGCTCTCCCCGACGACCACCGAGTGGTTGGTCTGGTCCACGCCGACCCCTCGCTCGGCGCCGGAACCCATAACACGGGAGGCCGTTAGTTGAACTCCTGTTGAAAAGTCGGAGACCGGGGCGAAGGGGAGAGGGCCGAATCTCCTGACCGTGAAGGGAGGGGGAATCTCGCTGTTCAGGGCCTCGACCAGCGCGTGACTGCGGCCGTCTCCCGCCTGTGGCACGGTGTTCAGCCGAGTCCAGATTGAAGTGGAGTGCAACAGGCGGACCAAACTTTCCAGGGGTGATGACGCGCAAAGTCTTGCCCAAGTTATGGTTGGCTGCAACACTCCTGGTTTGGTCTGCCGTGTCCGTAACGGTCGGTGTCCACCACTTATCCCGAAAACTGAAGGAGTAGCGGCCGTGTCCCGTGCCCGGTACCCCCGTCGTCTTCCGGCTGTCACCCTGGTGGCCGGTCTCGCATTAGCCGTATCGGCCTGCGGCGGAGGAACCACGGCGGCCCTTCCCGAGGCGACCCCCTCGGCGTCGGCGGAGCAGCTCAACCCCAACGCGAACCTGTCCAAGCAGAGCGTGACCATCTCGGTGTGGCCGGGTTATACCCCCGAGGACCTGGCCGCGCGGGTCGAGGAGAAGCTCAGGTTCAAGCTCAAGGTGGCCACGCACGACACCAACGAGATCATCATGGGCAAGCTGACCGGGGGCGCCGACACCGGTATCGACGTGGCCTTCGTCTCCGGCCAGTACGCCCAGGCGCTCAACGCGGCGGGCCTGCTCGAACCGATCCACCCCGAGCTCATCCCCAACCTGGCCAACCTCTACCCCGAGGCCAAGGAGCTCGCCTTCGACCCGGGCAACGCCTTCTCCGTCCCCTACACCTGGGGGACGACCGGCATCTGCTACCGCAGTGACCTGCTGAAGACGCCGCCGACGAGCTGGAACGACATCCTCAGCCCGCCGGAGGACGCCAGGAAGAAGGTCACCATGATGACCACCGAGCGCTGGCTGGCACTGCCCGCCGTCAAGGCGCTCGGGATGTCCGTCAACACCCGCAACGACCAGGACCTGGCCAAGGTCAAGGAGAAGCTGGTCGCCGCCAAGCCGAACCTGCTCGGCTACGACGACGTCACCTTCGGCGACCGCCTCAAGAGCGGCGAGGCCGTCATGGTCGAGGCGTGGGACGGCTGGTGCCCCACCTCGGAGAAGAACATCAAGTTCGTGGTGCCCAGAGAGGGCAGCGACCTGTGGGTCGACACCATGGTCGTGCTGCGCGGCTCCAAGAACAAGGAGGCGGCGCACGCCTTCATCAACTTCATCCTGGACCCGAAGATCCACGGCTGGGCCGCGCGGAACATCCTCTACAAGGTTCCGAACAAGGCCGCCATGGACGCGCTGCCCGCCGAGCTCAAGCAGAAGAACGCGCCGCTGCAGATGACCCCGTCCCAGCTGCTCGCCGGCGAGTCCATCGTCGACCTGGGCGATGACTCCGCGAAGTACACCCGACTCGCCACCGAGGTCAAGGCAGCGCAGTGACAGCCCCCGCCGTCTCCGGCGCGACCGTCAACTCCCGGTCGCGCCGGTCACGTCTGGCGGAGCGGCTCGCCTTCCTCGGGCCTGGGCTGGCCTACCTGATCGTCCTGCTGCTGATCCCGCTGGTGACGGTCCTGAGCTTCTCCCTGTTCCGCAGGGGGCGCTTCGGCGGGGTCATCTACGAGGCCAGTGCGGACAACCTCGTGCGCCTGGCCGATCCGATCTACCTCGACATCCTGCTCGGCTCGCTGCGGACGGCCCTGATCGCCACGCTGGTCGCGTTGCTGCTCGGCTACCCGACGGCGTATCTGATCGCCAGGCTTCCCAGGAAATGGAAGACGGTCGCGCTGGTGGCGATCGTGCTGCCCTTCTGGACGAACCTGCTGATCAGGGTCTACGCCTGGATCGTGCTGCTGAGCGGCCCCGGGCTGGTCAACTCCGCCCTGGGCAGGCTCGGTCTCGGCCCCTTCGAGTTCCTGTACAACCAGGGCACCGTCGTCGTCGGGCTGGTCTACTCCTACCTGCCGCTGATGGTGCTGCCGCTGTACGCGGCGATCGAGCGGCTCGACCCCCGCCTGGCCGAGGCCTCGGCCAACCTCGGGGCCAGGCCCGCCCGCACGTTCCTCTCGGTGACGTTGCCGCTGACGCTGCCCGGCGTCCTGACCGGCTGCCTGTTCGTGTTCGTCCCGAGCTTCGGGAACTTCGTCATCCCCGAACTGCTCGGCGGCGGACGTTCGATCATGGTCGGCAACCTGATCAGGGACCAGTTCCTCACCGCGCGGGACTGGCCGTTCGGGTCCGCCCTCACGCTGGCGCTGCTCGCGGTGCTGGTCGTCCTGCTCCTCCTGCAGGCATGGAGTGCCCGCCGTGCGTAGACCGCGTCTCCTCCACGTCCCCTTCTGGGCGACCTATGTGTTCCTCTACACGCCGATCGTCGTGCTCGTCGTCATGTCGTTCAACGCGGGGAGGTCGCCCTACTCCTTCACCGGCCTCAGCCTGAAGTGGTACGGCAAGCTCGCCGGGAACGCCCTGGTACGCGAGGGCCTGGTCAACACGCTGATCGTGGCCGCGGGATCGACGGTGCTCGCGACCGTGCTCGGCACCCTGCTCGCCGTCGGCCTGGCCAGGTACACCAGGTCACGGGTGCTCGACACACTTGGCGTGCTGCCGGCCGTACTGCCCGACCTGGTGCTGGCCATCGGGCTGCTGGTCTTCTACGCGGCGGTCAGGATGACGCTCGGCCTGCACTCGGTGCTGCTCGCGCACACGGTCTTCGGCATGGCGTTCGTGACGGCGGTCGTGCGCACCCGGCTCACCCACGTGGACGACTCCCTTGAGGAGGCGTCGCAGGACCTGGGCGCCTCGCCGTTCACCACGTTCGTGCGTGTCACGTTGCCGCAGCTCGCGCCGGGCATCGTGGCGGGTGCGCTGCTGGCGTTCACACTCTCCGTCGACGAGTTCGTGATCGCCTTCTTCACCGCGGCGCCGACCACGCCGACCCTGCCCATCGTCATCTACTCAATGGTCCGCTTCGGGGTCACCCCGGAGATCAACGCGCTGGCGACGCTGCTGCTGGCCGTGAGCTTCACGGTGGTGATCGCGGCCCAGCGGATGACCCGACTGACGGAGTCACTGTCCTGATGCTGCAGATCACAGATGTCAGCCGCCGTTTCGGCGACGTCACGGCGCTGTCGGGGGTCTCCCTGGAGATCCGCCAGGGGGAGTTCTTCGCGTTGCTCGGCCCGAGCGGCTGCGGCAAGACCACCCTGCTGCGGATCCTGGCGGGCTTCGAGACGCCGGACGCGGGCACCGTCACCCTCGACGGCGCCGACCTGCTCACCCAGGCCGCGCACCGCCGCCCGGTCAACCTCATGTTCCAGTCGTACGCGCTGTTCCCGCACATGACCGTGGCCAAGAACGTCGCCTACGGCCTTGAGCGGGAGCGGCTGCCCAAGGCCGAGATCCGGGAACGGGTGGCCGAGGTCCTGGAGAAGGTCGGCCTGGCCGAGACGGCGGGCCGCAGGCCGGACAGGCTCTCCGGAGGCCAGCGGCAACGGGTCGCGCTGGCCAGGGCGATCGTGAAACGGCCCAGGCTGCTGCTGCTGGACGAACCGCTCTCCGCGCTGGACAAGAAGGTCCGCGCCGAGATGCAGCTCGAACTCAAGCGGCTCCAGCACGAGGTCGGGATCACCTTCGTCGTGGTCACCCACGACCAGGAGGAGGCGATGTCGCTCGCCGACCGGATCGCCGTCCTGTCCGCGGGCCGGGTCGAGCAGGTGGACGCCCCGGTCACGCTGTACGAACGGCCCGCGACGCCGTTCGTCGCCGGGTTCGTCGGGGCCAACAACCTCTTCACGGGTACGGCCTGCGCGGGCGGGCTGACCTGCGAGGGAGTCGGTGTGCTGGCCGGGCCGGACGGGCTGCCCGAGGGGGCGGCGGCGCTGCTGGCCGTACGGCCGGAGCGGATCAGGCTCACGGAGGTCGCGGAACCCGTGGCGCCGGATCCGGGTGACGCCGTCGAGAGCACCGTCGAAAGCGTCGTCCAGAGCACCGCCGAGAGCGCCTCCGTGAGCGCCTCTGAGAGCGGCGACGGCGTGGGCGAGGAGGCGGAAAACGGCGCTGAGCGGCTCTCTGAGAACGGCGGTGACGACGCCTCCGGGACCGCCGAGCGGGAGAACGCCTCCGGTGACACCGGGCAGGCGGCGCAGGAGGCCCTGCAGGACGCTGAGGTCGTCACTGAGGGCCAAGGGACGGCATCCGCTGACAAGGGCCCGGATGTGGACAATACGCCTTCTGAGGCCACTGAGGCTGCCGGAGCGTTGCGGGGGAGGGTGGCCGACGTCAGCTTCTACGGCGGCGTGTCACACGTCTCGGTTCTCGTGCCCGGTCGCGACGGCGTGGTCCTTGTGGCGACGCAGGGGGCGACGCGGGTCCAGGTGGGGTCTTCGGTGACCCTCACCTGGGCGGCGGAGGACGGGGTGCTGATCCCTCAATGAGACGTCTTGAGCGGGTTGTTCGTGGCGGTCCTGGCGTAGGCGAGGATCAGCTCCGCCGCCTCATCCGGGCCGATCACCGGGTGGCGGGCCGTTATGCGGTAACCGTACGCGTCTTCGAGCGCGACGAGGTTGCGCGCGATGACCAGGGAGTCGTCGGACAGGGTGAAGGTCCCCAGCGCGGCTCCGGTCTCCAGGATGCTCTGGTACATCGAGACCTGGCGGTCGTAGAGCGTGGTGAGCAGCAGGGCGTACATCCTGTTGCGGGGCGCGGCTCCGCCGAGCTCGTTGAGCAGCCGGACCTCCGGATCGTCGGGACCGTGTGGCAGGCCGGAGCGGATGGTCACGACAAGCTTCTCGACGGGGTCGCGCATGCCGCTGATCCGCTTGATCCGCTGCTCGTAGAAGCGCTCCATGCCGGCGTGGTGCGCGTCGACCAGCAGTTCGCCGAGCTGGGGGTAGTGGTACAGCACGGCGCCGGAGGTCAGACCGGCCTCCTCGGCGACGTGGTTGAGGTGCACCCCCTCGGTGCCGTGCCGGATGATCGCCCGGTGTGCGGCGGCGATGAGATCGAGGCGCCGATCCGCCCGTCTCTTGCGCGTCATATTCCCCCACTCGTTCGGGACCCGGTTCAGTACCGGGGTCCATAGTGACCGTTTCCTAGCGTTTTAGCTAGAGCAAGTATTGAATCATTCTTCAAGCCGCATAACTCCCAGTCACTTGGAGGCGTGATGTCACTCACGATCCTGTTCATGCCGGAAAGCGCCTACGGACCCACGAACAACTGCATCGGCATCGGTGACATTCTTCGCAAGCGCGGCCACCGAGTCGTTTTCGCAGCTGAGGCTTCATGGAAAGGGAAATTGACCGCCCTCGGATTCGAGGAGGACCTGGTAGACCTGGCGCCCCCGGCCGAAGAGGAGCAGGACCCGGGACAGTTCTGGAAGGACTTCATCCGGGACACCGCGCCGGAATATCGCAAGTCGACCGCCGAGCAGCTTGAGACGGTGACCAAGCCGATCTGGGACGCGCTCATCGACGGTGTGAAGTACTGCGAACCGCGGTTGAAGGAGATTATCGAGCGCGTCAGGCCGGACGTGATCGTAGAGGACAACGTGATCACTTTTCCCGCGCTGCTCACCGCGGGCAAACCGTTCGTCAGGATCGTCTCCTGCAACCCGCTTGAGGTGCGCGGCGAGGGCGTGGCGCCGGTCTTCTCCGGGCTGCCCGCCGACGACCGCTCCGAGTGGGAGGCCTTCCGCGCCGAGTACGACAGGACCCACCGTGAGGTGTGGACCTCCTTCAACGAGTGGGTCGTCGCCCAGGGGGCGCCGCCGCTGCCCGACCTGGACTTCGTCCACGAGGGTGACCTGAACCTCTACGTCTTCCCCGAGGTCCTCGACTACACCGGCGACAGGCCGCTCGGCGACACCTGGCACCGGCTGGACTCCTCGGTGCGCGAGACCGACGAGGACTTCGCGCTGCCCGAGCCGCTGGCCTCGGGGGAGGGCGCCCTCGTCTACTTCTCGCTCGGCTCGCTCGGCTCGGCGGACGTCGCGCTGATGCAGCGGGTGATCGACGTGCTGGGCACGACGCCGCACCGCTTCGTCGTCTCCAAGGGCCCGCTGCACGAGGAGATCAAGCTCGCGGAGAACATGTGGGGCGCGGAGTTCCTGCCGCAGACCAGGATCCTCCCGCTGGTCGACCTGGTCATCACCCACGGCGGCAACAACACCACGACCGAGGCGCTGCACTTCGGCAAGCCGATGATCGTGCTTCCCCTGTTCTGGGACCAGTACGACAACGCCCAGCGCGTCGACGAACTGGGCTACGGCGTGCGCCTGGCCCCCTACACCTTCACCGACGAGGAACTGACCGGCGCGCTGGACAGGCTGCTCGGTGACACCGCGCTGCGTGAGCGGCTCGCCGCGGCGGGTGAGGAGATCCGCCGCCGCGACGGCCTGCGCCGGGCCGCCGACCTGATCGAGCGGGCCGGAGCCTGACGCCCCCGGCACCATGACATGACGAGAGAAGTTCCATGAGCACGTTGATCAACCCGGCGACCGGGGAGTTCCTGTCCGAGGCGCGTGACACCCCGGTGGCCGGGGTCGCGACGGCCGTACGGCGGGCCCGTGAGGCCTACCAGGAGTGGAGCGGGGCGACCGCGGCCGAGCGGGCCAGGGTGCTGCTGCGTTTCGCCGACCTGGTCGAGGCCGACGCCCAGGAACTCACCCGGCTTGAGGTCGGCGAGACGGGCAAGCCCGCCTCGGTCTTCCGCGAGGGTGAACTGCCCTTCGCCGTGGACAACCTGCGCTTCTTCGCCGGAGCCGCGCGCTCGCTTGAGGGAACCGGGGCCGGGGTGCTCAGTCCCGGCTACACCTCGGTGCTGGTGCGCCGTCCCGTCGGCGTCGTCGGGGCGATCGCGCCGTGGAACTTCCCGCTGGTGATGGCGGTGTGGAAGCTCGGCCCCGCGCTCGCCGCGGGCAACGCGGTGGTCGTCAAGCCCGCGCCGCGCACGCCGGGCACCACGCTGCGGCTGGCCGAGCTGTTCGCCGGGACGGGAGCGCCCGACGGGCTGCTCCAGGTCGTCCTCGGTGGCGCGGAGGTGGGCCAGGCGCTGGTCGCCGACCCCGGCGTGGACCTGGTGAGCGTCACCGGCTCGACCGAGACGGGCCGCGCCGTGATGCGCGGTGCGGCGGTCCTCCCCAAGCAGGTCCACCTGGAACTCGGCGGCAAGGCGCCCGCGCTGGTCTTCGGTGACGCCGACCTGGCCGACATGGCCAGGGGGGTCGCGATGGGCGCGACCTACAACACCGGCCAGGACTGCACCGCCGCGACCCGCGTCTACATCGCCCGCGAGGTGTACGGCCAGGCCGTCGAGGCGCTGCGCGCGACGCTTGAGGGGATCAGGACGGGAGACCCGTGGGACCCGGCGACCGACATCGGCCCGCTGATCTCCGGTGAGCACCGCGAACGCGTGCACGGCTTCGTCGAGCGGGCGGTCGCCGCGGGCGCCTCGGTGGCGCTGGGCGGCGTCCCGGAGGAGGGGCCGGGCTTCTACTACCCGCCCACGCTGGTCACGGGAGTGACACAGGACAGTGAGATCGCCCAAGAAGAGCTTTTCGGACCGGTCCTTCTGGCTCTACCGTTTGACGACGAGGACGAGGCGGTACGGCTGGCCAACGACACCAGGTACGGTTTAGCCTCTTCGGTCTGGTCCACGGACGTGGCGCGGGCACTACGCGTCTCCCATCGACTCGACGTGGGTGTGACCTGGGTGAACGACCATCTGCCCATCGCGTCGGAGGCCCCGCACGGCGGGGTCAAGGGCAGTGGCTTCGGCAAGGACATGAGTCAGGAGGCGGTCCAGGCGTACTCGGTTACGCGCCATTTGATGATCAAGCACCAGGTTCCGGAGGCGAGAGAATCCTTCCGGCCCTCGTGAGGTTTGTCGCCAAATATCCCTTTTGTGGGGATTTAGCGGCACATACTCCATTCGAAGTGACATAAAGGATGTGCTCAAATTGCTACCGCCGTATCCAAAACCGGCGAGGGGTTACGTAGGCCAGTGATGACACAAGACCGCCGCAACCACCGTGAGTCAGCGGTGGGCAGTCGCTTCCTGCCCTCGAACTGGCGCGTGCGTCCCCGTCTGGTCGCGCTGATCCTGCTCCCCACGGCCGCGGCGGTGGTGCTGAGTGGACTCCAGCTCACCAACTCGCTGACCGGCGCCACCGAATACCGCAAGAACGCCGAGGTCGCCTCGCTCATCGAGCAGCTCACCGACCTGTCCTACGAGATGGCCGACGAGCGTGACCTCACCGCCTGGTACATCGCCGACCGGCGCAGGCAGGCGCGCCTGGCCAGGGTCAAGGACATGCAGGGCCGGGTCGACCTGACCCGTACGAAGGTGCTCACCGCGATCGACGCCCTGGGCGACGACCAGGAACCGCGCATCGTCGCCGAGGTCGCCCAGGTCCGCAACTGGCTCAACGGTCTGTTCAGCCTGAGAAAGGCTCTCACCAGCGGCGACGTGCTTCCTCGTGCCGCCCTCGGCATGTACACGCGCATGATCGCCGACTTCATGACGCTACACGACGATCTGGGCCGCAGCGCCCGTGACCAACGTCTGGTCGGTGACGTCCTCGCGCTCGGCGCCCTCACCCAGGCAAGAGAGCAGGTCGCGAGGCAGCGCGGCATTCTGCTCGTCGCCCGCATCGAGGGCCGGTTCGACTTCGACGACCCCGCCGACTTCCTGGGCGCCTACAAGGGCCAGCTCAACGCGATGGCCACCTTCCGGTCCACCGCGTCGACGACGGACATCAAGCGTCTGAACGACGTGCTCACCGACCCGAAGATCTCCAAGGCCGACGCCATGCGCGCCCTGGTCATCTCCCGGATGCGCGAGAACCTGGGCCTGCCCAGGGAGATGGGCATGAACGCCTGGTACGAGGCCTCCTCGGCCCTCGTCGACGGACTGAACGCCGTCGAGCGAAGCCTGGCCGCCTCGGTCACCTCCCGAAGCCAGGAACTGCAGGCCGCCGAGGAGCAGAACGCCATCGTCACCGGTGCGACGATCCTGGTCCTGCTGATCATGATCCTGCTCGTCACCGCCTGGGTGGCGGGAACGCTGGTCAGGCCGCTGCGCCAGCTGCGCAGCGAGGCCCTGGAGGTGGCTGGCAACCGGCTGCCGGAGACCGTCCGCGTGCTGCGGGAGACCGGTGAGGCCGATCCGAGCGTGGAAGTCTCCCCCATCGACGTGGACTCCCGCGACGAGATCGGGGAAGTCGCCCGGGCCTTCGACGAGATCCACCGCGAGGCCATCCGCCTGGCGGGCGACGAGGCCAGGCTGCGTAACAACGTCAACGCGATGTTCATCAACCTCTCCCGGCGCACCCAGTCGCTCGTGGAACGGCAGATCGACCTCATCGACGACCTGGAGCAGGGCGAGCAGGACGACGCCCAGCTGGCCAGCCTCTTCAAGCTGGACCACCTGGCCACCCGCATGCGCCGTAACTCCGAGAACCTCCTGGTCCTCGCGGGTCAGGAGCAGAGCCGCAGGTGGAGTGAGCCGGTTCCGCTGAGCGACGTCGTGCGAGCCTCCCTGTCGGAGGTCGAGAACTACGAACGCGTCGGCCTGCGGGTCGAGGCGGGTACCATGATCGTTGGCTCCGCCGTCAACGACATCGTCCACCTGATCGCGGAGCTCGTCGAGAACGCCATCTTCTTCTCGCCGCAGGACACCAAGATCATGGTGAGCGGCAACGCCAACGAGACGGGGGCCATTATCCTGGCGGTCACCGACTCGGGAATCGGCATGAGCGACGAGGAGCTGGCCGAGGCCAACCGTCGTCTGGCCGAGCCCCCCGCGGTCGACCTGTCGGTCTCCCGCAGAATGGGCCTGTTCGTGGTCGGCCGGCTGGCCATGCGTCACGGTATCCGGGTCCAGCTGCGCCGCCCCGAGACCGGCGGCCTGAGCGCCGTCGTGCTGCTTCCCCCGCAGGTCGTCGCCCAGTCGCCGCTCATGCCGCAGCTGGCCATGGCCGGTCAGAACGGCCCCTCGGCCCTGTCCGGCAACGACCCGTTCAGCGGGGCGCCCAGCTCCGACCCGTTCGGGAGCGTTCCCTCGATGGGCGCCGTCAGGCAGGCCCCGCCCGCCCAGCCGTCCCTGCCGGTCCCGCCCGCTCCGGAGCCCTCGATCCCGCAGAACCCGGCCCCCTCGGTCGCGGACCTGTGGTCGGCGCCGGTCGTCTCCGCGGCGGCGGTCGAGGACCTGTGGGCCTCGCCGCTCACCCCGTCCCCGCCGTCCTTCCCGCCGGCGCATCCGTCGTTCCCGGCGGGGGACCCGTCCTTCCCCACGGCGCAGCCGCCGCGTCAGTCGGAGTCGTCCTTCCTGGCCGAGCCGTCCTTCCCCGCGGCGCCGCCGTCCTTCCCGGCCGAGCCCTCGTTCCCGGCCGCCCACCCCTCCTTCCCCGCCGACTCGTCGTTCTCCACGACGCAGTCGCCGTTCCCGGGAGGCGAACCACCGAGGGGCGGGCAGCCGCCCGCATGGCCGGAGATGCCGCCGGTCGACCCGTGGACGCCGCCCAGGCGCGAGGTTCCGGACCACACCCAGGCCCTGCCCGCGGTCGAGGTGTCGCCGACGGAGCCCGAGCCCGAGGAGTTCCTGCCGATCTTCGCGGCGGTAGGATCGGACTGGTTCCGCAACACCTCCGCCGAGCTCGTGGCCGACCCCGAGGCCGAAGCCGAGCCCGCGGAGGAGGAAAGGCAGGAGACGCCCTCACCGGAGCGGTCGCTCCAGGAGGAGTCGCCCGTGCTGCCCATCAGGCGGCCGGGGCGCCAGGGACCGCCTCCTTCGGAGGAGCAGCCGGAGAGGCAGCCGTGGAGTTCCCCGTCCGACCAGGGATGGGCCGCGGCCGAGGTCGCGAAGAAGCCCGTCGAGGGCGGTGTAACCGGTTCGGGCCTGCCGAAGCGGGTGCCGAAGGCCAACCTCGTGCCCGGAACGGCCGCCCCGGCCCCGAGCACTCCGGTGGCCCCGCTGCCCCCGATATCGGCGGAGCGGGTGCGTAGTCGTCTGTCCAGTTTCCAGCAAGGCATACGGCAGGGCCGCGCCGAGATGATCGAGCGGTTGAACGCCGCTGAGGGAGAGAACCAGTGAACCACCAACTCAGTCAGGCCGCCCGAGGCTTCAATTGGCTGATCACCGAGTTCGTCAAGGAGATGCCCGGTGTGGCCCACGCGGTGATCGTCTCCGCGGACGGTCTTCCGCTGGCCTACTCGCAGGGCTTCCCGAAGGACCGCGCCGACCAGCTCGCCGCGATCACGGCCGGTCTGATCAGCCTGACCCAGGGAGCCTCCCGGGTCTTCGAGGGCGGTCCCGTCGCGCAGACCGTGATCGAGATGCAGCGGGGTCTCCTGCTGACGATGTCGATCAGCGACGGCTCCGCGCTGGCCGTACTGGCCTCGCCGGACTGTGACATGGGCCTGGTGGCCTACCAGATGACCATGCTGGCTGAGCGCGCGGGGCAGGCGTTGACACCTGCTCTTCGGGCCGAGTTGCAGTCGGCTCAGCGATAGGGAGGTGATATGGACGCACCAGGTTGGCGCCCGGGTGAGGAACCCCCAAGCACGCCTCAGGCCAAGAGCGGACGTAATCGTCTGATTCGTCCGTACGCTGTGACCGGAGGCAGGACGGCGCCCCGCATGCAGCTCGCTCTGGAGGCCCTGGTCTCCTCAGCGACCTTCATGAGCGTGGACACCGCCACGCTCTCCACGGAGTACCAGGCGATCATCTCGTTGTCCCAGCAGGTGCGCTCGGTGGCGGAGTTGTCCGCCCTGCTGCGCATGCCACTGGGCGTGACCCGGGTGCTGATCGCGGACATGGCGACCGAGGGCCTGGTGCAGATCCACCAGCCGTCGCTGGATGCCGGAAAGCCGGATCTCAACTTGCTTGAAAGGGTGCTCAGTGGGCTTCGCAGGCTCTGACGCCGGAATGACGTCAACGAAGATCGTTGTCGCCGGAGGATTCGGTGTCGGCAAGACGACCTTCGTCGGAGCGGTCTCCGAGATCATGCCGCTGACCACGGAAGCGGTTATGACGGAGGCCAGCGCGGAGGTCGACGACCTCTCGCACATCCCGACCAAGCGGACCACCACGGTGGCCATGGACTTCGGCCGGGTTTCGCTGGACCGGGACCTGATCCTGTACCTGTTCGGTACGCCGGGTCAGCACCGGTTCTGGTTCATGTGGGACGACCTCGTCAAGGGCGCCATCGGCGCGATCGTGCTGGTCGACACCCGGCGGCTGGCCGACAGCTTCCCGGCGATCGACTACTTCGAGGAGGCGGGGCTGCCGTTCGTCGTCGCCCTCAACGGCTTCGGCGGTACGCACTTACACGGTGAGGAGGAGGTGCGGGAGGCTCTGACGATCTCTCCGCACATCCCCGTCGTACGGACCGACGCCCGTTCGCGGGACGCGGTCAAGTCGACCCTGATCACCCTGGTCGAGCACGTTCTGACGCTTCGCGTCTGATCTTTCTCTCCCGGTGTGGGACCCGCCACGACGGCGGATCCCACACCGGGCCGGCCTCACCGGCGAGCCGGCCCGGTCACACCGGTCTTTCTCTTCCTACTTCTCCGGGCGAACCCAGACTCCGCGCTCGTGCATCAGCTCGATCTGCCTGTCGATCACCTCGGTGCGGAACTCCGTGTGGTTGTACGGCTTGCGGTCGAGGTAGAGGTTCTTCGGGTAGATCGGCTTCTCGTAGATGAGCTGGTACTGCTCGGTCTTGAGGTCCTTGATCCAGTTGTCCCACTGCGCGTTGGCGCGGAACCTGCGCAGGGCCTCGATGTCGATCGTGCCCGAGACCCAGGAGGAGGCGCCGCCGTAGTCGTGGCGCCCGACGATCTGCCCCTTGTAGTCCACGACCATCGAGTGGCCGCCGAAGGTGTCGATCGGGACGTCGGAGTCGGGGGTCAGATAGTAGGTCCCGACGTTGCAGGCGATCAGGTAGCAGTTGTTGTCCAGCGCCCTGGCCTGGTTCTGGATCGCGTAGAGCCCGTTGCCGACGTGCGGGTGCGGGTACGGCCCGCGGTAGATGATCTCCGCGCCGTTCATGGCGAGGCCACGGGCGTTCTCCGGGTAGGAGGCCTCGTTGGCCATGAGCACGCCGATCCTGCCGATCGCGGTGTCGGCGACGGGGTAGAACGCGTCGAGCGTCTTGCCGTACAGCTCGACCCAGCGGTCCCAGACGTCGTGCGGGGTCACCGAGTGTTCGACGGGCAGCAGCGGGACCGTCTTGTAGTGCGTCATGACGATCGCGCCCTCGGGGTCGATCACCAGGCCGACGTTGAAGAAGCGTCCGGGGAACTCGGGGTGCAGGGCCTTGGCCTGGGCGACGATGTAGGTGTTCCACTGGCGGGCCAGCGCGCCGAGCCGGTCGGTCTCAGGACCGGGCACCTCGATCGCGACCTCCCTGGCGAAGTCCTCGTGGTCGAGGTCGAGGACCTCGTCGTTGAACCCCTGCAGGGCGCCCTCGGGAATCGCGATCAGGCGGACGGGCAGGTCGAGGCTGGACAGCCAGGAGGCGGCCTTGACCAGGTGTTCGATGTGCTCCAGGTTGATCTGGATCTCGTCCCGGTTGCGGACGCCGCGCATGGTGGGAACCAGGCCGACCGCCTGGTATGCCTCGATCATTTCTGTCCTCCGAGCAGGAGAGAGTTGACGTCGAACGGCTTGGGCAGGTAGCCGTACTCAAGCATCAGGTCGGAGACCCGCTGCAGCCGTACGGCGTTGGTCGTGACGGGGAAGCCGGGCAGCTGCATGATCTGCGCGGTCTGAGCGTTGATCTTGGTGTACTGGGGGATCGCCTCGGCGACGGCCTTGCGGTCGTTCGCCGCGACCGTCTGCGCCTTCAGCAGGGCGCGCTGGAAGGCGGCGACGGTCTTGGGGCTCTTGCCCGCGAACTCCGAGGTGACGAAGTAGCCCGCGATCGGGAAGCTGTCCGTGGGGCCGGCCATCGTGTCGGCGAGCTTCACACCGCCGTCGGCGGCGGCCGCGCTCACGAACGGCTCGGGCAGGAAGGCCGCATCCACCTGACCACTCTTGAGGGCCTGCCACATGTTGGGGAAGGGCACCTCGATGAAGTCAATCTTGTCGCGGACGACGTCCAGGCCGTGTACCTTCAGAGTCACGCTGGTCGCCAGCGTGGCGATGTTCTTCTTCGTGTTGACGCCGACCTTCTTGCCCTTGAGGTCCTCGACCTTGGTGACGTTCGAGTTGGGCGCGGTCAACAGGACGAAGGAGCCGGGCGTCGCGACGGTCGCCTCCGCGATCACCTTCAGGTCCGCGACGTTCTGCGCGGAGGCGGTGAAGGCGGAGACGTAGTTGCTGTGCAGCACGTCGAACCCACCGCTGAGCAGCGTGGGGAGTGCGGCCGCGCCACCCTCGATGAGGGAGAACTTGACGTTGAGGCCCTCTTCCTTGAAGAAGCCCCGGCTGATGGCGATCTGAACCGGTGCCACCTCGGGGAGCGGCAGCATACCGATGGTGATGTCGGTCTTCTCCAGGCCGTTCGCCGCGCTCGTTGCGCTTTTCCCGCTGCTGCAGGCGGTGGCGAGAACGGAAAGAGCGACGATGACCAGGCATGCTCGTGTTAGTGGACGGAACCTCATATGTGGCTCCTCGAAGAGGTGAGGGAATGCGGCATGAGTTGGACGTCCCGGAATCGGGGAGAAGAGATCAAGGAGCGATCGTAGATGCTCTCAAATCCAGCAGCAACCCTTAACGTCGGGTTTAGCGACAGTCCATAATTTATGTCCCCATATAGCATGTTTTGTTGCTGTAATGGGTGATTTACCGGTTTAGTGAAGTGCCTACTTGACGGAATTGAGGCTCCTGTTGCGGGGGGTTGCCGGTTTCCGGCCATCCGTATGTAGGGAGTTGACGCCGCCAGATCGGGCGTCGCGACCGTTTCGGGCCACCGGAATGTGTGGGGCTTGACGCTGGTATGGCATTTTCTTTCGTATCCGTACGATATAAAATGGAACGCTCTAGGCATCTGATCCGGATTTACCGGAGTCTCGAAAACCTTTTACACCGATCTTCAAACGGGGTGGTCAAGGGGCGCGGCGACGTTCGCGTGCCCCCATGTCAGAGGCGGGCCGGACGGTCGCCGCCCCGCCCGGCGCTTCTGAAGGACCCTTCAACACCGGCCCGTCCCCCGCGTCCCGGGTGGTCGCCCCGGGACACGGGAGAGCTCTCGCGGCGTCTCTCACAGGCCTCTCACAGCGACGACGTCTGCGCGGGACGCACACCACGCACCAGGCGGCCGACCTCGCCGCGCAGCCGTACGAAGTCGGGGTGCTCCCTGGTGCCGATCTGGTCACGGGGGCCTGGCAGGTCGACCCGGAGGTCACCCACCACCCTGGCCGGGGCCTTGGAGAGCACCACGACGCGGTCACCGACGTAGACGCTCTCGTCGATGTCGTGGGTGATGAGCAGGATGGTCATGTTGTGCAGACCGCGGACCAGCAGGGTCAGGTCCTCCAGGTCCTCACGGGTCTGGGCGTCGACGGACCCGAAGGGCTCGTCCATCAGCAGCAGTTTCGGCCGGTAGGCCAGGGCGCGGGCGATGGAGACACGCTGCTGCATGCCGCCGGACAACTCCCAGGGATACTTGCTCCCGGCCGAGGCCAGGCCCACCTGTTCGAGTGCCTCGGCTGCCGAGAGCGCCCGCTGTTTCCTGCCCTGGCCCTTACGGCGCAGCGGCAGCGAGACGTTGTCGGCGACCGACATCCAGGGGAACAACGAGCGGCTGTAGTCCTGGAAGACCACGGCCAGGTCGTCCGGGATCTGCGCGACGGGGGTGCCGTTGAGCGTGATCCGGCCGCCCGTCGGGCGCAGCAGCCCGGCGATGGAGCGCAGCAGGGTCGACTTGCCGGACCCGGAGGGCCCGACGATGCACACCAGCTCCCCCTCGGCGACGTGCAGGTCGACACCGCCGAGCGCGTTGTGGGCGGAGGGGCCGTTTCCGTAGGTGTGGGTCAGGTTGGAGATCTCAAGCACGGAGGTTCCTCAGGTTGTCTGCTTGGCGGCGCGGTGCCGGGACAGGACCCGTCGCTCGGCGGTGAAGAACGCCAGGTTCAGCACGTAACCGAGCAGGCCGAGCACCACGAGGGAGCCCCACAGGCCGGGTGGGTCGAAGGCGCGCTCCGCGTCACGGAGCTGGAAGCCGATCCCGTTGGTACTGCCCACCAGTTCGGAGACGACCATGAGGATCAGGGCGAGGGAGAGGCTGAGCCGCAGGCCCGCGAAGATCTTCGGGGTCGCGGAGGGCAGGATGACCCGCCAGAGCCGTTGCCGGCGAGAGAATCCGAAGACCCTGGCGGTCTCCACGTGCTGGCGGTCCACGTAACGGGCGCCCTCGACGGTGTTGAGCAGCACCGGCCAGACGACGCCGAACACGATCGTGGTCAGCTGCATCGGGGTGCCGATGCTCATCAGCGGGATCAGCAGCGGCAGGAGCATCGGCGGCGGGACCGCCCGTCCGAAGTGGACGAGCGGATCGACGAAACGCGCCAGGACGACCGAGCGGCCCAGCAGCACGCCGAACACGACGCCGACGACCCCGGCGAGGATCCAGCCGGCGAAGAGCCTGGCCAGGCTGGGTGGGAAGTTGTCCAGGGCGGCGTCGCTCAGCCACAGGCGACCGGGGGGACCGGTGAGCCACAGCTCCCGCATCCTGACCGCGATCGTGGTCGGCGGCGGGAAGAAGGGGTTGTCCGCGGCCCGGGTGCCCACCTCCCACAGCACCAGCGCGACGGGAACCGGCCACAGGCGGACCAGGGCGCGTCGTATGTTCACGAGGCCACCCCCGCCCGTGCGGTGTGCCAGCGGAACAGTCTCCGCTCGGCCCCGATGAACAGGCTGTTCGTCACGACACCGAGGATTCCCGCCCAGACGGTCGCGGCGATGATGAGTTCAAGGCCGTCGGGGCTGCTGCCCGCCTTGAGGACGTAGGCGCCGATGCCGTCCGAGCCGCCGGCGAGCAACTCGGCGCTGACGGCCAGGATGAGCGCGATGCCGCCCGCGAGCCGTACGCCGGTGGCGATGAACGGCGCGGTGCTCGGCAGTGAGACTCGCCACAGTACGGCCAGCGGCCCGAAGCCGAAGCTGCGCAGGGTCTCCTTGGCCACCGGGTCGACGTCCCGCAGGCCGTACATCGTGTTGATCAGGATCGGCCAGCACGAGGCGTAGAAGATCACGGCGATCTTGAGGTCGAGCCGGTCGGGGAAGAGCAGGATCGCCAGCGGGATGAGGGCGACGGAGGGGATCGGGCGGAGGAACTCGATCAGCGGCCGGGCCGTGGCCTCCAGCCTCGGCAGGCTGCCGAGCAGCAGCCCGAGCGGGACCGTGACGGCGACGGTGAGGAGCAGGCCGAGGGTCCAGGCGAGCATGGTGGCCGCCACGTTGGTCAGGAACTCCCCGTCGACGGCGAGTTCGGCGGTCCTGGTCAGGATCGTCGAGGTCAGCGGCAGGACGTCCGGGTCGATCAGGCCCGCCCTGCCCGCGGTCTCGGCCAGGAGCAGCAGCGCCGTGACCCCGAGCGCGCCGCAGAACACCCTGTTGCGCAACAGGGCCCGACCGCTCACCCGACCTGCTCCGCGTGAGACGTCCGGCTGATGGGTCCGAGGCGCATGGGGTCTCCTTAGGGGGCGATTGGCCGTTCGGGCCTGATCCGCCGGAAGCCGTCATGCGATGGAGATGGTCCAAGAAAGCGCAGGATGAGGGGGCTCCCGGCCGTGCAGCAGCGTAGCGGAGGGGGTGTGCTTAATCGCAAGTATTGGCTAATAGGGGTAAATCGGACAAATATGGACTTTTGATGTCGGGTTTTCGGATGGGTCGGTGGCGAATCGGAGCGTTCCAAACTCTCCGGCCGAAGGGGCGATGACATGTTGTGAAAGAGTGGGCGCCGGGGCGGATATCCCCGTATAAATCTGCTCGGGAGGCCCGGTGGGGGTTGCCCGGTTGCAAGCATCTAGTCCCGATTGCCCATAAGTTGCGACTTATGGGCTATTGGCCGAACTGTTCGGGCTATGCTCCAATAACCCTCGCCCCAAGGATGCATCCGCGTCACGTGAAGATCAGATGCATGACAGGATTCCCCTCCAATCAGACAAACGAGGAGAGGTAGCGGAGGCCAGTGAGGACGGCAATCCCCAGTGAACGCGAATCCGGGCTGGTTGCTGCCCAGGTCTTCGGCGAGACGGAGGCGCAGGAGGACGGCGCCAAGGCGGTGAAGGCCACCAAACGCGGGCGGCGTGACAGCACCCGTGAGAACGGCAGCAGGTTCGCGTTCAGGAACTGGCGCGTGCGGTCGCGACTGATCGCACTCATCGTCATCCCCACGACCGCGGCGATCGTCCTCGGCGGGCTGCGCGTGGTCGCCTCGGTCAACAACGCGGCCGAGTACGAGCAGGTCAGGGTGGTCGCAGAGCTCTCGGCCGACCTGAGCGGCCTGGTGCACGGCCTGCAGCTCGAACGCGACCTGGCCGCGAGATACGTGGCCCAGGGCCGTCTCCGTGGCGCCCGCGCCAAACTCGACGACCAGTACGGCGTCGTCGACAAGATCGTCACGGTCGTGCGCGAACGGCTGCGCACCGCCGCGGCCGGTGACTTCGCCTCCCGGGAGCGGGAGGACATCGCGCAGATGAGCACCCGCCTCGACGAGCTCGCCAACGTGCGCAAGACCGTCGTCGGCAGCGCGCTGCCCGCCCAGCCCGTCATCCAGACCTACTCCCAGACGATCGGCGACCTGCTCGCGCTCCACGAGAAGATCGTCCAGGTCGACGCCGACCAGTCCCTCAGCAGCAGCGCGGCGGCCTTCGCCGCCCTGGCCAGGGCCAAGGAACAGGCCTCAAGAGAGCGGGCCGAACTCGCCGTCGCCCTCGCCAACAGGCAGTTCAGCACCGAGGGCCTCGACGAGTTCATCGTCGCCCGCGCCCAGCGCGACAGCGAACTGGCCGCCTTCAGGGGCGAGGCCTCGCTGGACCAGCGCCAGTTCTACGACGACACCGTCAGCGGCCAGAAGGTCGACCGAGCCGAGTTCATCCGCCTCAGGTCCCTCGTCCTGGCCACCGCCAACGCCCCCCTCGTCGGCGTCAGCGCGACCGGCACCGGCGCGGGCGACCAGACCCAGTGGTTCGACGCCTCCAGCGTCATCATCGACAAGATGCGCACGGTCGAGAAGGCCGTCGCCGACTCGGTCATCACGCAGAGCCGCACCCTCCAGGAGGCCGAGCAGCAGGGCGCGGTGATCGCCGGAGGCGCCAGCGGCCTGCTGCTCCTGCTGGTCCTCATCGTCACCACGATCATGGCGCGCTCGCTGGTCAGGCCGCTGCGCAGGCTCCGCACCGAGGCCCTGTCCGTCGCCGAGCAGCGCCTGCCGGAGACCGTCCAGTCGCTGCGCGAGAGCGGTGACGCCGACTCGGTCAAGGTCCAGCCCATCGGCGTCAACTCCGACGACGAGATAGGTGAGGTCGCGCGCGCCTTCGACGAGGTCCACCGCGAGGCCGTACGGCTCGCGGGCCAGGAGGCCACGCTGCGCAGCAACGTCAACGCGATGTTCGTCAACCTCTCCCGCCGCAGCCAGACCCTGGTCGAACGCCAGCTGTCCCTGATCGAGAGCCTGGAGCAGGGCGAACAGGACGAGCACCGTCTCGGCAACCTGTTCCGCCTCGACCACCTCGCCACCCGCATGCGCCGCAACAGCGAGAACCTGCTGGTCCTCGCGGGTCAGGAACCCGCCCGCAGGTGGAGCCAGCCGATCCCGCTCATCGACGTCGTGCGCGCCTCGCTGTCCGAGGTCGAGAACTACGAGCGGGTGGCCCTGCACCTGTCGGCGGGCGTCTCCGTCGTCGGCACCTCCGTCAACGACGTCGTGCACCTCATCGCCGAGCTGGTGGAGAACGCGATCTCCTTCTCTCCCAAGGAGACGAAGGTCGTCGTGTCCAGCAACCGGATCGACGGCGGTGGCGTGATGGTCTCGGTCGCCGACGTCGGCATCGGCATGACCGCCGACGAGCTCACCCAGGCGAACTGGCGTCTGGCCAACCCGCCCGTGGTCGACGTCTCGGTCTCCCGCAGAATGGGCCTGTTCGTGGTCGGCCGCCTGGCCCTGCGCCACGGCATCCGCGTCCAGCTCAGGCAGCAGGACAGCGGCGGCCTGACCGCCATGGTGCTGATCCCGGAGAACCTGCTCTCCGACGCGGACTCCCGTCAGGCGCCGGTCACCAACGGCGGCGGCGACTGGTCGGCGGCCATGGGCCCGCAGGAGCGGGCGGTGATGGACCGCCCGCCGCTGCTGGCCAGCCCGACCCTCGACCCCACCCAGTCGGCCTTCACCTCCTTCGACGTCACCCAGAGCCCCTTCGACCAGTTCGACGTACGGCAGCAGCTCGCCTCCTTCGAGGCGCCGAACAGCCCCGCCGGGATCGACCACTTCAGCCAGTCGCCCTTCGACAGCGTGTGGTCCGGCCAGGTGCCGCAGCAGGGAGGCGGCCCGAGCTGGTCGAACCTCTCCTCGGACGCGACCGGCTGGTCCGGCTCCCCGCGCCCGGGTGAGCCCGGCGGGCCGGGAGGCTGGCCGATCGCCTCCCAGCCGGACACGAGCGTGTGGCCGGACGCGCCCGCGCGCGGCGACTCGGGCATCTGGAGCAGCACCCCCGCCAAGGAGAACGACGGCTCCTGGCCCGGCCCGCCCGGCCAGAACGGACGTCTCTTCGACAGCAGCGTGTTCGAGCCCTCGGACAACACGGGCCCGCTGCCCGTCGTTCCCGAGCCCTCGCTCATGGAGGAGGCGAAGGAGGAGTTCCTGCCGATCTTCGCCGCCGTCGAGTCCGACTGGTTCAAGAAGGTCGAGCCCACTCCCGAGAAGCCGGAGAAGGTGGAGGAGCCCGGGGCCGTCGTCCCGCCCCCCGTGGCCCCGCCCTCCGACGTCTGGTCCTCGCCCGCCGACGCGGGCTGGCAGGCGGCGCGGGCGGCCAGTGAGCCGACCCTCGGCGGGATGACCGGAGCCGGGCTGCCCAAGCGGGTGCCCAAGGCGAACCTGGTTCCCGGTACGGCCGCGCCCGGCTCGGCCGCGGCCCCCCAGACCCCCGCGTTCAGGCCTTCCGTCTCCCCTGAAGCGGTACGCAACCGCCTGGCGAGCTTCCAGCAAGGAGTACGGCAGGGCCGCGCGGTCGCCAGGGGCGAAGTCGGTGAGGGACAGCCCTATCCCGACTTCAGCCGTGACGTTGAAGGAAACGAGGAAGACCGGTGAGCGAGCTCGCCCCGGTCGCCAAGGAGGATGACACGTGCGCGAAATGAGCCAGGCCGCCCGGGGGGTCAACTGGCTGATCACCGACTTCGTGAACAACGTCCCAGGCGTTGCCCACACGGTCGTTGTGTCGGCCGACGGCCTGCCGTTGGCGTATTCCGATGGATTCCCCAGGGACAGGGCCGACCAGCTCGCGGCGGTCGCCGCCGGGCTGATCAGCCTGACCCAAGGCGCCTCCAGGGTCTTCGAGGGCGGAGCGGTCACCCAGACCGTGGTCGAGATGCAGCGAGGACTGCTGCTCATCATGTCGATCAGCGACGGCTCCTGCCTGGCCGTACTGGCCGCGGCCGACTGCGACATGGGTCTCGTGGCCTACCAGATGACCCTGCTTGTCGAACGAGCGGGCCAGGTGTTGACACCGGCGGTCCGCGCCGAACTCCAGGCCTCACACCCCCGGTGATGGCGACGACCATAGGAGGATGCCGTGGCAGGCCGCGGCTGGCCCGGTGAGGGGGACCCGCTAGGCGGGCCTCCCTACCAGTCCATGGACGACCCCCACCGGCAACAGGGTGGTCCTTCACATCTCATGCAACCGGCGCCCGTGGAGCAGAGCTCCCTGGTCAGGCCGTACGCCGTCACCGGAGGGCGAACCGCCCCCCGGACCCAGCTCGCCATGGAGGCCCTGGTCTCCTCGGCGACGTCCGCGCACCACGATCTGTCCAACCGCACGCCGGAGTACCAGGCCATCAGTGCCCTGTGCCGGCAAGTGCGCTCGGTCGCCGAGATCTCCGCGATGCTCCGCATCCCGCTCGGCGTCACCCGGATCCTGGTCGCGGACATGGCGGCTGAGGGACTGGTCCAGCTGCACCAGCCGCAACTGGACGCGGGCAAGCCGGATCTCAACCTGCTGGAAAGGGTGCTCAGTGGACTTCGCAGGCTCTAGCCGCGGCGGCGGCCTGACATCGACGAAGATCGTCGTCGCCGGTGGCTTCGGTGTGGGCAAGACCACGTTCGTGGGAGCGGTCTCCGAGATCCTGCCGCTGACCACGGAGGCGGTGATGACCGACGCCAGCGCCGGCATCGACGACCTCGGCCTCACCCCGAACAAGACGACGACCACGGTCGCGATGGACTTCGGGCGCGTCTCCCTGGACCGGGACCTGATCCTGTACCTGTTCGGCACGCCGGGCCAGCACCGGTTCTGGTTCATGTGGGACGACCTCGTGCGCGGCGCCATCGGCGCCATCGTGCTCGTCGACACCCGGCGGCTGGCCGACAGCTTCCCGGCGATCGACTACTTCGAGGAGGCCAAGCTCCCCTTCGTCGTCGCGGTCAACGGCTGGGACGGGACCTACCTGCACGGCGAGGAGGAGGTGCGCGAGGCGCTCACGCTGGCGCCGCACATCCCGATCTCGCGCACCGACGCGCGCTCCAGGGACGCGGTGAAGGCCACGCTCATCACACTGGTCGAGCACGCCCTCACCATGCGGATGGCCGTCCCCGGCTGGGGCCGCTGAGACAGTCCCGCCCGGCCGGGGCGCCCGGGACCCGAACCGCGACCGGCGGTCCCGGCGTCTCGTCATGTCCACTGTGTGTCACCGTGTGCCCACGGTACGCACACCGCGTGTCCATCGTGCGCCCGCTGTGTGCCCGCGGCCGTCGTGCCGTGCCCGGGTGACCCCTCAGGGACGTCCCGGCCCCGGACGTCCCGGCGTCCGTGCCTCCTGCCCGGTTCCGCGAGAGCGGGCGCGGTCTCCCGCGGGACCGGGCAGGGGGCACGGACGTACCGTCGCCGCCCGCGCGACCGGTACGTCGCGGGCATACCACCGTCTCGCGAGGGCGTGTTCCGCCCTCTCCAGCGGATAGGCTGGGATGTCGAGTCGCAGACCCGAGAGCGCAGAGGCTGGCCAATCACGTGTTCGAGACGCTTTCCGACCGGCTGACATCGGTCTTCTCCTCCCTTCGTTCCAAGGGGCGCCTGTCCGAGGCCGACATCGACGCGACCTGCCGCGAGATCCGCATCGCGCTGCTTGAGGCCGACGTCGCGCTGCCGGTGGTCAGGACGTTCGTGGCCCAGGTCAAGGAACGGGCCAGGGGCGCCGAGGTGTCCCAGGCGCTGAACCCGGCGCAGCAGGTCGTCAAGATCGTCAACGACGAGCTGGTCGAGATCCTGGGTGGCGAGACCCGGCGGCTTCGCTACGCGAAGAACCCGCCGACCGTCATCATGCTCGCGGGTCTCCAGGGCGCCGGTAAGACCACCCTGGCCGGCAAGCTCGCCCGCTGGCTGCGTGAGCAGAACCACACGCCGCTGCTGGTCGCCGCCGACCTGCAGCGCCCCAACGCGGTCCAGCAGCTCTCGGTCGTCGCCGAGCGCGCGGGCGTGGCGGTCTACGCCCCCGAGCCCGGCAACGGCGTCGGCGACCCGATCGCCGTGGCCCGCCAGTCGGTCGAGCACGCCAGGCGCCAGCAGCACGACATCGTCATCATCGACACCGCGGGCCGCCTGGGCATCGACCAGGAGCTGATGAAGCAGGCCGCCGACATCCGCGACGCGGTCTCCCCGGACGAGGTCCTGTTCGTCGTCGACGCCATGATCGGTCAGGACGCGGTCTCCACCGCCCAGGCCTTCATGGAGGGCGTCGGCTTCGACGGCGTCGTGCTCACCAAGCTCGACGGCGACGCCCGGGGCGGTGCCGCCCTCTCGGTGCGTCACATCACCGGCAAGCCGATCATGTTCGCCTCGACGGGTGAGAAGCTTGAGGACTTCGACGCCTTCCACCCGGACCGGATGGCCTCCCGCATTCTCGACATGGGTGACATCCTCACCCTGATCGAGCAGGCGCAGAAGACCTTCGACGAGCAGGAAGCCGCCAAGATGGCGGGCAAGCTCACCTCCGGCGAGGGCTTCACGCTCGAAGACTTCCTTGAGCAGATGATGATGGTCCGCAAGATGGGCCCCATCAAGAACCTGCTCGGCATGATGCCCGGCATGGGGCAGATGCGTGACCAGATCAACCAGGTCGACGACCGTGACCTGGACCGCGTCGCCGCCATCATCCGCTCGATGACCCCGGGCGAGCGCCAGAACCCCAAGATGATCGACGGCTCCCGCCGCGCCCGCATCGCCAAGGGCTCCGGCGTCAGCGTGACCGAGGTCAACAACCTGGTCGTCCGGTTCTTCGACGCGCAGAAGATGATGAAGCGCATGGCGGGCGGCCTGGGCATCCCCGGCATGCCGGGCGGGCGCAAGAACAAGGGCGCGCAGAAGAAGGCCGCCAAGGGTCGCAGGGTCAGCGGCGACCCGCGCAAGGCCGCACTCGGCAAGAACGCCTCCGCCGCGGCCCCCGACGCCCCCGGCGCGGGCGGCGCCCTCGGCAGGCTCGGAGCCGGTCAGCTTCCTCCCGGCCTTGAGCTCCCGCCGGGCTTCGACCCCTCGAAGTTCAAGCTTCCCGGCCAGAAGTGACCGGAGACGACCGGTTCCATCGGCGGGCCAGATGGATCTGGGTGGCCATCATGGTCGGATTCATCATCATGACGGCCCTCGAACTGCTGGGGGTGCGCCCCCGGTGAACGTCCTCTCCCGGCCTCGGGCGGGGGAGGACGGCGCTCCTTCCGGCTGAAACGGGTCCGAGGACGGCCGCCTCGCCCATGGCGGGGTTCTCGTGGTGGCCGCCCGGCGTCGCGAAGCGGGCCGCACGCCCACCGCGCACGCGGATTACCGAGATTTGCCGTCCGCGTGCCGTGCGGGATGGGGCGTCGTTGGTCGGGCACCTCTGTGCGTCTGGCAGAATGACATGTTGGAACATCGTGGTCACGTGGGTGCCCTCTCACCCCCGCGTGCCGCGCCTGTCCCCTGAACGGTCCTCTCCTCGTACCCCACTCGATGAGACGCCGCTCACCCACGCTCTAATGCAGGAGAGACCACACCCGTGGCAGTCAAGATCAAGCTCAAGCGGCTCGGCATGATCCGCAACCCGCAGTACCGCATCGTCGTCGCCGACAGCCGCACCAAGCGTGACGGCCGGGCGATCGAGGAGATCGGTCTGTACCACCCGAAGGAGAACCCTTCGCGCATCGAGGTCAACGCTGAGCGTGCGGCCTACTGGCTGGGTGTCGGCGCGCAGCCGACCGAGCCCGTGCTGAAGCTCCTCAAGCTCACCGGCGACTGGCAGAAGTTCAAGGGCGAGGCTGCTCCGGCTCCGCTCAAGGTGGCCGAGCCCAAGGCCGACCGCCACGCCCTCTACGAGGCCGCGGCCAAGGAGGCGCTGTCCCTGGACAACGCCACCACGCCGAGGAAGTCCGCCAAGAAGGCGAAGGCCGACGAGCCTGCCGCCGAGGCCCAGGAAACGGCCGCGGAGGAGAAGCCGGAAGGCGAGGCCTGAGGTGCTTGAGGAGGCCCTCGAGCACCTGGTGAAGGGCATCGTCGAACATCCCGACGAGGTCCAGGTTCACGCGCGCCGCATCCGCAGCGGTCGTGTGCTTGAGGTCCGGGTCCACCCCGAGGACCTCGGCAAGGTCATCGGCCGTGGCGGCCGTACGGCCAAGGCGCTCCGCACCGTGGTGAACGCCCTGGGCGACGGCAAGTACATCCGGGTCGACCTGCTCGACCTGAACGAGGCCCGTTAGAGGTCCCTCTCCCCGGGCGTTCCGGTCCGGGGAACGGGGTCAGGCACCCACATGAGATCCACCGGCGAACGGGTCACCCACCCAGTGTGGGTGGCCCGTTCGTCTTCTCACACACCACTATCTCGGGAGGCGGGCGTGCAGCTTGTCGTAGGCCGGATCGGCCGTCCCCACGGACTTCGCGGCGAGGTGTCCGTCGAGGTGCGCACCGACGACCCGGAGCGGCGCTTCGCTCCCGGGGCCGCCATCGCCACCGACCCCGCCGCCGCGGGCCCGCTCGTCGTCCGGTCGAGCCGCAACCACGCCGGGGTCCTGCTGGTCAGGTTCGAGGGCGTCGACGACCGTGACCGGGCCGAGGGGCTCAGGGGCACCATGCTCGTCATCGACTCGGCGGACATCCCGCCCTCCGACGACCCGGACGAGTTCCACGACCACCAGCTCATCGGCCTGACCGTGCTCACCCCCGACGGGGAGCGCGCCGGTGAGGTGTCCGACGTGCTCCACCACGGGCAGGACCTGCTCGTGGTGCGCAGGCAGGGCAGGGAGGTCTACGTGCCGTTCGTCAAGGCGCTGGTGCCCGTGGTCGACCTGGAGAAGGGGCACCTCGTCGTGGACGCGCCCGCGGGCCTGCTCGACCCGGACGAGGCCGTCTGACATGCGCGTCGACATCATCTCGATCTTCCCCGAGTACTTCGCGCCGCTCGGCGTCTCCCTCATCGGCAAGGCGCGTGAGCGCGGCATCCTGGACGTGCGCCTGCACCAGCTGCGCGACTGGGCCCACGACGTCCACCGCACCGTGGACGACACCCCCTACGGCGGCGGCCCCGGCATGGTCATGAAGCCCGACCCGTGGGGCGAGGCCATCGACGCCGTCCTCTCGACCGGCCAGGACGCGCCCGCCCGGATCATCGTGCCGACCCCGAGCGGCGTGCCCTTCACCCAGCGGCTCGCGATGGAGTACGCCGCCGAGCCGTGGCTGCTGTTCACCCCCGCCCGCTACGAGGGCATCGACTCCCGCGTCATGGCCGAGTACGGCACGCGGACGCGGGTCGACGAGGTCAGCGTCGGCGACTACGTGCTGGCCGGTGGTGAGGCCGCGGTGCTGGTGATGGTCGAGGCCGTGGGACGGCTGCTGCCCGGGGTGCTCGGCAACGCCTGCTCCGCCGTGGACGACTCGTTCGCGCCGGGGGCGATGGAGAACCTCCTAGAGGGGCCCGTCTACACCAAGCCCCCCGAGTGGCGGGGACACGAGGTCCCCGAGATCCTGCTGTCCGGGCACCACGGCCGGATCGCCAGGTGGCGGCGGGACGAGGCGCTGCGCCGTACCGCGAGAAACCGGCCCGAGCTGCTGGCCGCGCTCGACCCGCGGGGCCTGGACAAGCACGACCTGAAGCTCCTGGCGGAGCTGGGACAGCCCGCTCAGGAGGGCGACCACCCGGTCTGACGTGCTGATTTCCGGTCGGTCGGAGAAATATGGCAAACTGAAGCGTTGCCGCTTGCTGTCCACGGGTTGGCGCGCGCAACCGGGCGGACGGCCCGGTTCCCAGACACATCCAATTCAGCACGTGTGTCCATCGCGATGCCGCCCGCCGCGGCCGGATGAACCTCCACGTGCTCATCTAGACGAGGTACCACTGTCATGCACACGCTGATCAGCGAGATCGAGAAGGCCTCGCTCCGTTCCGACATCCCGGCCTTCCGCCCCGGCGACACGCTTGAGGTTCACGTACGGGTCATCGAGGGCAACCGGTCCCGTATCCAGGTGTTCAAGGGCTTCGTCCTGCGCCGCCAGGGCGGTGGCTCCCGTGAGACCTTCACCGTGCGCAAGGTCAGCTACAGCGTCGGCGTCGAGCGCACCTTCCCGGTGAACAGCCCGGTCATCGAGAAGATCGTCGTGGTGACCCGTGGTGACGTCCGCCGCGCCAAGCTCTACTACATGCGCGACCTGCGCGGCAAGGCCGCCCGCATCAAGGAGAAGCGCGAGGCTCGCTGACGCGCCCGCATTCGAACGTTCTGGCCCGCTCCGCCGTCGGTGGTGCGGGCCATTCGCATGCAGGAGGGTTTGACCTCCTATGGCGGACCCATAGCTGTCAGGTAACCCGGCGGGCGGCTGACCGGCGCTTTCCATCATCTAGGCTCGTCACCGATGACTAGCGAAGACCGGGAGTCCGGCGCAGCCTCGCGTCGACCTGTCGAGGACGAGGTGGGCGTGATCGCCGGAGAGACCCAGACGAACGCCGAGGGCGGCCGGGACGAGCGGGCCGATGGCGAGGGCAAGAAGAAGGGGGCCTTCTGGAAGGAACTCCCCGTCCTGATCGTCGTCGCGCTGGTGCTCGCGCTCGTCATCAAGACCTTCGTGGTCCAGGCGTTCTACATCCCGTCCGAGTCCATGGAGAACACCCTCCTGGTCAACGACCGTGTCCTGGTGAACAAGCTCGTCTACCGGGTCCGCGACATCGAACGCGGTGACGTGGTGGTCTTCTCCGGCGTCGACTCCTGGGACAGCGAGGTGAACATCGAGGAGCCGGCCAACCCCGTGGTCGCCTTCTTCAGGTGGGCCGGTTCCGCCTTCGGCGTCGTCCCGGGCGAGAAGGACTACATCAAGCGGGTCATCGGAGTGCCCGGTGACACGGTGAAGTGCTGTGACGCCCAGGGGCGGGTCACGGTGAACGGGGTGCCGCTCGACGAGAAGGCCTACCTCTATCCCGGCAACGTCCCCTCCGACAGGACCTTCAGCGTTAAGGTCCCGCCGGGCCGCCTGTGGGTGATGGGCGACCACCGCTCCGTCTCCCTGGACTCCCGCCTGCACATGGGTGACCCCGGCGGCGGGAGCATCCCCATCGACAAGGTCATCGGCCGGGCCTTCGTGATCGTGTGGCCCTTCTCAAGGGCCGAGATCATCCCCATCCCCAGCACCTTCAACCAGCCGGCCCTCAAGGCCGCCGTAGCGGCGGGGGAGGCAGTCCCCTTCGTGGCCGGTTTCGCGGGGGCCGTGCCCCTGGTGCTGTGGCGGCGCCGCCGGCGTTCGAGGCGGTAGCCGTACCCCATGACCGTGGAACCCGAGAACAGGCCCGTCACCCCCGAGGACGAGCCCTCCCCCCAGCCTGAGAAGAAGGGCTCGAAGAGGAAGAGCCTGATCGAGTCGGCGCTCCTGCTGCTGGGCGGCGTGCTCGTGGCGCTGCTGCTGCGCCTGATCGTCCTCGACTCCTTCGCCATTCCGTCGGAGTCGATGGAGAACACCCTGATCAACGGAGACCGGGTGTTCGTCAACAAGCTGTCCGGCACGCCCGATCGTGGCGACGTCGTCGTCTTCAAGGGCTGGGACGGCGAGGACACCATCAAACGGGTCATCGCGGTCGGCGGCGACACGGTGAAGTGCTGTGACGCCCAGGGGCGGATCACGGTGAACGGGGTGCCGCTCGACGAGAAGGCCTACCTCCACCCCGACGACTTCCCCTCGGGTGAGAAGTTCGAGAAGGTCGTGCCCAAGGGGCGGCTGTGGGTCATGGGAGACCACCGTTCGGCCTCCGCCGACTCCCGGACGCACGAGGAGCAGGAGGGAGAGGGCACGATCTCGGAGAAGGCGGTCATCGGCCGGGCCTTCGCGATCTACTGGCCGTTCTCCAGGGTAGGACTGCTCTCCACGCCGGAGACCTTCACCAAGCTGAGATAGCGGTACCGAATGGTCCGGATGGGGCGTACTCTCTGCTCATGGTCGCTATGTCTGCCGTGGTGCGATGACGATTGCGTTCCGTCCCACGCCTAGCGTGGTCCGGCGCGACTCAGGCCTGTACGGCTATGAGCGGGCTCTGGCACGCCGTGGCCTGGGCCCGGTGGCCGGGGTCGACGAGGCGGGCCGGGGAGCCTGCGCGGGACCCCTGGTGATCGCGGCGGTCGTCCTCGGGCGCAGGATCGAGGGGCTCGGCGACTCCAAGACGCTCACGGCCTCCCGGCGGGAGGCGCTGTACGACCGGATCATGATGACGGCCAGGACGTTCAGCGTGGTGACGATCTCTCCGAAGGAGATCGACAGGCGCGGCCTGCACAAGTCGAACATCGAGGGAATGCGCCGTGCCGTCGCGCGGCTTTCCTTCCATCCCGGCTACGTGCTCACCGACGGCTTCCCCGTCCCCGGCCTGCCGGTTCCCTCGCTGGGTGTCTGGAAGGGGGACCAGGTCGCCGCCTGTGTGGCGGCGGCGTCGATCGTGGCGAAGGTGACGCGAGACAGAATGATGATCGCGCTCCACGAACGCCATCCCGTGTACGGCTTCGCGGAGCACAAGGGGTATGGCACCGTGGATCATCGCAGAGCACTGGAGATGTACGGTCCGTGCCCCGACCACCGTTTCTCGTTCGCGACGGTGGCGAGGTCCAGGCCGGGTGAGGTGATGGGTGAAAATGAAATGGGGGCCGGTGTCGTCTGATCAGACGGCCCGGGAAGGGCGTGCGACAGGAGGACCGGTATGAGCGCAGAGGATCTCGAAAAATACGAGACCGAGATGGAGCTGCAGCTTTACCGTGAGTACCGCGACGTCGTCGGTCTGTTCACCTACGTGGTCGAGACCGAGCGGCGCTTCTACCTCACGAACTCGGTCGATCTGGACGTCCGTACCGCCGAGAACGGTGACGTGTTCTTCGACGTGAAGATGCAGGACGCCTGGGTCTGGGACATGTATCGGCCCGCGAGGTTCGTCAAGAACGTCCGCGTGGTCACCTTCAAGGACGTCAACGTCGAGGAACTCGCCAAGCCCGACCTGGAGATGCCCAAGGAGGGCTTCTCGAACTGAGCCCGTTTGCGCCCTCCCGGTGTCTTTCGCCGGGATCTCCTCCGACGTCCTCCGCTCCGGGGGACGTCGGCTGTCCACAGAACGCCGTTCGGTCCGTCGTCTCCGGCTGGGAACGCGCATCCTCGATGCGTGAGATCCTTCCTCGTCATCCTGCTGGTGGTGCCGCTGTTCGCCCTCCCGGCGGCCGGGGGCACCCGCGGCGCGTCCCCTGACACCGTCTCCGCCCGGTGGGGCCGGCCGCTCGTGGGGCGTCCCGTCGTGCTCAGGGGGTTCGACCCTCCGGCCCGGCCGTGGCTGGCCGGCCATCGGGGGGTCGACCTCGCCACGACCCCCGGTGCGGAGGTGTACGCGGCCGGTGCGGGGACGATCGGTTACGCGGGGCCGCTCGCCGGACGGGCGGTGGTGACGGTGCTTCACCCCGGCGGCCTGCGGACGACCTACCTTCCCGTCCGCCCCTCGGTACGGCGTGGCCAGCGGGTGAGCCGGGGCGAGGTCATCGGCGTCGTCCAGGACGTTCCCGGCCACTGTCGTACGGCCTGCCTGCACTGGGGTCTGTTACGGGACCACTCATACCTCGACCCGCTCCTCCTGCTGGGACAGGGACGGGTCAGGCTGCTCCCGGTCTGGCCCGTGGGACCCCGGTGATCCGGTGCCCGGTCGGCCGGAGGATCACCCGTGCCCGGCGGCCGTGGAGGCAACGGGCCGCCCATGTCCGCAAGGGGCGAGGTCAACGGGCCGCCTCGGCTTCGACGGTCAGCGGGGTGCGGTGGGGTCATCCGGGCTTGACGGATGCCGGATATGACGGGGGTGCGGCGCGGGAAAACCCGGATGACACCGGAGCCGGAGACGGCGATCATCATGCCAGGGCGCCAGGAGACCGGCATGGCGGGAAACCGGTGCCTCAGGAGGCCGGGGTTCCGTTCTGGAACAGCGTCGTCAGAAGACCGGTATGTTGGGAAGCCCGTCTGCCGGGAGGCCAACGTGCGGGGAGACCGGTGCGTGGGGCAGCCAAGCGTCAGGAGTGTGATGATCCATCGGATGACCGTCGCGGGGCTGTTCCCGCCCCCGGACTACGCGCACGCGGTCGTGGTCGAGGCCGGTCAGCGGCTGGCCTTCATGGCCGGTGCCGTCCCGCTGGACGGTGACGGCGGCCTTGTCGGGGCCGGTGATCCGGTCGCGCAGACCCGGCAGGTGCTGGCCAATCTGCGGACCGCGTTGCAGGCGGCGGGCAGCGACCTGAGCCATGTGCTGTCCAGCACCGTTTACGTGGTGGCGGACATCCCCGAACCCCTCGGCCGGGTGTGGCAGGTCGTGCGTGAGTCCGGCCTCGCGGAGGGCCCGCACACCTCGACCCTGCTGGGCGTCTCGTGCCTGGGATACACCGGCCAACTCGTGGAGATCACCGCCGTGGCCGCGATTCCCTGAGCGCGGCCTCCCGGGCAGGACGTCCGGAAAGTGACGGGAGGCGATGGAGGTCGGGGGCGACGGCGTCGAGAGACCCGGTGGGGGCGAATACGACGCCGGCATACGACAGCCATGGCTCGCCTTTCGCTGGTTTCGTCCGGGTTCCCGGTAGGGCCTCCTTGGCCTCGTGACGCGTTTCGCGCCGATCCCCCAAAGCCCCTCGTCGCGGCGAGAGGGAGTCAGCCTCCCGGTGATCTGTTCGGGCGCAACCGCCAGCCTTTCGCGACACGTTCCACGTATCCGGCGGCGGCCAGGCCGCCCAGGCAGGACAGCACGGTCTCCAGATCGACGCCCGCGGCCGTCGCTATCACGGCCGGGCCGGCTCCCGTACGGGCGGGGATGACCTCCAGGACCTGACGGGTCTCCGGGTCCAGCCGGTCACGGGGGAGCACGGGCCCCCGGACCTCGGGGGCGAGATCGTCTCCCATCACCCCGACGAGCTCGATCATCTCCGCCGGGGTGGTGACACAGACCGCGGCCCCCTGACGGATCAGCCGATGACACCCGGCCGACATCTCCGACGTCACGGGCCCGGGGACGGCGGCCACGACGCGGTTCAGCGAGGTCGCGTGTCCGGCGGTGTTCAGCGCCCCGCTGCGCACGGCCGCCTCGATCACCAGGCTTCCCCGTGACAGCGCCGCGATGAGACGGTTGCGGATCAGGAAGCGTGGCCGGGTGGGGCGGGCGCCCATCGGGCACTCGCTCACCAGGAGCCCCTGCGACCGCACGGCCGCGAACAGGTCGTGGTGCGCGCTGGGATAGGCGACGTCGGTGCCGCAGGCCAGGACCACGACGGTCGGCGCCCCGCTTTCGAGAGCGCCGCGATGAGCCGCCCCGTCTATGCCGTAGGCGCCCCCGGAGACGATGCTCCAGCCGCGCTCGCCGAGTTCGGCGCCGAACTCCGCGGCCATGTGCGTGCCGTACGGCGTGGCCGCCCTGGAGCCGACGACGGCGACGGAACGCAGGCAGGAGAAGCGGAGGTCCGCCTCCCCGTTGAGCCACAGGCCGTACGGTGCGCGCTCCTGGAGGTCGTTCAGCTGGGTCGGCCATTCGGGATCTCCCGGAACCACCAGTCTGGCCCCGAGCCGTTCTCCCGAGGCCAGGTCCCGGGTGGGATCGGCTGCTTCGAGGCGGGCCGCCCATGAGGAGAACATCCGGCCGAGCCGTTCAACGGCCCGTTCGCCGCCCGCACGGGACGAGGAACCGTGACGCCGGATCGGCGAACCCCCGGACGCGGTGAGATCACCGGGGGAGCGGCCGTCATGAGAGCCCCCCGGAACACCCGGATGGTCGCCCCCGGCGTGGGCGCCGCACGCGCCGGAAACGCTCCGGAGGTCGTGTTCTCCCGTGCCCACCCCAGGAACATCATCCGGCCCCGGACGGACACGATCACCCCTCGCCCGGTCCAGCGACACCTGACCGGCTCGCCTCCCAGGAGCGCTGTCATGGCCGTCCGGCAGAGTGGCGCACACCCCGTGGGAGCTCTCCGGGCTGAGAGGAACGCCAGCAGCCCGGCTCTCCGGCCCCGTGGCGCGTGGCCGAGGAACGCCGCTCGCCCCAGGACGGACACCGTGGCCATCCGGCTCGAAGGCGGCCCCGAAGGTGGCCCCAAAGGTGGCATCGTCATCCTCTGTCTCGTTCGTCGGCGGCTTCCAGGCGAGGTGTCCGGCGGCGCCGGGTGGGTGGGCGGCGTGATCGTTCCGATCGCCGGAGACCGGCCGGACGGGGCGGGAAGGCCGTGTGCTCGGAGGGGCAGGACGGCAGGTGTCGGCGAACCAGCGGACGAGCTCCGGATCAGGACGGCCACGGCGGATCCGCCTGACAGCGGCCTCGGCGCCGATGGTGGCGACGAGACGGCCGACCACGGGGTCGCCGGGCTCCGCCACCCGCATCAGCGTGACCCGTGCGAGACGGTCGTTCATCGTGCCTCCCCAAGCCACAGGCCGAGCGCCGCGTTGGTCTCGGTGACCTCGGGCGCGTTCTTTCCCGCGAGATCGGCGAGCGTCCAGGCCACTCTGAGCGTTCGATCGAGCCCCCGGGCGCTCAGCTCTCCGCTGTCGAGACAGCGGAGCAGCGGGGCCATCGCCTTCGAAGCCGGACGGTAGCCGGTGTGCAGAGCCTGGGCCGACACCTCCGCGTTGCACCGCCACGGTGTGCCCGCGAACCGTTTCGCGGCCCGTTCGCGGGCGGCAAGGACCCGCTCGGCCACCACCCGGCTCGGCTCGATGAACCGGCGGTCGGCGAGAAGTTCACGGCGGCTGGACCGATGCAGTGCGATCTTGATGTCGACGCGGTCGAGCAGCGGGCCGGAGAGCCTGGAAAGGTAACGTCTGCGGGCCATCGGGGTGCAGCGACACGGGTCGGCGGGCCCCGAGGGACGCGCGCACGGACACTGGTTGGCCGCGAGAATCAGGATGAACCGCGCGGGAAACGTCACCGAGCCCATCGCCCTGGACACCGTCACCGTGCCGGACTCAAGCGGCTGCCTGAGGGAGTCGAGAACGGTCGCCGGGTATTCGGGGGCCTCGTCGAGGAAGAGGACCCCTCGGTGGGCGAGGGAGACCGCGCCCGGCCGGATCGCCCCGCTGCCTCCGCCGATGACGGCCGCCACGGTCGCGGTGTGGTGGGGCGCGACGAACGGCGGCCGGACCAGCAGGGGGCGATCCTCGGGCAGCGCCCCGGCGACGGAGTGGATGGCGGTCACCTCCAGGGCCTGCTCGCGCTCCAGATGGGGAAGCAGGGTGGGCAGGCGCTCGGCGAGCATCGTCTTGCCGGTGCCCGGCGGCCCCAGCATCCAGAGGTTGTGCCCACCTGCGGCGCAGACCTCAAGCGCGCGGCGGGCGAAGGGCTGACCGGCCACGTCGCCCATGTCGGGGGTGCCCGCTCTTCTCTCGGTGGTGGAGGAGGCCCACGGCCGTACGGACTCGCCGGTCTCGTCCGGGGCGGGGTCGGGGGTCGCGGGCACGGTGGTCTGGTCGTCGTCGCGCAACCAGTCGACCAGCCGGCTCAGGGTGGAGACGGGGACCACCGTCACACCGGGCACGAGCGCGGCCTCGGCGGCGTTGCGGGACGGGACGACGACGGTGCGGGCACCGGCCGCGGCGGCGGCCAGCACGGCGGGCAGCACCCCTCGCAGGGGTCTCAGCGAGCCGTCCAGGCCGAGCTCACCCAGGAAGAACGGGTCGGCGACCCGCGCCACGGGCACGACTCCGGCCGCGGCCAGCAACGCGACGGCGATGGCGAGGTCGAACATGCTGCCTCGTTTGGGGAGGCTGGCGGGGAACAGGCTGATGGTGATGCGGGCGTCCGGCCAGGTGTGGCGGCTGTTGACCACGGCGGAGCGGACCCGGTCGCGGGCCTCGCTGAGCGCGGTGTCCAGCATGCCGATGAGATGCGTGCCCGCGACGCCGCTGCCCACGTCGGCCTCCACGTCGACGGGATGACCGGTCACTCCGAGCAGGGCGACGCACCGGGTGCGCGCGACGGTCACTTCTCACACTCCCTGTGATGGTCTGAGGGACATTCAGCACATCCCTCGTTCGTGACGGATGGTGAAGGCCCCGGCGAACCGTTCGAGGGCGACGACGTCGACACGGATCGCGTCGAACCGTTCGGACGGGGCGCACCGCTCGTTCCGCCATTTGGCGATGAGCCTGCGCAGGCGGGCGACCTTCTCCTCGGTCACCGCCTCGAAGGCCGTGCCGTGGGTGCGCCCCGAACGGGTCTTCACCTCGACCGCGACGAGCGTGTGGTCCTCGCGGGCGACCACGTCGATCTCTCCGTCGGAACATCGCCAGTTGCGGTCGAGAACCCGCATGCCACGGGTCAGCAGGTAGGCGACGGCGAGTTGCTCGCCGTGCCTGCCGAGATCGTCCTTCGCGGCCATGGAAACCACCTCCGGTCCCAGACCTTCGCGCAGCTCGCCCCGCCCGCGAGGGACCGAATCCGGTTCTGTGGAAAACGGCACGCGGACCGGCCGGCCTGTGGAAAACCCATACGGGAGACGACCTCGGGTGGTGTCCAGAGCCAGAACCCGCCGAAGGCCCGCGGATGGAAAGGCGAAGTGCGAGGCTTCGTCGCATGTGTGAGGAGAGAGAAGAGGTCGTCGAGGACCTCGTGCGAAGGCTGGGCGCCGAGGTAGGGGTCGAACTGCCGCCTTTGCGGGTCACCGGCGCGGAGCCGGTGCTGCCGTCCGTCTTCCACGTCGACACGGCGGCCGCGGTCTCCGTCGGGGCCGCGACCGCCGCGGCGGCCGGTCTCGGGGGAGGAACGGGGGCGGAGGTGGACGTCCGCGAGGCGGCGGTCGCCTTCCTGGACGAGCGCCACTTCATGATCGACGGAGTTCGTCCCGCCGGGTGGGCGGCGCTTTCCGGCGACTACCGGACCGTTGACGGGTGGGTCCGGCTGCACTGCAACTTCGACCACCACAGGGACGCGGCGCTGGCCGCCCTCGGGTTGCCCGCCGGCGCGGACGGTGAGGCCGTCGCCAGGGCGTGCGCGGGCCGTACCGCCTTCGAGGTCGAGGAGGTGGTCACGGCCGAGGGGGGATGCGCGGCCATGATGCGCAGCCGTGCCGGGTGGCGGGCCCATCCGCAGAGGGCGGCGGTCGCGCGCTCGCCGCTCGTCGGCCTGACCAGGATCGGCGACGGGCCGGTACGGGCACCGGGCGGGAGGAGGGACAGGCCGCTGGACGGGGTGCGGGTGCTGGACCTGACACGGGTGATCGCCGGGCCGGTGGCCACCCGCACGCTCGCCGCCCACGGGGCGCGGGTGCTCAGGGTGGGGGCCGGGCACCTGCCGGAGGTGCCGGGGCTGGTGGTCGGCACCGCTTTCGGCAAGCGCTCCTGCCACCTCGACCTGAGGACCGCGCGGGGGGCGGCGGCGTTGCGTGACCTGGTCGCCGGGGCGGAGGTGTTCGTGCAGTCCTACCGGCCGGGCGCGCTGGAGGCGCTGGGCTTCGGTCCGGAGGAACTGGCCGGGATCAGGCCGGGCATCGTGTGCGTCGATCTCTCCGCCTACGGCGCGCACGGCCCGTGGGCGGGCAGGCGGGGTTTCGACAGTCTGGTCCAGATGGTGTGCGGCATCGCCCACGAGGGTGGCGGCGGGGCCGGGCCGCGCCCGCTTCCCGCCCAGGCGCTCGACCACGCCACGGGCTATCTGGCGGCCTTCGGCGCGATGGCCGCCCTGACGCGCCGTTCGCGGGAGGGAGGTTCCTGGCGGGTCGAGGTGTCGCTGGCCAGGACCGCGTTGTGGCTCGACTCGCTCGGCCGCGCCGAGGCGGAGAACGTCACAGGGAAGGGGCCGCGGGTCGCCGACCTGCTGAGCGAGATGGACAGCCCGTTCGGGAGGCTCACCTACGTCAGGGCGCCGGGGAGCGTCGACGGTGCCCGGCCGTACTGGACGAGCCCGCCACCGGGACAGGGGGAGCACCCGCCCGCCTGGTGGTGAGCGGCCCGATCCGGAACCTCCGGCGGCGACCCCGGATGACAACGCCGGATGAGGGGATGGTCCAGGGACGAGTGCATCCTGCGCGGGGGAGGGATGGCGTGGAGACACGGGCGAGGCTGCGCCGTACGCTCTCGGTCCGGGACCTGATCGTCTACGGACTGCTGTTCATCGGGCCGCTGGCCCCGGTCGGCGTGTTCGGGGTGCTCGACGCGAGGAGCGCGGGGGCGGTCGGGCTCGTCTACGTCATCGCCACGGTGGCCATGGCCTTCACCGCTCTGTCGTACGCCGAGATGTCACGGGTCGTGCCGCGGGCCGGATCGGTGTTCGCCTACGCCTCGGCGGGACTCGGTCAGGCGGCCGGGTTCCTCGCGGGCTGGTTGATCATGCTCGACTACCTGCTCATCCCCAGCGTGGCCTACCTGTTCTCCGGGATCGCGCTGCACGCGCTCTTTCCCGCCGTCCCCGCCTGGGCCTTCACCGCGCTGGCCTTCGCCGTGACCACCGCGCTCAACGTCTCGGGAGTACGGCTGGCCGCCCGGGTCGGCCTGGTCGTGCTGCTGGCCGAGATCGTGGTGCTGGCGATCTTCGTGGTGATGGCCGTGGCCGTGCTGGTCGCCGAGGGACCGGTCAGGCCGTGGGCGTCGCCTTTCACCGGAGTCGGCGGGACCACGACCACCCTGGTGATCGGGGCCGTCTCGGTCGCGGTGCTGTCCTTCCTGGGGTTCGACGCCATCGCCTCGTTCGCGGAGGAGACGACCGGTGACTCGCGCCAGGTCGGCAGGGCGGTGCTGCTCTGCCTGGGGGTCGCGGGGGCGCTGTTCGTGCTGCAGACCTTCCTGGCCGGCCTGCTGGCCCCGATGAGCCCGGCGGAGCTGGCCGCGGACCCCGCCACGCAGGGCACGGCCTTCTACGACGTGGTCGAGCGGTCGGTCGCCCCCTGGCTGGCGGGCCTGATGAAGGTGGCCAAGGCGGTCGGTCCCGCGTTCGCCGCGATGACCGCGGTGGCCGCGGCCGGGCGGCTGCTGTACGGCATGGCCAGGGACGGCGGCCTGCCCCGGGCGCTCTCGACGGTCGATCCGGGCTCCGGGACGCCACGGGCGGCGCTGCTCAGCGCGGGGGCGGTGACGCTGGTCGTCTCGGTCTGGGCGGCGAGCAGGCCGGACGGTCTTGACGTGCTGGTCTCGGTCGTGGACATCGGGGCGTTGGCGGCGTTCACGATGCTGCACGGCTCGGTGATCGGATACTTCAGGGTTCGCCGGGGGAGCCGTGACCTGTGGCGGCACCTGGTCGTGCCGGTCGCGGGCGGCCTCGTCGCGATCTGGATCATCATCCTGGCCGCTCCGCTCGCCAAGGTCGCCGGGCTCGTCTGGCTGGTCACCGGGGTCATCGTGTTCGCGGTGCGGAGGAACGGCCGAGGGGGGAGAGCCAGATCCACGGGATCGTGAGCGCGACCCCGGCCGCGCCGATCCACAGGACGGGGCGCAGCCCGAGCACTTGACCGAGCAGGCCGCCCGCGATGCCGCCGAGGGCCAGCACGCCCTGGACGGCGAAGGTGTTGGTCGCGTTGACCCGGCCCCGCAGGCTGGCGGGGGTCTCCCGCAGGACCACGGCGCCGAAGCAGACGGAGAAGGCGATGACGGCCGCACCGCTGACCAGCCCGCCGGCGGCCAGGGCCAGGAAGGCGGCCCACGTCGGCCCCGAGGCGGTCGCCGTGATCACGTAGTCGAGCGGGAAGGCGATGACGGCGCACGCGATCACCTGGTGCTCGCCGTACTTCGCGGTCAGGCGCGGGATGAGGGCCGTGGCCGCCAGGCCGCCGACACCGAAGCTGGCGGTGAGCAGGCCGATCAGCCCCACGGGCAGGTGAAGCTCGGCGAGCGCGTAGATCACGAACACCGCCGTGTAGGCGGCCCCGAAGAAGTTGATGACGACCCCGCAGCCGCAGAGCGTTCTGAGCACGGGGTTGCCGGTGACCGTTCGCAGACCCTCGTTGATCTCGGCCCACAGACCGCGCGGGGGAGCCGGAGTGTGGTCCTCGGGGGTCCTGATCGACCGGACGAGGAACGCCGAGGCCAGGAAGGAGAACGCGTCGGCGACGATCGCGAACGGCGCGGTGAACAACTGGACGAGTAGTCCGGCGAGGCCGGGGCCGCAGATGGAGGCGAGGGAGAAGACCGAGTGCAGGCCCGCGAGCGCCTCGGTCCGCTGCCTTTCGTCGACCACCACGGCCAGGTGGGGGAAGTTCGCCGCGCGGAAGAGCGTGGTGCCGGTGCCGACGACGAACGCCGCAGCGATCAGCCACGGCACCGTCAGCAGCCCGGCGAACCAGGCGAGAGGGATCGTGGCCATGGCCATCGCGGAGGCCGCCTCGCAGGCGACCATGACCGGCCTGTGCCTCCTGAGCCGGTCGGCGAGGGCCCCTGCCTGCAGCCCGAACATCAGGGAGGGCAGCGAGGAGGCGGCGGTGAGCAGGCCCATCTGGATCGGGGAGGCGCCGAGCAGGGCGGCGGCGGTCAGCGGCACGGCCAGCTTGGAGATCTCGGTGCCGATCTCGGAGACGGCGCGGGAGGACAGCAGCAACCGGTAGTCGCGTTGGGCGCGCAACGGAACGGTCTGGAGCACGGAGGACCACCTTCGGGGAGCAGGTGTGAAGGGAATGCTTCACAACTATGAAGGTAGTACTTCATAATTGTGAAGGCAATCCTTCACATCGAAGGGTGGGTACGGTTTGCACATGACCCAGGAACGTGAGCCGCTCACCGATCCCGTGGCGATGCGCGCCCTCGCCCACCCCGCGCGGCTGGCGATCCTGAACCGGCTCCAGGTCGAGGGGCCCGCCACCGCGACCGAGGTCGCCGAGGTCGTCGGGATCACCCCGAGCGCGGCCAGCTACCACCTGCGCATGCTCGCCAAGTACGGCTTCGCCGAGGACGCGCCGCCCAGGGGCGACGGCAGGGAACGGCTCTGGCGCAGCTCCTCCAAGAGGATGTCCGTCACCCGGAAGCCGGAGGACGGTCCCGAGGTGCGAACGGCCAAGGACCTGCTGATCAAGGTCATGCGCGACCAGGCCGCCGAGGAGGCCGCCCGCGCCCTGGCGGCACTGGACCGGGAGCCCAGGCACTGGCTTGAGGCGACGGCGTTCTCCCGCACGATCCTGCTGGTCGACTCGGAGGAGCTGGGGGATCTCAACCGGCGGATCGACGAGCTGCTCGCCCCCTACCGGCTCACCGCGCGCAGCCGGGACGAGGCCCCCGCGGACGCCAGGGTCGCCGAGGCACAGGTCAACCTCTTCCCCAGGGCCGTACGGCGGCCGCACGGCCTTCCCCGCGACGCGTGAGGGGCCGCCGACGCGCCGAGGTCAGCGGGATGCCCGGCTGAGGGTACAATTTTCGATGGCCTGTGTCTCACGGGCCGACTTCGCATGCCCCATCAGGAACCACATCCATCGGTCCGGGTGAGAACCCGGCTGGAGGCGGTTCGGAGCATCAGGGCGACGGTCGCGGACCGTCGCGTCAACCGAGAACAGCGCCCAGAGATGGGCGCTCCGACCTGGAGGACAATCACATGTCCACCCCCGTCGTCACCATGCGGCAGCTGCTTGAGAGCGGCGTCCACTTCGGTCACCAGACCCGTCGCTGGAACCCGAAGATGAAGCGCTTCATCTTCACCGAGCGCAACGGCATCTACATCATCGACCTGCAGAAGTCGCTGTCCTACATCGACAGGGCCTACGACTTCGTCAAGGAGACCGTCGCGCACGGCGGCACGATCATGTTCATCGGCACGAAGAAGCAGGCGCAGGAGGCCATCGCCGAGCAGGCCGCCCGCGTCGGCATGCCGTACGTCAACCAGCGCTGGCTGGGTGGCATGCTCACCAACTTCTCCACCGTGCACAAGAGGCTCCAGCGTCTGAAGGAGCTTGAGGAGCTCGACTTCGACAACGTCGCGGGCTCGGGGCTCACCAAGAAGGAGCTCCTCATGCGCCGCCGTGAGAAGGAGAAGCTGGAGCGCACCCTCGGCGGTATCCGTGACATGTCCCGCGTGCCCAGCGCGGTGTGGGTCGTGGACACCAAGAAGGAGCACATCGGGATCAGCGAGGCCCGCAAGCTCAACATCCCGGTCGTCGCGATCCTCGACACCAACTGCGACCCGGACGAGGTCGACTACCCGATCCCGGGTAACGACGACGCCATCCGCGCCGTCGGTCTGCTGACCCGCGTCGTCGCCGACGCCGTCGCCGCCGGCCTCATGGCCCGCGCGGGCGCCAACCGCGGTGACGACAAGCCGGCCGTCGCCGGTGGCGCCGAGCCGCTGGCCGAGTGGGAGCAGGAGCTGCTCGCGGGCGCCGAGGCCACCGCCGCGACCGAGGCCGCCCCGGCCGCTGAGGTCGCCGAGACCGCCGAGGCCACCGAGGCTGAGGCCGAGGCCGCCGCCCCGGCCGCCGAGGACGCCGACAAGCAGGCCTAGGCCCACCTCGTACGGCCCGGCCGTACGACCCGCAAGGCTCTTTCACGGGTGGGTGCGCCAGCGCGGGGCACCCACCCGATCCACGACGATTCCCACGAGGAAGAAGACAATGGCTTCCGTGAACATGGCCGACGTCAAGCGGCTTCGTGAGCTGACCGCCGCCGGCATGATGGACTGCAAGAAGGCTCTTGAGGAGTCCGAGGGCGACTTCGACCGCGCCGTCGAGCTCCTGCGTCTCAAGGGCGCCAAGGACGTCGGCAAGCGCGAGGCCCGCACCGCCTCCAACGGCCTGATCGCCCTCAAGCAGGACGGCGACTCCTCCGCCGCGCTGCTCGAACTCAACTGCGAGACCGACTTCGTCGCCAAGGGCGAGCGCTTCCAGGAGCTCGCGGCCCAGGTCGTCGAGCACATCCTGGCCACCAAGCCGGCCGACGTGCCCGCCCTGCTCGACTCCGAGCTCGGTGGCAAGTCCGTCAAGGAGCAGCTGGACGAGGCCAACGCCGCGCTCGGCGAGAAGATCGAGATCCGTAGGTTCGCGGTCCTTGAGGGCGGCTTCATCGGCGCCTACATGCACAAGACCGACCCGCAGCTGCCCCCGGCGGTCGGCGTGCTGGTCCAGCTCGACACGGCCAACGCCGAGGTCGCCAAGGACATCGCGCAGCACGCCGCCGCGATGGCTCCGAAGTACCTCGACTCCGCCGCGGTCCCCGCGGACGTCATCGAGAAGGAGCGCGCGCTCTTCGAGGAGATGACCCGCGAGGAGGGCAAGCCCGAGGCCGCCATCGGCAAGATCGTCGACGGCCGCATCAACGGCTGGTACAAGGACTTCACCCTGCTTGAGCAGGCTTTCGTCAAGGACAACAAGAAGTCCGTCGGCAAGTTCGCCACCGAGAACGGCGTTCAGGTCCAGGCCTTCGTCCGCTACAAGGTGGGCCAGGCTTAGGCTTGACCCAGCTTCTCTCACCAGAGCGTTAGAACAACGAGGAGGCCGCCGCCGTGCAGGAGAAATCAGACCCCGCTACGTCGGCGGTTTCGTCGTACGCGGGCCCGCTTCGCTGGAAACGCGTCATGTTGAAACTCTCCGGTGAGGCGTTCGCCGGGGGCGAGCCGCTGGGCATCGACCCCCGCGTCGTCGGGCAGCTGGCCGACTCGATCGCCGAGGCGGTCCGCGAGGGCGTCCAGGTCTCGGTCGTGGTCGGCGGCGGCAACATGTTCCGCGGCGCGGCGATGTCCGAGCGCGGCATGGACCGGGCCAGGGCCGACTACATGGGCATGCTCGGCACGGTCATCAACTGCCTGGCCCTCCAGGACTTCCTGGAGAAGCGCGGCATCGACACCCGCGTTCAGACGGCGATCACCATGCAGCAGGTCGCCGAGCCCTTCCTGCCCCGTCGCGCCATCCGCCACCTGGAGAAGGGGCGCGTGGTGATCTTCGGGGCCGGGCTCGGCTCGCCGTTCTTCTCGACCGACACCTGCGCCGCCCAGCGCGCGCTTGAGGTCGGCGCCCAGGCACTGCTCAAGGGAACCCAGGTGGACGGCGTCTACGACGCCGACCCCAGGAAGAACCCCGACGCCGTCAGGTTCGACCACCTCGAATATGGTGAGGTGCTGACCCGCGGTCTCGGTGTCATGGACGCCACCGCCATCAGCCTCTGCATGGACAACGGCCTGCCCATCGTGGTCTTCGACCTCATGGGCGAGGGCAACATCCTGCGGGCCGTACGCGGTGAGAAGATCGGCACGCTGGTGAGCCCGGCAGGGAAATAGGGAACGAGCCTGACGGAGCGAGCGGAGCGGTGGGCGACGTAGGAGTCTCCCGCGAGGTGAGTGAGTCGGGTGAGTGACCTGGAGGTAGGGAACGAGCCTGACGGAGCGAGCGGAGCGGTGGGCGACGTAGGAGTCTCCCGTGAAGTGAGTGAGTCGGGTCGGTGACCCGGAAGACGGGGAGCGAGCCTGACCGCGGTGAGCGGAGCGGAAGGCGGCACCGGCCATATGGAGGGACCCCTCCGGATGGTACGGCGTTCCGCGAAGCGGGTGTGGAATGGTGAGTGACCGAGAAGGCAGGAGCCGCTGTGATTGACGAAACTCTCTTCGAAGCCGAAGAAAAGATGGAGAAGGCCGTGGCCGTGGCGAAGGACGACTTCGCCGGCATCCGCACGGGCCGGGTCACCCCGTCGATGTTCAACAAGATCAGCGCTGAGTACTACGGCGCCCTCACGCCCATTCAGCAGCTGGCCTCGTTCCACGTCCCCGAGGCCCGTATGGTCGTGATCCAGCCCTTCGACAAGGGCTCGATGGCGGCGATCGAGAAGGCGATCCGCAACTCCGACCTCGGCGTCAACCCGGGCAACGACGGTCAGGTCATCCGGGTGGCCTTCCCCGAGCTCTCCGAGGAGCGCCGCAAGGAGTACATCAAGGTCGCCCGCACCAAGGCGGAGCAGTCCCGGGTGTCCGTCCGCAACATCCGCCGTCACGCCAAGGAGACCCTCGACAAGATGGTCAAGGACGGCGACGCGGGCGAGGACGAGGTGCGTCGCGCCGAGAAGGAGCTCGACGACCTCACCCAGAGGCACGTCGCCAAGATCGACGAGCTGCTCAAACACAAGGAAGCCGAGCTGCTCGAAGTCTGAGCCTGTGATCCTTGTCCCGCCCGGCCTTCCGCGCGGGACAAGGATTTTTCGCATGAGAGTAGGGCCTCGTGGAACCTGCGACGGGCGGTAGCCGTACCGGCCGGAATCTCCCCGTCGCGATCGCGGTGGGTGCCGGTCTGGGAGCGGTCATCATCGCCTCCCTCTATTTCGTCGAGTGGCTCTTCCTCGCCGTGGTGATCGCGGCGGTGGGCATCGGCGTGACGGAGCTCGTCAAGTCGTTCGCGGCCAGGGACATCAACGTCCCGGTGGTCCCGGTTCTGGCCGGGATGGCCATCATGGTCTGCGGCGCCTACTGGGGCGGCAGGGACGGGCCCGCGTGGCTCGTCGGCGCCTTCGCGATGACCGTGCTCGTGCTGATGATCTGGCGGATGTTCCAGGGCACGGAGGGCTACGTCCGCGACATCTCCGCGACCCTGCTGGTGACCGTCTACCCGTCGTTGCTGGCCGGGTTCGTCGGGCTTCTGCTCGCCGATGACCAGGGGCCGGACCGGGTGGTCGTCTTCGTCGCGACCACGGCCGCCAGCGACATCGGCGGCTACTTCGCGGGCATCCTGTTCGGCAGGCACAAGATGTCGCCGCGGATCAGCCCGAAGAAGACCTGGGAGGGGCTGGCAGGCTCCGCACTGGCCTGCATGGCCGTCGGCGGCTGGCTGGTCGCGTGGCTGCTCGGCGACGCCGTGTGGAAGGGCGTGCTGATCGGCGCGGTCGCGGTCGCCTTCGCCACGCTGGGAGACCTCGTCGAGTCGGTGATCAAGCGGGACCTCGGCGTCAAGGACATGGGCAGCGTCCTGCCCGGTCACGGTGGCCTGATGGACCGCCTCGACTCGCTGCTGGCCGCGTTGATCCCGATCTGGGCGCTGCTGACGCTGCTGGTGTGAGCCTCAGGTCCCGGTGATCCGGGCCGAGGAGAGGCGGGGCAGGAGCGCCCGGTGGCCCTCCTCGCCGACCAGGTCGAGCTCCTCGGCGGTGATCGGGACCAGCCACAGCCACTCGACGTCGTCCCCGCCGAAGGCGAAACCCGACAGGTCGGGCAGGCCGGGCAGGCCGCTCAGCATGATGACGCCCCCATAGGGGGAGCCGAGCGGAAACGTCTCGGGGCGGTGGTACCACCTGGCGGTGTGGCCGTGTCCCAGCCAGGTGACCGAGTGCCAGGGATACTGGGCAAGCCACAGGAAGAGCCTGGCGGCCTCACGCGGGTCGCCGGGGGTGGCGACGGCGAGTTCGATCCTGGTGCGGGCCTGGGGCCGTTCGACGTACTGCTCGACGGTCGGCATCGGCTGGCAGCTCATTCCGACCGTGGACAGGACGGTGTACTCGCGTTGACCCTCGGGGGGCCGTTCCGTGATGCCGACCGTCGGCAGCCGGTCGCCTCCGGCGTCCCAGAACCTGCCCGCCGTTCCCACCGTCCTGTCCAGGTGGCCCATCACGAACTGCTGGAACGTCGCCCAGGCTCCCTCACCCGTCCGCCAGTCCCAGTAGGCGCGGGCCCTGGCCAGCCTGGGGGCCAGCCCCTCCAGGGCCTCCTCAAGCGACCAGGCGAACGGGAACTCTCCGACGGCGTCGAAGGAGTAGCCCGGCATGCCGCGGCTCATGTCGGCCCAGCCAGGAATGACCGCCAGCAACTCGTCGTTCTCGTACAGGGCGACGCCGTCGCCCTCCTCGAACCACAGTGCCCGCAACCTGCCCAGCGGTGCCCTGCCGTCGGGGTGCCCGGTGTTCGCCCTGGGCGCCACCGGGGGAAGCCCGGATTCGGGACGGGACGGGTCGAAGGCCTCGGGGGCGCGGCCGTGGTTGGCCAGCCACACCGCTCCGTGAACCGTGCCGTGAGGCCCGCGCAGGTAAGCTACCGAGGAGGTCTCGTCGCGTTCGACCACCAGGGTGCGGCTCCCGTAGGGATTGACGTCGGTGAACACGACCTCGACGTCGTCTCCCCGCTCGCCCGTGGAGCGGATTGTCGCCATACCTCCGGACTCTAGATCAGGGGCGAGCACCGCTTCCGAAGTATTCGCGTAACCGTCGAGAGAAGGCTTTGCACCGTGTCCACTGCCAGCCAGAGCCAGAGCCGGACTCCCGCCCCCGGTCAGCTCACCTTCGTGGCGCCCCGCAGGGCGAAGCCCGCCCGTCACCTGGCCGATCTGACCATGGCCGAGCGCAAGGCCGCGGTCACGGAGCTCGGTGAGAAGGCGTTCCGCGCGGACCAGCTCTCCCGGCACTACTTCGAGAAGCTCAACGGCGACCCGGCCCTCATGACGGACCTGCCCGCAGCGGCCAGGGAGAAGCTCGCCACCGCGCTGTTCCCGAAGCTGCTGACGTCGGTCAGGGAGCTGACGACCGACAGGGGCACGACCCGTAAGACGCTGTGGCGGCTGTTCGACGGCGCGCTGGTCGAGTCCGTCCTGATGCGCTACCCGGACCGGACGACCATCTGTGTCTCCTCTCAGGCGGGCTGCGGGATGAACTGCCCGTTCTGCGCGACGGGCCAGGCGGGCCTGACCCGAAACATGTCCACCGCCGAGATCGTCGAGCAGGTGGTTGCGGGAGCCAGGGCTCTCGCCTCCGGTGAGGTCCCGGGAGGGCCGGGCCGGATCAGCAACGTCGTCTTCATGGGCATGGGCGAGCCGCTGGCCAACTACAAGGCCGTGATCGGGGCCGTGCGCAGGCTGGTCGAGCCCGCCCCCTCGGGGCTGGGCATCTCGGCGCGCGGGGTCACGGTCTCGACCGTCGGCCTGGTTCCGGCGATCGGCAAGCTCGCCGAGGAGGGGCTGCCGGTGACGCTGGCGCTGTCGCTGCACGCCCCGGACGACGAACTGCGCGACACCCTGGTGCCGATCAACACCCGCTGGAAGGTGGCCGAGGTCCTCGACGCCGCCTGGAAGTACGCGGCCAGGACCAAGCGCCGGGTCTCGATCGAGTACGCCCTGATCAAGGACATCAACGACCAGGAGTGGCGGGCCGACCTGCTCGGCAAGCTGGTCAGGAACAAGCTCGTGCACGTCAACCTGATCCCGCTCAACCCCACCCCGGGCTCGAAGTGGACCGCCTCCCGCCCGGAGGACGAGCAGGCCTTCGTCCGCCGCCTGGAGTTCCACGGCGTCCCGGTGACGGTCCGCGACACCAGGGGCCGCGAGATCGACGGTGCCTGCGGCCAACTCGCCGCCGCCGAATAGCCCCGAACAGCCCCGGCAACCCCCAGGCCCTACGGCCGGCCCCCCGGCCGCCGCCCGTCGTGCCGACCCGTCCCCGCACCCGGCGCCCCCCGCCGCACCCGGTCCTCGCCGTCACGCCTTGACACGGGCCAAGGGCGGCGTCCGTCAGGGGCGGGAGCGGCGCAGTCTGAGGTAGGCCAGCACGCCCGCCGCGGACCACAGGAGCGTCGCGGTGGCGATCGGGAGCAGGACCTCGTCGAGCCTGCCCGAGTTGGTCGCCCGCATCCACGGCATGATCGGCACCAGGAAGGACCCGATCGGGGTGAGGCTGAGCAGCAGCATGGCCGTGTAGCCGCCGAACAGGGCCACCAGGGAGGTGGCGGGGGAGGGCAGGATCGGGGCGCTGGCGAGCGCGCCGAGCGCGGTGCCGACGCACACCCCGAGCAGGTGGAGCCCGACGCCGCGCGCCAGGTCGCCCGGCGCGGGCAGGACGCCGAAGCGGATGATCAGGGGGGCCACGATCGCGACCGCCGCCAGGCCGAGGTTGACGGCGAAGGCGGCGACCAGGCCAGAGGTGACCTCCCGGCCGGGGTTTCCCGCCGCCGTCATCGAGATCAGCCGCTGGGTCGGCGGCTCGGTGTCGAGCAGGCTCCTGGCGGCCCAGGCGAAGACGACGATGAGCAGCGCGGCCGAGTCGCTGTAGCCCTCAAGGGCGGGTCCCGGCGACGAGTAGAAGATCGCCAGCATCGCGAACAGGGCGATCACCGGCTGGAGCAGGCGGTGCGACCGGGTGTAGGCGGCCAGCTTGAAACGGACGAGGGGGATCATCTGGCCTTCCTGGGCGTTGCGGCCGCCTTCGGATGGGGGAGGGCGCCGTAGGGAGTGATCTGCCTGACGCCGGGAAGGCGTGACGCGGAGGGGGTCACAGGGCCCGCCTGGTCGTGTAGCCGTCGGCGTGGAGCTTCTGCTCGACCTCGTCGGCCTCCGCGGCGTCGACGAGCACCTCGATCACGACCTGCTTGGGGCGCTCTCCCGCCTGGGTGGTCACCGTACCGCTCGCGACCAGCCAGTGGTCGGCGCCGGGGAAGTTCTCCAGCTGGTTCTGGTGGTCGCTCACCACGACCGTCCCGCCGTTGGCGGCGATCTCGCCGATCATGGCGGGCAGTTCGCCCCGGGTGTGCGCGTCGAGCCCGGCGAAGGGCTCGTCCAGGATGAGCAGGTCCGGCGGGTCCAGCAGCGACTGGATGAGCCCGATCTTCTGGGCGCTGCCCTTCGACAGGTCGCCGAGCGGCTGTTCGAGCAGGTGGGTCGCCTCAAGCCGGTCGGCGAGGCGTCCTATGGCGTCGGGGGAGACCCCCCGGATCTCGGCCATGTGGGTCAGGTAGGCGGTGACGGTGAACGGCTGGCCGATGGGGAAGACGTCGGGGGCGTAGCCGACGACGCGGGGCCGTTGGGCGACGGTGCCCTTGGAGGGCGGGACGATCCCGGCCAGCAGGCGCAGCAGGGTGGACTTGCCGGCTCCGTTCTTGCCGGTGACCTCGATGACGGAGCCGGGCCGTAGCGTGAGGTCGATGTCCCGCAGCACCCACGGACCGCGTCGCGAGTATCTGAAGAACACCTTGGAGAGTCGCATGCCTGGTACCACTTTCGTGATCACCCGTTTCCGTCGCTGAGGCGCGCGTGTGGTCGCGGGGAAACGCTAGCAATTAGGAAATAAAGTTAACAGAAAGCGTGCCGCCCCAGGAGGCCGGTGGGTCCCCCAAGGAATGTCCCAGAAGGGTAGTGGGCTTCCCGAGAAGCGCTCCAAGGGGTCAGCGGGTGCCCCAGGAGTAGGTCTGTTTGTGGAGTTTGAGGAAGACGAACGTCTCCGTGCCGCGGACCGCGGGAATGGCGCGGATCTTGCCCAGGATCTCCAGCAGGTGCTGGTCGCTCTCGCAGACCGCCTCGACCATGATGTCCATCGCGCCCGCGGTCAGCACGACGTAGTCGAGCTCGGCGATGAGGGACAGCTCCTGGGCCACCGCCTCCAGGTCGCCCTCGCACTTGATGCCGATCAGGGCCTGGCGGGAGAAGCCGAGGGTCAGCGGGTCGGTGACCGCGACGATCTGCATGACACCACCGTCGATCAGGCGCTGGACCCGCTGGCGCACCGCGGCCTCGGACAGGCCGACCGCCTTGCCGATCGCCGCGTACGGCTTGCGCCCGTCCGCCTGTAACTGCTCGATGATCTTCTTTGAGATCTCGTCGAGGACGACGGTGCCGGGTCTGGCGTCGTTCTCGCGGCGTGCCTTGGACGGGGTCGTCATGCGCGCTCCCTGAGACGTCCTGATGCGTGTGTGTCGCCGGTGTTCTCGCGGCTCTGGTGCGACATCGTGTCAGTTATTACGTCTCTGTCAAGCGATTTCGTAGCAATTTGATATCTTAACAACGAAATCCCTTGTCGAGGGTCTTCTCCTCTGTAAGAGTCTCGACGACTCAGCTCGAAAGAACTAGGAGGTCAACGGTGACCACCCCGGTTGAGAACCGTGAATCCGCCCGGCTGCGCAACTACGTCGACGGTGAGCTCGTGGACGCCAGAAGCGGCAGGTTCTCCGACGTCATCGACCCCTGCACCGGGGAAGCCTACCTTCAGGCCCCGGTCTCCGGAGCCGAGGACGTCGACGCCGCCTACGCCGCCGCGACCGCCGCCTTCGAGTCGTGGAGCCAGACCACCCCGGGTGAGCGCGCCGGTCTGCTGCTGAAGGTCGCCGACGCGATCGAGGCCAGGGCGGATGAGCTGAACGAGGCCGAGTGCCGCAACACCGGCAAGCCGCTCGCCCGCATGGCCGAGGACGAGACCCCGGTGGCCGCCGACCACTTCCGGTTCTTCGCGGGCGCCGCGCGCACGCTTGAGGGGCCGACGTCGGGTGAGTTCCTCGCCGACCACACCTCCGTGATCAGGCACGAGCCGATCGGCGTCGTCGGCCAGGTCACGCCGTGGAACTACCCGCTGATGATGGCGGTGTGGAAGATCGCCCCCGCGCTCGCCGCGGGTAACACCGTGGTGCTCAAGCCCTCCGACACCACCCCGGTCTCCACCGTCAAGCTCGCCGAGATCATCGGTGAGATCCTGCCGAAGGGCGTCTTCAACGTCGTCGTCGGCGACCGCGAGACCGGCGCGCTGGTCGTCGGCCACCCGTCGGCCCAGATGGTCGCGATCACCGGCTCCGTCGGCGCGGGCATGGCCGTGGCCAGGTCGGCGGCCGACGACCTCAAGCGCGTCCACCTCGAACTGGGCGGCAAGGCCCCCGTGGTGGTCTTCGACGACGTCAAGGACCTCAAGGCGGCCGCCGAGGCCATCGCGACCGCCGGGCTGTACAACGCGGGTCAGGACTGCACCGCGGCCTGCCGGGTGCTGGTCCAGGAGGACGTCCATGACGCCTTCGTCGCCGCGCTCACCGAGGCCGCGGCCGCGACCGTCACCGGTGACCTGTCCGTCGAGGACGCCCTGTACGGCCCGCTCAACAACGCCGCCCAGCTGGAGCGGGTCGCGGGCTTCCTTGAGCGCGTCCCCGGGCACGCCAAGGTGCTGACCGGCGGCGAGCGGGTCGGCGAGCGGGGCTACTTCTTCGCCCCGACCGTCGTCGACGGCCTGCGCCAGGACGACGAGATGGTGCAGAACGAGGTCTTCGGCCCGGTCATCACGGTGCAGACCTTCTCCGACGAGGCCGACGCGGTCGCCAAGGCCAACGGTGTCAGGTACGGCCTGTCCAGCTCGGTCTGGACCTCCGACCACGGCCGGGCGATGCGGGTCTCCAGGAGGCTGGACTTCGGCGTCGTGTGGGTCAACACCCACATCCCGTTCGTCTCGGAGATGCCGCACGGAGGGTTCAAGCACTCCGGATACGGTAAGGACCTGTCGGTTTTCGGCCTTCACGACTACCTTCGCGTAAAGCACGTCATGCACTACATCGGCGAGTAGCCGCAGACAGAGAGATTAAGCCTGGTATGACCGAAATCCAGGCGGGCTCAGAAGAGGAGGGGGCGGTTGCGGCCGTCCCCTCCTCCCCCCAGGTGCCCGCCATCGAGCTCTCCGGAGTCGTCAAGGAGTACCTCGCCCAGGGTGAGGTCGTCCAGGCGGTCAAAGGGGTCACACTGAGCATCGCCGGAGGCGAGTTCTTCTCCCTCCTGGGGCCCTCGGGCTGCGGCAAGACGACGACCATGCGGATGATCGCCGGGTTCGAGGACCCCTCGCGCGGCACGGTCAGGCTGCACGGCCAGGACGTCACCGGGGTCCCGCCGAACAGGCGCGATGTGAACATGGTCTTCCAGTCCTACGCGCTGTTCCCGCACATGAACGTCTGGGAGAACGTCGCCTTCGGCCTGCGGCGCAGGAAGGTCGCCGAGGCCGAGATCAAACGGCGCGTCGGGGAGATGCTGGAGATCGTCGACCTCACCGGGCGGGAGAAGCGCCGCCCCAGGGAGATGTCCGGCGGCCAGCAGCAGCGCGTCGCCCTGGCCCGCGCCCTGGTCAACAACCCCCGCGCGCTCCTGCTCGACGAGCCGCTCGGCGCGCTGGACCTCAAGCTCCGCCAGGCCATGCAGATCGAGCTCAAGCGCATCCAGCGCGAGGTCGGCATCACCTTCGTCTACGTCACCCACGACCAGAGCGAGGCGCTCACCATGAGCGACCGCATCGCCGTCATGAACGACGGCCTGGTCGAGCAGCTCGCCCCGCCCCGTGAGATCTACGAGCGTCCGGCCACCGCGTTCGTCGCGGGCTTCATCGGCACCTCCAACCTCCTCGACGGCGTCGTCGAGGAGACGGGCGCCGGGCGGGCCGTCCTGCGGGCGGGACACGGAGGGCGCGTCCTGGTCGAGGGGGACGCCCACGTCACGGGGGACCGCGTCGCGGTCACCGTGCGCCCGGAGAAGATCACGATCTCCGCCGGGGAGCCGGAGGGCGACCTCAGCGCGGTGCGCGGCACCGTCTCCGAGGTCGTCTACCTGGGGCTCTACAACAGCTACACGGTGCGCCTCGCCGACGGCGCCGAGATCACCGTCTTCCAGCAGAACGCGCTCGACAGCACGAGCACGGCCGAGCGTGGCGAGGCCGTCTGGTTGTCGTGGCAGGCACGCCACTCGTACGTGATCGGAAGTTGACGTTGACCACAGCCATGGACCCCCGCTCCAACCCCGCCCTGCTGCGGGGCCTGACGCAAAACCGCTCGGTCACCCGCCGCGACGCCCTGCGTCTGGCCGGGCTCTCGGCCGCCGGGCTCGCCCTGGCCGGTTGCGGCATCCAGGGCAAGAAGCCCGTGACCACGCCGAAGAAGGACGCGGTCGCCGACTTCTGGACCGGTAAGAAGCGCAACGGGACGATGCGGTTCGCCAACTGGCCGCTGTACATCGACAAGGACGGCAAGAGGTACCCGTCGCTGGAGATGTTCACCGCCGACACCGGGATCAAGGTCTCCTACAAGGAGGTCATCCAGGAGATCCCGTCCTTCTTCGGCAAGATCCAGCCGCTGCTCGCCGCGGGCAACGACATCGGCCACGACCTGATGGTGCTGACCAACGGCATCCACCTCGGCCGGGCCATCCAGCTCGACTACCTGGCCCCGCTGGACCACTCCAAGCTGCCCAACTTCGCCGCCAACGCCGCGCAGAAGGTCAAGAACCCGACGTGGGACCCGGGCAACGCCCACACGATCCCGTGGACGGTCGGGCTGACCGGCATCGCCTACAACCCCAAGTACGTCGACGAGGTCAAGAGCGTCGAGGACCTCTGGAACCCCAAGTACAAGGGCAAGGTCGGCATGATGACCGACAGCGAGGAGATCGCCAACGTCGGGCTGTTCTCCCTGGGCATCGACCCCGACACCTCGACGGAGGCCGACTGGCGCAAGGCGGCCGAGCGGCTCCAGGCGCAGCGCGACGCGGGGCTGGTGCGCAAGTACTACGAGAACGACTACGTGGACGCGCTCGCCAGGGGCGACGTGTGGATCACCATGGCCTGGTCGGGCGACATCTTCCAGCAGGTCGCCGAGGGCAAGGACCTCAAGTTCGTGGTCCCCCAGGAGGGCGGCACGATCTGGACCGACAACATGTGCATCCCCAGGACCGCGCAGAACCCGGTGGACGCGCTGACGTACATGGACTACGTCTACCAGCCCAAGATCGCGACGACCCTGGTCGAGGCCATCAACTACATCACGCCGGTCCCGGCGACCAAGGACCTGGTCCTCGCCGACGCGGCCAAGCAGTCCGGTGAGGACAAGGCGGCGCTCGAACAGCTGGCGAACAGCCCGATGATCTACCCCTCGGACGCCGACATGGCCAGGCTGCGTTCCTACGTGACCCTCGACGGGGCCAAGGAGAAGACCTTCGAGTCCATCTTCCAGCCGATCACCCAGGGCTGACGGAGAGCCCCGGTGAAGCGCCTCACCCCCTACCTGCTCATCCTGCCGGGCGGTCTGTGGTTACTGATCTTCCTGGTGCTGCCGATGGTCTTCATGGCCTCGGTCTCCACCCAGGAGGGCGACATCCTGAACGGCTTCGTGCAGACCTTCGACTTCTCCGTGTACGGCGACGCCCTGACGCGCTACCAGACGCAGTTCCTGCGCTCGGTCGGGTACGGCCTCGTGGGCACGGCCGTCTCCATCGCGATGGCCTATCCGGTGGCGTACTGGATCGCCTTCAGGGGCGGTTCCCGCAAGTCCACCTACCTGCTGCTGGTGCTGCTGCCGTTCTTCGTGTCGTTCGTGTTGCGCACGGTCTCGTGGAAGTTCCTGCTGGCCGACGACGGCCTGCTGCTGTCGCCGTTGAAGGCGATGGGCCTGGTGGCCCAGGACTTCCACGTCCTGCAGACCACGGTCGCGGTGATCGGCGGCCTGGTCTACAACTACCTGCCGTTCATGATCCTGCCGATCTACGTGGCGCTCGAACGGATCGACCCCCGGGTGGTCGAGGCGGCCCAGGACCTCTACGCGGCCAGGAGCCAGGCCTTCACGAAGGTCGTGCTGCCGCTCTCGCTGCCCGGGGTCTTCGCCGGGGTGCTGATGACGTTCGTCCCGATGACCGCCGACTACGTCAACGCCGGGATCCTCGGCGGCCCGGCCAACACGATGATCGGCAACATCATCCAGACCGAGTATCTCGTCAACGCCGACTATCCGACCGCGGCGGCGCTGTCGTTCACTCTGATGGCGGTGATGCTGGTCGGCATCTTCGCCTACGCCAGGGCGCTGGGCACCGAGAACGTGCTGGAGGCGGCGGCCCGATGAGCGCACCGGAGATCACCAGACCCAGGGTCAGGTTCGGCGAGCGGCTGCTGTGGGGCTACGTCTGGCTGGTCATCGCCTGGCTGTTCCTGCCGATCGTGGTCATGATCGTCTTCGGGTTCAACGACACCGCGAGCAAGTCGAACGTCACCTGGCAGGGCTTCACGCTCAGGTGGTGGGGCAGGCTGGGCGACTACCCCGAGCTGATCGGGGCCGTGGGCAACTCACTGCAGGTGGCCCTGCTCGCCACGCTGATCACCACGGTGATCGGCACCCTCATGGGGCTGGCGCTCGGCCGTCACCGTTTCCGCGGGCAGGGCGCGACCAACCTGGTGCTGTTCGCCGCGATCGCCTCACCCGAGCTCGTCATGGGCGCCTCGCTGCTGTCGCTGTTCGTCAGCGCCGGGGTGGACACCGGGTTCTGGACCGTGGTCGTGGCGCACGTGCTGTTCTCGCTGTCGTTCGTGGCCATCACCGTGCGGGCCAGGGTGATCGGGCTCGACAGGTCGGTCGAGGAGGCGGCCAGGGACCTGGGCGCCTCCACCTGGACCACCTTCTGGCGGGTGACGTTCCCGATGATCCTGCCCGGCGTCGTCTCCGGCGCGCTGCTGGCCTTCGCGCTGTCCATCGACGACTTCGTGATCACCCAGTTCACCAGCGGGGCCATGGAGACCTTCCCGCTGTGGATCTGGGGGGCCACCAGGATCGGCATCCCGCCGCAGGTCAACATCCTGGGAACGCTTATATTCGCGGTAGGCGTCGTGATCGCCGTGGTCAACACGGTGACCGCCCGCCGCCGCACTTGACCGTCGCCTGAGCCCGTGCCGCCGCCGGTGGCACGGGCTCAGGCGCATCAGGATCCTCGACAGAGAACAGGGAGGCGAGATCGGACTCAGGCGGGGGGAACCCGCGCGTGGCCCCCAAGGCCCCGCGACACACACAAAGACTCTTTGACTCACCGTAGGGAAGTGAGATTTGTGGATCCGCTGAAGGCTCTTGCTGACGCGGAGCGCAAGCCGTACTGGCTCGACAGTCCGGCGAAACCCGAGCCGCTGCCGCGGCTCTTCGGAAACACGACCGCCGGGCTCGCGGTGGTCGGCGGTGGCTTCTCGGGGCTGTGGACGGCCCTGATGGCCAAGGAGCGGGACCCGTCGCTGGACGTCGTCCTGCTGGAGGGAAAGAAGATCGGCTGGGCGGCGTCCGGCCGTAACGGCGGATTCGCCATGGCGACGCTCACCCACGGCATCGCCAACGGCCTTGAGCGCTGGCCGGAGGAGATCGCCCTCCTCGAACACATGGGACTGACCAACCTCGACGAGCTCGGCGAGACGGTCGCCAGGTACGGCATCGACTGCGGCTATGAGCGGACCGGGGAGCTGCACGTGGCCACCGAGCCGTGGCAGCTCGCGGAGATGCACCAAAGCGTCGAGGTCGCCAGGGAGCTGGGTGTCCGTTTCGACGTCCTCGACCAGGACCAGGTCAGGGCGGAGGTGAACTCGCCCACCTACGTGGGAGGCCACTGGGAGCGTGACGGCTGCGCCATGCTCGACCCCGCCCGGCTGGCCTGGGGCCTCAGGCAGGCCTGTCTCTCACTGGGCGTGCGCGTCCACGAGCGCACGCCGGTCAGGCACATGCGGGACACCGGGACGCACATGGAGCTGCTCACCCCGCACGGCACGGTCAGGGCCGAGAAGGTGGCGCTCGGCACCGGGGTGTTCCAGCCGCTGCTGCGCAGGCTGAAGCACTTCCTGGTGCCGGTCTACGACTACGCGCTGATGACCGAGCCCCTGTCGGAGGAGCAGCTGGCCTCGGTCGGCTGGCACAACCGGCAGGGCGTCGGAGACTCGGCCAACCAGTTCCACTACTACCGGCTGACCTCGGACAACCGCATCCTCTGGGGCGGCTACGACGCGGTCTACTACAACGGCGGGAGGATCAAGCCGGAGTACGAACAGCGCGACGAGACCTTCGTCAAACTGGCCGAGCACTTCTTCACGACCTTCCCGCAGCTGTCGGGGCTGCGCTTCACCCACCGGTGGGGCGGCGTCATCGACACCTGCAGCCGTTTCAGCGCCTTCTACGGAACCGCGCACGGCGGACGCCTGGCCTACGCCGCCGGATACACCGGCATGGGGGTCGGCGCGACCAGGTTCGGCGCGAACGTCATGCTCGACCTGCTCGGCGGCGAATCGACCGAGCGGACCGAGCTGCGGATGGTCAGGGAGAAGCCGCTGCCGTTCCCGCCGGAGCCGGTCCGCTCCGCCGGGATCCAGATGACCCGCTGGTCGATCGCCCAGGCCGACCTCCACCAGGGCCGTCGCAACCTCTGGCTGCGCACCCTGGACAAGATGGGTCTCGGGTTCGACTCCTAGCCGTCGTCCCCGGCTCTCGGCGCGTACGGCCGAGGGCCGGGGACGTTCGCGGAGCCGTACAGTCTGGGGGCATGAGCGAGAGGGTTGAGTTCGAGGCCGACGGGATCACACTCGTCGGTGACCTGCGCGTGCCCGAGGGGCCGGGGCCGTGTCCGGCGCTGGTGCTGACCGGGCCGTTCACCGGGACACGCGGCCAGGTCGCCGGCCGCTACGCCGAGGCGCTGACCGGGGCCGGCTACGTGACGCTGGCCTTCGACCACCGCAACTGGGGCGAGTCGGGCGGCACGCCGCGCGGGCACGAGGATCCGCAGGGCAAGCTGCGTGACCTGCGGGCCGCGGTCTCGCTGCTGCGCTCGCGTCCCGAGGCGGACGGCGGCCGGATCGGAGCGGTCGGGATCTGCCTCGGCGCGGGCTACGCGCTCAGGTTCGCCGCCCTCGACCCCCGGGTCGGGGCCTTCGCGGGCATCGCGGGGTCCTACGGCAATCCGTACGGCACGCGCGCCACGATGGGGGCGGGCTACCGGGAGGCGCTGGCCCGCCACGCCGAGGTCATGGAGCGTCAGGACCGGGGCGGGGAGGTGGAGTACCTGCCCGCCGTGGCGCAGGAGGGTGAGGCGGCCATGCCGGGGCCGGAGCCGTTCGACTACTACGGCACGGGGCGGGGCGCCTGCCCGCACTGGCGAAACCGGGTCACCAGGGCCTCTCTGGGTGAGCTGCTCACCGTGGACGACATGACCGGCGCCGACTTCCTGGCCCCGACGCCGGGCCTGGTCGTGCACGGGGTGATCGACCGGATGAGCTCCCCGGAGGGCGCCGAGGAGGTCTACCGGCGGATGGAGGGGCCCAAGCGGCTCGTCTGGGTGGACGCCCGGCGGCACACCGACCTCTACGACGTCGAGCCCTGCGTCACCCGGGCGGTCGAGGCCACGGCGGAGTTCCTCGCCGAACACCTCTGAAGGGCGACATATCTGGATTTGTCGGTCTAGAGATCGCCCCAGCGGGGGAGAGGCTACATAGATCGATGTAGCCGACGGATGGGTCCGCGCGACGATGTCCCGCGGGCCGAGGACGGCGATCGTTGAAGGGTGACGACGCGACGCATCGACGTGCTCGACGTGCTCAGGGGCATCGCCATCATGGGCACGCTCGGCACCAACATCTGGATCTTCACCGACCCCCTGGGGCCGGCCGGGGTCATGGACGCCCTCTCCGGGAGCGGGGCGGCCGATACCTTCCTGCACTTCCTGGCCAACGGCAAGTTCCTGGCCCTGCTCAGCCTGCTGTTCGGGGTGGGCATGGAGCTGCAGTACCGCTCGGCCGTACGGCGTGGCGTCACCTGGCCCGGCCGGTACCTGTGGCGGGCGGCGCTGCTGTTCGTCGAGGGACTGCTCCACTACGTGCTGATCTTCGAGTTCGACGTGCTCATGGGCTACGCCGTGGTCTCGGTCCTGGTGGCCTTCCTCATCGGCAGGAGCGACCGGGTGGTCAGGGCCTGGATGATCGTGACGGGGACGGTGTTCGCCGCCGTGATCGGCCTGATCACCCTCGCCCTCCTGTACGGCGTCGCCGATCTTTCCTCAGGGGCCGCGCCGTCGAGACGGTTCGCCGAGGGCGGTTACCTCGACCAGGTCACCGCCAGGATCGTCAACATGGGCACCTACCGCTTCGAGGCCGTGTTCATCGTCCCGCTGGGCGTCGTGCTGTTCCTGCTCGGCTCCCGCCTGGTGCGGGCGGGGGTCTTCGAGGACTCGGAACGCGGTGCCGTCCTGCGGCGCAGGCTGATGGTCCTCGGGCTCGGCGTCGGCGCGCCGCTGAACCTGCTGACGGCCTTCTCCGGAGAGGGCTGGTTCCTGGTCGACCGCTACCTGCTGCCGCCGCTGGTCGCGCTCGGCCTGCTGGGGCTGGTGACGACGGTCGCGCTCAGGGCGGGGGACGTTCAGGGCCGGATGCGCCGGGGGCTGACGGCCGTCGGCAGGACTGCGCTGAGCTGTTACGTCTTCCAGAACCTGGCGGGGGCGGTGCTCTGCTACGGCTGGGGGCTCGGCCTGGCCACGCGGTTCGAGGGACTGCGGCCGTGGTGGACGGTCGCCGCCTGGGCGGCCATCTGCGCGGTGTTCATGGCGCTGGCCACGCTGTGGCTGCGCCGCTTCGAGCGGGGGCCGCTCGAAATCCTCTGGCAGCGGGCGTACCTGATGTCGTGGCGCCCGGCCCGGGAAACGACGGTGACAGATGATAAAATAACGGACAATTCGCCTCAGGGTTAGGGTCCGGTTTGCAGAAGAGGGTCGTCGGTACGGTCGCCTCCCTTCTGTTCGTTCTGCTCACCGTCATCCACGCGCCGCTCCAGGCGCACCACGGGCTACGCCACGAACCCGGCGTCGCCGTGGCCCTGGCGAGCGGCGCGATCCTGCCCCCGGCCTCGCCGTACAAGGCGGGGCACGGCCTGCCTCCGCCCACGGTCCGGCACGCCGGTCCGGCACGGGTGGTGTGGCTGCGCCCCCGGCCGCCCGTCACCGTCGTCACGCGGGCCGTACACGGCCCGTCCGAACCCCGGGCGCCTCCGTCCGGCGATCTCTGACGCACCAGATCGAGATCGTCCGACGGAGGTTTTTTCATGTTCTACGAATGCGCTTTCACCATGCCCGGAATCAGGCCGGAAGGAGGCCACCGTGGCACTGGGTGACGCTCTCATCGCCCTCGGCGGCTCCTTCCTCGCCGCCGGGATCATCGCCAGGCTCGGCGGCCGGATCGGACTGCCGACGATCCCCCTGTTCATGCTCGCGGGCATCATCTTCGGGCCGCACACCCCCGGGCTCGCCCTTGTGGAGAACCCGGCCGACCTGAAGGTCATCGCCACGCTCGGCCTGATCTTCCTGCTGTTCTACCTCGGCCTGGAGTTCTCCCTCGACAGTCTCATCGCGGGCGGCAGCAGGCTGGCGCTCGCCGGGACCGTCTACATCCTGCTCAACGTCGGGGGAGGCCTGATCTTCGGGTTCGCCCTCGGCTGGGGGACAAGGGAGGCGCTGGTCCTGGCCGGGGTGGTCGGGATCTCCTCCTCGGCCATCGCGACCAAACTGCTCGTCGACCTCGGGCGGATCGGCAACCCGGAGAGCCGCCTCATCCTGGGAATCATCGTGGTCGAGGACATCTTCCTCGCCCTCTACCTGGCGGTGTTGCAGCCGGTGCTCAGCGGTGCCGACTCCTTCGCCGCCGCCGCGCTCTCCTTCGGCAAGGCCTTCGCCTTCCTGATCGCGCTGACCGCGCTGGCCAGGTGGGGCACCCGGTTGGTCGACAGGCTCGTGACCACCAAGGACGACGAGCTGCTCGTGGTGATGTTCACCGGACTGGCGATCCTCACCGCGGGCGTCGCGGAGGAACTCGGCGTCTCCGACGCCATCGGGGCCTTCATGATCGGCCTGATCCTCAGCTCGACCAAGGCCGCGCCGCGCATCCGCCAGCTCGTCCATCCGCTCAGGGACGCCTTCGCGGCCCTGTTCTTCTTCGCGTTCGGCCTGTCCATCGAGCCCGGGGACATGCTCTCCGTCGCCTGGCCCGTCGCCATCGCGGTCGTGCTCACCCTGGTGTTCAACGTGGCGGCGGGGGCACTGGCCGCCCGGATGAACTCCTTCGGCGCGACACAGGCGGTGAACATCTCACTGACCGTGCTCTCCAGAGGGGAGTTCGCCCTGGTCCTGGCGACCATGGCCGTGGCCGCCGGGCTCGACGGCAGGCTCGCGCCGTTCATCGCCGGGTACGTGCTCATCCTCGCGCTGTTCGGGCCGCTGATCGCCAGCCGTTCGGAGTGGTTCGCCCGCCTGCTGCCGGGCGGGCGCGAACGGGCCGAGGCCCTCTCCACGGGACCGAGGAGCTAGCGAGGCTCACAGGTCACCGGCCCACGGAGGGTCGGCTCCGGGAACCGAGCAGGTGCGGGCGGCGGCCCCGGCCGCGAAGGCCGCCGCCCGCCCGGCCGCGTCCAGGTCGAGGGCGTCGAGCCGCCCGCCGAGCAGGCCGTCCGCGTGCAGCCGGTGCAGGAACGCGGCGGTGAAGGAGTCACCGGCCCCGACGGTGTCCACGACCCGTACGGCGGGCGCGGGCACCCTCACGCGCAGGCCGTCCAGGGAGACGAGCGCGCCCCCGGGACCGAGGGTCACCACGACCAGCCGGGCACCCGCGGCGTGCCAGGCGTCGCAGGCGCGCTCGGCCGTCTCACCGGGGCGGATCAGCTCCAGGTCGTCGAGGCTCAGCTTGACGACGTCGGCCAGCGCGCACCAGCGGGGCATCGCCTCCCGGTAGCGCTCAAGAGGGACGACGCCGGGGCGTACGTTGGGGTCGATCGAGACGGTCGCCCCGGCGGCGGCCCGCGCGAGCAGCTCCTCGATCCGCCCCGCTCCGGGGTCGTGGACCAGGGCGAGGGAGCCGGTGTGCAGGCAGACGGCGTCGCCGACCCGCTCGCCGGTCAGCTCCGCCGCACTCCACCGCCAGTCGGCCGCTCCCTCGGCGTGGAAGGAGTAGGCCGCCCGTCCCGCCTCGTCCAGGGTGGCGACGGCCAGGACGCTGGGCTCCTGCGCGCTCACGCAGCCGGTCAGATCGACGCCGGAGGCGTCCAGGTGGGCGCGGAACAGCTCCCCGAAGGGATCACGGGAGATCCGCCCGAGGAAGCGGACGGGCGTGCCGAGACGGGCCAGGGCCACGGCGGTGTTGGCGGGACCGCCGCCGGGCAGGACCCGCAGGGCGAGCCCGCCTCCCGGCGCCGTACCGGTGACGAAGGCGTCGGCGACACACTCGCCGAGCACGGCGATCCGATCACGGGACACGTGACGGTCCTTTCCCGAGGCGACCCACCGAGCCGATTCTTACAATCGGGCGGGGAACGGGGACAGGGGGGATGTCGTGTTGCGCGGTCTGGAGATTCCCGACGAGGAACGGCTCGCCGGGTGGATGGCCCGGCAGCTGGCCGACCGGCTGCCGCCGGGGTGTGTGATCTCACCCTGGCGCCGGGGCGCCGACTACGCCGCGCTGCTCGTCGAGGCGGACGGCGAACGGCGGTTCGTGCTCAGGGTGCCGCTGCGGGAGGTCACCCCGACGGCCTACGACGGGACGGTCGACTTCGGGGCCGTCCTCGAACGCGAGGTCCTGGCGCACGGGGTTCTCGCCCGGTCGGGTGTGCCCGTCGCCGGTCTCAGGGGGTGGCGGCGAGCCCGGGGTGAGGGCGAGCGGTCGTGGATGCTCCTGGACCTCGTCCCCGACGACGGAGCGGCCGAACTCGGCGAAACGCGGCTGCGCCGCCTCGGTGAGGTCCTGGCGCGCGTTCACACGGCGGACGTCCCGGCGTCCCGGCGCGCGGGACTGGGCGCGGACTGCGCCCCGGAGGCGATGGCCAGGCGCATCGAGACCCGGGTGGGCGCGCTGGCCGCCCGCGTCCCCCTCGACGGGCACCGGGCGCTCGTCGAGGCGGCCACGGCGGTGGCCGGGGAGCGGGCCGGGCGGGCGCCGCTGCGGCTGCTCCACATGGATCTGCGCAGGGAGAACCTGTGCTTTCACGGGGACGACCTCGTCGCGGTGCTCGACCTGTCCAACTGCACGATGGGCGACCCCGCCGCCGAACTCGGCCGGATGAGGGCCTACGGCCTGCTGGAGGGGCCGTTGCTCGCGGGGTACGGCCGGGCCGGGGGCGAACCGGCCGACGAGCGGACGATCGCCGCCTACGCCGTCGACACCTTCGCCCTGCTCGGCCTGCTCGGCACGGACGAGTTCGCCGACCAGGCGCTGGTCGACCGGGCCGTGACGGGCCTCGGGTGGTGTGCGGAGGTGCTGCGCGGATGAGCCTCAGGTCGCCTCAGGTCGTGGTCACCGTTCCCGAGGTGCCGTCGACCGTGATCCGCAGGCCGGTGACGACGTGTTCGGTCGCGTGGGCGACGCCGACGACGGCGGGGATGCCGTACTCCCTGGCCACCACGGCGCCGTGTGAGTTGGCCCCGCCCATCTCCATGACCAGGCCGCCCGCGGTGAGGAACAGCGGTGTCCAGCCGGGGTCGGTCGAGGGGCAGACCAGGATCTCCCCGGGTTCGAGGTGGGCCCCGACGGGGTCGAGGACGACCCTGGCCGTCCCGGTCACCGTCCCCGCCGAGGCGGGGGTCCCGGTCAGCGCGCCGTCGACCGGCTCCGCCGTGGCGACGGCCTCGGGTTCGGTGCCGTCGGACAGCACGACCCTGGGCAGGTGCCTGCGCAGCCGTTCCCGGTCCGCCTGGGCGCGCCGTTCCGCGACGAGCGCCCGGGAACCGGCGGGGTCGGCGGGCGGGGCAGACAGCAGGGCCCTGACCTCGCCGATCGTCAGGAAGAAGACGTCGCCGGGGGAGTCGAGGACGCCGCGGGAGGCCAGTTCGGCCCCGACGGCGGCCAGCTCGGCGCGCATCGCGGCCAGCACGGTCACCACGAGGAACTTGGGCAGCTCACGCAGCCCGGCCAGGGCCCGCGCCCTGCCGAGGGCGAAGCGGACGAGCGGCCCGCGGAGGCCACCGGCCCGGGCGGCGAGTGTCCTGATCATGACGGCCGCCTCCGCGGCGCCCCTGGCGAACACCTCGTCGGGAGCCTGGGAGAGGTCGTCCAGGCGCAGGTAGTTGGCCAGCACACCCAGGACGTGCGTGGGGTCCTCCGACCAGCGGGGCACCCCCAGGTCGATCTCGGCGACCGCGCGGACGCCGTAGACCGCGAGGAACTCCCGCAGCTCCCGCTGGACCGTCCGCGGCAGCGTCCCGTCGTGGAAGCGCCGGGCCAGGTCGGCGGCGGGGACGGTGAGCAGCAGGGCGGCGGCGTCGGCGTCCCGCCTGATCCGGCCCGCCAGCCGCCACAGGGCCAGGTCCATCTCGGTGGTGACGTTGTGCGGCAGCCCGCGCAGCACGGTCGTCAGCTCCCCGGGCCGGGCCCGTCCGCCCAGGAGACGGGCGGCCAGGCCCAGCATGGCGAACCCGGCGATGGGGCCGGGCACGACGTGGGGAAGCAGGGGGACGGTCCGCGCGCTCAGCGTCCGCTCGACCCGGTCGAGCCGCTCAAGCGGGGTGGCGCTCTCCGGCAGCGGCGCCAGCTCGGCCCGCAGCCGTGACCTGAGGCGTTCGACCCGCCCCCGCGTGGCCCCGGGGTCCAGCACGGCCCGCACGACGTTGGAGGGGACGCGGAAGCGGCGCGCGATCCGCAGCACCCGCCGCAGCGCGGGCAGCACGGAGCGCCGGGTCACCCCGAAACGGGGGTCGTCGAACAGGCCGCGCAGCACCACCGCCGACCTGGCCTCCATCACGTCCAGCAGGCGCGGCACGATCGCACGGCCGGCCCGTCCGCGCATGACGCCGGTGACGTCGAGGAACAGCCGCCCGGCCGCCTCGGTCAGCTGCGGGGCCCCGGCGGTCACGTCGGCCACCGGGTTCCCCGCCAGCGCCGAGATCGAGGAGGAGATCAGCCGGAAGGCCGAGACGCCCATCGGGGTGAACGGCGCGTAGACGCCCTGCGCGACGCTGAAGGAGAAGTAGATCCGGGGGCCGCCCTCCGCCCGCGCCGCGGCGCTCTCGGGGACGGGGAAGAGGGTGGTGATCGGGCGCGACTGGGTCAGCCACAGCGCGCCGTCGGCGTCGATGGCCCACTCGGTGTCCTGCGGGCTCCCGTAGTGTTCCTCGACCCGCCCGCCCAGCGCGGCCAGCGCCCTGACCTGGTCGTCGGTGACGCAGGCCGACCCCGTCCCGTCCCCGAGGCCGACATGCTCGACGCCTCCCCCGGGCAGCGGCCGTACGGCCAGCAGCTTGTCGCCGGGGCGCCGCCCGGTGATCCGGCCGGTCGCGACGTCCACCACGAAGTGGTCGGGGTTGACGGAGCCGGAGACCACGGCCTCGCCGAGCCCGGGACTGGCGTCGATCACCGCCTCGTGCCGCCTGCCGGTGACGGGGTTGGCGGTGAACATCACCCCGGCGACCTCGGAGGAGACCATCTCCTGGATCACGACGGCCAGCAGGACGGACCGGTGGTCGACGCCGTTGGCCGCCCGGTAGGAGACCGCCCTGTCGGTCCACAGCGAGGCCCAGCAGCGCCTGACCGCGTCGAGCACGGCCTCCTCGCCCACCACGTTGAGGTAGGTGTCCTGTTGCCCGGCGAAGCTGGCGTGCGGCAGGTCCTCGGCGGTCGCCGAGGAGCGCACGGCGACCGGGCCGGAGGGACCGCCGGGACCGCGCACGCCGTGCCGTACGGCCTCGGCGACCTCGGGGGGCACCGGGGCGGCGAGCACGAGGGCGCGGGCCCTGGCGGCCAGTTCGTTCAGGGCCGTGACGTCCCCGGCGGGGGTCGTGGCCAGCGCGTCGAGCACGTCGCCGAGACCCGCTCCCTCGGTGGCCGCGCGGTAGGCCCGTGTGGTGAGGCAGACCCCGGGCGGGACGGGGAAACCGGCCCTGGTGAGCACGCCGAGGTTGACGGCCTTGCCGCCGGCCAGGGGGAGCGCCTCCGCTCCGATGTCGGAGAACGGCAGGATCAACGGGCTGGCGGACATCGGCGAGCCTCCACAAGGCCACGGGCGGTGATCAGTGTCTTTCTCCCGTAAACGTAGGTCGGTGCGACCAGAAAGTCAACAAGTGATGAAATAAGGGGGAGCGCCGCCGTGGAGACGGATCACGCCAACTGATCGATAGCGGGGCGGTAATCCGATAAGAAGAGGAGCATGACCACCGAGCAGACGTACGTCATCGTTGGGGCGGGCCTCGCAGGCGCGAAGGCCGCCCAGTCCCTGCGGGAGGAGGGCTTCGACGGCAGGATCACCCTTGTCGGCGCCGAGTCCGAACTGCCCTACGAACGTCCTCCGCTGTCGAAGGGTTATCTCCTGGGCAAGGAGGACCAGGCCAAGGTCTACGTCCACGACGAGGCCTGGTACCGCGAGCACTCCGTGGAGCTGGTGTCCGGCAGCCAGGTGACCGACCTCGACCGGGGCGCGCGCAGGCTGGAGCTGGACGGCGGAGGGCAGATCGGCTACGACAAGCTGCTGCTCGCGACCGGCGCCTCCCCGCGCCGCCTCGACGTGCCCGGCGCCGACCTTGAGGGCCTGCACTACCTGCGTGACCTCGGAGACTCACAGCGGCTCCGTGACGCGATCAAGGGCGGCGGCCGGGTCGTCGTCGTCGGCGCGGGCTGGATCGGCCTTGAGACGGCGGCGGCGGCCCGCGAGTACGGCTGCGAGGTGACCGTCGTCGAGCCGCGCCCGGTGCCGCTGCAGGCCGCGCTCGGGCCGGAGATGGGCGGTTTCTTCGCCGACCTGCACCGGCGGCACGGGGTCGACCTGAGGCTTGGCCGTCAGGTGACCGGTGTCCTCGGTGACGGGCGCGTCAGGGCCGTCGCGACCGACGACGGGGTGGAGGTCCCGGCCGACGTCGTGATCGTCGGCGTGGGCGTGCGGCCCAACGCCGAGCTGGCCGTACTGTCCGGTCTGCCGGTGGACAACGGAGTCCTGGTCGACGCCGCGCTGCGCACGGAGGACCCCGACGTCTACGCCGCCGGTGACGTGGCCAACGCCTTCAACCCCCTGTACGGCACCCGCGTCCGCGTCGAGCACTGGGCCAACGCGCTCAACGGCGGCCTCGCCGCGGGCAGGTCCATGCTGGGCCAGGAGGTCGTCTACGACAGGCCGCCCTACTTCTTCAGCGACCAGTACGACGTGGGCATGGAGTTCTCCGGCTGGTTCGAGCCGGGCGGCTACGACTCCGTCGTCGTCAGGGGAGAGCGGGAGGAACAGGCCTTCTACGCCTTCTGGCTCAGCGGGGGCCGCGTCGTGGCGGGCATGCACGTCAACCTGTGGGACGACGGCATCGGCCCGGTGCAGAACCTGATCCGCTCGGGCGTCGCCGTGGACGCCGAGCGGCTCGCCGACCCCGGGGTCCCGCTCGCGGACCTGGCGAAGTCCTGATCCGCGCGTCCTTCCGCCGGGGGCCGCTTCCCGAGCCCCCGGCGGAAGGCGCGAGAAGGTTCAGGAGCGGGCGGCCTCGCGGGCGCGGCGGGCCTCGCGGCGCTCGACGAAGCGGGAGGCGGAGACCTCCAGACGGGCGAGGAACTCGGCGAGCTCCTCCCGGGCCTTCTCGCCCTCGCCGTCGAGGTCCTTCATGTCGAAGACGGCCCACTGCCGCAGCACCGGCATGAGGACGTCGTCGATGTGCAGGCGCAGGTCGTAGATCCCGGCGTTGGCGATGATCATCGCCTTGCGGCTGAAGCCCTCGATGCCGGTCCCCGGCATCTGGAAGGTGGTCACCACGTCGGTGACGGCGCGCATCGTCTGGCTCGGGGCCAGCTTGAAGGCGGCGTCGAGAAGGTTCCGGTAGAAGAGCATGTGCAGGTTCTCGTCGGCGGCGATCCTGGCCAGCAGCCGCTCGCAGTTCGGCTCGCCGGAGGCCCTGCCGGTGTTGCGGTGCGAGATCCGGGTGGCCAGCTCCTGGAAGGAGACGTAGGCCAGTGAGTGGAGCACTCCCTCGTAGGAGTTGGTGAACCCCTCCTCCATGTGGAACATGCGGGCGCGTTCGAGGGCGACCGGGTCGACCGCGCGGGTGACCGTCAGATAGTCACGCAGGGCGGCGCCGTGCCGGGCCTCCTCCGCGGTCCACCGGTGCACCCAGGTGCCCCAGGCGGCGTCGCGGCCGAAGGCGGTGGCGATCTCGTAGTGGTAGCTGGGGAGGTTGTCCTCGGTCAGCAGGTTGACGATGAGGGAGACGCGCGCCTCTTCGGGCAGCTTCGAGTCGTTCTCGACCCAGGCCTCGCCGCCGAGCACGCCGTCGAAGTCCCTGCCCTCGGACCACGGGACGTATTCGTGGGGGAACCACTCCTTCGCCACCTTGTGATGCCGGTCCAGCTCCCCGGCGACGACGGGCTCAAGCTCAAGCAACAGCTCGGTCTGGCTGAACTCGCGCATTGCGGTCTTCTCCCTCACAGACTACGGAACCGTAACCTACGTTAGCGTAGGTACCCCGAGGGTCGGTACGCGAGATGTCTCACCTCTGCCGCCCAGACCGAGGGAGGCGAGGAGGACGACCAGGGCGTCGCTCAGCACCAGCAGGCGCTGGAGCAGGCCGTAGTAGCCGGGGCCGTCGATGAGGGAGGAGACCAGCGAGCCCGGGTGGGCGGCCAGGAAGGCGGCCAGGAGCACCACCGAGAGCGCGCTGACGACCGAGAGCAGCGGGTTCCTGAACCTCCTGCCGAGCAGCCAGCCCGCGCAGGGCAGCGCGGTGAAGACCACGGCCGCCGACCAGCGGTGGATCTCCCCGCCCGCCGAGAGGGTCCCGGCGGCGGTGTCCGTGGTGAAGGCCGCGGTCAGCAGCAGGCCGACGGCCCCGGCCAGGAACAGCACCCGGGCGGCGGCGCTGCGCGCCGGGTCCACCCGGGCCAGGCCGTAGGAGACCCAGACCGAGCCGACGGCGAGCGCGATCGTGCCGAGGACCATCGCCGGGGCACTGGCGCCCAGCAGCGCGTAGTCGCTGATCAACGTCGTCATCGGATCGACCTGGCCCGCGGCCACGTGCGCGTAGAGCGTCGCGGCGACGGCCAGCAGCGCCGCCGCGACCCCCGGCCAGCGCCACACGGCGCGTGCGCCCGCGTTCTCCTCTTTCACGGTTCCTTCGCTTTCCTTTCCCGTGCCGACGGCGCCCCTGCCCAGGGCGCCCGCGCTCACCGCGCCACCTCCTGATAGATCGCCTCGAACCTGGCCAGGGAGGCCTGGTGGTCGTGGGTCAGCGCGATCGAGCGGCTCACGGCGCCCATGGAGGCGCGCGCCTGCGGGCTGCGCAGCAGGTCGCCCAGGTGCTTGGCCAGCCCCCGCACGTCGCCGGGGGCGAACAGGTGGCCGTTCTCGCCGGGCCGTACGAGGTGGGGCAGGGCCATCGCGTCGGCGGCGACGACCGGCAGGCCCGTCGCCATGGCCTCAAGCGTCGCGATGCTCTGCAGCTCCGCGACACTGGGCATCGCGAACACGTCCGCCGCGGCGTACACCTGCGGGATCGTCTCGTCCGGCACGAAACCGAGGAAGATCACCCGGTCGCCGACCCCGATCCGGTGCGCCAGCCGCTCCAGTGCCGCCCGCTGCCCGCCGGTGCCGACCAGCGCGATCTGCGCGTCGGTCTCGTTGAGGACGTACGGCAGCGCGCGGACGAGGTCCTCAAGCCGCTTCTCCTCGTCCAGGCGCCCCACGAACAGCACCGTGTCCCGGTCGGGCAGGTCGAAGGCCTTGCGCGCCCACGCCCTGGGCTCGGCGTGCGGGTGGAAGCGGGCGAGGTCGATGCCGCAGGAGACGGCCTCGACCGAGCGGGTGAAGCCCCGGTCGGTGAGCAGCCCGGCGGCGATCCTGGTCGGCGTGGTGACCCGGTCGACACGGGAGAAGATCCGGTTGAAGTCGCGCCAGGCCAGCCGGGCGACCTGCTCCCGCAGCGGCCCGGGGACGTGCGCGAACTGGAAGAGGTTGTCGGGCATGAAGTGGTTGGTCGCGACCACCGGGACGCCGCCGCGCCTGGCCGCCGAGATCGCGGCCCTGCCGACCACGAAGTGTCCCTGGACGTGGAGCACGTCGGGGGCGATGTGCCGTACCAACCGGTCGAGCCTGGAGGGGAGGGAGACGCGCATGGTCGGGTGGACCAGCAGCGGGGCCGAGCGCAGCCGGTGCACGGTCACCCCGTCGAGGGACTCGGTCCTGGCCGGGCCCTCGTCGGAGCAGCAGATCACGTGGACCTCGTTGTCCCGCCCGGCCAGGCCACAGGCCAGGCGGTGGGTGAAGTAGGCGGTGCCGTTGACGTCCGGCGGGTAGGTGTCGGTGGCGATCAGAACCCGTCTCGGCCTCTGGGGAAGGGGGGACGGGGCGAGGATCGGGGCGGCTGAGGTGACCATCGATACTCCTTCATCGATCTAATCGGACGTTGGGGGACAGCGGGGTCGTACGGGCCAGCGCGACCGTGCCCGCGGCGGTGAGGCAGGCGGCGGCGAGCGCGGTCAGCGTGCTCACCGCGCCGGTCGGCAGCGGTTCACCGAGCAGCAGGGCTCCGAAGACGACGGCGGTGAGCGGGTCCGCCACCTGGAGCGCGGCGAAGGCGACGCCGAAGTGGCCGGCGGCGTAGGCGTGCTGCAGCAGGACCAGCGCGACCAGGCAGGGCAGCGGTACGGCGAGCACCAGCCAGAGGTCCCAGTCGCCGTAGACCAGGACCCTGGTGAGGGTGGCGGTCGCCCCGTAGAGCACGCCCGCGGCCATGGCGAGCAGCCCGGCCCGTCCCGCCGGAGAGGTCCGCCGGGAGGCCGCCCACAGGGCCAGGGCGGTGATGGCCGCCCCCGCGAGCAGGGCCACCACCCCCGTCGTGCTCAGGTGGGGGTCTCCGGTGCCCTGGGGCACGACCAGCACCAGGCCGCCGAGCCCGACGGCGATCACCGCGGCGGCGGACAGTTCACGGGACGTGGGTCTGCGACCGCCGAGGGCGGCGGCGCAGGGCAGGGCGAACAGCAGGCTGGCCACGCCCATCGGCTGGACGACGGTGAGCGGGCCGTACCTCAGGGCGAGGACGTGCAGGCCGGTCCCGACCCCGATGGACAGCCCGCCGAGCAGCCATCGCGGGCGCCGGAACAGACGGCCGATCGTGGGTCGTTCCGCACCGGCCGCCTCGTGCTGCTGCAACGCGGCTCCGAGCGCGAAGAACAGCGATCCCAGCAACGCCAGGCCGACGGCCAACACGGTCATGCGCACTCCTTCCACTGCAGATGAAGACATGGCGAGATGGCCGAGACACCTCAAGGAAGCGACCGGTTGGGGTCTTCCGGTGAACCAGTGGCAGCGTCTCGCGGCACGGACCCCGGAACCATCGGGGTTCTCCCTGACTCCCCGGGGAATTCCCCGGGGTCGGGCTCGGGGGCCGTCAGGGCCTCGTGGCCGGAGCGACGGCCTTCTCCGAGGTGACGGAGTTCCCTCCCCGCGGGCGCGGGGGAAAGGAGGTAGGGGTCAGTCGCGGACCCCGGCCGCGGTCCGCTCGCGCCGCTCGGCCGTACGGCGCCGCCGGGTGAAGCGGACCACCTCGACCACCGCCGTGATCGACAGGGCGATGCCGAGGCCGAGCAGCAGCCCCTTGATCGGGTCGTTCTCGAAGGCGGCGCCGCCCACGAAGCCGATCAGCCCCGAGTAGATCGCCCAGGACACGGCGGCCAGGGCGTCGAAGAGGGCGAAGGAGCGCCGGGGGTAGGCGACGGCGCCCATGGTGAGGGTGCACGCGGTCCGGCCCGCGGGGATGTAACGGGCCACGACCAGGACCAGCCCGCCGCGTTCTGCCAGGGCCCGTTCCGCCCAGGCGATCGCCTTGCCGCTGCGCCTTCCGCCCCTCAGGCGGCTGTTGGTCGTGCGCCCGATGGCGTACGAGATGTGGTCGCCCGCGAACGCTCCGAGTGCCGCGACCACGATCACCAGCCACAGGCTGGGTGCGCCGGTCGAGGCGGCGAAGACACCGGCCGTGATGACGGCCGTCTCCGCGGGGACCACGGGAAAGAAGCCGTCGAGCATGGCCAGCGCGAACAGCGCCAGATAGATCCACGGCGAGGACATCGCCTGGTGGACGGCGTCGAGGATGGCCTGTGTCACAGCCGCACTCCTGTAGGTGTCGGGAACCGCACACAGCACGGTGCCGGGCGGCCCGCATGTCGGGCATCAGGGGGAGTCCCCGAGCTTTCGGGGAGCGCCCCCTGAGGGCCCCTCAGGGGCGCGTCATCTCGACCCTAGGAAGCAGAGGGCGGTCGGCACATCCCGCGTTCGGTCGTGGTGACCCCCTACTTTCGTCATGCGCCCTCCTGTTCCGGCGGGAGATCCCGCGACGGCGGGGTCAGTTCATCAGCCAGACGGCCAGATTCAGCGCGCCCGCGTAGGTGACCCACAGCGCGTACGGCACCAGCAGCCAGGCGGCGGGGCGGCTGATCGGCCGGAACATGACGACGGTGGCCACGATCGTCCCCCAGAGCACCACGATCTCGGCGAAGGCGACGCCGTACAGGTGGGCGCCGAAGAACAGCGGGGTCCAGAGCGCGTTGAGGACGAGTTGGACGGCGTAGACACCGAGCGCGGGGGTCAGGCCGCGCGCCGACCAGGCCAGCCAGCCCGACAGCGCGATCATGACGTAGAGCACCGTCCACGCGGGACCGAACAGCCACCGCGGCGGTGCCCACGCGGGGCGGTCGAGCATGAGGTACTCACCGCCCGCGTCTCCCGCCGCCAGCGCCCCGGCCGCGGCGACCAGGGCGAGGGCGAGGATGAAGACGGGCAGCACGAGCCAGCGTTTCGGATTTTCCGCGATGTCCATGAGGGCCTCCCTGCCCCTGTCTTCGTGGCTCAGACGAGGACGGTTTCCCCGGCGGGGAGGGAAACGCTCAGGCGGGGGCCGGGTCGTGGTGCAGGCGGCGCAGGACGCGGCGGAAGGCGTAGACGGAGACGGCCGCGGCGAGACCGCTGATCAGCGCGACGACGCCGGTGCGGACCAGCAGGTAGGTGCCGATCGACTCGTGCAGCAGGAGCCAGATGCTCACCGAGGAGTTGGCCAGCAGCACGAAGGCCCACAGCAGGGTGATCCGGGCGAAGAACCGCCGCACCCGCTCGTGCCTGAGCACCGCGGAGGGCAGGTGGATGTAGTCGAGGGTGAGCTTCTGCGCCAGCGGCCGGTTCAGCCGCACCGAGGCGAGGAAGGCCACGCTGATGCAGATGGTGCCCAGTTCCGGCTGGAGGAAGTAGACCACCGCGCTTCCGCTCCACAGCCCGAACAGCGCCCGCACGGTGATCGCGATGGCGGCCAGCACCATCGTCCCCGGCACCCTGACCCGCCGGACCAGGCGCCAGCCGACCCCCGCGTAGACCCAGCTCACCGCCGCGATCAGGGCCCCGTTGAGCCCGAGCACGGCCAGCGCGGCGTAGAAGACGGCCAGGGGGGCGACCACCCCTTCGAGGAGCTTGGGCACGGCCTGCCGGACCAGGGCGGTGAGGCGGGGCAGGACGACGGGCGGATGGCTCATGACGCTCCCCAGGGGACGGCCGCCGCCCGTCTCGGATCGGGGGACGGAGACTCCCGTGCCGGACGGCGATTCACCGTATCCGAGCCGGGTGAGTGCCCGAGCCGTCCCGCCGGGGCCGGGGAGGCGTCAGCCCATGGAGGCCGTGGCCAGCTTCGCGCCGAAGCCGAGGAAGAGCGCGCCGACCCCGGTGGTCAGCCCGGCGGCCAGCTTGCGGCGCGTCCTGAACTGGGCGGCGAGGAACGTTCCACCGAAGATCAGCAGAGACAGGTAGAGCATGCTGAACACCTGGCAGATGGCGCCCAGGATCAGGAACGACAGCGCGGGCATGCCGTAGGCCGGGTCGACGAACTGGATGAAGAAGGAGATGAAGAACAGGATCGCCTTCGGGTTCATCAGGCTGATCACGAGGGCCTTGCGCAGGGGGTTCTCCCCACCGCGCCGGGACGCGGCCTGCGTCGTCCGCCCGGCCTGCGCTCCCTGGGCCGCCTGGGCGTCCTGTGACGTCCGCCAGGAGCGCCAGGCGCCGCGCAGCATCTGGAAGCCGATCCACGCCAGGTAGGCCGCGCCGGCGTACTTGACGACGTTGAAGAGGATCGGCGTCGACTTCAGCAGTGAGGCGACCCCGGCAGAGGCGAGCACCATCAGGACGCTGTCGCCGATGAACACCCCGGCGGCCGCGCGGTATCCCTGGCGTACGCCGCGCTGCGCGGCGGTGGTGAGCACGTAGAGCGAGTTCGGGCCGGGCAACAGGATGATGAAGAAGGCGCCGAGGACATAAGTCCATATGTCGGTTATGCCGAAGAACATGGTCGTGCTCCAGGGGGACGTTGCGTGATCCGTCACACGCTACCGCCACGCGTCGTACCGCTTTACCTTTAATCCCTATCGAATTACCATGGAAATGACTCGGGGGTGACGTCGGACGACGAGTGAGGTCGTGAGATGAGCGAGACCGATCCCCCTGTGGAGACCGCGGTGGAGAGCGAGGGCCGCACGGCGGTCAACGAGGACTGGGCGGCCACGATCGTGGGTCTGGTGCTGCTGGCACTGGTCCTCGTCGGCGTGATCCCCGTAGGGCTGGTGCCCTGATGAGCATCGAGGAGACGAACGTCGTGTCCCGGCGTCAGGGCGGCGCCGGATGGGCGCTGTCGGGCGTCCTGGTCGTGCTGCTGCTGGCCGCGGCGACCCGCTATCTGGACCAGAACGTCCCCGAACTGCTCAAGGGGACCCCGCTCGGGAACATCGCGGCCACCGTCGAGTACCCGGTCTACGCGATCGTCATCGGGCTGGCCGGCAACGCCGCGCTCACCCTGGCCGGGGTGCGAGAGCGCCTGTCCGGCGGCTTCAGGACCGAGTTCTTCATCAAGACGGGCCTGGTCCTGCTGGGCGCCTCGATCAACCTCAGGGTGATCGTCACGGCCGCCGGTCCCGCGATCGTCCAGGCGATCGTGCTGATCACCTCGGTGTTCCTGTTCACCTGGTGGCTCGGCGGCAGGCTGGGCCTTGAGGAACGGCTGCGCGCGCTGCTGTCGGCCGCGGTCTCGATCTGCGGGGTGAGCGCGGCCATCGCCGCGGCGGGAGCCGTACAGGCCAGGCGTGAGCAGTTGGCCTACAGCGCGAGTCTGGTGATCGCCTTCGCGCTGCCCTCGATCTTCGTCCTGCCCTGGCTCGCGGGCGTGTTCGGGCTCAGCGACGAGGTCGCCGGGGCGTGGATCGGCGGCAACATCGACACCACCGCGGCGGTGACGGCGGCGGGCGCGATCGTCGGCGACAACGCGCTCGCGGTGGCGAGCATCGTCAAGGTCACCCAGAACGCCCTGATCGGCGTCGTGACCATCGGGCTGACCGCCTACTTCGCCTTCCGGGTCGAGCGGCGCCCCGGCACGCGCGGGCCGGGTCTCGGCGAGTTCTGGCGGCGCTTCCCGAAGTTCGTGCTCGGCTTCGTCGCCGCCTCGGTGATCGCCACCTGGTGGCAGGGCACGGTCGCCGTCACGCAGGCCAAGGCGGTCATCGGGGAGGTGAACGACCTGCGGGTCTGGTTCCTGATCCTGGCCTTCGTCAGCATCGGCCTGGAGTTCAGGGTCGCCTCGCTGCGGGAGGCGGGCTGGCGCCCGGTCGGGGTCTTCGCCGCCGCGACCCTGGTCAACGTGGTCGTCGCCCTCGGGCTTGCGCTGGCACTGTTCGGCGGGTTCAGCGCCGCCTGAGACCGGAGTCCGGTACGGCGGGCCGTCGCGGCGGCCCGCCGTTCGTCCTGTCACAGCCCTTCCCGGCCTCCCCGGCTCGGCAGTCCGCCTCCGCCGCCGGCATGCCCGCCTCCGGATCGCCCGCCGGAGGCCGGCTGTTCCCGGGAACCGGTGTCTCAGCCTCGGTCGGCCAGGGGCTGGACCCGGTGCGGGACGACCGTGGACAACGTGATCACCGTGCTGCTGCGCCGTACGCCGGGGATCGTGAGGGTCTCGTCGATGACCTCCTGGATGTGCTCGTGGTCGCGGCCCGCGATCCGGCACCAGACGTCGCCGGGGCCGGTGACGATGTGGGCCTCCAGGACCTCGGGGATCGCGGTGAGCGCGGCGGAGATCTCGGCCCTGGAGACCTGCTCGACCTCCAGCGTGGTGAAGGCCTGCACCGGGTACCCCAGCGCGCGGGGGGAGAGGTTGGGGCCGAAGTCGGTGATCACCCCGTCGGAGACCATCCGGTCGAGGCGGGCCTGGACGGTGCCCCTGGCGACGCCGAGGAGGCGGGAGATCTCCAGCAGCCCGGTCCTCGGGCGTTCCCTGATCAGGTGGAGCACCTTGCGGTCGAGCTCGTCCAGGCCGTTCCGCCGGGCTGCCAATCTGTCCACCTCCGAAGTGCGCGCCGTGCCCTTCACCGACGATCTGGCAGTGAAACGGCGGGTGTGTTGCCCAGTCTGGGACTGCCAATCACACTACGCCTGCATATATGGCATATACGGCAAAGATGGAGGAGAAATGGCACGCGAGCATTCCCACCCTTTCATTCCTTACCGGCCCACGCGGTACCCCGAGGCCGAGATGGTGGAGCGGGGCCGCAGGTTCTACGAGCACATGGACCGGCGCAGGAGCGTGCGCTTCTTCAGTGACGAGCCCGTGCCCCGCGAGTGCGTCGAGCTGGCGATCAGGTCCGCCAACACCGCGCCGTCAGGGGCGCACCAGCAGCCCTGGAAGTTCATCGTCGTCGGCGACCCGGAGACCAGGAAGCGGATCAGGGAGGCCGCCGAGATCGAGGAGCGGCAGAACTACGAGGGCGGCCGGCTGACCGCCGAGTGGCGCGAGGCCCTGGCCCACCTGGAGACCACCTCGGACAAGGGCTACCTGGAGACGGTGCCGTGGCTGGTGGTCTGCTTCGCGGAGAAGTACGGCGTCCGCCCCGACGGCACCCGGGTCAAGCACTACTACGTCAACGAGAGCGTCGGCATCGCGTGCGGGTTCTTCATCGCCGCGCTGCACGAGATGGGTCTGTCGACGCTCACCCACACCCCGAACCCGATGGCGTTCCTGACCGAGATCTGCGGACGTCCCGGCAGTGAGCGCCCTTACATTCTGTTCCCGGTCGGTTACGCGGCCCACGACGCGGAGGTTCCCGATCTCACCCGCAAACCGCTGTCACAGGTGCTCGGCGAGGAGTGACCGGCGCGCGGAGGCGGAAAGGAGGGCAGATTTTGGAACGTGCCTAGCTGGATCGTTGAATCCTTGAGCTTTTGGGCCTTGTGGCAAATCTCTGTCAAGGCTACGATCGCGACAACTCTTAGGAAACTTTCCTAAAAGAAATGAGGAGACGAGACGACGATGGTGCGCCCCCCACCGCCTTGATCGATCGCGAGCTGCGAGAACGCCAAGACGGCAGTCATCACCATGTGAAGGTCCGGCCGTTCGGACGACTCCACCCCCCAGGTTCCCCTGTCAAGGGAGCGATCATGTGGCGTACCCTTCCCTTACTCGTCCTGACTGAGGCTGCAAGCTCCCCGCACGGGGCGTTCGCGCCAGGTGGCACCACCACCGCCACCCTCGTCCGGCCTTGCGGCCGGTGGTCGGGGCCACGGGGCGGGCACACGCCCAAGGATGTCACCATCGCGGTTCCCGCGCACCGGCAAACCCGGCGCGAGAACACGCCGCCCACCGGTCACGGGCGGCATCTCGGCTCCATCATCGCCTTGACCAGCGTTTCGACCAGCGTTTCGACCAGCGTGAGCCGTAACGACGCGGCCACGCGGAACACCCCGGGCGATCCGCGCGCGTCCGCACGGGCCGAACACACCGTCGGCCGGACTCCGCGGGTCGGCGTACAGCCGGTCATCACCGGTGAACACCGGAAGATCGGGCACGCGACCGGTACGGCGAACCAAGAGACGACCAGCGACGGCGCCTCTTCGTTCGGCGTGCCGGGCGACGGCCTGCGCTGAACCATGGCGTGGACCCGGCCTTCCTGCGGCCCCGGGACCGCGCCCTACCCGCCGTACGGCTTGCGCTCCGCCTCCTCGCCGCCTGCAGAGGAGCACCCCCCAAAAAAGGAGCGCGAGCCGTACGGCCACCCCCCCACCGAATGCATGAGGTTAACGTGAGATTTCGCGTCATAGCCGGATCGCTCGTCGCCGCGGCGGCCCTCGCCGCGGCGGCGACGGCGGTCGCACTCCCAGCACAGGCCGCCTCGGCCACCGCGACCTTCGTCAAGGTCGGCGACTGGGGGTCGGGCTTCGAAGGCAAGTACACGATCAAGAACGACAGCGGCACCGCCATGAGCAGCTGGAAGGTCGAGTTCGACCTGCCCGCCGGTGTCAGCGTCGGCTCGTTCTGGGACGCCACGCTGACCAGGAACGGCCAGCACATCACCTTCAGCAACGTCGGCTGGAACGGCAGCGTCCCCAGCGGCAGCAGCGTGAGCTTCGGCTTCCTCGGCACCCCGGGCGGCGCCAACTCCGTACCGCTGAACTGCAAGCTCAACGGCGCCGACTGCGGTGGTGGCAGCACCGAGACCGCCCCGGGCAAGCCGGGCGCGGTGACGGCGACCGGTGGCTCGAAGAGCGTGTCCCTGTCGTGGGGCGCGGCCAGCGGTACGGTGACCGGTTACCGGGTTTACGAGGGCTCGACGCTGAAGGCGACCGTGACCGGTACCTCGGCGACGATCTCCGGTCTGGGTGACTGTGAGGCGCACACCTACACCGTCGCGGCCTACAACGGCGCGGGCGAGGGTGCCAAGAGCGACCCGGCGAGCGCGAGCACCACCGGCTGCACCACCGGCGCCCCCGGCAAGCCCGGCTCGGTGACGGCGACCGGTGGCTCGAAGAGCGTGTCCCTGTCGTGGGGCGCGGCCAGCGGTACGGTGACCGGTTACCGGGTTTACGAGGGTTCCACGGTGAAGGCGACCGTGACCGGTACCTCGGCGACGATCTCCGGTCTGGGTGACTGTGAGGCGCACACCTACACCGTCGCGGCCTACAACGACAACGGTGAGGGCGCCAAGAGCGACCCGGCCAGCACCAGCACCACGGGCTGCACCACCACCCCGCTGCCCAAGCACTTCCTCACCGGCTACTGGCACAACTTCGACAACCCCGCGGTCGAGCTGAAGCTCTCCTCGGTGCCGAAGGAGTACGACCTGATCGCCGTCTCCTTCGGCGAGGCCAGCTCCACCGCGGGCGAGGTCGTCTTCGGCATCGACCCGGGCCTGTCGGCCTCCCTGGGCGGCTACACCGACGCCCAGTTCAAGGCCGACGTGCAGACCGTGCACTCGCGCGGCCAGAAGGTCATCCTCTCGGTCGGCGGTGAGAAGGGCCGCGTCCAGGTCGCCAGCTCGGCCGCGGCGACCAGGTTCGCCGACAGCGTCTACGCCCTGATGCAGAACTACGGCTTCGACGGCGTCGACATCGACCTGGAGAACGGCCTCAACGCCACCTACATGGGTCAGGCCCTGCGGTCGCTGCGAGCCAAGGCCGGCTCCGACCTGATCATCACGATGGCGCCGCAGACGATCGACATGCAGTCGCCGGGTGCCGAGTACTTCAAGCTCGCGCTGAACATCAAGGACATCCTCACCGTTGTCCACACGCAGTACTACAACTCGGGCTCCATGCTCGGCTGCGACAAGATGGCGGCCTACTCGCAGGGCACGGTCAACTTCATGACCGCCCTGGCCTGCATCCAGCTTGAGAACGGTCTGCGCCCCGACCAGGTCGCGCTCGGCCTGCCTGCGGGCCCCGGCGCCGCGGGCGGCGGCATCGTCGCGCCCTCCATGGTGAACCAGGCGCTGACCTGCCTGGCCACCAAGACCAACTGCGGCTCCTTCGTTCCCCCGAACGCCTACCCCGGCATCAGGGGCGCGATGACCTGGTCGATCAACTGGGACGCCAGCAACAACTGGAACTTCTCCAAGACCGTCAAGCCGCACCTCGCCACTCTTCCCTAGGGGAAGCACCTCCCAGGGCACACAGCCGGTACGGCCCGCGTCTTCCGCCCCCGGGGCGCGGGCCCTACCTAGGTCACGACGAAGTGACACCCCCCAAGTAAGACCGCACTTCTCGCACCTCTTCCCCATGGAGGGAACATGCGTCCTCTTCGTATTCTCGTGGCGGCGGCCATCGCCGCCTCGGGTGTACTGCTCGCCTCCTCCCCGGCCCACGCGGCCGGGGTGACGGCGACCTTCACCAAGACCTCAAGCTGGGGCTCGGCCTTCGAAGGCAAGTACACGATCAAGAACGACAGCGGCGCCGCCCTGAGCAGCTGGAAGGTCGAGTTCGACCTGCCCGCGGGCGGCAACGTCAGCTCCGCCTGGGACGCCAGCCTGACCAAGAGCGGTACCCACTTCACGCTCAGCAACGTCGGCTGGAACGGCAGCCTCCCGGCCGGGAGCAGCGTGAGCTTCGGCTTCATCGCCTCCCCCGGTGACGCGACCCCGACCGGCTGCAAGGTCAACGGCGCCGACTGCGGCGGCGGCAGCACCGAGACCGCCCCGGGCAAGCCCGGCGCGGTGACGGCGACCGGTGGCTCGAAGAGCGTGTCCCTGTCGTGGGGCGCGGCCAGCGGTACGGTGACCGGTTACCGGGTTTACGAGGGTTCCACGGTGAAGGCGACCGTGACCGGTACCTCGGCGACGATCTCCGGTCTGGGTGACTGTGAGGCGCACACCTACACCGTCGCGGCCTACAACGGCGCGGGCGAGGGTGCCAAGACCGACCCGGTCAGCGCGACCACCACCGGCTGCACCACCGGCACCCCCGGCGCACCGGCCAACGTGACCGTGAGCGGCACCACCGACACCTCCATCTCGCTGTCGTGGGGCGCCTCCTCGGGCACGGTGACGGGCTACCGCGTTTACGAGGGCTCCACGGTGAAGGCGACCGTGACCGGCACCTCGGCGACGGTCTCCAACCTGGGCACCTGTGAGCCGCACACCTACACGGTCAAGGCCTACAACTCTCAGGGCGAGTCGGCCGCCAGCGCCGCCGTCACCGGCACCACCACGGGCTGCACCAACCCGAACCCGGCCAAGATGCCCGGCGCGCCGTACCTCTACATGGGCTGGGGCAACCCGCCCAGCGTCACCACCGTCATGAACGCCACCGGCATCAAGTCCTTCACGATGGCCTTCATCCTCGCCCAGAACGGGTGCAACCCGGCCTGGGACGGGCAGCGTCCGCTGACCGGTGGCGCCGACCAGGCCGCGATCAACGCGGTCAAGGCCGCGGGCGGCAACGTCCAGATCTCCTTCGGTGGCTGGAGCGGTAACAAGCTCGGCCCGAACTGCTCGACCCCGCAGGCCTTCGCCGGCGCCGTGCAGAAGGTCATCGACGCGGTCGGCCCGGCCGTGGTCGACTTCGACATCGAGAACACCGACGAGTTCGAGAACTACACCGTCCAGGACCGCATCCTCAACGGTCTCAAGATCGTCAAGGCCGCCAACCCGAACGTCAAGATCGTCGTGACCTTCGGCACCGCGACCACCGGCCCGACCAGCCACGGCATCCGCCTGATCAACCAGGCCAAGGCGCTGGCCGTGCCGATCGACAACTACACGATCATGCCGTTCGACTTCAACGGCGGCGCGAACATGTACCAGAGCACGGTCAACGCGGCCGAGGGTCTGAAGAACGCGCTGAAGTCCGCCAACGGCTGGACCGACGCGCAGGCTTACGCCCACATGGGCATCTCCGGCATGAACGGTCTGTCCGACCAGCAGGAGGTGACCAGCCCGGCGACCTGGCAGCAGATCACCGACTACGCCAAGTCCAAGGGTCTGACCCGCCTGGCCTTCTGGTCGACCAACCGTGACCGCCCCTGCCCCGGCGGCGGCGTCCAGGAGACCTGCAGCGGCGTCGCGCAGGCCGACTGGGAGTTCACCAAGATCACCGCCGGCTTCTAGCCGGTACGGCCCGCGGCCCCGTGCACCGGGCCGCGGGCCGTACCCCCATGACACCCCATGACACCCCCCACACCCCCCAGAAGTCCCATGAGGCAGGTCATGAACCAACGATCAACACGAGTGCGGCTGTCGACGCTCGCCGTCGCCGCGGCGCTCGCCTGCGGAGCGACACTGCTTGTCAACGTGCCCGCCCAGGCGGACACCGCGACCTTCACCAAGGCATCGGAGTGGTCGGGCGGTTACACCGGCCAGATCACCGTGAAGAACACCGGTACCACCACGCTCAACGGTTGGACGGTGGTCCTGGACCTGCCCTCGGGCACCGGGGTCGGCTCCTACTGGGACTCGCTCATGACGCAGTCCGGGAGCAAGTACACCTTCAAGAACCGTGACTACAACGGCACGCTCGCGCCCGGCGCGACCGCCACCTTCGGCTGGGTCTCCACCGGCACCGGCTCGCCGACCGGCTGCACGCTCAACGGCAACCCCTGCGACGGCGGTTCCACCCCCACGCCGACGCCGACCGTCACGCCCACCGTGACCCCCACGGTCACGCCCACCGTGACCCCGACGGTGACTCCCACCGTGACTCCGACGGTCCAGCCCGGCGGGAACCTGTGGATGGCCCCCTACGTCGACATGGGCGCCTGGCCGACGCCGGTCCTGTCCGACATGGTGACGGCCTCCGGGGTCAAGAACTACACCCTCGCCTTCATCGGCGCCGGGACCTGCAAGGCCACCTGGTTCGGCGCCTTCGACCCGCGCTCCGGGTGGGCCAAGGACCAGATCGACGCCATCAGGGCGGCCGGCGGTGACGTGAAGATCTCCTTCGGCGGCGCCAGCGGCGTCGAGCTAGCCCAGGCCTGCACCGACGTCACCGCGCTCTACAACGAGTACAAGATGGTCGTCGACACCTACGGCCTGAAGTACATCGACCTGGACATCGAGGGCGCGGCCACCCAGGACACCGCCTCCGTCAACCGCAGGTCGCAGGCGCTGGCCAAGCTCCAGCAGACCTACCCCAACCTCAAGATCTCGCTGACCCTGCCGGTGCTGCCCGAGGGCCTCGTCGAGAGCGGCATCAACGTGGTCAAGTCGGCCAGGGACGCCGGGGTCAACCTCGACCTGGTCAACGTCATGGCCATGGACTACTACCGTGACGCCGACTACGGTGACGCGGCCATCCAGGCGGCCAACAGCACGTTCAACCAGCTCAAGACCCTCTACCCGGCCAAGAACGACGCCCAGCTGTGGAGAATGCTCGGCGTCACCCCGATGCTCGGCAAGAACGACGACGGCAGGGTCTTCGACCAGGCCGACGCCCGCCAGCTCGTCGCCTTCGCCAAGTCCAAGCACCTGGGGATGCTCTCGTATTGGGAGGGCACGCGGGACCGCAACGCCTGCAACGGCCCCCTGTACAAGTGCACCAACATCCCCCAGACGCCCTACGAGTTCGCCAAGATCTTCGTCGGGTACAACGGATGAACCTCAGGAGGCTCGCCGCGGTGGCCGCACTGGCGGTGGGGGGCACGATGCTCGCCGCCACGCCGGCCCACGCCGCCAACATCGCCACCAACCCCGGCTTCGAGAACGGCCTGACCGGCTGGACCTGCTCGGGGGCCTCGGGGGCCACAGCGGTCTCCTCGCCGGTGCACGGCGGATCCAAGGCCCTGCAGGCCACGCCGCAGGGCTCGGACACCGCGCGCTGCCAGCAGACGGTCAGCGTCAAGCCGTCCTCGTCCTACTCGCTGTCGGGCTGGGTGCGCGGCGGCTACGTGTTCCTCGGCGTGACCGGCACCGGCACGACCGACCAGAACACCTGGACGTCCTCACCGTCGGCCTACTCCCAGCTGACCCGGACCTTCACCACCGGCGCGTCCACCAAGTCCGTGACGATCTACGTCAACAGCTGGTACGGCCAGGGCGCCTACCAGGCCGACGACATCGTCCTGGACGGCCCTCCCGGTGACGACACCCCGCCCCCGGACACCGTCCCGCCGACCGTCCCCGGCAACCTGGCCGTCGGCGGCGCCACCAACAGCACGCTCAGCCTGAGCTGGTCGGCCTCGACCGACAACTCCGGCAAGGTCGACCGCTACGAGGTGTCGCGGGACAACGGGACGCCGGTCAGCGTCGGCGCGAACCTGAGCCACACCGCGACCGGCCTGACCGCCAGCACCACCTACGGCTTCCGGGTCCGCGCCTGTGACGGCTCGGACAACTGCTCCGCCTACACATCCGTGGTGAACGGCACCACCACCGGCGGCCCCGACACCACCCCGCCGAGCGTGCCGGCCGGCCTGACCGTGGGCGGTCCCACGGCCAACTCGCTGAACCTGGCGTGGTCGGCCTCGACCGACGACTCGGGCAAGGTCGACCGCTACGAGGTCTCCAGGGACAACGGGGCCCCGGTCAGCGCGGGGGCGAACCTGAGCCACACCGCGACCGGCCTGACCGCCAACACCACCTACGGCTTCCGGGTCAGGGCGTGCGACGGATCGAACAACTGCTCCGCGTACGGTCCCTCGGTCAGCGGCAAGACCAGCGACGACACCCTCCCTCCGACCGGTGAGATCCGCTACGCGCCCTACATCGACATCACGATGCCGACGCCCTCCCTGGTCAGCGCGTCCAACGCCACCGGGGTGAAGAACTACACCCTGGCCTTCGCCCTCGGCGACAGCACCGGTTGCAACCCGGCCTGGGGCGGCACCATCCCGATCGACGAGCCGCGCATCATCAACGACGTCAAGGCGCTCCAGGCGAAGGGCGGCCAGGTCATCGTGGCCACCGGTGGCGCCCAGGGTCCCTACCTTGAGCACACCTGCGGCACCTCCGCCGCGCTGCTCACCGCCTACAAGAAGGTGCTCGACACCGTCGGCACCAACCACCTCGACGTCGACGTCGAGGCCTCCATCGACGTCAACAAGGTCAACACCGCGCTGAAGCAGCTCCAGACCGAGCGCGGCACCGTGATCAGCTACACGCTGCGCATCCAGGGCGCGGACTACGGCCTCGACCCGTTCTCCGTGTCGATCCTGCAGGACGCCGCCGCCAAGGGTCTCAACCTCATCGTCAACCCGATGCTGATGGACTTCGGCTACAGCGGCAACTGGGGCGCCGCACTGATCAGCGCCGCCCAGGCGACCCTCAACCAGATGAAGGGCGTCTGGCCCGCCAAGACCGACGCGCAGCTCAAGAAGATGCTCGGTCTCACCCCGATGATCGGCAAGAACGACACCGGGTCGACCACCACCCAGGCGGACGCGCGCTCGCTGCTCAACTGGGCCAACAGCAACCACGTGGCCTACATCGGCTTCTGGTCGGCCGGCCGTGACAACGGCGGCTGCCCCAACGGTCAGGTATCGCCCACCTGCAGCGGCATCTCACAGTCGCCGTGGGAGTTCACCACAATCTTCAAGGGATTCACCGGATGAACCTCAGGAAGCTCGCCACGGCGGCCGTACTGGCGATCGGCGGCACGATGCTCGCCGCGACGCCCGCCAGCGCCGCCAACATCGCGAACAACCCCGGCTTCGAGGACGGCCTGTCCGGCTGGACCTGCACGGCCTCCTCCGGCGCGACGGCGGTCTCCTCGCCGGTGCACGGCGGGTCCAAGGCCCTGCAGGCCACGCCGCAGGGCTCGGACACCGCGCGCTGCCAGCAGACGGTCAGCGTCAAGCCGTCCTCCTCCTACTCGCTGTCGGGCTGGGTGCGCGGCGGCTACGTGTTCCTCGGCGTGACCGGCACCGGCACGACCGACCAGAGCACGTGGACGTCCTCGCCGTCGGCCTACTCCCAGCTGACCCGGACCTTCACCACCGGCGCCTCGACCAACTCGGTGACGGTCTACGTCAACGGCTGGTACGGCCAGGGCGCCTACCAGGCCGACGACATCGTCCTGGACGGCCCTCCCGGAGCCGGGGCGCCCGCCGTTCCCACGAACGTGACCGGCAGCAGCACCCCCAGCACCGCCACGCTGAAGTGGTCCGCCTCCGAGGGGGCCACCAGCTACAACGTCTACCGTGACGGCAACAAGGTCGGCTCGGCCACGACGACCACCTACACCGACCTGGGCGCCCCGGCGGGCTCCCACGTCTACCAGGTGACCGCGGTCAACGCCGTGGGCGAGTCGGCCAAGTCGGCGTCGGTCACGCTGGTGGTCGGCAACGACACCCCGCAGGTGCCCGCCACCCCCACCGGCCTGACCGGCACGGGCAGCGTGACCACCGCCACGCTGAAGTGGAACGCCTCAGAGGGCGCCACGAGCTACAACGTCTACCGCGACGGCGCCAAGGTCGGCTCGGCCACGACGACCACCTACGCGGACAGCCCCCAGCCCGGCAACCACGACTACCAGGTGAGCGCGGTCAACGCGGTCGGTGAGTCGGCCAGGTCCGCCACGGTCTCGGTCACGGTCGGCAACGACACCCCGCCGCCGCCCGGAACCCCGACCGGTCTGGCCGCCACGGTCAACGGCACCACCGTGACGCTGAGCTGGAACCCCGGCACGGGCAGCGTGACCGGCTACAACGTCTACCGGGGCAACACCAAGGTCGGCACGACGACGACCCGGGGCTTCAGCGAGACCCTCCCGGCCGGCACCTACGCCTACCGGGTCAGCGCCTTCAACCCCGTCGGTGAGTCGAGCAAGTCCGCCGAGGTCTCGGTCACGGTCGGCGACAGCCCGCCGCCCGGGAACAAGGTGCTGGTCGGCTACCTGCACGCCTCCTTCGCCAACGGCTCCGGCTACGTGCGGATGGCCGACGTGCCCAAGGAGTGGAACTTCATCAACCTCTCCTTCGGAGAGCCGACCTCGGTGACCTCCGGTGACATCCGCTTTGTGCGCTGCCCGGTCGCCGAGTGCCCCAGCGTGGAGTCCGACGCCGACTTCATCGCGGCGATCAAGGCCAAGCAGGCCCAGGGCAAGAAGGTGCTGATCTCGATCGGCGGCCAGAACGGCCAGGTCCAGCTCACCACGACGGCCGCGCGTGACAAGTTCGTCGAGTCGGTCAGCGCCATCATCGACAAATACGGCCTCGACGGCCTCGACGTCGACTTCGAGGGCCACTCGCTCTACCTCAACGCCGGTGACACCAACCTCGCGTCCCCGACCACCCCGGTCGTCGTCAACCTGATCTCCGCGCTGAAGACCCTCAAGGCCAAGTACGGCGCCAACTTCGTCCTGACCATGGCCCCGGAGACGTTCTTCGTCCAGCTCGGCTACCAGTTCTACGGTCCCGGCGCGAGCGGCTCCGCCGACCCGCGGGCCGGGTCCTACCTGCCGGTCATCCACGCGCTGCGTAACGACCTGACCCTGCTGCACGTCCAGGACTACAACTCCGGGCCGATCACCGGTCTTGACAACCAGTACCACACGATGGGCAACGCCGACTTCCACGTCGCGATGACCGACATGCTGCTGGCGGGCTTCCCGATCGCGGGCAACCCGAACAACGTCTTCCCCGCCCTGCGCCCCGAGCAGGTCGCCATCGGCCTGCCCGCCGCGCAGTACGCGGGCAACGGCTACACCTCGGTGGCCGAGGTCCAGAAGGCCTTCGACTGCCTGAGCAAGGGCACCAACTGCGGCTCCTACAAGCCGAAGGGTGTTTACCGTGGCCTGCGGGGTCTGATGACCTGGTCGATCAACTGGGACAAGTACAACAACTTCGAGTTCTCCCGCAACCACAGGGCCTACCTTGACGCCCTGAGTTGACAGGCCCCTCGCCGCCGGGGGAGACGGACCCCCGGCGGTGAGGTCTCCATCGCCGGAGGAGGAGACGGACCTCCGACGGCGAGGTGTACATCGTCACCGAGGGAGACGGACCCTCGGAGGCGAGGTGTTCATCGCCGCCGGGGGAGACGGACCCCCGGCGGCGAGGTTCCCATCGGCGCCGGGGGAGACGGACCTCCGGCGCCGATTGTCTTTGCCGGTCCCCGTGTCTCCGCCCCAGGACATCACCCCAGGGACTCCCCCAGGAGTCCGCGCAGGACTCCACCCAAGGACTTCGCCCCAAGGAGTGAGCAAGTGACGAGACTACGCATCATGGCGTCCATCGCCGCGGCCGCGGTGACAGGCGCCCTGGCGGTCGTCCTCCCGGCGGCCTCCGCCTCAACGACCGCCTCAACGACCGCAACCACCTCCACCGCGGTCGCCGCCGCCTGCGCGGACCCCTGGAACTCCTCGAAGGTCTACACGGGCGGCAACACCGCCTCCTACAACGGCCACAACTGGTCGGCCAAGTGGTGGACCCAGAACGAGACCCCGGGCGTCGCCATCGTGTGGGCGGACCAGGGGGTGTGCGGGAACGGCACGCCGACCCCCACGCCGACCCCGACCGTCCCGACCTGTGACCACCCCGACTGGGTCGCGGGCAGGAACTACGTCACCGGCGACATCGTCAGGTACACCAACGGCCGTTACTACCAGGCAACCCACGACAACCCGGGCTACGACCCCGTGATCAGCACGTGGTACTGGTCGCCGTACGTCTGCCGCCCCTCCGGCACGCCGACCCCCACGCCCACCCCGACGTCGACGACGCCGAACCCGGGCGGCTTCGTGGTCAGCGAGGCGCAGTTCAACCAGATGTTCCCGAGCCGCAACCCCTTCTACACCTACAACGGCCTGGTCAACGCGCTGAGCGCCTACCCGGCGTTCGCGGGCACCGGCAGTGACACGGTCAGGAAGCAGGAGGCGGCGGCGTTCCTGGCCAACGTCAGCCACGAGACCGGCGGCCTGGTCTACGTCGTCGAGCAGAACACCTCGAACTACCCGCACTACTGCGACGCCAGCCAGCCGTACGGCTGCCCCGCCGGCCAGGCCGCCTACTACGGCCGGGGCCCGATCCAGCTGAGCTGGAACTTCAACTACAAGGCCGCCGGCGACGCCCTGGGCATCGACCTGCTGCGCAACCCCAACCTGGTGCAGAACGACCCGGCCGTGGCCTGGAAGACCGGCATCTGGTACTGGATGACCCAGAACGGCCCCGGCACGATGACCCCGCACAACGCCATGGTCAACGGCGCCGGATTCGGTGAGACGATCCGCAGCATCAACGGCGCCCTGGAGTGCAACGGAGGCAACCCCTCCCAGGTGCAGAGCAGGATCAACAGCTACCAGAGGTTCACTCAGATCCTCGGTGTGACTCCGGGCGGCAACCTTAGCTGCTGAGTTTCCGCCCGGCGGACGGATTCCGGCCAAGGTCGCAGGCCGGAATCCGTCCATCTTTCCTTTCGCGGGCTGCACCCCTTGTGAGTGATCCATCACAGATGGTTACCATTTGTGATGTCGGGGGTGCGCATGCCGAACGAACTTCGCCGGGGCCAGGTCGTCAACCTGGTGCTCGCAACGACCGCTTTCGCCATCACCTTCTGGGCGTGGAACCTGATAGGGCCCCTCGCCGGGAGCTACACCAGGCAGCTCGGCCTGTCGCCGCCCCAGACCTCCCTGCTGGTCGCGATCCCGGTGCTGGTCGGCTCGCTCGGCCGCATCCCGGTCGGCGTGCTCACCGACAAGCTCGGCGGGCGGCTCATGTTCGCCGTCGCGTGCTTCGTGACCATCGTCCCGGTGCTCGGGGTCGGCTGGTCCGACTCCTACGGCTGGTTGCTGCTGTGGGGCTTCCTGCTCGGCCTCGGCGGCACCTCCTTCGCCGTCGGCATCCCGTTCGTCAACGCCTGGTACCGGCCGGAACGGCGCGGCTTCGCCACCGGGGTCTTCGGCATGGGCATGGGCGGCACCGCCGTCTCGGCGTTCCTGACGCCCCGCCTGGTCGAGTGGCTCGGCAGGGCCCAGACCCACGTGCTGATGGCCGTGCTGCTGGCCGTGATGGGCGTCGTGATGCTGCTGGTCAGCCGGGACTCACCCGAATGGCGACCCGCGACGGCGCCCGCGCTGCCCCGGATGCGCGAGGCCGTCAAGATCAAGGCGACCTGGCAGTGCGCGTTCCTCTACGCCGTCTGCTTCGGCGGTTTCGTGGCCTTCTCGACCTACCTGCCCACCCTGCTGCAGGTCGTCTACGGCTTCACCCAGACCGGAGCGGGCCTGCGCGACGCGGGGTTCTCGATGGCCGCGGTCCTCGCCAGGCCGGTCGGCGGTGCGCTGTCCGACCGGATCGGCGCGAGCAGGGTGCTGCTGGTCTCGTTCGCCGGGACCGCGATCATGGCGGTCGTGCTGGCCTTCGAACCGCCCGCCGAGATCCCCGCCGGACTGTGCTTCGTGCTGACGGCTCTGTTCCTCGGCCTCGGCACGGGTGGCGTCTTCGCCCTGGTCGCCAAACTCGTCGAGCCGTCCAGGGTGGGAACGGTCACCGGCCTGGTCGGCGCGGCGGGTGGTCTCGGCGGCTACTTCCCGCCACTGGTCATGGGAGTGGTCTACTCCGTGGCCCACGCCTACACGATCGGCTATCTCCTGCTCGCCCTGACGGCGCTGGGCGCGCTGCTCTACACCAGGAAGGCCTTCACCTCCGCCGCGCCGACCGGCGACGGGCCGGCACCCCGATGAGCACGCCGACGACCGGCATCACGAGCAGGGCCGGCCACAGCGGCCAGGTCACGCCGAATACCATCCAGCGGATCCTGGCGGGCACCCGGTTCTGCGCGACGAAGCCCACCCCGAGCACCAGCAGGGCCGGCGCCACCCACACCCTCCTGGGCGGTTCGGCGATCCACTTGCCGAACGACCAGGACTCACCCCCAGGGGCTACCATTTGTAACGATTGTAGAGCTTTGAGTGATGTAAGCTGAGAGACAGGTCTCGTTTTCGAGACCGAGTGGGCGTGAGGCGACCGGTTCCGGCAGGCTGTTACCGTCATGGACTACGCAATTCTCACGGGGTTTGTCCTCGTCACAGGTGTCGTGCTGGCTCTGGTCGCCCAGTGGCGAGATTGGCGCCCGTCTCCCATCCTCGTGCTCGTGGTGGGCATCGTGTTCCGGGTGCTCATCATGGTCCTGGCCGCGATGAGCAGATGGCAGCCGGTCGACTTCATGGAGAGCTTCAAGCCCGCGGGCGAGGCGATCCTCAGACGTCAGGACCCCGTGATCGGCAGTGAGGGCGGCTGGCACTTCCTGCCCACCATCCCCTACGTGTACGGCCTGCTGCTGTGGCTGGGCATCCCGTGGGAGATCGGCGGCAGGCTCGTCACCGTGGTCGCCGACATCGCGCTGATCCCGCTCGTCGGCAAGCTCGCGGGCGGCGGCAAGGCCTCCCTGCGCGCCTTCCAGTACGCCTGCAACCCGCTGGCCATCCTCGTCGCCTCGATCCACGGACAGGTCGAACCCGTCGCCCTGCTCTTCGGTGTCGCCGCCTTCGTGGTCGCCCGCGGCCCCGGCGACCCCGAGCGCCCCGGCCTCAGGATCGACGTGTTCGCCCTGGCGCGCGAACGCGTCGCCGCCCTCGGGCTGGGCGGAGCCGTACGGAGCCTCACCGCGCCGGGCGGCGCGCTCGCCCCCGGTGGTTCGGTGCGTACGGCGCTCGCCCCCCGCGACGGCGACTCGGCCGTCATGCGCAGGGCGATCATCGCCGGCCTGCTGATGGGACTGGCCCTGTGCGCGAAGAGCTGGCCGATCTGGCTGATCCCCGGGATGCTCCTGCTGCTGCCGACCTTCCGTTCCCGGCTGGCCGCGTTCGTGGCGACGGCCGTACCACCGATCTTCTTCCTGGCCACCCTGCCCGTCTTCGCCGGAACCTCGCTGGATCAGCTTCCCGAGGTCATCCGCGTCATGGGAGACGTCAGGCCGATCGTCGGTGAGTGGGGTTACAGCGCCATCCTCGTCGGTGGCGACTGGACCCTCCACTCCGGGATCGCGACCTTCGGCACCCGGCTGATCTACCTCACCATGCTGGTCGTGGCCTTCCTCTGGCGCCGGGCCGACCCGATCGACCTCACCACCGCCCTGCTGCTCGCCTTCATGGTCACCACGCCCAGACTCGGCGCGCAGTACCTGCTGTGGTTCATGCCGTTCCTGGTCGCCCGCCCGACCCGCTTCGCCTGGCCGGCCATCATCGGCGTGTCCCTCTGGGCGGGCTGCGGCTACCTCTACCTGACCCAGTTCGACACCGACACCTGGTGGGCCATGCACTCGATCTGGTCCCGCGCCTCCATCGTCCTGCTGCCGATCCTGGTCATGGCCATGCCCTGGGCGCGCCGCGTCTCCAAGGCCTCGGATCCCCTGTCTCCCACGGCCCCGGCCGCAGCCTGAACGGGAAACACCCCCATGGACGAATACCTGGCGCGGATCGGCGCCGCCCGCCCTCCGCGCCCGGACGCCGAGGCTCTCGGCGAACTGCACCTGCGTCACCTGCGGACGGTGCCGTTCGAGAACCTGAGCATCCACCTCGGCGAACCCGTCACGCTCAGCGAACAGGCCCTGATCGACAAGATCGTCGGTCGCCGCAGGGGCGGCTTCTGCTACGAGCTCAACGGTGCCTTCGCCGTACTGCTCCGCTCGCTGGGCTACCGGGTGACCATGCTGGCGGCCAGGGTCTTCTCCGGAGGTTCGCTCGGCCCGCCCTTCGACCACATGGCGCTACGCGTCGACACCCCGGAGCCGTGGCTCGTCGACGTCGGGTTCGGCAGGTTCGTCAACCGTCCCCTCCGGCTCGACCTGCGCACCGACCAGGCTGACCAGGGCGGGGTCTTCCGGCTGGTCGAGGCAGAGGAGGGGGACATCGACGTGTTGCAGAACGGCGTGCCCCAATATCGCCTGGAACGGCGGCCACGCGTCCTGGCCGACTACGAGGCGACCTGCTGGTGGCAGCAGACCTCGCCCAAGTCCCACTTCACCCGTTCGCTCGTGTGCTCCCTCCTCACCGAGGACGGGCGTCTCACGCTCAACGACAGGCAGCTCGTCCGCACCGTGGGGGACGAGCGCGAGGAGACCACCCTGACCACCGACGCCGAGATCCTGGCCGCCTACCGCGACCATTTCGGTATCAGGCTGGACGCTCCGCCCACACCGCCCGGAGAACGGGTCACCGGCTGAGCAGCCCGCCCAGGGACACCCCGGCCAGCCGCCTGACCTCGTTGGCCATGTGGGACTGGTCGGCGTATCCGCTGGCCAGTGCGACCTCGGCCAGCGCCGTCCCGCGCCTGGCCAGCCGCAACGCCCGCTGGAAACGCACCACCCGCTGCAGCGTCTTCGGCCCGTACCCGAAGGCGCGCAGCGACCGCCGATGCAGCTGCCGCTCCCCGAGACCGAGCTCCCAAGCCGCCTGGGCGACGGTCCTGCCCGTCCGCAGCGCCTCGGCGATGGCCGGCGCCGCCGGATCAGGCTCAGGAACCTCGCGCAACCGTACGGCCAGCGTCTCCTGCATGGTGCGGGGCGTCAGGCCCGGCAACACCCCCAGCTCGTCGAGCGGCACCCTGGCGTCACGCAGCGCCTCGACCGGAACGCCGAACACCTCGCCCACCGCGCCAGGCCGGAAACGGACCCCCGTGTAACGGTCGCCCTGGCGCATCCGCACCGGCATCGGCCCGGTGTCCGGCCCGGCGACGTGCGGGCCGTCCGGCCCCCAGATCAGGTCGACACAGCCGTCGGGAACCACAAGCTGCGTGGCCGCCGAGACGGCGAGGCTCGTCCAGACACAGGTCACCCGCCCGGCGATCGCCGGATCCGGGGCCCACTCGCGGTACATGCCTCCAGGCTAGGACGGCCTCGCGGGTTTTCGGTCCCGGCCGTCCTCGACGACTTTCCCCGAGATGAGCGCCGCGACCCACCGCCCCTCGGGGTCGCTGTCCACCAGCAGGGCGCGGGCCAGCAGGCTCAGCGGAATGGCGAGCAACGCTCCGAGCGGGCCCAGCACGAACGCCCACAGCAGCAGGGACATCATGGTCACCGTCGTGGACAGGCCGACCGCGTCCCCGAGGAATTTGGGCTGGACGAGTGACTGGACCACGAAGTTGATCGCGATGTAGCAGACGATCACCAGGACCATGGTCTTGGGACCGCCCTGCAGCAGGCCGAGGAGCGCCGGCGGGATCAGTCCGATGACGAAGCCGACGTTGGGGACGTAGTTGGTGAACAGCGCCAGCACACCCCACAGAATCGGAAGCGGGACATCGAGCACCCACAGCGCGATGACGTCCAACACCGAGCAGACAAGCCCAAAGACCGTGGAGACGACCAGATAACGGCGGGTGTTGTGCGCGAAGTGGCCGAGCGCCGTGACGAGTTCGGAGTGTTCCCGAGCCAGGCGGGACGACAGGACGGAGGAGATGGCCCGGGCGTCCAGGCACATCGCCAGCACCACGATGACGATGATCACCAGGCTGGAGAAGACCCCCAGCAGTCCGGAGGCGAAGCCGCTGATGATCCCGAAGACCTTTCCCGGGTCGAGGGTTCTGATCACCTGGTTCACCTGCTGGTTGCCGATGCCCAGTCGCGCCGCGAACTGCTGTATCTGGACGACGAACTGGTCGAACTGCTGCCCGTAGGTGGAGGCGAGGGTCGTCAGCTGTGCGGCGGAGAGAGCGAGGACCGCGACCATGCTCAACAGCAGGAGCAGTACGAGAGCCAGGGGAGCCGCGACGAGCGTCCAGCCGGGCGCGCCCCGCCTTTCCAGTCTTGCCCTGACAGGGGCGACCGCCAGAACGAGCACCAGTGCGAGCAGAACGGGCCCGATGATCGACCCGGCTTCCCGTACTCCGGCAAGTGTGACCACCGCGCCCGCCGCGCAGAGCAGCACGACGAGAGCCCGGGGAATCCGTCTTTGCTCCGTCATATTGGATCTCTACCCATATGGGAAGAGAAGCGGCCTTGTGGGGTGGTCTTTGATGCGTTCCCTGTTTTGATCACCGTTCCGATCACCTCTTCGATCGCAGGGTGATCGTCGATTTGACGGCGACGGAGGCCTTACATAGAGTTCACAGGCCCGAGGGGGTCGGCGAAGATCGCCAAGGCCCCGGGACCCCTTCCACTGATCCACTTTCCCTGCATGACGCATGCGTCGCGCAGAGTGCCGGTTCGACAAGGCCCGGATGTTGGAGTAAGTTGGAAGGGTTGCTCCGGAGACGGGGCGGTCTGAAATTCCTCGGACAGGCTTTATCGAAGAAAATGCGATCCGGTCGGATCGGTTTGACACGAAAAAGCGGGTCTGAAAGAATAAAGACACAACGAAATGAACGAAACGAAACGCCCCGGAATTCCGGCCGGTAAAACGGTTCGGGGGGACGGTGAACGCGTCCGTTTCTTGAGAACTCAACAGTGTGCTAAAAGCCAGTGCATGAAGCACAAACCCGTCCTAACGCACGACATGGCGACATGATCCGTGCGGGGATGGATTCCTTTGGTTGATACACCCGCCTCCCGCCGTTTCGGCGTTGAGGTGGTGTGCTTTCAGCCGGGGTTGACTCGAAAAGCATTGTTTGGAGAGTTTGATCCTGGCTCAGGACGAACGCTGGCGGCGTGCTTAACACATGCAAGTCGAGCGGAAAGGCCCTTCGGGGTACTCGAGCGGCGAACGGGTGAGTAACACGTGAGTAACCTGCCCCTGACTCTGGGATAAGCCTGGGAAACCGGGTCTAATACCGGATATGACCTCTTCCCGCATGGGATGGTGGTGGAAAGTTTTTTCGGTTGGGGATGGACTCGCGGCCTATCAGCTTGTTGGTGGGGTAGTGGCCTACCAAG